>NZ_JAEBDZ010000008.1:0-384546 GCF_046548675.1 Amycolatopsis sp. cmx-8-4
GCCCGGCTGACGATCGCCCAGATCAGCGCCGCGTTGACACGCGCGCGGCGCCGCAACATCGCCGGGAAGGCGGCGGTGATCCAGGCCGCTCTGCGCGCCGAGCACCTTGCCCAGCCTGATGTCGTGGTTGGCGCCTACGCCGCCTCGGTCCAGGCGCTGCTGGCGGTCCTGACCGTCCTGGACGCTCAGGTCAAGGTCTTGCAGGGGCAGGTCGAGGCCTATTTTGGGCGGCACCCGGCCGCTGAGACCATCCTCTCCCAGCCTGGTCTGGGATCGGTTCTCGGTGCCCGGGTGCTCGCAGAGTTCGGCGACGACCCGAACCGCTACACCTCGGCCAAGGCCCGCAAGAACTACGCCGGGACCTCCCCGATCACCCGCGCTTCGGGCAAGAAGAAGGTCGCCTTGGCGCGGTTCGTGCACAACGACCGGCTCATCGACGCCTTGATGAGCCAGGCACAGAGCGCGTTGCTGCACTCGCCCGGCGCCCGCGCTTACTACGACCGGCAGAAAGCCCGCGGCGCCGGCCACAACGCCGCACTGCGGCAGCTCGCCAACCGACTCGTCGGCATTCTCCACGGATGCCTCAAAACCGGCATCGTCTACGACGAGCACACTGCCTGGCCGCATCACGCTGAGCACGTTGCTGCTTGACATCTACACTCCTGGGATGTCTTTCGAGTGCCGTTCCGGGCGCAAGAAAGAAGCCCTCTCCGGCGGACCGGAGAGGGCTTCTTCGTGAGCAGCGGGCGGCTCGGTCAGCGGTAGCTGCGGCGGCGGTACCAGACCCGCCTCGGGCCGGGCGCGCCGATGCGCGTGATGACGTCGGTCAGCACCGCGCCGATGACGAGCCAGATGACCGCGGCCAGGCCGTCGTTGCAGAAGACCCGGAACTTCTCGGAGTCCGGCGTGAAGAGGTCGCGCAGGCCCAGGGAGACGCCGGCCGACCATTCGGAGATGAGGTGCGCGAAGCCGTTAGCCGCGTTCGCCTCGCCGAAGACCAGCACGATGTGCACGGCGAGGACCAGTGCGAACACCGCGCACACGAGGTGGATGAGCGCGTTGACCGTGCGCACGATCCGGAGGCGGGCGGGGGTTCGCTCCACGACTTCTTCGGTGGCGGCGGGTTCGTACCGCGGATCGTAGGGCTGCTCCGGGGGAGGGGGATACGGCATCGTCGGCGCCGTCCTTTCGACAGTCCTCTGTGGACGGATCTGGGGCGTGCGGTGCCAGGGGGAAGTACCCGGTGCCGGGGCCGGCAAACCCGGTGTTCCGTAAACTTCCGAAACATGGGGCATGATAGGGTACTTTGCGGAAATCGAGGAGGGTCATGGCGCAGGAGGTCTACTCCGTCGAGCAGGTCGCTACGCAGCTCGGGCTGCACGTCCGGACCGTCCGGAACTACGTGCGGGACGGGCGGCTGAAGGCGGTCCGGATCGGCAAGCAGTACCGGATCACCGCGGCCGACCTCGCGGCCTTCACCGGGCTCCCGGCCGCCGCGCCGGCCGTCAAGAAGGCGGACCTGTCGGGCGTGGTCGAGATCGAGGACGTCGACCGGGCGACGGCGGACCGGATCGCCACCCTGGTCCACGCGTCGCTGCAGGGACCGCAGTCCCTGCGCGTCGAAACGATCTACGACAAGGAGAAGTCTCTCCTGAAGCTCATCGTGCTCGGCGACCTCGCGGCCGGCGCGGACCTGCTGCGGATGGTCGCGGGGTTCGTCGAAGGCCTGGGCTGAGCCGGGCGGCTGAACCTCGCCCGGGGCGGGCAACCCGGGCCGCCACGGCACGTCCAGGTGATCATGAGACTCCTCCGGCGTACGGCACTGACGCTGTCCGTCCTCACCGCCCTGGCCGTCCCCGCCTCGCCCGCTTCCGCGGAAACCGTTGTCCCGAAAGGGTTCCAGCCCGCGTCGACGAGCTGGACCGGCCCGGACACCGGCTACGTCCTCGGCTACTCTCCCTGCGCGAAGTCGTGGTGCCCGGCGCTGCTGGGCACGACCGACGCCGGACGGCACTGGCGGCGCCTCGGCGCGCCCTCGATGCCGCTGCCGGACAACCACAACCACGTCGCGCTGACGTTCGTCGGCGATCGCGTCGCCTACGTGAGCGACGGCGTGCACGTGCGGACGACGCGGGACGGCGGCGCGACCTGGCACCCGGTCGGCCTCGTCGACGCGCGGGAACCCTTCTACGTCTCGAAGATCACCGAAACCGGCGGCCGCGTGTTCGCCGTACTCAGCACCTACGGCGAGGGCCGCGGCTCGACGCGGCTGTACTCGGCGGCCGCCGGCTCGCCGGTGCTGGTCCCGATGCCGGGCTTCGCGGTCACCGGGGACATCACCTACGGCGACGTCGCCGTCGGCGGCGGCCTGCAGATCGCGCTCGGTGCGAACTACGGCGACGAGAAGTACTGGACCTCGCGTGACGGCGTCCGCTTCACCCCGGCCGCGCCGCCGTGCCCGACGGGGACGGTCGCGTCACTCGCCGGTGTCCGGGACAAGCAGGTCGTGGCGTTGTGCAGCAGCAGTCCCGGCTCGCCCCAGCCGGGCTCGACGGAACGGAGCCTGCGGCACGCGCCGCGCCTGGGCGGGACGTTCAGCGGCACCGACGCGGCCCCGGTCGTCGGGATCACGCAGGGCTTCGGCGCGGCGTCGCCGGCGTCCGCGACGATCGCGGCGGAGGGCGGCGGCGTCGGCTTCCTGCACCGCACGACGGACGGCGGACGCACCTGGACGACGACCGTCCTCTCGGAACGCGGGCTCAGTCTGACCGATCTGGACTTCCCGGGCCGCGGCACCGGGGTGGTCGTCGACGGCCAGCCCGACGCGGCCGACGGCTCCGCTGTGTACCGGTCCACGGACGGCGGAACGACGTGGCACGAACTCCTGTTCGGCTGATTGTCCCTGGCAGGCAAGGCCCTTGCGCGGTTCACTTGATGAACGCCATGTCGTAGTCTGAGCACTGTCCGTTGCCGGACACGGTGGCCGAGCCCGGGGCAGGGGCTCGTCCGCCGCTCGACGAGGGAGAGTCGATGACGCCTGGGGACCTGCGGTCCGGGGCCGAGGGAGGCGCCGCCGCCCTCGATTTCAGCAAGGCCAGCTTGGCCCGGCTGTCCGACGCGTTGCTCGGCGGGCACGACCACTACGAAGTCGACCGCGAAGCGATGCGGCGGCTCCTGGCGATCGCGCCCGGCGCACGCGCGATGGCGAAGGAACACCGCGACTGGCTGGTCCGCGCGGTGCGGTTCCTGGCCGGAAAGCGTGGCCTCGACCAGTTCCTGGACCTGGGCTCGGGCATGCCGACCGCGGAGAACACCCACCAGGTGGCCCAGCGGTACAATCCGGACGCGCAGGTGGTGTATGTCGACATCGACCCGGTCGTGCAGGTGCACGGGCGAGCATTGCTGGAGGAGAACTACCTCACCCACGTCACGGGCGCGGACCTGACGAAGCCCGCGGAGACCCTGGCCGACCCGGTCGTCCGGGAGCACCTGGACTTCACCCGGCCGGTGGCGCTGATCCTGACGTCGATCGTGCACCACATCGACGACTACGACCGGGCGAAGAAGATCGTCTCGGAGTACGTCGCGGCGCTCGCTCCCGGGTCGTACCTGCTGCTCACGCACAACTTCGACCCGGAAGAGGACTCGCCGCGCCAGGAACTGGCGCGGTTGCTGGAGACCAGTTTCCAGGGCACCGGGCTGGGCAGCGTCCACCGGTCGCGGGAGCAGATCGCGTCGTTCTTCGACGGCCTCGAACTGCTCCGGCCGGGATTGGTCTACCTGCACGAATGGTGGCCGGACGGCCCGCGCATCCACTCGTTGAGCGAATTGAACTTCCTGACGCTGGGCGGGGTCGCCCGCAAGCTGTGACCGAGCCCGGCACTTTCACGTGAAAGTGCCGGGCTCGGGGCGAAAAAGATCAGGCGGCGTTGAAGGTGTCCGGGTCCGGACCGGTGCGCTCGTCGCGGTTCAGCGGCGTCAGCGACTCCACTTCCTCCTCCGTGAGGGTGAACTCGAACAGGTCAAAGTTTTCCTGAATCCGTGACGGAGTAACGGACTTCGGGATCACCACGTTGCCCAGCTGCAGGTGCCAGCGCAGCACGATCTGCGCGGGCGTGCGGCTGTGCTTGACCGCCAGTTCCGCGACGATCGGGTCGCCCAGCAGCGAGCCGCCCTTGGCGAGCGGGCTCCACGCTTCGGTCGCGATGCCGTGCTTCGCGTCGAACTCGCGGACCTCCCGCTGCTGCAGGTACGGGTGCAGTTCGACCTGGTTGAGCGCCGGGGCGACCTCGGCGTGCTCGAGCAGCCGCTCGAGGTGCGCGGGCTGGAAGTTGGACACGCCGATCGCGCGGACGCGGCCGTCGGCGTAGAGCTTCTCGAACGCCTTCCAGGTGTCGAGGTACTTGTCGCGCTCGGGCGTCGGCCAGTGGATCAGGTACAGGTCCAGCTGCTCCAGCCCCAGCTTCTTCATGCTGGAGTCGAACGCCTCGAGTGTCGCGTCGTAGCCCTGGGCGGAGTTCCACAGCTTGGTGGTGATGAACAGCTCGTCCCGGGCGACGCCGGACTCGGCGAGGGCCTGGCCGACGCCGGCCTCGTTGCCGTAGACGGCGGCGGTGTCGATGCTGCGGTAACCCGCTTCGAGCGCGGCCTGCACCGCGGCCTTGGTCTCGGCGTCCGGGACCTGGAAGACGCCGAAGCCGAGCTGCGGCATCCGCACGCCGTTGTTGAGTTCGATCACGGGCACGCTGGTCACGAAGGTTCCTTTCGGTGGGTGGTTCATCGGGCGGGTACCCGTTCCCCGGGTTCGAAACTAACCCGGGACTTGCGATCGAGCAGGCCGGAGCCGAGCGCCACGGCCAGGCCGGCCGCGGCGAGCAGGGCGCCGATCCAGCTGGGGGCGGTGTAGCCGAGGCCGGACTCGATGGCCTGGCCGCCGAGCCACGCGCCGCCGGCGTTGCCGAGGTTGAACGCGGCGATGTTCGCGGCCGACGCCAGCGCCGGGGCACCTTCGGCCTTGGCCATCACGCGGGCCTGTAAGGGCGGCACGGTCGCGAAGCCGGCCGCGCCGAACACCACGATCGTGATGGCGGCCGGCACCTGCGCGTGGGCGGTGAACACGAACGCCGTGAGCACCAGGGCCAGCGCGGCGAGGATGACGTACAGGCTGGGCATCAGCTTGCGGTCCGCGGCCTTGCCGCCGAGCAGGTTGCCGGCGAACAGGCCGGCGCCGAAGAGCACGAGCAGCCAGGTGACGGCGCCGCTGGAGAAGCCGGCGACCTCGGTCATCATCGGCGCGATATAGGTGAAGGACGCGAACACCCCGGCGAAGCCGAGGGCCGTCGTCACCAGCGCGAGCCACACCTGCGGGCGCCGGAACACGGCGAGCTCGCCGCGCAGGCCCGCGCCCGGGGCGGGCCGCTGGTGCGGCACGAGCGCCAGGATGCCGATCGCGCCGGCCACACCCAGGGCGCTGACCACCCAGAACGTCGAGCGCCAGCCGAAGGCGTGGCCGAGCGCGGTGCCGGCGGGCACGCCGAGGACGTTCGCCACGGTCAGGCCGGTGAACATCAGCGCGATGGCGCCGGCCTGCTTGGCCAGGGCGACGAGCGAGGCAGCGACGACCGAGCCGACGCCGAAGAACGCGCCGTGCGCCAGGGCGGCGACCACCCGGCCGGTCATCAGCAGGCCGTAGCTCGGGGCCAGCGCCGAGAGCACGTTCCCCGCGATGAACAGGCCCATCAGCGCGACGAGCACGGTCTTGCGCGGCACCCGCGAGGCGAGCGCGGTGAGCACGGGAGCACCGACGACGACGCCGAGCGCGTAGCCCGAGATGAGCAGGCCGGCGGAGGGAATCGAAACCCCGAAGTCGCCCGCGACCTCGGGCAGCAGGCCCATGATCACGAACTCGGTGGTGCCGATCCCGAAAGCGCTGATCGCCAGTGCGAGCAGAGCGGCGGGCATGGACTTCCTTCTGGGTAGAGTGGTCAGCAGCGTCAGCAACTACGAGCGTCCGAGATAGTTGCAGACGCCGTATATTGCACAAGCTTGATGGTGCAGCGTGCAACGGTGTGCGTGCAAGCCGGGGAGAGGTGAACCGTGTCACTGGACGACGACGCCGTCGAAGCGCGCGCGCAGGGCTGGCGGACGCTGGCCGCGCTGCACGCGCGGATCGAGGACCGGCTGCAGCGCGCGCTCGAACGCGACCACGAGCTTTCGGTGAGCGAGTACACGGTGCTCGACGTCCTCGGCCGCCAGGACGGCTTCCACCTCCGGATGAACCAGCTCGCGAACGCCGTGGTGCTCAGCCAGTCCGCGACGACGCGCCTGGTCACGCGACTGGAGGATCGCGGGCTGCTGGCGCGCTACCTCTGCGCGGACGACCGCCGCGGGATCTACACCGAGGTGACGCCGGCGGGGCGGGCCCTGCTCACGGCGGCCCGCCCGACCCACGACACGGCGCTGGCCGAGGCTCTCGCCGAAGCCGAAGCGCTGCCGGAGCTCGCGCCGCTCGTCGGCGCCCTCGGCACACTCACGTTCCCCGGCGCCCGCACCGTCTGACCCGAGCGCCCCAATGTGGCGTTGGGTGCGCTGGACGCACCCAACGCCACATTGGGTGCGCTGGACGCACCCAACGCCACATTGGGGCGTTTGAGCTCAGGCACGCTGAAGGGCTCCTTCGAGGGGCGGGAGGCGACTTCCCGTGCCCTTGAAGGAGCCCTTCAGACCCCCGGTGAGCGAAACGTTCGTGGGACGCGTCCGTCCGAGGCCATGTCTAGCCGATCCGGGTTGTTCGGTGTCCGCGATCGGCTACCGAACAACAACGCCGAACAACGTCGTTACGCCGTTCAGGGGCAGCGCAAGTCAAGGACAGGGCGGCGCGTAGTCCAGGCCCGGCAGGCTCGCCGTCCACTCGTCCGGGGTGATGCGCGGGGCCGCGATCGCGCAGATCCGCTCGGCCGCGCGGCCGGGATCCGTTTCCTGCACCCGGACCGTGCCGTCCGCGATGGCTCCGGCGAGCGTGTGACCGTCCGGGGCGTACCGCACGGCGTAGACGCGGTCGCGTTCCTCGGGCAGGACCGCGCGCGGCGCCGCCGTGTCGACGTCCCACAACCGGATCGTGCGGTCGTAGCCGCCGGAGGCGAGGGTGTGGCCGTCGCCGCTGAACGACACCGCCATGACGATGTCCGTGTGCCCGGTCAGCACCGCTGCCGGGCGCGCGGGTGCGACGTCCCACAGCCGGACCGTGCGGTCGGCGCTCGCCGTGGCGACGCGCTTGCCGTCGGGGCTGAAGGCGATCGAGAAGATCGTGTCCGTGTGCCCTTCGAGCTTGGCCAGCGGCTTCGGCGCGCGCGGCGCCGAGACGTCCCACAGCCGCGCCGTGTGGTCCCAGCCCGCGGTGGCCAAGGTCCGGCCGTCGGGGCTGAAGGCGAGGGTGTGGACGTCGTCGGCGTGGCCCTCGAGCCGCGCGATCTCGACCGGGTGCGCGCGGTCGGCGAGATCCCAGAGCCGGGCCGTGTGCCCTTCGCCCGCGGTGGCCAGGAGCCGGCCGTCCGGGCTGAACGCGACCGCGTCGATGTCGTCGCCCGGCCGCGAAAACACCACCGGCGGCCCGGGTTTCGCCGGGTCGGTGATGTCCCGCAGCGTCATCGTGTGGTCCCAGCTGCCGGTGGCCAGCGTCCGGCCGTCGGGGCTGATCGCGACGCCGCAGACCGCGTCGCCGAAGCCGCCGATCGTGGCCAGGGGGCGCACCGTGCCCAGGTCGCGCAGCCGCACCGTCTTGTCGTAGCCGCCGGTGACGAGCAGGCCGCCGGGGCCGAAGTCCACGTCGCACGCCTTGTCCGTGTGCGCGGGGACGGCGGGCCCGGGCAGGTCCCAGAGCCGGGCGGTCTGGTCGTCGCTGGCCGTGGCCAGAGTTCTGCCGTCCCGGCTGAACACCGCCGAGCCGACGGCGCCGGTGTGCCCCGGCAGCGGCGCCAGCTCGCGCGGCCGCCGCGGGTCGGCGACGTCCCACAGCCGCGCGGTGCGGTCGAACCCGGTGGTCGCGAGGGTGCGCCCGTCGGGGGTGAACGCGACCGACCGCACGATCGCCTTGTGCGCGAGGAGCGCGGAAAGCTGCGCCGGCCGCGTCGGATCCGTGACGTCCCACAGCCGCGCGCTCTGGTCGGCGCTCGCCGTCGCGAGCGTGTGGCCGTCGGGGCTGAAGGCCACCGAGTGCACGACGTCGGTGTGCCCGGTCGCGACGCCGAGCGGGCGGCGGCCGGCGACGTCCCAGAGCCGCGCCGTCTTGTCCGCCGACGCCGAGGCCAGCAGCTTGCCGTCGGCGCTGAAGGCCAGGTTGTTGACGTACGACGTGTGCCCAGCCAGCTCCCCCACCTGCTTGCGGCTCGCGGTGTCGTACAGCCGGAGCGTGCCGTCGACGTCGCCGGTGGCCAGCAGGCCGGCGGGGCTGAACGCGACCGCGTACGCCTTGCCCTCGTGGCGTTCCACGATGACGCCGGGCCCGGGCCGGTGCGGGTCGGTGACGTCCCAGACCCGGACGGTCCCGTCGAAGCCCGCGGTGGCGACGGTCCGGCCGTCGGCGGCGAAGGCGACGTTGTTGACGTTGCCGGTGTGCCCGCTCAGCGTGGCGAGCGGCGCCGGGTGGTGCGGGTCGTGGACGTCCCACAGCCGGGCCGTGCCGTCCCAGCTCGCGGTGGCCAGCACCTGCCCGTCCGGCCGCAGGGCGACGGTGTTGATCCGGCCGGTGTGCCCGGTGAGCCGCGTCGAATACGGCGTCGCGAACATTCCGAGGACGGCACCGCGCGCGTCGGCGGCCGGGTCGAGGCGGTACGCGGCGAGCGCGAGCTGCGCGGCGAGCGCGGGGTTGGTGGCGCGCATGGCCAGCGCCTGGCCGGCGACCTTCTGGGCGAGCGCGCTGTTGCGCTGGCCGGTCGCCGTGGACTCGGCGCGCACCGCGTAGACCGTCGCGCCGACGGCGAAGACCAGCAGCACGGCCAAGAGCGCGACCAGCTGACGCAGCCGCCGCGTGCGACGCCGTTCGCGTTGCTGCTCGGCGTGCTCGACGGCGAGGCTGGCGTCGAGGAACCGCCGTTCCCGTTGGGACAGCACCGAGTCCTGGCGCGCGGCCCATTCCCGCGCGATCGCGAGCCGGGTGCCGCGGTAGAGCCAGCCGGGGTCGCGCTCGACCGATTCCCAGGCGTCGGTCGCCTCGGTGAGCTGCCGGTGCACGCGCAGGCCTTCGCGGTCTTCGGTGAGCCATTCGCGCAGCCGCGGCCAGCCGCGGATGAGGGCCTCGTGCGCGATGTCGATGCCGGTGTCGTCGAGGGTGACCAGCCGGGCCGCGGCCAGTTCGGCGAGGACGACGGCGGTGTCGTCGTCCTCGGTGTCGAGCTCGTCGCGGCTGAGCCGGCGCTTGGTGTCCTCGGTGCCCTCACCGAGCGCGGTCATCCGGAGGAAGATCTGCCGCGCCAAACGCTGCTGGCGCGCGGAAAGCGTGGCGAACGTGCCTTCGGACGTCTGCGCGACGGCCCGTTCGATGCCGCCGGTGGACTCGTAACCCGCCAGGGTGAGGGTGGTGCCGCGACGGCGTCGCCACGTCTCGAGCAGCGCGTGCGAGAGCAGCGGCAGCACGCCGGGCTGGCCGGTGGCGTCCGCGACCAGCCGGGACACCAGCGCGTTCTCGACGCGGTAACCGGCGTCGACGGCGGGGCGCGAGATCGCCTGCCGCAGCTCTTCGGTCGTCATCGGGCCGAGGAGGACCTGCGCGTCCTGCATGGCTTCGGCGAGGTCCGCGTGGCGCGCGCAGTGGGTGTAGAAGTCGGTGCGGATGCCGAGCACGACCCGGGTCCGGCTGGCGGGTTCGGTGGTCGCGGTGACCAGCGCGGCGAGGAACGCGGCGCGCTCGCCGGCGTCCTGGCAGAGCGTGAAGACCTCTTCGAACTGGTCGACGACCAGGACGACGTCTTCTTCGCCGCCGTCGGCCAATTGCCGTGCGGCGAGGCCGAGGTTGCGCGGGTGGGCGGTGAAGTCGTCGAGCAGCGCGCCGGGCGCGACACCGAGCGCGGCGGCGAACTTGACGGCGCACTCCTGCAGCGGCCGGGCGCCCGGGGTGAGCAGCACGACGTGGCCGCGGACGGCGGGGAGGAGGCCGGCGCGCAGCAGGGAGGACTTGCCCGAACCGGACGCGCCGAGGACGGTGAGAAAACGCTGTCTCGAAAGGCGTGTCGTGAGCTTTTCGACCAGTCGTTCCCGGCCGAAGAACCGGCTCGCGTCGGCGGCCCCGAATGCGGCCAGGCCGACGTACGGCGGCGATTCCCCCGCTTCCGGCTCGACTGGTGAATCGGCACCGCTCCGGTCGTCCGCGACCTCGTGCCAGCGCTTTTCCCAGTCATCGGGGGTGCCGCCGCAGGCGCGGACGTAGGCCAGAGTCACGGCCAGGCTGGGGAGTTTCCGCCCGCCGGCGGCCTCGGAGAGCGTGCCGGCCGAGTAGTGCGCGCGCCGGCCGAGCTCGCGGTAGGTGGGATTCCCGGCGCTCTCGCGCAATCGCCGGAGATCGGCGGCGAAGTCGGTGAGCAGGTCGTCCCCGGGATCCAGCGGTCGCTCCGGACGCGGCACCCGTCCTCCTTTGCGGTTCCGGTGCGCCACACGGTATCCGGTCGGACATCACTCAGAGGGAAAAGGCGGATTTCACAATCGGCGCCGGACTTCTTCCTGGTCGACGCCGAGCGCGGCGAACAAGTCCGCGGCCGGATCCGGCCGGGCCACCAACAACAGCGCCCGCAGCAGTTCCACCGGATCCCGGCGCCGCGGCACGCCGCGGATCGCTTCGTTGACCACCGCCCGGGCGTTCGACGTCAGCGCTCCCGGCGTCAGCTTCGCGCGTCGCCGGGGGGCGGATGCCGGGCGGAGGCCTTCGACGTCGATGCCCAGGGCCGTCAGGGCTTCGCGGTCCAGGCGGTCGAGGGCGGCGTGGGCCGCGGCCAGGTCGACGCCGAGGGCGTGGGCGCAGTCGGCGTTGTGGAGCAGGCCGAGCAGCAGGTGTTCGGTGCCGAGACGGCGGTCGCCGCGACGGCGGGACTCCTCCAGGGCCTCCGCGACGACCGAGGCGAACGGGCTCTTGGCGATCATCCGGCCCTCACTTCCCGTGCTTCGTGTGCACCGACTGCCGGGCCACGCCCAGGGCGTCGCCGATCTGCTCCCACGACCAGCCGCGGTCCCGGGCGTGCGCGATCGCCGCCGCCTCGACCTGCTCGGCGAGCCGGTGCAGCGCGCCGACGGCCCGCAGCGCGACCGCGGGGTCGGTTTCGGAAACCCGGCCCGAAAGCTCTTCCGCCTCCATGGCATGTCAGTCTAGCCTGACACAGGACGTCAGTTCAAACTGACAGAGCAGAAGGAGGCGTCATGGATGTCGCAGTGATCGGAGCGGGCCCGGTGGGCCTGATGCTGGCGGCGGAGCTGCGGCTCGGCGGGGTCACGGCCGTGGTCCTCGACCGGCGAGCGACCCCGGACGAGCGGCCGCGCGCGAACGGGCTCGGCGGCCGGATCGTCGAGCAGCTGGACCACCGGGGGCTGCTCGAGCGGTTCACGGCCGCGGCGGCCTTCGCCGGGCCGTTCCCCGGGTTCCCGTTCGGGCCGGTGCCGCTGGACTTCACGAAGCTCGGCAAGCCGCCGCTGCGCGGGCTGATGCTGCAACAGCCCAAGATGGAGACGCTGCTGGCCGAACGCGCCGTCGAACTCGGCGTCGAGATCCGGCGCGGGCACGAACTCCTGGACGTCGACACCGTTCGCGGCCCGGACGGCGAGTACCGGCTGGCCGCGAAGTACGTCGTCGGCTGCGACGGCGCGCACAGCCGCGTCCGCGCACTGGCCGGCATCGGCTTCCCTGGCACGACCGACGACGAGCTGCTGCGGCTCGGGCACTTCCGGACCGACCAGCCGTTCGACCTCTTCACCACAGCTCACGGTCTGCAGCGGGGCTGGAATCGCCGTCCGGCCGGGCGGGTGCTGGTGACGTCGCTGACGCCGGGCGTGGTCATCGCCGGCGTCCGCGAGGTGGCGCCGGAGCCGTCCGGCGAGCCGACGCTCGGCGAGTTCCGCGAGAGCGTCCGGCGGGTGCTCGGCGCCGAACTGCCGCTGGGCGAGCCGCTCTGGCTGTCGCGGACGGTCAGCCAGGCTCGGCTCGCCGAGCGCTACCGGGCCGGGCGGTTCCTGCTGGCCGGCGACGCCGCGCACGTCTTCCCGGCCGGGGGCTCAGCGCTGAACGTCGGGCTGCTGGACGCCGTCAACCTCGGCTGGAAGCTCGCCGCCGTCGTCCGCGGCGAAGCCGGCGACGACCTGCTCGACAGCTACCACGACGAACGGCACCCGGTGGCCGCGCGGACGGTGACCCAGACCCGCGTCCAGGCCCTGCTCGAACGGCTGACCGGCGAGGACGGCGACGCGCTGCGGACGCTCTTCGGCGAGCTGGCCGCGTTCGAGGAGCCGACGCGGCACCTCGCCGGGCTGCTGCGGGACGCCGACGACCTGCCGTACGTCCCCGATCTGGCGCTGACGGTCGACGGTGAGACGACTCGCGTGGCGGAGATCATGCGGGCCGCCCGGACCGTGCTGTTCGACTTCACGGACCGCGCCGACCTGCGGGAAGCCGCCGGATCGCGCGTGAAGATCGTCACAGCCACCTGTGCGGAGGCGACGGAGGACGCGCTGCTCGTGCGCCCGGACGGCGTCGTCGCCTGGCGCGGCGGCGATCCGGCGGCGTTGCGGGAAGTTATCGGCGCACCGGGGCGTTGACCCCGGTTGTGAGCTCACTGCCTGAAGTGCCGCTGTCCGTGCTCGATCTGTCCCCGGTGTCCGAGGGGATCAGCATCGGGGAGACGTTGCGCAACACCCTCGACCTCGCCCGCGCCACCGAGCGGCTGGGCTTCAACCGCTACTGGCTGGCCGAGCACCACAACATGCCCGGCATCGCCAGCTCGGCGACGGCGGTGCTGATCGGGCACGTCGCCGACGCGACCGAGCGCATCCGCGTCGGCTCCGGCGGGGTCATGCTGCCCAACCACGCGCCGCTGGTCGTCGCCGAGCAGTTCGGCACCCTGGAGGCGTTCCACCCGGGCCGCATCGACCTGGGCATCGGCCGCGCGCCGGGCACCGACCAGCGGACGGCGCTCGCGCTGCGCGGGCCGGGCGGGCTGTCGGCGGAGAACTTCCCGGAGCACCTGCAGGAGCTGATCGGCTACTTCACCCACTCGGAGGCCCGCGGGGTCAACGCCGCCGTCGCCGAGGGCAACCAGCCGCCGGTCTGGCTGCTGGGTTCGAGCGGCTTCAGCGCGCAGCTCGCCGGGCGGCTCGGGCTGCCGTTCTCCTTCGCGCACCACTTCGCCGCGGAGAACACGATCCCGGCGGTGCAGCTCTACCGCGACAACTTCCGGCCCGGTGCGCTCGACGAGCCGTACGTGATGCTCGGGACGTCCGTGGTCGCCGCCGAGACCGACGAGCGCGCCCAGTTCCTGGCCGGGCCGTCCGGCCTGACGTTCCTCAGCCTGCGCCGCGGCCGGCCGATCGCCATGCCGACGCCCGAGGAGGCGGCGGAGTACCCGTACACCGAGATGGACCGCGCGTTCCTCGCCGACCGCTTCGGCTCGAGCATCATCGGCTCGCCGGAGACGGTCCACAAGGGACTCCAGCAGCTCCTCGACGACACGGACGCCGACGAGCTGATGATCACGACGATGGTCCACGACCACGCGGACCGCGTCCGCTCCTACGAGCTGATCGCCGGCCTCAAGTCCTGACCCGTGACTGAAGGGTCGACACGCGTGATCCGCGGGTCGACACGCGTGACTGAAGGGTCGACACGGCGTGGCGTTACCGGTGCCGCCGTGTCGACCTCCTGATCACGCGTGTCGGCTTCGCGATCACGCGTGTCGGCGTTCCGGACAACTCCGGCGAACACGCGTACTGGAAGGGTCGGTTCGCGTGCCTGGAGGGTCGGGTCGCGTGCCTGGACGGACGTCGCTCTTGCACATACCCTGCCGGGCGGGTCGTCCGGCAGGGTTGATGTGTCGTCCATTCGGGTAGACGTGGGTGCCGGGAATGGGCCGGACTGCGCAGGGGTGAACAGTGCTTGCGCCCGGGGCGGGAATTTCCTCTCCTCGGTTGACAACAAGATCCGGGCCGTTTGTCAGTAATTGACAAGAAATGCGCGGTTACCAGGCCGTGACCGCGTGATCATGCTCAAGTTCTTGTCTCCCAGCAGGGCCGTGGTTAGCGTACCGACCAGTAGGAAACGGCACGGTGACCCCCGAGACCGTGAATGGCCGACATGAGATAGCCCGTTCGGACCAGTTCATTTACTCACCTCGGGTGTATTCGTCGTGCCCGCGAAACACTGGGGAGGCACTCGAATGGCCGAACGGACGACGACGACGTCGTTCCCCGGGGCCGCCGCACTGCGGCAGACCGGGCGGCTTTACGCGCTCGGCCTCGACGTCGTCCGGCTGACGTTCCGGCGTCCCTTCCAGACGCGCGAGCTGATCCAGCAGTTCTGGTTCATCGCGAGCGTCTCGATCCTGCCGACGGCCCTGGTGTCGATCCCGTTCGGCGCGGTCATCGCGCTGCACATCGGGTCCCTCACCACACAGATCGGCGCACAGTCGTTCACCGGCGCGGCGAGCGTGCTGGCCATCATCCAGCAGGCCGCCCCGATCGTGACGGCCCTGCTCATCGCCGGCGCCGGCGGCAGCGCGATGTGCGCCGACCTGGGCTCGCGGACCATCCGCGAAGAGATCGACGCGATGGAGGTGCTCGGCGTCTCGCCGGTCCAGCGCCTGATCGTGCCGCGGGTGCTCGCCGCGATGGGCGTGGCGATCTTCCTCAACGGCATGGTGAGCGTCGTCGGCGTGCTCGGCGGCTACTTCTTCAACGTCGTCATGCAGCACGGCACCCCGGGCGCGTACCTGGCGAGCTTCTCCGCCCTCGCCCAGCTGCCCGACCTGTGGATCAGTGAGATCAAGGCGCTCATCTTCGGCTTCGTCGCCGGGGTCGTCGCCTCCTACCGCGGGCTCAACCCCAAGGGCGGGCCGAAGGGCGTCGGCGACGCGGTCAACCAGTCCGTGGTCATCACGTTCCTGCTGCTGTTCGTGCTGAACCTGGTGCTCACCACCGTCTACCTGCAACTCGTGCCGCCCAAGGGGAGCTGAACGTGACCACCACGGAAGTCCCCAAGTCCGCGCGGGTGCGCGAAGCCGTCGACCGCCGGTTCGGGTTCCTCGACACCCTCGGCGACCAGATCCTGTTCTTCCTGCGCGCGATCGCCTGGATCCCGCGGGCGATCCGCCGCTACCTGCGCGAGATCGTCCGGCTGCTGGCCGAGGTCAGCTTCGGCAGCGGCGCGCTCGCCGTCATCGGCGGCACGATCGGCGTGATGATCGGGATGACCGTCGCCACCGGCACGGTCGTCGGGCTGCAGGGCTACTCCGCTCTCAACCAGGTCGGCACGTCGGCGTTCGCCGGGTTCGTCTCGGCCTACTTCAACACCCGCGAGATCGCGCCGCTCGTCTCCGGTCTCGCGCTGAGCGCCACCGTCGGCTGCGGCTTCACCGCGCAGCTCGGCGCGATGCGCATCTCCGAGGAGATCGACGCGCTCGAGGTCATGGGCATCCCGAGCGTCCCGTACCTGGTGACGACGCGGGTGATCGCCGGTTTCCTCGCCGTCATCCCGCTCTACGCGATCGGCCTGCTCTCGAGCTACCTCGCCTCGCGGCAGATCACCGTGTGGTTCTTCGGCCAGTCCGCGGGCACCTACGACCACTACTTCCTGCTGTTCCTGCCGCCCGGCGACGTGCTCTGGTCGTTCGGCAAGGTCCTGGTGTTCAGCGTCGTCGTGGTCCTGGCGCACTGTTACTACGGCTTCCGCGCGAGCGGCGGCCCGGCCGGTGTCGGCGTCGCCGTGGGCCGCGCGGTGCGCACCGCGATCGTCGCGATCAGCGTCCTCGACTTCTTCCTGTCCCTGGCCATCTGGGGCGCGACGACCACCGTGCAGGTGGCCGGATGAGACGCGATACCCGCCGGAAGGCCGGGGTCCGCACCGCCGGGGTGCTGTTCCTGGTCGTGATGGGCGTGCTGGTCACGCTGTCCATCAAGGTCTACGACAAGGACTTCGTCGCCACGGTGCCGGTGACGCTCAAGGCGAGCCGCATCGGCAACCAGCTCTCCCCCGGCGGCCAGGTCAAGGCCCGCGGCGTGCTGGTCGGCGAGATCCGCGACGTCAAGGCGACGCCCGAGGGCGCCGAAGTGGCGCTGGCGCTGGAGCCGGACAAGGTCTCCCTGCTGCCCAAGGACGTCTCCGCGCTGCTGGTGCCGAAGACGCTGTTCGGCGAGCGGTACGTCCAGCTGTCCATCCCGGACGGCGACCAGGGCCCGCACCTGAGCGCGGGTGACGTCATCGCGCAGGACCGCTCGGCCAACGCGATCGAGCTGGAGCGGGTGTTCGACAACCTGCTGCCGCTGCTCAAGGCCGTCCAGCCGCAGAAGCTCGCGACGACGCTGACCGCGGTGTCGACGGCGCTGCAGGGCCGCGGCGAGCAGCTCGGGCAGACGATCGACACGGCCGCGAGCTACCTCAAGGAGTTCAACCCCAACCTGCCGCAGCTCACCTCGGACATCCGGGACCTGGCCACGGTTTCCCAGGTGTACGGCGACATCGCGCCCGACCTGCTCGACGCGCTCACCGCCTCCGCCGTCACGCTCAACACGGTCAAGGAGAAGCAGGCCGACCTGGCCGGGGTCTACCAGCAGGTGACGTCGTCGTCGCAGGAGATCACGACGTTCCTGCAGAACAACCACGACAACCTCATCTCCCTGGCCGCCGACAGCCGCGCGCCGCTGGAGATCGCCGCGAAGTACTCCCCCAGCTTCGCCTGCACCCTCGCTTCGCTGAACGCCCTGAGGGGATCCATGGACAAGGTGCTCGGCGCGGGCACGAACGAACCGGGCCTGCACGCCGAGGTCGCGGTGACCGCCGACAGCGGCAAGTACCTGCCCGGCAAGGACGACCCGCGCTTCACCGACGGCGGCGAGCCCCGCTGTTACCCCTCCGGCGTCGCCCCGACCGCCGGCACCGCCGCGGCCACCCCCGGTGCCGCCGGCCACCCGCTGCTGCCCGGTGGCCAGGGTGACCTCGGCGTCGCGAACTCGCCGCAGGAACAGCAGCTGCTCGCCACGCTCGTCGCGCCGTCGATCGGCGTGCCGGACGCGCAGGTGCCCGGCTGGAGCAGCGTGCTCGTCGGCCCGCTCTACCGCGGCACGGAGGTGAAGCTCAAGTGAGGAACATCGCCTCCCCGCTGATCAAGAGCCTCATCTTCATCGTCGTCACCGCGCTCGCCACGACGCTGCTGGCCATCTCCATCACGAACTCCGGCCTCGGCGACGCGAAGCCGTACTCGGCGAAGTTCCTCGACGCCACCTCGCTCAACGTCGGCGACGACGTGCGCATCTCCGGCGTCCGGGTCGGCCAGGTCGAGTCACTCGACATCAGCGACCACAACCGGGCGCGGATCGGGTTCTCCCTCGACAGCGGCCGCCGGCTGCCCGCCGACGTCCACGCGGTCATCAAGTACCGCAACATGGTCGGGCAGCGCTACATCGCGCTCGAACGCGGCACCACCGCGACGCGGGACCTGCTGCCCGAGGGCGGCGAGATCCCGCTGGACCGCACGACGCCCGCGTTGGACCTCACCGACCTGTTCAACGGCTTCAAGCCGCTGTTCCAGGCGCTCTCGCCCAACGACGTCAACGAGCTCTCCGGCGAGATCGTCCAGGTGCTGCAGGGTGAAGGCGGCACCGTCGAGAGCCTGCTCGCCCACACCGGCTCGCTGACCACCACCCTCGCCGGGCGCGACCAGGTGATCGGCGAGGTGATCGGGAACCTCAACACGGTCCTGAAGACGGTCAACGGCAAGGGTGACGCGCTCGCGAACCTGGTCTCCACGCTGCGGCAGCTGGTGTCCGGACTGGCCGGCGACCGCGCCGCGATCGGCGACGCCATCAGCGGCATCGGCGACCTCACCCAGTCCACCGCCGGATTGTTCGAGCAGGCCCGCCCGCCGCTCAAGGCCAGCATCGCCGGGCTGCAGGGCGTCGCCGGGAACCTGGCCCAGAACCAGTCCGATGTGGACGGTTTCCTGACGAACCTGCCGGTCAAGTTCACCGAGATCGGCCGGGTCGCCTCCTACGGCTCGTGGATGAACTTCTTCCTCTGCCGCGCCACCCTGGAAACCACGCCCCAGCGCGGTGTCTACGTCCCGACGCCGAGGTGTGAGTCGTGAAGTCCTTCAAGGAGCGCAACCCGCTCGTCCTCGGCGTGCTCGGCAGCGTCGCGCTGGCCGCGCTGCTCACCGTCACGTTCAACTACGACAACCTGCCGATCGTCGGCGGCGGCACGACGTACGAGGCCGAGTTCTCCGAGGCGGCCGGCCTGCAGGCCGACGACGAGGTCCGGATCGCCGGCATCAAGGTCGGCGAGGTGCGCGACGTCGCGCTGGCCGACGACCACGTGCTCGTGTCGTTCCGGGTCAAGGACGCCTGGGTCGGCGACCGCACGTCCGTCCAGATCAAGATCAAGACGTTGCTGGGCCGCAAGTTCCTCGCGCTCGATCCGAGCGGCGACGCCGTGCAGAACCCGGACCAGGCGATCCCGCGGACCCGGACCGTCACGCCCTACGACGTCACCGACGCCTTCAACGGGCTCGCGAACACCGTCGGCTCGATCGACACCAAGCAGCTCGCGGACAGCTTCACGACGTTGTCGGACACCTTCCGCAACTCCCCCGAGCACGTCCGCAGCGCGCTCGACGGGCTGTCCCAGCTGTCGAAGACGGTGTCGAGCCGCGACAGCCAGATCTCCGAGCTGCTGGCCAACGCCCGGACGCTGACCACGACCCTGGCGAACTCGAACGACGACTTCGAGAAGCTGATCGACGACGGCAACCTGCTGCTCACCGAGCTGAACCGGCGCCGCGACGCGATCCACGACCTGCTCACCGGCTCGGCCCGGCTCGCCGACCAGCTCAGCGGGCTGGTGCAGGACAACACCGCGCAGCTCAAGCCGGCGCTGGAGGCGCTCAAGCAGGTGACGGACCTGCTCAAGCGGCAGAACGACAACCTGACCAAGGGTCTGCAGCTGGCCGGGCCGTACTTCCGCGTCGTCACCAACACGACCGGCAACGGCCACTGGATCGACGCCTACCTCTGCGGCCTGCTGCCCGAGAACCACGACCCGTGCGTCCCGCCGAAGAACCCGGGAGGGACCAAGTGAGCGCACTGACCACCACCAGGGCCGGGGTCCTGACCAGCCGGTTCATCGCCGCCGCCCTGCTGCTCGCGCTGGTCGTGACGGCCGCGCTGTGGTGGGTGTTCGCCGGCAGCGGCCAGCACCACGTCACGGCGTTCTTCTCGCGCGCGGTCGGCGTCTACCCCGGCTCCGACGTCCGCGTACTCGGTGTCCGGATCGGCGAGGTCGACGCCGTCACCCCGCGCGGCGAGCAGGTGCAGGTCGACATGAGCGTCGACGGCTCGGTCGGCGTCGCGCAGGACACGACGGTCCTGGTGATCGCGCCCAGCGTCGTCGCCGACCGCTACGTCCAGTTCGCCAAGCCGGCCCGCGGCGGGCCGCGGCTGCCGGACGGCGCGTCGATCCCGGTGCAGCGCACGGCGACGCCGGTGGAGCTCGACCAGCTCTACGCCAGCCTCGACTCGCTGACCAAGGCCCTCGGCCCGAACGGCGCCAACTCCCAGGGCGCGCTGTCGGACCTGCTGAAGACCGGCGCGGCGAACCTGCAGGGCAACGGCCAGGCGTTCAACGACAGCGTCAAGAACTTCGCCCAGCTGGCCCGCACGCTGGCCGGCAACTCGGGTGACCTGTTCGGCACCGTCGACGAGCTGCAGCAGTTCACGACCATGCTCTCGACCAACGACCAGCAGGTCAGCAGCGTCAACCAGCAGCTCTCACAGGTGTCGAGCACGCTGGCCGCCAACAGCGGCGAGCTGGCCCACGCCCTCGACGGCCTCGGCCGCGCGCTCGGTGACATCCAGGGGTTCATCCGCGACAACCGCGGCGCGCTCAAGGCCAATGTGGACAACCTGGTGACGACGACGCAGACGCTCGTCGACCAGCGCGCGTCGCTGGCCGGCACGCTCGACGCCGTCCCGCTGGCCGTGACGAACGTGCTCAACGCGGTCGACCCGAACACCGGACGGCTGCTCGGCCGGGCGAACCTCGACTACTACCAGGAGCTTCCGCTGCCGGTCACCGGCGATATCTACACCAACGGGGGTGGGCGATGAAGCGGGCCCTCGCCGCCGCGGTCGTCGGCTGCCTCCTGCTCACCGGCTGCTCGTCGGGTGAGTTCAAGGGCGTCTACGACCTGCCGCTGCCCGGTGGCGCCGACGTCGGCGCCCACCCGTACGACGTGACCGTGCAGTTCGCCGACGTCCTCGACCTCGTGCCGCAGGCCGCGGTGAAGGTGGGCGACGTCCCGGTCGGGCGCGTCCGGGAGATCCGGCTGGGGACCGACGGCTGGACGGCCGAGACCGTGCTCGAGGTCAACGGCGACGTCGTGCTGCCCGCGAACGCCGTTGCGCGGCTGCGCCAGTCCAGC
This sequence comes from Amycolatopsis sp. cmx-8-4, assembly GCF_046548675.1. Taxonomy (NCBI): domain Bacteria; kingdom Bacillati; phylum Actinomycetota; class Actinomycetes; order Pseudonocardiales; family Pseudonocardiaceae; genus Amycolatopsis; species Amycolatopsis sp. cmx-8-4. Next base: position 20,655 of record NZ_JAEBDZ010000008.1, read on the forward strand.
CTGCTGGGCGAGAAGTTCGTCGAGCTGGCCCCGCCGGACGACACCACGGCCGCGCAGAGCGGCCCGCGGCTCGGGAACGGCGCCACGATCACCCTGGACCGCACCAACCGCAACCCCGAGTTCGAAGAGATCTTCGGCGCGTTGTCCCTGCTGCTCAACGGCGGCGGGATCGGGCAGCTGCAGACGATCAACCGCGAGCTGTCGAAGGTGATGGACGGCAACGAGGAGCAGATCCGCTCGTTCCTGGGCGGCGTCGACAGCCTGATGACCGACCTGGACGCGCACCGCTCGGACATCACCGAGGCGCTCGACGGCCTCAACCGCCTGTCGGCGACGCTGGCCAACCGCCACGAGCAGGTGTCCGGCGCGCTGACCGACCTGACGCCGGGCCTGCAGTCCCTGACCGAGCAGCGCACGCAGCTCGTCTCGATGCTGCAGTCGCTCGACCGGCTCTCGACGGTGGCCACCGACGTCGTCGACCGCAGCCGCGACGACCTGGTCGCCGACCTGCGCTCGCTCGCGCCGATCCTGCAGCAGCTGGCCAAGGCCGGCGACGACCTGCCGCAGTCGCTGCAGATGCTGCCGACCTTCCCGTTCCCCGACTCGGTGCTCCCCGCGGTGAAGGGCGACTACATCAACGTCTACACGTCGATGATCCCGGCGGCCGGCGTGCCGCTGCCGCCGTCCGGCCAGGGCGTCCCGCCCGGCCTGCCGACGCTCCCGCTGCCGAGCGGCGAAGCCCGCGTCTCCGGAGGCCGCTGATGCTGACGCGCAGAGTGCGGGTCCAGGTGGTCCTGTTCGTCATCATCGCCCTGGCCACCACGGCGTTCGTGGGCGCGAACTACGCGGGCCTCGGCCGGCTGTTCGGCTCCGGCAGCTACACGGTCAAGCTGGAACTGGCCGAAGGCGGCGGTCTCTTCACCAACGGCGAGGTGACCTACCGCGGCGTCGCCGTCGGCCGGGTCGGCGAGCTGCGGCTCACCACCACCGGCACCGAGGCCGACCTGCTCATCGACGACGGCGCCCCGCCGATCCCGGAGAACTCCCAGGCCGTGGTGGCGAACCGGTCCGCGGTCGGCGAGCAGTACGTCGACCTGCAGCCGCGCACGTCCGACCGGCCGTACCTGGCCCAGGGTTCGGTGATCCGGCGCGAGTCGACGACGCTGCCGCTGCCGGTGAACAACCTGCTGACGGACCTGGACTCCTTCACCGCGTCCGTGCCGACGCAGGACCTGCGCACGGTGGTGAACGAGCTCGACGACGCCCTGCGCGGCGCCGGCCCGGACCTGCAGACGCTGATGGACTCGGCGACGACGTTCACCCAGGAAGCGAGCACGCACCTGCCGCAGACGTCGAAGCTGATCGGCGACGGCGCGACCGTGCTGCGCACCCAGGTCGACTCCGCGGCCGAGTGGCGCTCGTTCAGCAGCAACGCCAAGGTGTTCGCCCAGCAGCTGGCCAGCTCCGACGGCGACCTGCGGCGGCTGATCGCGACCGCGCCGCCCGCGGCGTCGGAGCTTTCGAGCCTGCTGAAGGAGAACGACCCGGGCCTGCCGATCCTGCTGGCCAACCTGCTGACGACGTCCCGGGTGTTCGCCACCCGCACCGACGCCGAGCAGCAGTTCCTGGTCAACACGCCCAAGGCCGTCGCGGCCGTCGGCTCGGCGCTGAACGACCGGGGTGACGCGCTGCGGATGGGGCTGGTGCTGAACTTCGACAACCCGCCGCCGTGCCGGCAGGGCTACGAGGACACCCCGCACCGGGCGAGCACCGACGTCTCGCCGCTGCCGTTCCGGACCGACGCGGCGTGCACGCTGCCGTACGGGAACGAGAGCTCGGTGCGCGGCACGCAGAACGCGCCGCACCCGGCCGTGCCGGCCCCGGCCGTGCCGGGCGGGCTGACCGGCCCGCTCGGGTTCGGCACCCAGGCGACGTCGACGAGCCTCGAGGAGATGCTGTGGCTGCGGTGAAGCGGAAGTACCTGCCGCTGGTGCTCGTGGCGGCGGCGGCGGTGTTCGCGGGCGGGTCGGGCTACGCGTGGTACTCGGCGTCGAACGACCCGGCCCTGACCTACGGCGCCGCCCGCGACGACGCCCTGTCCAGCGGCCGGACGCTGGTGACGGAGCTGAGCAGCCTCGACTACCACGACGTCGACGGCGGTCTCGGCCGCTGGCTGGCGGCGTCGACGGGCCCGCTGCACGACCAGCTGGCCCACACCGACGACACGACGAAGAAGACCCTCGCGGCGAACGCCACGGTGGCGACGGGCCGCGTCCTGGACGCGGCGTTGAGCGAGCTGGACGAGCACGCGGGCACAGCGAAGCTCCTGGCCTCGGTGGAGATCACGATGGCGAAGCAGGGAACGGCCCCGGCGGTCAAGCGCAACCGGTTCGCGGCGGCGCTGACGCGCACTCCGGACGGCTGGAAGCTGAGCGCGCTCGACCAGCTGCCGGTGGGTGCGTGATGAGCCGGACGGAAGAGATCGCGGCGATCGACGAAGCCGACGAGCGTGACCTCGTCGCCGAGCCCGAAACCGACACCGAAACCGTCGCCGTCGCCGTCGCCGTCGCGACCAAGACCGAGACCGACGAGCCCGAGGTCGTCCCCGAGGCAGCTGATGCGGACGAAGCGGATTCCGCCGAAGCGGCACTTTCACGTGAAAGTGCCGCTCCGACCCCGCGGCCGGCCTGGCTGCGGCTGCCCGCGCTCCTGCTGGCCGCCGCCCTCCTGCTGACCGGGGCCGGCGTCTGGTTCACCCTCGAAGCGCGGTCCGCGTCGGGGAACCCGGCCGCCGGCAACCTCGCCCTCACCGACGTCGGCGCCACCGCCGACGTCACCTCGGCCGTCACGCTCGCCATGAACCGGATCTTCTCCTATTCCTACGACAAGACCGACGTCACCGAGAAGGCCGCCGCGGCCGTGCTGCGCGGTGCCGCGAAGGATTCCTACGACAAGCTCTTCGCCCAGGTCCGCGAGAAAGCGCCCCAGCAGAAACTGGTGCTCACCTCTCGCGTTTCGGCGATCGCCGTGCAGGATCTCCGGAATGGTCACGCGCGGTTACTCGTCTTTCTCGATCAATCAGCCGTTCGCGCCGACAACAATGCAACCGACAGCGCCGCGGCCCAGCTTTCCGTGACCGCGGAACACACCGGCGACGGCTGGGTCGTCACCGAACTCGAACCGCGCTGACGCCGTTCCACCGAATAGCGCACTTCACCGGTTCCGGAAGCATCCGGAACCGGCCGGGAAAATCGCAAGGGAGAACAACTATGTCCATGGCAACGCAGCTGAAGAGACTGGCTGTGCTCACGTCGGCGGCGGCCGTCGTCCTGACCGGGGTCGCCGTGACACCCGCGTCGGCCGACATCATTCCCATCGCGGTGTCCTACAAGGTCACCGGCTCCTCCACGGTCAAGAAGACCGGCAGCGCCCTGAAGCTCGGCCCCGGCAGCCTCAAGGGCAACCTGCTGATCGACGACCAGACCGGGTCGGTCGGGCTCAGCGCGAACCTGACGCTGCCGCCGGCGCAGGCCGACATCTCCTTGCTGTCCGGGATCTTCCGGATCAAGGCGAAGGTGAAGGTCACGCCGCTCGGCCCGGTCACCGGTTCGATCGCCGACGGCAACCTCGTCACCAAGGCCAAGGCCAACATGGAGATCTACGACATCTGGGCCGGTCCGATCGTGCCGATCATCCCGCTGCCGACCGTGCCGGGCAGCTGCAAGACGAAGACCCCGCTCGACCTGAACCTGAGCGCGCAGGACATCGACATCACCGCGCCCGCGTTCACCGTCAAGGGCACCTACACGATCCCCGAGTTCACCAACTGCTTCATCGCCGACATCGCGCTCGGCGCCCTGATTTCCGGGCCGGGCAACACGATTTCGCTCGACCTCGCCAACGACGCCACCTGATCCGAGCGCGGGTGGCGGGCTTCCGGGCCCGCCACCCGCCGGCTCAGCAAGCCGCGTTCGGATCCGCCTTCAGCACAAAACTGTCGTTGTCCCCGGCGGACACCGCGAACACCGGGCCGCAGGTCAGCGGCGACGACTCCCCGACGATGTTCGAGCCCCAGACGATGATGTCCCCGTTCGTCTTGTACGCCAGGTTGTGGTTGAACCCGGCGTCGATGCCCGCGACGCCGGACAGGGCTTCCGGCGGCACGTCGACCTGCAGGTAGTTGTCCCGGCCCCACGCGTAGACCCGGCCACCCTTCAGCGCCAGGCTGTGCTGGTACCCGGCGGAGACCGCCGTGACCCCGGACGACAGGCCGGCCGGCACGGTCGCCTGGCCGTAGGTGTTGCTCCCCCAGGCCAGCACGCCGCCGTTCTTGAGTGCCAGGTTGTGGTCGCCACCGGCGGAAATCGCGCTCACGCCGGACTGCGCGGCCGCCGGCACGTCGGTCCGCGTCCCCCAGCTGATCACCTGCCCGCCTTGTTTCAGGGCGAGACTGTGCATGTTGGACGCCGAGATCGCGATGACGCCACTGCCCACCGACGCGGGCAGGGTGGTCTGGCCGTACCAGTTGTTGCCCCAGGCCAGGACCTTGCCGCTCTTGAGGGCCAGTTCGTGGCCCCAGCCGGAGGCGATCTGGCTGACCCCGGACGTCGCCGCCGCGGGTACCTGGTTGGCGCCCCAGTTGTTCGCGCCCCACGCGAGGACCGCGCCGCCCTTCAGCGCCAGCGCGGTCGTGCTGCCCGCCGACACGGCGGTGACCCCGTCCAGCGTCGCCGGCGGCGGGATCGTGACGTCGTAGTCCGGTTTGCCCCAGCCGATGACGCCGCCGACACCGGCCGCGTACGCGGGCGACGCGCACAACGAAGCGGTCGTCGCCACGGCCACCGCGAATGCGGCTCCCTTCAGTGATACCCGTCCACAACGGGAAGTACCCGGCACGGTAGCCTCATTTCTCCGGTTTCGTTATCCGGCATTGCCCGGCAAGATCACAAATGGTAGACCGTTCGGCACAGCGGTTCGCCGTCGTGACCGCTCTTTGTCACAATCCGCCAAATCCTTCGGCGAGCCTACGCGGCGGGACACAAGAAATCGATACACCCGCACGGGCCCTCACCCACGCAAGGACGAAGTCTTGTTCCGTACTGAACTGGCGAGTAGCCTCGATTTCGGCAGATGGACCTCCACCTCGCACGCCGGTGAATCGCGTCCCGCCACCCGGGGCAATGGGGTCGGGTGAACGCGATGGGGGCACGGCGGCGAGAAAATCGATCAGCCAAAGCCGAGACTGAACTGAATCAAAGGAGATGAAGGCATGTCCCGACTCAGCAGGCTGTCCGCCGGTATCGCCACCACCGCGACCGCCATCGGCGCCATCGCGGTGCTGACGGCCGGCGTCGCGTCGGCCGCGACGATCACCTACACCGCCGGCGGCACGACGCCCGTCACGTACAACTGCACCTTCCCGGGCATCTCGCCGCAGCCGGTCGCGGTCGTCGCGCACCTGGACGCGCCGAGCTCGGTCGTGCACAGCACCACCGTCACCCCGAGCAACGTGAACGGCACCGCGACGATCTCCTCGACCGTCCACTCGCTGCTCACCGCGGTCGGCTACGACGGCATCCGGGGCACGGCCAGCGTGCCGGTCAGCGCGTCCTCGGGCACGCTGTCGCAGCCGGCGGCGACCGGGCTGAACATCCCGCAGGTGATCTACCCGACCGGCGGGGCGATCACGGTGAACATCGCGCAGGTCGCGACGTCCAGCATCCCGAACTGGACGGCGCCGTCCGCCGCGGGCACCGCCACGCTGTCGCTGACGAGCTCGCTGTCGGCGGCACTGGAATTCCACAAGAAGTCCACGAACACCTGGACGCCGTGGGCGATGAGCTGCACCCTGAAGGCGACGAGCCCGGTGCAGAACACCTCGTTCAGCCCGAGCATCACCGTCTCCTGACCGGACGTCCCGGTGCGGGCCCCCTCGACGGGTCCGCACCGGGACTTTCCCGGTTTCCCGCTCCCGAACACCCGAGGAACCCGATGCCACGTCGAGTCCGGCCCCGCACCGTCACGGTGTCCGCGCTGGCGGCCGCCGGCCTGCTGTCCGCGGCGAACGGCGCGCTGACCGGGGTCGGTTCGGCCGCCCCCGCCCCGGCGGTCCCGCCGGACACGAAAGCGACGGCGTCGGTCTCGGTGACCTGTCCCTTCGCCGACCCGATCGGCTCGCGCGCGCTCACCGTCGAGACGTCGGCGACGCTGCCCGCCCAGGCGAAGACCAGCTCCGCCGCGACGATCAGCGACTTCTCCGCGAAGTTCACGCTCCCCCGCGACGTCGCGCTCGCTCTCCTCCCCGCCGGCGCCACCGCCGGATCGCTCCAGGGCACCGTCGCCACGACCATCTCCGTGCACCAGAGCGACCGCGCCGAGAAGGTCCCGGTCCCGCTGACCGTGGCGGCCACCCCGCTGCCGGAGACCGGTGACGTCACCTTGACGGCGACCGGCACGGTCCCGCGGATCGCGATCAACACCGTCGGCCCGGTCACCCTCGACGTCACCGCGCCGACGCTCGCGCTGGCCGCCGTCCCGCCACCGGACGCGACCGCGAGCACCCAGCCCGCACCCGGCATCGCGTGCACCCTGGACCCGGGCCAGCCGGCGACGCTGGGCAAGATCCTGGTGCTTCCGAAGGCCGCGCCGGGTACCAAGCAGAAGCAGCAGACCGGCCCGGGTGGAGTGTCCACATTGGACGACCCGGCCCCGCCGCTGGAGATCCCCACACCGCTGGCCCTGGTCAGCGTCCTGACGACGTCGACCGTCGCGAAGCTCGGTGCCACCGTCGTCAGCGACCCCGCGTTCCTGATCAACGGGCTGTTCATCCTGGCGCTCGACCCCGACACCGGCGAGATCGTCGACCGCAAGGTCACCGGGTCGACCGTCTTCAAGCCGGCCACCGCCACGTTCCTCGGTTTCGGGTTCGTGCCGGTGACGGCGACCATCGAGTTCCTGCCGCTCGACTACCAGGACAGCAAGCTCATCGACATCTCCGGCGGCCTGCACGACGACCCGGTCACCGGCGAACCCGTGCTGGACACGCAGCTGTCGGTGATCGCGCGGCTGAGCGAAGCGAAGATCAACGGCGTCCCGCTCGACCTCGGCCCCGACTGCGTGACGGCGACGCCGGTGTCGCTCGATCTGAGCGGCCCGTACGACCCGTTCAGCGTCGGGCACATCCGGACCGACCCGGCGAAGGGCTTCGTGCTGCCGGCGTTCCGCGGCTGCGGCGCCGGCGGCCAGGACCTGAACCCGCTGCTCACCGGGATGAGCTCCGGCCCGGGCAACCAGGCGTTCGTCGACACCTACAACCTGGTGCCCTGCACCGAACCCGACCAGACCCAGTGCCCGGACGGCTCCAACCCGCCACCGCCCGGCAGCGCCACGGCACAGAAGACCCAGAACACGCAGAAGGCGGTCAAGAAGCCGAACTGAGGGAACTCATGAGGGGAATCGGAACGGCCGTCGCGGCGGCTCTGCTCGTCACGGGCGTGACGGCGGGAACCGCGAGGGCGACGACGATCACGAACACGGGTGCGCTGACCTACACCTGCACGTACCCGGGAATCTCGCCGCAGCCGGCGACGCTGACGGCCCACCTCTCGGTGACCGATCCCCACACCGGGCAGGCTTTCACGGTCACGCCGTCCGCGACGCAGGCCTTCTCGGCCGCGGTGCACACGCTGCTGACCGCGGCCGGCTACGACCAGGTGCGCGGCTCCATCGCCGCGACGTTCACCGTCTCGGGCGCGACACCCGCGTCCGGGACGATCGCGGGCGGCTTCCCCGCCCAGCCGATCACCACCTTCTCGGTGACCGGTTCACCCCAGGTGTTCACCGCCGGCGCGGCGTTCGCGGTCGGGTTCACGCTGGGTCCCACCGTCACCGAGGCCCTGGAGTTCCACCGCGCCGGCGGAACGTGGGTCCCCTGGACGTCGAACTGCACGCTCAAGGTCACCAGCCCGGCGCAGAACCCGGCGTTCACCCCGAGCGTCCCGATCACCTAACTCGCTGCAGCGCGTCACCCTGGTGCAGCGGTTCACCGGCCCGGACTCGGTCGCCCCGGCGCCGCCTTCGTGATTTCCGGCGTCTCCGGCAGCGTCACGCTGTCCCCGGCCGCCCACGCGAACCTCACCGCCGGCGGCAACGACGGCCTCACCGGCGGCTTCACCGCGGCGTTCGTCGAGGCCGCGAACGCGCCGCGCTCGTCGACCGTCTCCGCACCGGACGTACCGGCGATGTGGGGCCCCGACCCGGTGGCGATCGACTTCGCCGGGGGCCGGCAGACGCACAAGGCGGCCGCATCGGGAACCGTCACGTTCCGCGCGGACCGGCTGGCGTTGATCCTTTCCCTGCACCGTCCGGACGGCGCCCCCGCGGGCCCGACCCTGGTCTGCGCGCAGACCCCGGGCCAGAACGCCGGCTTCTCGCCCACGATGCCGATCGGCTAGCTCGGCGTCCACTGTGGACGGATCGCGCCCGCGCGCGGGACCGGCAGCAGGTCGCTCACCGGGTAGCGCAACGGCAACGGGGCCGCGCCTGCGCGCAACGCCAGCTCCATCTCGAACCGGGCTCCCGGGTCGCGCAGGCTGTCGCCGAAGGTCGCCTGGAGCTGGCGCATGCGGTAGCGGACCGTCTGGGGGTGGACGCCGAGGCGTTCCGCGATCTCCACCACGTTGCCCTGGCTGTCCAGCCACGCCCGCAGTGTCTCCAGCAGCCGCTCCTGCTGCTTGCCCGTCATGTCCGCCAGCGGCGCGAACAGCCGGTGCCGCAACGTGCCGACCAGGCCCGTGTCGGAGTTGACCAGCAGCGTCGCCAGGTGCTCCTCGGCCCGCAGCACCGGGCGGGGCACCAGGACGCCGCGTTCGGTGAGCTGCAGCGCGTTCCGGGCCCAGCGCAGGGAGTCCGCGACCGAGGCCAGCGGCACGCACGGGCCGATCGAGAGACGGCAGTCCGGGAGCGCCACCTGCAGCGTCGCCAGGCGGGCGCTGCCCAGCTGGCCGGGCACGACCAGCTTCGGGTCGGGGGTGTCGAGCTCGGCGAGGACGTCGGCGTCCAGGCCCGCGTGGCGCCGGGCCGGGGCGACGCCGTCGGCCGGGCAGACGGCCACCGGGGTCGCGTCGGTCGGGACCGTCCAGCCGATCAGCTGGGCCAGCTCGGCGATCGCCTTCGGTGACGCGGGCGGCGTCTCGAGGATCAGGTGGAGCAGCTTGCGGCGCCAGGTGTCGAGCGCGCCCGCCGTGCGCGCCTTCGCTTCCAGGTAGCCGTCGAGCGCGACGGAGGCGAGCTCGTCCATGAACGCCAGCATCGCGTCGGCCAGCTGGGACATCACCGCCGACGAGAGCCCGCTCCGCCGTCCGACACGCATGATCCGCCGCCACGACACCCGCGCGCCGACCCGGTAGGCCGACTGCAGCGTGTCGAGGCTGCGGCCTTCGCGCATCTCGTTCTGCCCGAGGCGGTGGTGCACGTCGTGGGACTGCTCCTTGGACACCGTCGGGTCGGCGATCTGCGCGACGAACAGCGTGATCGCGTATTCGACGCCGGCGCGGATCGACTTGCCGTAGGGCCCGTCGAGCGGGCGGGCGTAGGCCGGGATGGTCGCGCGGATCTCGTCGACGATCTCGGCGGCGAGGCTGGCCAGCTCGGGCCGGAGGATGTCGGCGAGCTTGCGGGGCAGTCCGGCCGGCGGTGCGGGGTGGTCGAATCCGCGCTCCACCGACATCGCAGCTCCTTTGCTCCGCCCCAGAGGCCCCGCGGACGCGCGGCCGAGCACCCCGCGCCTGGTGCGGGGTGACACCGGACACATCGAAAAACTAGCCCGGAACGTGTCACACCTTCGAAGGGAAACCGATTTCTTGTCATCTTCGTGACAAGTTCACGAGGCACTCATGAGAAATGCTGACAAGTACCCCGCCGACTGCACCCGGATGTACGTACGAACGGACGAACCACCCGCCCGGCGCGCACCCGGACCCGGTCGCTTGTATCGTGTGGTTGATACAAGCGGGAGGTACGACATGGCGTGGGACAACATGCTCGCGGTCGGGCTCGTCATGGGCCTGGGCGGCCTGGTGATCCTGATCATCCTGTGGCCGAACGACAAGCGCGGGGCCCGCCTGCTCGTGCGCTGGGGGGTGCCGGACCCGGACGCCGCCGAGGTGGCCATCGCCGTCCGCTACCTCAAGCGGCGCCGGTTCTGGTACCCGTGGCTCTACCTGGGGCTCCCGCAGCTGTTCGGCAGCAACGACGGCAGCGCCGCGATCGTCGGCACCCTGCTGCTCGGCGGCCTGATCGCCGAGCTGCTCGCCCAGCGGCCCACCCGCGGGCCACAGCGGGAAGCCGTCCTCGTCCGGCGGACGCTGCGCGACGTCGTCCCCGCCTGGGCCCTGGTGCTCAGCGGGCTGGCGTCGGCGGCCGCGATCGTCCACCTGGCCCTGACCCGGCAGTGGCCGCTGCTGGCGGTCGCCGTCGGCACGACGCTGGTCTGCTGGGCGATCACCCTGCTGGCCGTGCGGCGCCCGCCGGCCGGGGAGCCGCGCGCCGACCTGGCCCTGCGCTGCCGCAGCGCCCGCGTCGCGATCGGGCTGGGCATCGCCACCTGCACGGCGGACAGCTGGACGCAGGGCAACCTCGCGTCGCTCCTGATCGTCGTGGTGGGCATCGCCGCGTTCCTGGCCGTCACCGCCCCGCTGAAGAGGCTCCCGGCGCTCGCGTGAAGATCGTCGTCGACACCGAGAACGGCCTGGCGCCCTGGCGGCAGGTGCACGACCAGATCATCCGCGCGGCCACGGCGGGCGCGCTCCCCGAGGGGACGCGCCTGCCGCCGATCCGCCAGCTGGCCCGCGACCTGGGCCTGGCGTCGGGCACGGTGGCCCGCGCGTACCGCGAGCTGGAGACGGCGGGCTGGGTGGAGACCGCGCGGGCCCGCGGCACGGTGATCACGATCCCCGCGAACCGCCCGGACCCGGCGGCCCTGCTCCTGGCCGCGGCGGCCGACTACGCGACCCGGGCCCAGGACCTGGGCGCGAACCTCGACATCGCCCTCGACGCGGTCCGCAAGGCCTACCCGTCGTGAGTGGTAATTCGGGTTAGAACCCTAATTACCACTCACGAGAAGCCGACCCAACGCGGCCAGCACCGGCTCGAGCACCTCGACCTCGCGCGGGTTGCCCACACACTCGGTGATCCCCGCGCCGATGACGTCGTAGGCCGCCAGCGCGTCCAGCGACGACACCAGCCGCGCGATCGTCCAGCCGCCCGGCTCGGGGTAGTTGAGCCCGCCGAACTCCGTCGGATCCAGCACATCCAGGTCCACGTGCACGTACAGCTTCTCCGCGCCCGCCAACGCATCGACCGACGTGACCGCCAGCCCCCGCGCGACCGCCGAACACTCTTCCGGGTCGAACACCCGGGTCCCGATCAGCACCGCGCGTCCCGGCTCCAGAGCCGGCGCAGCCGCGAACTCCGGGTCGCCCTCGCCGAGCAGCGACCGCAGCACCATCCCGTGGAACGCCCCTGACGGCGACGTCGCCGCCGTGTTCAGGTCCGCGTGCGCGTCGAACCACGCGACGCCCAGGCCCGGGCCGTACCGGTACCGGGCGACGCCGATCGGGACCAGCTCGACGCCGCAGTCACCGCCGATCGTCAGGACCGGGCCGCCCGGGGCCTCCAGCGCGGCCAGCTGCGCCGCGCGGTTCGGCCCGGTCAGCACCGCGCGGTTGGCGATCCCGGCGTCCACTTCGGACAGTTCACGGGACTGCGGGACGTGGTGCACGGGCCGGCCGAGCACGTGCCCGGCCAGCTCCGCGAGGGCGACGCAGCCCCCGGGCAGGTCACCCGCCCGAGGGCTTACCGCACCTTGCCGTTGCGGTACCGCGTTGATCAGCAGGGTCACTCCAGGACGAGCAGGAGGTCGCCGCCCTCGACCTGCTGGACGGCGTTGATCGCGCGGCGCGACACCTTGCCACCCGCGGACGCCGTGATCGAGGCCTCCATCTTCATCGCCTCGATCGTCGCGACCGTGGCACCGGCCTCGACCGTGTCGCCCTCGTTGACCTGCAGCGTGACCACGCCGGCGAACGGCGCCGCGACCTGCTTCGGGTTGCCCTTGTCCGCCTTCTCGGTCGCCGGGATGTCCGACGCGATCGAGGTGTCGCGGACCTGGATCGGGCGCAGCTGGCCGTTGAGCGTCGACATCACCGTGCGCAGGCCGCGCTCGTCGGCCTCGCCGATCGCCTCCAGCTCGATGAGGAGCCGCACACCCGGCTCGAGGTCGACGGCGTACTCCTCCCCCGGGCGCAGGCCGTAGAAGAAGTCCTTGGTGGGCAGCACCGAGGTGTCGCCGTAGGCCTCGCGGTGCGCCTCGAACTCCTTGGTGGGGCCGGGGAACAGCAGCCGGTTCAGCGTCCGGCGGGGGTTCTCCCCGAGGGCCTTGCGGTCCTCTTCGGACAGTTCCTGCACCGGCTTCGGGTCCGCGCGGCCTTCGAGGGCCTTGGTGCGGAACGGCTCCGGCCAGCCGCCCGGCGGGTCGCCGAGCTCGCCGCGCAGGAAGCCGATCACCGAGTCGGGGATGTCGAACTTGTTCGGCTCCGCCTCGAAGTCGGCCGGGGAGACGCCCGCGCCGACCAGGTGCAGCGCGAGGTCGCCGACGACCTTCGACGACGGCGTCACCTTCACCAGGTGGCCGAGGATCTTGTCGGCCGCCGCGTACATCGCCTCGATGTCCTCGAACCGGTCGCCCAGGCCCAGCGCGATGGCCTGGGTGCGCAGGTTCGACAGCTGCCCGCCGGGGATCTCGTGGTGGTAGACGCGCCCGGTGGGCGAGGCCAGCCCGGCCTCGAACGGCGCGTAGATCTTGCGCACGCTCTCCCAGTACGGCTCCAGCTCGCCGATCGCGTCCAGGCTCAGCCCGGTGGTGCGGTCGGAGTGGTCGGTGGCCGCCACGATCGACGACAGCGACGGCTGCGACGTCGTGCCCGCCATGGACGACACCGCGCCGTCGACGGCGTCCGCACCCGCGTTGATCGCCGCGAGGTAGGTGGCCAGCTGGCCACCCGCGGTGTCGTGGGTGTGGATGTGCACCGGCAGGTCGAACTCCTTGCGCAGCGCGGTGACCAGCCGGGTCGCCGCGGGTGCGCGCAGCAGCCCGGCCATGTCCTTGATCGCCAGGACGTGCGCCCCGGCGCCGACGATCTGTTCGGCCAGCTTGAGGTAGTAGTCGAGCGTGTAGAGCTTCTCGCCCGGGTCCGACAGGTCCGAGGTGTAGCAGAGCGCCACCTCGGCGACCGCGGTTCCGGTCTCGCGCACGGCTTCGATGGCCGGGCGCATCTGCTCGACGTCGTTCAGCGCGTCGAAGATCCGGAAGATGTCGATGCCGGTCTTCGTGGCCTCTTGGACGAAGGCGTTGGTCACCTCGGTCGGGTACGGCGTGTAGCCGACGGTGTTGCGCCCGCGCAGCAGCATCTGCAGGCAGATGTTGGGCACGGCCTCGCGCAGCGCGGCGAGCCGCTCCCACGGGTCCTCGGCGAGGAACCGCAGCGCGACGTCGTAGGTCGCGCCACCCCAGCACTCCAGGGACAGCAGCTGCGGCACGGTGTTCGCGACGATCGGCGCCACCGCCAGCAGGTCCTTCGTGCGGACGCGGGTGGCGAGCAGCGACTGGTGCGCGTCGCGGAACGTCGTGTCGGTGACGCCGATGTGCGGCGACTCCCGCAGCCAGCGGGCGAAGCCTTCCGGACCGACCTCGACGAGCTTCTGCTTCGAGCCGGCGGGCGGCTGGGCGTCCTTCGCCAGCTTCGGCAGCTTCAGCGTCGCGTCGGGCGTCTTCGGGCGCTCGCCGTGCGGCTTGTTGACCGTCTGGTCGGCGAGGTAGGTCAGCAGCCGCGTGCCGCGGTCGGCGGAGTGCCGCGCGGTGAGCAGGTGCGGACGTTCCTCGATGAACGACGTCGTGACGCGCCCGGCGCGGAAGTCCGGGTCGTCGAGCACGGCCTGCAGGAACGGGATGTTCGTGGCCACACCGCGGATCCGGAACTCGGCGACGGCGCGGCGCGCGCGGCCGACGGCGGTCTCGAAGTCGCGCCCGCGGCAGGTGAGCTTCACCAGCAGCGAGTCGAAGTGGGCGCTGATCTCGGTGCCGGAGAAGGCGGTGCCGCCGTCGAGCCGGATGCCGGAGCCGCCCGGCGAGCGGTAGGCGGAGATCATACCGGTGTCCGGGCGGAAGCCGTTGGCCGGGTCTTCGGTGGTGATGCGGCACTGCAGCGCGGCGCCGCGCAGGTAGATCTTGTCCTGGCTCAGGCCGAGGTCGTCGAGGGTCTGGCCGGAGGCGATCCGCAGCTGCGACTGCACGAGGTCGACGTCGGTGACCTCTTCGGTGACCGTGTGCTCGACCTGGATGCGCGGGTTCATCTCGATGAAGACGTGGTTGCCCTGCTTGTCGAGCAGGAACTCGACGGTGCCGGCGTTGCGGTAGCCGATCTGCTTCGCGAACTTGACCGCGTCGGCGCAGATCCGGTCGCGCAGCTCGGGGTCGAGGTTCGGCGCCGGGGCCAGCTCGACGACCTTCTGGTGGCGCCGCTGCACCGAGCAGTCGCGCTCGTAGAGGTGGATGATGTTGCCCACGGCGTCGGCGAGGATCTGCACCTCGATGTGCCGTGGCTCCACGACGGCCTTCTCGAGGAACACCGTCGGGTCGCCGAAGGCGGACTCCGCCTCACGCGCCGCGGCCTCGATGGACTCGCGCAGCTGGGCCGGCTCCAGGACGCGGCGCATACCGCGCCCGCCACCACCGGCGACGGCCTTGACGAACACCGGGAAGCCCAGCTCGTCGGCCGCCGCGACCAGCGCGTCGATGTCGCTGGACGGCTCGGACGAGCCGAGCACCGGGACGCCGGCCTCGCGCGCGGCCTTGACCGCGCGGGCCTTGTTGCCGGTGAGCTCGAGGATGTCGGCACTCGGGCCGACGAAGGTGATCCCCGCTTCCTCGCACGCGCGCGCGAGATCGGGGTTCTCCGACAGGAAGCCGTAACCCGGGTAGACGGCGTCGGCCCCGGCTTTCTTGGCCGCGGCGACGATCTCGTCGACCGAGAGGTAGGCGCGCACGGGGTGACCGGGCTCGCCGATCTCGTACGCCTCGTCGGCCTTCAGCCGGTGCAGCGAGTTGCGGTCTTCGTGGGGGAACACGGCGACCGTGCCCGCGCCCAGTTCGAAGCCGGCGCGGAACGCGCGGATCGCGATCTCACCGCGGTTGGCCACCAGCACCTTGCGGAACATGCCCGGTCCTTCCCGTTTGGATCGGTAGTCAGCGCACGTTACCCGGTTTTTCCCGGTGGGCGGGAGCTGCATACCAGGTGATGGACATCATGCGCGTGGAAAGATTGGCCGATCAGCCCTGGTGGCACCTCCCTGGCGAGGTTTCAGGACGCCGAGGGCACGGCTCCCGCTCGGCGGACGTGGCCACCACACCACCCGGAGTAGCCACCACGGCACACCGCGCCCGCTGGCGAACCCGCCTGCCGGCGTGTTGGCCGTTCCAGTCGCTGTGTTGGCCGTTCCCGTCGGTGTGTTGGCCACTCCGGTCGGCATGGTGGCCGCTCCCGTCGGTGTGTTGGCCACTCCGGTCGGCATGGTGGCCACTCCCGACGCTGTGGTGGCCATTCCGGTCGGCGTGGTGGCCGTTGCCGTCGTCGCCGGCCCGCTCCGGGTGACGACTTCGCCCGGGCTCTGGCCCTCTCCGTGGCCGTGCCCCCGCGCCACCAGGCGGCCCCCACCCTCTCCGGGGGGGCGTCCCCTGTCCAGCATATCGGCGGTGCCCGGCGAAGAGCCGGGAAAGCCGCGGGCCGGGCCCGGTTGTCCACATCTCGGCGAGCCTGTGGATCACCGGTTCGAACCAGCCGGTCAGGATGCGGGCGGCACGTAGAGCAGGCGGTTGGCCGTGCCTTCCGGGACGCCCTTCAGCGCGTCCGGCGTCGCGGCCCGCACCAGGGCTTGGTCCACCTGCGCAGGGGTCGAGCCGGGGTGCTGGGCCAGGTAGATCGCCGCCGCGCCGGCCGCGAACGCCGCGGCCACCGACGTGCCCGACTCCGGGCCCGCCGTCGTGCCGCCCGCGATCGGGCTCGGGACGGCGACGCCCGGCGCGTACAGGTCGATGTCCTGGCCGAAGTTGGACGCCTTGTCCGGGTGGTCCTGGTCGTCGATCGCCCCGACGGTCAGCGCCTCGCTCACCCGGCCCGGCGAGAAGCCGCTCGCGTCCGCCGTCTCGCTGCCGGCCGGGACGGCGATCGGCAGCACCGTGGCCAGCCGCTTCACGGCCGCGTCGAGCTGGTCGTTCGGGACGCCGCCGATGCCGAGGACGGCGACCGCGGGCTGCCGGGCGTTCTGCGCGACCCAGTCGAGCCCGGCGATGATCTCCTCGGTCGCGCCGCCGCCGCCGGAGTCGAGCACCCGCACCGGCACGATCTGCGCACCCTTCGCGACGCCGTAAGCCTGGCCCGCGGCGATCCCGGCGAGCCGGGTGCCGTGGCCGTTGGTGTCGGCCGTGTCGGTGCCGCCGCCGAGGAAGTCCCGCCCCGGCGCGACGCGGCCCTGGAAGTCGGGGTGCTGCGCGTCGACGCCGCTGTCGATCACGTAGATCGTGACGCCCGCGGCGTCGTCGCCGTAGCGGTAGGCGTGGTCGAGCCCGGTGCGCTGGTCGATCCGGTCCAGCCCCCAGCTGGGCGGATCCTGCTGCACTCCACCGGCGGCGGCCGCCGGCGCCTGCCCGGCGAGCACGATGGCCACGGCCGCGAGAACACCCCGTCGTTTCCTCATGATCAGCGTGGTACCCGCGAGCCGGAGCCGCGACAACTCAGGGCTGTCGCCCGATCGGCTGATCTACACTGACGGCACTAACGCAACGGGAGTGGCACTTGGAGACCATCGGCACGCAGCGCCCGGGCGGCCGCACCGAGCGGACCCGTCGCGCCGCCCTCGACGCGACCCTGGAACTGCTCGGCGAGCGCGGGTACGCGGAGCTGACGGTCGAGGCCGTGGCCGACCGCTCCGGCGTGCACAAGACGACGCTGTACCGCCGCTGGGAGTCCGCCGAAGGCCTGGTCGCGGCGGCGCTGCTGATGGGCACCGAGCAGGAGTGGGCCGCGCCGGACACCGGGTCCCTCGAAGGCGACCTGCGCGAGGTCAACCGGGAGCTGGTGCACTTCTTCACCGAGCCGGGCCTGCGCGAGCTGCCGATCGCGTCGATCTCGGCGGCGTTCCTCTCGACCCGCGCGGCGGACGCCCTGGAGGAGTTCTACGTCGACCGCCACGCGCGCTCGGCCCCGATCGTCGAGCGAGCCGTGGCCCGCGGCGAGGTTCCGGCCGGGACGGACGCGGTCGAGGTCGTGCGCGTCGCCTGCGGGCCGGTCTTCTACCGCCTGTTCGTCTCCCGCGAAGGCGTGACCCCGCGAGACGCCGACGTCGCCGCCGCGGCAGGCGCGGCCGCCGCCAAAGCCGGGGTGTTCGTCACGGCAACGGACGCCTGAACCGCAGCTCCTCCAGCGAAACCGTGCCACCGGCGATCGTTTCGGTGCGCGAACCGCCGTCGAGGGACCAGCCCGCGCGCTCGTAGAACGACTTCGCGCGCTCGTTCGTCGCCAGCACCCACAGCACCGCGGCCGGCCAGCTCGCGGCCAGCGACGTCAGCACCGAAGCGTGCAGCAGCCGGCCCAGGCCGCGGCTCCACACCCGCGGGTGCAGGTAGATCGCGTACAGCTCACCCTCGTCCGGCCCGTCGCGGCGCGGTCCGAACGCGGCGAAGCCGACCACCTCCGGTCGGCCACCACCAGCACACGGCCGCCGCCGCGCAGGGTGCGGGCCCAGCCCGCCGTCCGGTCCTCGACCGGGATGCGGGCGAGGAAGTCCGCCGGCATCAAGCCGTCGTACGCCGCTTGCCAGGAGCGCACGTGGATCTCGCCGATCGCGCCCGCGTCCGCCTCGGTGGCGGGCCGGACCACGGCGGTCACGACTTCTCCAGGTACTCCGCGCGCTCGACGTCGACGACGTCGGCGACCATCTGGGCCAGGCCGGGGAACTTCGAGATCGCCGGGTCCTTCTCGACGATCTCCTGCGCCCGCGCCCGTGATTCCGCGATGACGTCTTCGTCCCGCAGCAGGGAAAGCAGCTTGAGCGTGGACCGCTTCCCGGACTGCGCGGCGCCGAGGATGTCACCCTCGCGGCGCAGCTCCAGGTCGAGGCGGGACAGCTCAAAACCGTCCGTGGTCGACTCGACCGCCGCCAGGCGTTCGCGGGTCGTCGTGCCGTCGAGGGCTTCCGTGACCAGCAGGCACAGCCCCGGCACGCTGCCCCGGCCGACGCGGCCGCGCAGCTGGTGCAGCTGGCTGATCCCGAACCGGTCGGCGTCCATGATCACCATGGCCGTCGAGTTCGGCACGTTGACGCCGACCTCGATCACGGTGGTGGCCACGAGCACGTCCAGCTCCCCGGCGGCGAAGGCGCGCATCACGGCGTCCTTGTCGTCCGCGGGCATCCGGCCGTGCAGCACGGCGATGCGCAAGCCCTTGAGCGGCCCCTCCACCAGCTGCGGCGCGATGTCGAGCACCGCGACCGGCGGCCGCTTGTCGCTCTTGTCCGACGGCGGCTCGTCACCGATCCGCGGGCACACGATGTAGGCCTGGTGCCCCTTGGACACCTCTTCGGTGACGCGCTGCCAGACGCGGTCCATCCAGGCCGGCTTCTCCGCCACCGGGACGACGGTCGTGCTGATCGGCGACCGGCCGACCGGCATCTCGCGCAGCGCGGAGATCTCCAGGTCGCCGTAGACGGTCATGGCGACCGTGCGCGGGATCGGCGTCGCGGTCATCACCAGCACGTGCGGGCTGGTGCCCTCGCTGCCGCGGGTGCGCAGGGCGTCGCGCTGCTCGACGCCGAAGCGGTGCTGCTCGTCGACGACGGCCAGGCCGAGGTCGGCGAACTGCACGGTCTCCTGGATGAGCGCGTGCGTGCCGACGATGATGCCCGCCTCGCCGCTCATGGCCTCCAGCAACGCTTTCTTGCGTTCCTTCGCGCCCATCGACCCGGTGAGCAGCGTGACGCGGGTGGCCTTCTCGGCCGCGCCCAGCTCGCCGGCCTGCGCCAGGTCGCCGAGCATCTCGCGCAGCGACCGCGCGTGCTGCGCGGCGAGCACCTCGGTCGGTGCCAGCAGCGCGGACTGCCGCCCGTTGTCGACCACCTGCAGCATCGCCCGCAGCGCGACGATCGTCTTGCCCGACCCGACCTCGCCCTGCAGCAGCCGGTTCATCGGGTGCTCGGTCGCCAGGTCGGTGGCGATCTCGTCGCCGATGCCGCGCTGGCCCGCGGTGAGGTCGAACGGGAGCCGCTTGTCGAAGGCGTCCATGATCCCGCCGTCGACGTGCGGGTTCGCCTTGGCCGGACGGGAGATCGCGGAATGCCGGCGCTGCGCGAAGATCAGCTGCACGGCCATCGCTTCGTCCCACTTGAGCCGCTTGCGCGACGCCTCCAGGTGCGCCCAGTTCTCCGGGCGGTGGATGCCGCGCAGCGCGTTTTCGAGGTCCGGCAAGGCGTAGAGCCGCCGCAGCTCCGGCGGCATCGGGTCCTCGTCGACCTCGAGGACGTCGAGCACCTGGCGCACGCACTTGGCGATCGACCACGTCGGCATGCCCTGCGCCGCCGGGTAGACGGGGATGATGGCGGCCAGGAAGTCGTCCATCGCCTCGGCTTCGCGGTCGGCCTCGAACAGCTCGTACTCGGGGTTGGTCAGCTGCAGGGTGTCGCGGAACGCCGAGACCTTGCCGGCGAACAGGCCGGACTTGCCCGGCACCAGGTCCTTCTCCCGCCAGGCCTGGTTGAAGAAGGCACACGTGAGCCGGCGCTTCCCGTCGGTGATCACCATGTCGATGATGGTCCCGTTGCGGGCCTTCATCCGGCGCTTGCTCACCTTTTCGATGCGCGCCAGCACGGTCGCGTGCTCGCCCAGCTCGAGGCCGGCGATGTCGGTGAGCTCGCCGCGCTCGGCGTAGCGGCGCGGGTAGTGGCGCAGCAGGTCGCTGACCGTCTCGATGTCCAACGCCGTGGCGAGCGCCTTCGCCGTCTTGGCACCCAGCAGCAACGGCAGCTTGTCGCGCAGTCCGGCCATCGCTATTCGACTCCCATCAGCAGCACGGCGTCCGCCTGCCCGCCCGCGTACCCGGCCAGCTCCACCTCGGGGTGCTCCACCCGAAGCTGCTCCGCGAGCTCTTCGGCGACCCCCGGCGGCGCGGCCGCCCCGCTCAGCACCGTCACCAGTTCCCCGCCCAGCGCCAGCATCCGGTTCAGCACCTTCATCGCCGCCGCGACGAGGTTGGTCTCCGACGCCGGGGCGGCCTCGATGAGCACCACCTCGTCGTCGACCAGGCCGACCACATCGCCGGACTGGGCCCGGCCCACCCAGGTTAGCGACTCCTCCTGCGCGATCCGCAGTTCGCCACGCCTGGTCGCGGCGGCCGCCTCGGCCATCGCGACGACGTCGTCGTTGGTGCGGCGCCCGGCGTCGTGCACGGCCAGCGCCGCGAGCACCTGCACCGGCGACGTGCACGGGATGACCACGACGTCCCGGTCGGCGGCCATCGCGTGCCCCGCCGCGGCGTCGGCCGCCGCGGTCAGCGCGACCCCGCCCGGCAGCACCGTGACGTGCCGCCCGGCGGCCTCGTTGAGCAGGCCGATCATGTCCTCGACGCTCGGTGTGGTGCCTTCGGGCACTTCGAGGACCGGGATGCTCTCGGCGCGCAGCACCTCCGCCAGCCCGCCGCCGTGCACGACGGCGACGACCGTGCGGTCGATCCCGCCGCCCGGCTCGATCGGCGTCGGCGTGAGCAGCGGTTCGACGCGGATCCGGCGCGGCCGCCCCAGCGTCAGCCCGGCTTCGATGGCGGCGCCGATGTCGGCGCAGTGGACGTGCACGGCGTGGCTGCCCGAGCCGTCGCCGGCCACGGTGACGCTGTCGCCGAGGCCGCCCAGCTCCTTGCGCAGGGTCGGCAGGCTCTCCTCGTCGACGCCGTCCAGCAGGTACATGACCTCCCAGGCGTAGACCTCTTCCGCCACCACCGGCACTTCGAGCGCGTGATCCTGCTCGACCGCGGTGCCGGTGAGCACCCCGACCAGCGCGTCGAGCACGGCGACGAGCCCGCGGGCCCCGGCGTCGACGACCCCGGCCTTGGCGAGCGCGGGCAGCTGGAGCGGCGTCTTCTCGAGCGCGTGCGCGGCTTCCTTCGCGGCGGTTCGCGCCACTTCACCGAGGTGACGCGTGTCGCCGCGGACGGCGAGGGCGACGGCGTGCAGCACGGTCAGGATGGTCCCGGCGACCGGGCGGCTCACGGCGCCGGTGGCGACCTCGTCGGCGTGCCCCAGCGCGGCGGCCAGCCACGCGCCGTCCAGCTCGCCCTCGGCCCGGTCGGCCAGCCCGCGCACGACCTGGGAGAGGATCACGCCGGAGTTGCCCTTGGCCGAGGCGACGGCACCGCGCGCGAGGACCTTCAGCGCGTCGGCGGCGGTTTCCGGCGCGGCGACGTCGAGTTCGGCGGCCGCGCCGGTCATCGTGAAGAGCATGTTGGAGCCGGTGTCGGAGTCCGCCACGGGGTAGACGTTGATCCCGTCGATGGCCGGCCGCAGGCTCGCCAGGCTGCGCACACAACCCGCAGCCCAGGCCGACACCGCCGCCGCGTCCAGCACCCGCACCCCGTGACCTCCTCGCCGTTCCCGGGGCGAGCGTATCGACCCCGTGCGGAACCCGGCTGAGCCACTGGTTACTATGGTCGAGTTGCCCAGTGCGTCTGGGCTCATCTCTATGACCCAGATCCAAAGGAGTTCGACGTGGCTGCCGTGTGCGACGTCTGTGGCAAGGGACCCGGCTTCGGCAAGTCGGTCTCGCACTCCCACCGGCGTACCAACCGCCGGTGGAACCCGAACATCCAGACCGTCCACGCCAAGGTGGGTATTTCCCAGCGCAAGCGCCTGAACGTGTGCACCTCGTGCATCAAGGCGGGCAAGGTCGTCCGGGGCTGACGCGAGAATTTTCGAATGGCGGGTGCTCTCCGGAGCACCCGCCATTTTTTTGTGCCCGACCGGCTCCCGCTGTTGCCAGGTCGCCGGCGCCCCAATGTGGCGTTGGGTGCGTCTGACGCACCGAACGCCACATTGGGTGCGTTGAACGCACCCAACGCCACATTGGGGCGCTCGGGGCTACTTGAGGAAGCCGACCAGCAGGTCGCGCAGGGACTCCGGGTGCTGCAGGACCCCGTGGTCCTGGCCCGGGAGGGTCTCGTGGCGGGCGCCGGGGACCGCCGACGCCGCGACGCGGGCTCCTGACTGCAGCTTCTCGGGGCTGGCGCCACCGCCGATGACCAACGTCGGGGCCGTGATCCGGGCCAGGTGGTCCTTGCGGGGGCGGGCGCCCGGGCCGCAGATCGTCAGGTCGTACGGGAGCGTGTGCGCCAGCGAGGTGAACCAGTCCCACACCGGGGCCCGCTTCATCCCCTCGATCACCTCGGGCGGGGTGCCCGCGACCTCGAGGAACGTCGCCGCCGCGCCGTCGCGGTCGCCCGCGGCGATCTGCGCGGCCACCTTCTCCGTGACGTCGGGGCGCGACTCCGCGTCGGTCGCGTACGGCGGTTCGTACGCCACCAGCTTCTCGATCGCCAGGCCCGCTCCGGCCGCCTCCAGGGCCAGCACCGCGCCCGACGAGTGGCCGAACACCGACGCCGTCCCACCGGCCTCGGCGATCAGCGCCGCGATGTCCTCGATCTCCCGCTCCACCGCATAGGGACCGGTGTCACCGCTGTCGCCGCGACCACGACGGTCGTACGCGATCGTCGTGAAGTCCGCGGCCAGGACCTCGGCCAGGCCGGCGACCGTGGTCCGGTCGTTGAACGCGCCGCCGACCAGGATCACGGGCGCACCCGTGCCGCGCTGGTCGTAGGCGATGGTCGTGCCGTCGGCCGATGTGACGTTCATGATTCCTCCAAGGTTTCCCCCTGGTCGGAGCCGTCACCCCGATCCGGACACCGAACCTACGGGAGTTTCCAGTCGACCGGCGCCGCGCCCTGCTGCTCCAGCAGCTGGTTGGCGCGGCTGAACGGGCGCGACCCGAAGAAGCCGTTGTGCGCCGACAGCGGGCTCGGGTGCGCCGACTCGATGCACGGCACCTCGCCCAGCATCGGGCGCAGGTTGCGGGCGTTGCGGCCCCAGAGGATCGCCACCATCGGCTCCGACCGGGCCGCGAGGGCCTTGATCGCCTGCTCGGTGACGTCTTCCCAGCCCTTTCCCTGGTGCGAGTTCGACTTGCCCGGCTGTACCGTCAGCGCCCGGTTGAGCAGCAGGACGCCCTGGTCGGCCCACGGCGTCAGGTCGCCGTTCGACGGCAGCGGGTGGCCGAGGTCCTCGGCGTACTCCTTGTAGATGTTGACCAGGCTCTTCGGGATCGGCCGGACGTCCGGCGCCACCGAAAAGCTCAGGCCCACGGCGTGCCCAGGCGTCGGGTACGGGTCCTGGCCGACGATCAGCACCCGGACGTCGTGGAACGGCTGCTGGAACGCCCGCAGCACGTGCTCACCCGCCGGCAGGTAGGTCCGGCCCGCGGCGATCTCCGCGCGGAGGAACTCCCCCATCGCGGCGACCTGCGGCGCCACCGGTTCGAGGGCTTTCGCCCAGCCTGCCTCGACGATGTCCTGCAGCGCTCGTGCGGTCACGGGCGGCGAGCTTACCGGCCGTGGCCACCGTCACTCGCGCGGGTCGAGCCGCCGGAGTTCGACGCGGAACCGCTGCGCCCGCTCGACGTACGAATTCACCACGAGAGCGATGCTCTCCGGCCCGAAGGACTTGTTCTCCCGCGTCTTCGCGGGCACGCCGAGGGCGATCTCGCCGGTCTTGACGTACGAGCCGTACGACAGCACCGCGCCCGCGCCGACCATGCCGCCGTCCTCGATCACCGTGCCGTTGAGCACCACCGAGCCGGACGCGATCAGGCAGCCGGTGCCGATCTTCGCGCCCTCGATGTGCACCGCGTGCCCCACCGCCGACGACGGGCCGAGGATCGTCGGGTGCTGCTCGGTGCAGTGCAGGACGCAGCCGTCCTGGACGTTGGACCGCTCGCCGATCTCGATGTGGCCGTGGTCGCCGCGCAGGACGGTCTGCGGCCACACCGACGCGTGGGCGGCGATCCGGACGTCGCCGATGACCGTCGCGTCCGGGTGGACGTAGGCGTCGGGGTGGATCGCCGGTTCGAGCGAACCGAGCGCGTAGATCGGCATGCCGCCTCCGGGTGACCGCGGTTTCACGTGCTCTGCGATTGGATCACGGCATCGACCCGAGGCAGCACACCCGTCCGAGAAGCACGCTCCTCGTGCTCCTGCTCGTCGCGCTGACCTGGCTGTTGAGCGCGCCCGTCGCGTCGCCGGCACTGGCGAACGGCCTGGCCACGACGCCGCCGATGGGCTGGAACAGCTGGAACCAGGTCCGCTGTTACGACCTCACCGAGGACGTCGTCAAGCAGGCCGCCGACGCGCTCGCGGACGACGGCCTGCGCGACGCCGGGTACCGCTACGTCGTCGTCGACGACTGCTGGCAGGCCCCCGCGCGCGCCGCCGACGGCTCGCTGCGGGCCGATCCCACGCGGTTCCCGCACGGCATCGCCGACCTCGCCGACTACGTCCACTCGCGCGGCCTGCTGTTCGGGATCTACGCCGTGCCGGGCAGCCGGACCTGCGCGATGGCCAACGACGCCTACCCCGCGGCCGGCATCGGCTCGCTCGGCCACGAGCAGCAGGACGCTGAGACGTTCGGCCGCTGGGGCGTCGACTACCTCAAGTACGACTGGTGCAACGCCGACACGGTCGACGGCCTCGACCGGCGGGCGGCGTTCGAGAAGATGCGCGACGCATTGGCCGCGCTCCCCCGCCCGATCGTCTACGCGATCTCCGAATACGGCGTCTCCAGCCCGTGGACCTGGGCGCGGCCGGTGGCGAACCTGTGGCGGACCACCTACGACCTGACCCCGACCTGGGACTCCGTGCTCGCGACGATCGACCAGCAGGCCGCCGTCGCCGTCCACAGTGGCTCGCCCGGCGGCTGGAACGACCCGGACATGCTGCAGGTCGGCAACGGCACGCTGACCGCCGACGAGGCCCGCGCGCACTTCAGCGTCTGGGCCGTGCTGAACGCGCCGCTGTTCGCCGGGACCGATCCGGCGAAGCTGGGCGACGACGACCTCGCGACGCTGGGCAACCCCGAGGCGATCGCCGTCGACCAGGACTTCGCGGGCGGCCAGGGCCGGCAGCTCGCGGCCGGGCCGGGCTACCAGGTGTGGGGCAAACCCCTGTCCGGCGGCGGGTTCGCGGTGGTGCTGCTCAACACCGGCACCACCACCGCGACCGTGTCCGCGCCGGTCCCGGGCGCCTGGAACGTCCGGGATCTCTGGGCCCATCAGGACGTGGGAACGGCGATCTCCGCGTCCCTGCGGCCGCACGCCGCGGCCCTGCTGAAGCTCACGCCCCGCTGAGGTCCTTGGCGTAACAACGGTTGTCCGGCTCGTTCTTGTAGATGCCGAAGCCGGGAATCTCGACGTAGCCGGAGGACGCGTAGAGCGCGGTCGCCTCCGGCTGCTTGGTGCCGGTCTCCAGCACCGCGCGCTTGCGGCCGGACAGCGCCGCCGTGCGCTCGAGCTCGAACAGGATCATCCGCGCGAACCCGCGGCCCCGCGCGGAATCGGCGACGTACATCCGCTTGAACTCGGCGTCGCCGTCCTGGAAGTCGGGGGCGGGGCCGTCGTGCGCGCGCCACGCTCCACAAGCGACGGCTTCGTCGCCCTGGTAGCCGATGAGGAACAGGCCCTGCGGCGGGTCGAACTGCGCGGGGTCCATCGGGGTGGCGTCTTCGTCGCCGTAGCGCTCGACGTAAACCTGTTGCACCGCGGCCATGAGCTTGGCCGCGTCGGGGTGGTCGTAGGGGACCGGAACGATTCTCACGTCCGTGGAGCCTACTTCAGCGCCAGTGCGTCCAGCCGCCTTCGCGTGTAGAAGGCTTGCCGTCCACGGTGATCCCCGAGTCCGGCATGGTCGCGACGCCGATGGTGCGCCAGCCCTCCGGCAGCTCGGCGAACGACGGGAACGTGGCCACCAGGGCGTGGTCCTCGCCGCCGGTGAGGACCCAGTCGAGCGGGTCCGCGCCCAGCGCGGCGCCGACCTCGGTGAGCCGGGCGGGGACGTCGAGGTCGGCGGTGCGGACGTCGATGCCGACGCCGGACGCCTCGGCGATGTGCCCGAGGTCGGCCAGGAGCCCGTCGGAGACGTCGATCATGGCCGTGGCCCCGGCGAGCGCGGCGCGCGGACCGGCTTCGTACGGCGGCTCCGGAGCGCGCTGGGCGTTGACGACGCCGACCGGGGAGCGGAAGCCGCGGCCGAGCACGGCCAGGCCCGCGGCGGCCCAGCCGAGCTTCCCGCAGACCGCGACGACGTCGCCGGGCCGGGCACCCGAGCGCGTCACCGGTTCGCGGTCGCCGAGGTCGCCGAGCGCGGTGACGCTGATCACGAGCTGGTCGGCGCGGACCATGTCACCGCCGGAGACGCCGACGCCGGCGCGTTCGGCCTCGGCCCACATGCCGTCGGCCAGCGCGGTGACGACGGCACGCGGGGTGTCGGGCGGGCAGGCGATGCCGACGAGAACGGACGTCGGCGTGGCGCCCATGGCGGCGATGTCGGCCAGGTTGACCGCGACGGCCTTGCGCCCGACCTGCTCCGGGGCGGACCAGTCGAGCCGGAAGTGCACCCCCTGCACCAGGACGTCCGTGCTGGCGACCACGCGCCCGTCGGGGGCGGCGATCACGGCGGCGTCGTCGCCGGGGCCGAGCAGTGTGCCCGGGGGCTGGCGGCGTCCTTCCGTGACGGCTCGGATGAGCGCGAACTCCCCGGTCTCGGCGACCGTTGCGTCGTTCGGTGACACCGGTCACCTCTGCTTTCTCTACCGGGATAAAGATCGATCACCGATAGTCGGATGCCCTATGTTTTTGCGTGAGCTGGCGATACGTTGCTGGCTGAGAACGTTCCTGCTCCCAAGTTCCTACCCTGAGCCGATCGATCCCGACGAAAGGGCGCGCCGTGGTCCACGCATACATCCTCATCCAGACCGAGGTCGGCAAGGCGGCCGCGGTGGCGGCCGAGATCTCGAGCATCCCTGGTGTGACCAGCTCGGAGGATGTCACCGGCCCGTACGACGTCATCGTGCGCGCGGCCGCCGACAGCGTGGACCAGCTGGGCCAGCTCGTGGTCGCGAAGGTGCAGAACGTGGAAGGCATCACCCGGACGCTGACCTGCCCGGTCGTGCATCTCTGAGCAGTGGTGTAGTGGTGCAGTGCCTGACTCCGACACCGGCGCCCCACCCAGGGTGGTGCTCGTCACCGCGGCCGCGCTCGCCGTGGCCCTGGCGGTCGCCGTGGCCGTCTTCGCCCTGACTCACCGTTCTCCGGATCCCGCGGCCGGCCCGCTGCCGCTGGTCTCCGTGCCCGCCCCGGCGGCGGCGTCCCCGGCCTGCAAGACGCTGCTGGGCGCGGTGCCGACCGAGCTGACGTCGAACGGGTCTTCGCTGTCGCTGCGCGCCCTGGCCGAGCCGGCCCCGCCGGCGACGGTGGCCTGGGGCACGGCCGACCCGCTGGTGCTCCGGTGCGGGCTGGACCGCCCGCCGGAGCTGACCCCGACGGCGCAGCTGAGGCTGGTGAACGGCGTCCAGTGGCTGCAGGTCCCGGGCGACGGCGCGTCGACGTGGTATGTGGTGGACCGCGAGGTCTACTCGGCCCTCACGGTGCCGGACAGCGCCGGAACGGGCCCGCTGCAGCAGATCTCGGACACGGTGGCCGCGAAGCTGCCCGCGCGTCCGCTGCGGTTCTCCTGAAAGCCGTGAAGGCCTCCTTCCCGGCCATAAGAGCCGGTAAGGAGGCCTTCACGGCTTTGGGCTAGCGGAGGCCGGTGCCGCGGGCGATCGCGGTCTCGATGAGCGTGGTCAGCAGGGTCGGGTAGTCGACGCCGGTGACCTCCCACATCTTCGGGTAGGCGGACTTCGTCGTGAAGCCGGGCATCGTGTTGACCTCGTTGATGCTCGGTTCGCCGTCGGGGCCCACGAAGAAGTCGACGCGGGCGAGGCCCTGGCAGTCCAGCGCCCGGAAGGCCTCGACGGCCATCGCGCGGAGCTTCTCGGTGACGGCGTCGTCGAGCTTGGCCGGGATGTCCAGCTCGGCGTCGTCACCCAGGTACTTGGTTTCGAAGTCGTACCAAGCGTTTTCGTCCTCGGACAGGACGCGGATCTCGGCCGGGAGCGACGCTTCGACGCGGCCGTCCGGGAACTCCAGGACACCGCACTCGACCTCGCGGCCGACGACGGCCGCCTCGACGAGGACCTTCGGGTCGGTGGCGCGGGCCAGCTCGATGGCGGCGTCCAGGTCGTCCCAGGACGTCACGCGGCTGATGCCGACCGACGACCCGGCGCGCGACGGCTTCACGAACACCGGCAGGCCGAGCTTGGTCTTGCCGCTCTCGTCCAAAGTGGACTGACCCCGGCGGAGCGCGGCGAAGGTGCCGACCGGAAGTCCTTCGGCGGCCAGGAGCTTCTTCGCGGTCTCCTTGTCCATGGCGGCCGCGCTGGCGAGCACGCCCGGGCCGACGTACGGGATGCCGGCGAGCTCGAGCAGGCCCTGGATGGTGCCGTCTTCGCCGAAGGCGCCGTGCAGCACCGGGAAGACGACGTCCACCTGGGACAGCAGCTCGCTTTCCCGGCCCGGCTCGACGGCGACGAGCCCCTGGCTGGAGGGATCCCCGGCGAGCACGAGGTTCTTGCCGTCTTCGACGGACGGCAGCTCACGGCCGCGGATGGCGAGCTGCGCGGAGTCGCCGGTACCGAGCACCCAGCGCCCTTCGCGCGTGATGCCGACGGGGACGGCTTCGAACCGCTCCGGGTCGAGGTTCCCCAGGACACTGCCCGCGGACAGGCAGGAGATGGTGTGCTCGCTGCTGCGCCCGCCGAACACGACCGCCACCCGGATCTTCTTGCTCATGGTGAGCCACCGTACCCGGTGACCTCGGCGAACAGCCCAGCCCCGTGCGACGGGCGAGACGCCCCGAGCGCCGAACGCAACCCCGGCAGCCGGTGGCACGTCTGGTACTTCGAGGCACAAGTGCGCCCGCCGCCGAACAACCTCCGGAAAGCAGCCCCCACCCTCTCCGGGGGACCGGCCCCGCTTCCAGCGTACCGGGGCCGTCCGACGAAACGCCGGAAACAGCCGCCGCGCGGACTCGTTGTCCACATCACGGCCGGGCTGTGGACAACATCGCCTCAGCGCAGCAGCGAGACCAGCGTCGGCAGCGCCGACACCAGTGCCTCCCGCGTGCACCCCGCGTACCCGATCGCCACGCCGTGCGCCGTCGGGACGCCGGCGAAGTGCCGCGCCAGCCCGTCCAGCCGGATCCCCCGCCGCTCCGCCGTCGCGATCACCGACGCCTCCACCTCGGCCGACGGGAACGGGACCACCAGGTGCGCCCCGGCGTCGTCGCCGCGGAGGGGGATGCCCGCCGTGGCCAAGGCGCCCGCCAAGAGCGTTCGGCGCTCCGCCATCTCGCGGCGGATCTTGCGCAGGTGCCTTCCCAGATCTCCGTTGCGCGCGAACTCGTACAGCACCCGCTGCCCCGCCGGCGACGGCCGCGTGCCCGTCAGGTCGCGGTACGCCAGCACCGCCGACGTGATCGCCTCCGGCGCCACCATCCAGCCCGCGCCCAGCGTCGGCGTGAGGATCTTCGACGTCGTCCCGAGGTGCGCGACGACGTCCGGGGCAAGCGAGGCCAGCATCGGCAGCGGCGCGACGTCGAAGCGGAGTTCGCCGTCGTAGTCGTCCTCGATCACCAGCATCGACGACGCCCGCGCCCGCTCGACCAGCGAAACCCGCCGCGCCGCGCTGAGCCGGCTGCCCATCGGGTACTGGTGCGCCGGCGAGCAGTACACCGCCCGCGCGCCGGCCGGGATCGCGTCGGGCCGCAGCCCCTCCTCGTCCACCGGGACGCCGACGACCCGCATGCCCGCCCGGAGGAACGCCTGCACCGCGCGCTGGTAGCCGGGCTCTTCGACGGCCACGACGTCGCCGCGTTCCAGCACCGCCGAGGCCAGCTCGACCACCGCGGCGGTCGTCCCGCCGGTGGCCAGCACCGAACCCGCCGCCAGGCCGCGGTGGCGCAGCAGGTGCTCCGACACCGCCGCGCGGTACTCCGGCAGGCCCGCGCGGTGGGCGCGGATCAGCGGGTCCGGGTCGGCCGCGGCGCGCCAGGCCCGGCGCCAGGCCGCGCGATCCAGCCCGGCCGCCCACGGTGTGCCCGGCCCGAGGTCCAGCAGTGACGGCGGCTCGACCTCGGCCGAAGGCGCGACGCCCGGCGCCGGGACCTCCGAAGCCGAAAACGACGGCGGCGTCGTCACGTACGTCCCCGAGCCGTGCCGCCCGGCGATCCAGCCCTCCGCGTGGAGCTGCTCGTACGCGGCCGACGTCACCGTGCGGCTGACGCCGAGCCGGCCGGCCAGCGCGCGGGTCGACGGCAGCCGGTCGCCGCCGCGCAGGTGCCCGGACGCCGCCGCCTCGCGCAGCGCGTCCGCGAGCTGGACGGCGAGCGGCGTGACGGACGCGCGGTCGAGGCTGACCGGGAGCGCGGTGTCGGCGTGGGTCACGGGGACCTCCTCAAGTGGACTTCCCAAGTGTACGAGAAGTGGATGTTTTCCGATGCCACTGCCGGGAGAGACGCTGGTCGCATGCTTTCCACCACGCCCCGCACCACGCTCGGCCGCAAGAAGAACCGGGCCGTCACCGACCGCGCCGTGCTGCACGCCGTGCTGGACGACGGCCTGATCTGCCACCTCGGCGTCGTCCGCGACGGCGTCCCGCTGGTCCTGCCCACCGGCTACGGCCGCGACGGCGACACGCTCTACCTGCACGGTTCCACCGGCGCGTCGAGCCTGCGCACGGCGTCGGCGGACCTCGACGTCTGCGTCACGGTCACGCTGCTCGACGGCATCGTCTACGCGCGGTCGGTGAACAACCACTCGATGAACTACCGCAGCGCCGTCATCCTCGGGAAAGCGAAGCTCGTCACCGACGCCGAGGCGAAGATGCACGGCCTCGAGGTGCTCACCGACCACCTCGCGCCGGGTTCGTGGCAGCACGCGCGGGAGGTCAACGCCAAGGAGTTCGCGGCGGTGTCAGTGCTCTCCCTCGACCTCGCCGAGGCGTCGGTGAAGATGCGCGCCGAAGGCCCCGACGACGAGCCGGACGACGTCGGCGCGGACACCGCGTGGGCCGGGGTGCTGCCGGTGCGGACCGTCTTCGGCGCGCCCGAGCCGTCGGCCGACCTCTCTCCCGGCTGGGTGATTCCGCCGCACGTCACCGATCGGGAGTAGCACGCTGTCGATCCGCGCGGTGGCCGTTCGTATAGGCGGCGACAGACCGAAGCGGAAGGAACCCCATGCGCGAGCTCAGCGTCACCATGAACGTCACCCTCGACGGCGTCGTCCAGGGCCTCGGCCGGCCCGACGAGGACACCCGCGGCGGCTTCACCCACGGCGGCTGGGGCGGCCGCTACCAGGACGAGGTCCTGGGCCAGGAGATGAGCCAGGGCATGGGCAAGCCCGGCGACATGCTGTTCGGCCGCCGCACCTGGGAGGACTTCATCGGCGCGTGGGCCGGGCAGACCGATGGCAACCCGTTCACCACGCACATGAACGCCACCACCAAGTACGTCGTCTCGACCACTTTGGACGACGCCGGCGCGTGGCAGAACTCGGTGCTGCTGCGGGGCGACGCGGCGAGCACCGTGGCCAAGCTGAAGGCCACGCCCGGCAACGACCTGTCGGTCATCGGCAGCGCCGCGCTCGTGCGCGCCCTGCACGCGGCCGGGCTCGTCGACCGCTACACGCTGCTGATCCACCCGCTGACGCTCGGCCGCGGCGCGCGCATGTTCGACGCCGACGCGCCGTTCACCGAGTTCACGCTCACCCGCAGCGTCGCGACCACCAAGGGCGTGATCATCGCCTACTACGATCGGCGCAAGTCCTCGTGAGTGAGAAACAGTGTTAGAACACTGTTTCTCACTCACGACCGGGCGAGCGGCAGCCTGACCGTGAACGTCGTGCGGCCCGGGGCGGACTCCACCGAGACCGTGCCGCCGTGCGCCGTCACCAGGGACTGCACCACCGAGAGCCCCAGGCCCGTGCCGCCGCCCGAGCGGGTGCGGGAGTCGTCGACGCGGAAGAACCGGTCGAAGATCCGCTCCTGGTCGGCCGGCGCAATGGCGGCGGGCCCGGCGTCGGTGACCCGCGCGACGGCCTCGGCGCCCTCGACCACCACCGCGACGTGCACCGCGGTCCCCGGCGGGGTGTGCACGGCCGCGTTGGCCAGCAGGTTGTCGAGCACCTGCCGCAGCCGGACCGGATCGGCGTCCACCACCGCCGCGTCCAGGTCGGAAGTCACCGGGTGGTCGGGCCGGCCGGCGGCGAACGCGTCCGCCGCGTCGCCGGCCAGCTCGGCCAGGTCCGTCCGCTCGGGACGCAACGGCGTCTCGGCCGCCCGCGCGTCTAGGCGGGCCAGCAGCAGGAGGTCGTCGACGAGCACGGTCATCCGCGCCGTCTCCTCGCGGATCTTGCTCAGGTGCGCCTCGCGTTCCGCCGGCTCGTTCGCGGCCGCGTAGCGGAACAGGTCGGCGTAACCGCGGATCGACGTCAGCGGGGTGCGCAGCTCGTGGGACGCGTCGGCGACGAACCGGCGCAGCCGCTCGTTCGCCTCGGTCTTGGCCGCCAGTGACGTGTCGATGTGCGCCAGCATCACGTTGAACGCCGTCCGCAGCTCCTCCACCTCGACGCCGCCGCCGCTACCCGACGCGCGCACCGGCAGGTCGGGGTTCGCGGTGAGGTCGTGGGCCGCGATGTCGTGCGCGGTGCCGGCCATGTCGGCCAGCGGGCGCAGACCGCGGCGCAGCACCAGCCGGCCGACGACCACGAGCACCGCCAGCGCGAGCGCGAACGCGCCCACCTCGACCCAGACCAGCTGCCGGACGGTCCCGTTCAGATCCCCCTGCGGCGCGGCGCTCAGCAGCACTGAATCGGTGTCGACCGGGCAGGCCCGCACCCGGTAGGGGCCGTCGTCGTAGAGGTAGATGTCGCGGGTGACGTCGCCGCCGACGGCGTCGGCGGCGATCTTCGCCAGCTGCTTGCCGTCGCCCGGCAGCATCCCGCCCGGCTCGGGCGTCGCGACGCCGTCGCGCACCGAGTACAGCGCCGAGTACCAGGAGTAGACCGACTGCGGCGAGCCGTGCGTCTCGCGCAGCGTCGGCACCTGGGTGTTCTGGCTCTTGGACAGCTGCTCGTCGAGGCGCCGGTCGAGGTAGCCGTGCATGATCCCGACGGTCGTGACGCCGACGGCGGCGAACACCACCAGGGCGAGCGCGCCGAGGCCGAGTGTGATGCGGGTGCCGAGCCGGGTGCGCCGCCAGGCCCCGTACCACCGGCGGAAGAAGCCCGTCACCGGTTGACCTGACGCACGACGTACCCGACGCCGCGCACGGTGTGGATCAGCGGTTCGCCCGCGCCCGCGTCGATCTTGCGGCGCAGGTGCGAGATGACGAGTTCGACCACATTGGACCGGCCGCCGAAGTCGTACTCCCAGACGTGGTCGAGGATCTGCGCCTTCGTCAGCACCGACGGCGAGCGGCGCATCAGGTAGCGCAGCAGCTCGTACTCGGTCGGCGTCAGCTCGGCCGGCGCCCCGTCGCCGCGGCGGACCTCGCGGGTGTCCTCGTCCAGCGTCAGGTCCCCGACGCGCAGCACGGCCCCGCGCGCGGCGGCCGGGAGCGCGGCGCCGGTGCTGCGGCGCAGGACCGCCCGCAGCCGCGCCATCAGCTCCTCGACGGAAAACGGTTTCACCAGGTAGTCGTCACCCCCGCGGGTGAGCCCGGCGATCCGGTCCGCCGTCGCGTCCTTGGCCGTGAGGAACACCACGGGCACCGCGCTGCCGTTCGCGCGCAGCCGGTCGAGCACGGTGAAGCCGTCGAAGTCGGGCAGCATCAGGTCCAGCACCACGATGTCCGGCGCGAACGCCGCCGCCTCGCTCAGCGCGGCCCTGCCAGAGCCGGCCGTGACCGCCTGCCAGCCCTCGTACCGGGCGACGGTGGCGACGAGGTCGGCGATGTGCGGCTCGTCGTCGACGACGAGCAGGCGCACGGGTTCGGAGGGCTGCACCACCCCATCTTCTCCCGGCGCGCGAGCGGGCGGCGAGGCGGTGACGCGGGCCGACAGGAACCCGACAGCCGGCACCCAGACTCGCCACAGGCTCGGTGGCGAGGCTGGCCTTCGTGAACCGAACCGATGAGGGATCCGTGTGACCAGCATGACGCAGACCGCCGAGGCCACGCGCCCGGCGATCCGCCCCCGGATCGCCGCGAAATCCGGCCTCTTCCTCCTCCTGGGCGCCAACGTGGCCGCCGTGACCACCCTGTTCGCGCAGGCCGGGCTCTCCGACGACGTGCTGATCAGCATCGGCAGGCTCGCCGGGCTGTACGGCGCGCTCGCGATGGCGTTCCAGCTGCTGCTGGTGGCCCGGCTGCCCTGGCTGGACCGGCGCATCGGCATGGACCGGCTCACGACGTGGCACCGCTGGACCGGCTTCACGATCCTGTGGACGCTGCTCGCGCACCTGGTGTTCATCGTGCTCGGGTACGCCGAGGTCGAGCACCACGGCGTCGTCGACGAGCTGGTGGACATGGCGAACCAGCTGGAGGGCATCCTGCGCGCGCTGGTCGCGTTCGCGGTGATCCTCATCGTCGGGGCGGCGTCGGCGAAGTTCGCGCGCCGGCGGCTGGCCTACGAGACGTGGCACTTCATCCACCTCTACACCTACGCGGCGGTGTTCCTCGCGTTCACGCACCAGATCGCGCTCGGGACGTCGTTCGCCGGCTCGCCGATGGCGAAGGGCTACTGGTGGACGCTCTGGCTCAGCGCCGGCGCCGCGGTGCTCGCCGGGCGCGTACTGCTTCCGCTGTGGCGGAACCTGCGCCACCGGCTGCGCGTCACCGCCGTCGTTTCCGAGGCCCCGGACGTGGTTTCGGTCTACATGAGCGGCAAGCACCTCGACCGGATGCCGGTCCGCGCCGGCCAGTTCTTCCTGTGGCGGTTCCTCACTAAGGACCGCTGGTACCAGGCCAACCCCTTCTCGCTGTCCGCGGCGCCCGACGGCCGCACGCTGCGCCTGACCGCGAAGGCCCTCGGCGACGCCAGCGCGTCGCTGCGCAACCTCCGCATCGGCACGCGGGTGTTCGCCGAAGGCCCGTACGGCGCGTTCACGACGCTCCACCAGCAGCGGCCCGACGCGCTGCTCGTGGCGGGCGGCGTCGGCATCACGCCGATCCGCGCGCTGCTGGAGGACATCCAAGGCCACGTCGTCGTGCTCTACCGCGTGCGCACGCAGGCCGACGCGGTCCTGCTGCCCGAGCTGAACCAGCTGGCCAAGACCCGCGGCGCGATGGTGAGCGTCCTCACCGGACCCGACCAGGCCGTCGGGCCGCGCGGCACGATGCTCGGCCCGGCGAACCTGCACATGATGGTGCCGGACGTGCACGAGCGGGACGTGTTCGTCTGCGGCCCGCCCGGGATGACGTCGGCCGTGCTGCGCAGCCTGCGGGAGCTGCGCGTGCCCAAAGCCCAGGTCCACGCCGAACGCTTCAGCCTCGCGGCCTAGGGCCAATCCGGGGCTCGGGGGCTTGCCCCCGCGGGGTTTGGGGCGCAGCCCCAAGGAAGGATCTGCTGTGAAGAGAACCATCTTCGTCGTCATGCTGTCGATCGCGGGCTTCATCGCGGTCTGGCGGTTCGAACCGGGGCCGCCGGTGCAGAACACCGCCGTCGCCCAGGCGCCGCCGGCCGTCGTGGCACCGTCCACATCAGCCGCGCCACCGTCCACTTCGGCCGGTGGCCCGACCGGCGGCACCTCGAACTCCCCCACGCCGTCCGCGCCGCCGCCGTCTACTTCGGACAGTACGAAAGCGACGGTGACCACGCAGGGCACCGCCGAGTGGAGCACCTACGGGACCGTGCAGGTCCAGGTGACCTTCGCCGGCTCCCGGCTGGCCGCGATCACCCTGCTGCAGGCGCCGGACGGCGGGCGCGCGCTGACCGCGTTGCCGAAGCTGCAGGAAGAGGCGATCAAGGCGCAGAGCGCGAAGATCGACACGGTGACCGGCGCGACCGAGACGAGCGAGTCGTACAAGACGTCGCTGCAGGCCGCCATCGACGCTCGGGGCAACTGATGACGAACCGCGTGGAACAGGTGATGGGCCTGCCGATCTCCCTCGACCTGCGGGACAGGGACGACACCGACGACTTCGCCGACGTCGTCGACGACGTCTTCGCGTGGTTCCGCGACGTCGACGCCCGGTTCAGCCCGTTCAAACAGGACAGCGAGGTCAGCCGCTACGACCGCGGTGAGCTGCCGGCCGAGGACCTGAGCGACGACCTGATCGAGGTGCTGGAGCTCTGCGCGTACTACGAGCAGCTCTCCGGCGGCGCGTTCCGGGCGCGGCTGCCCGGCCGGGGCCTCGACCCGTGCGCGGTGGTGAAGGGCTGGGCGGTGCAGCGCGCCGCCGACATGCTCAAGGCCGAAGGCGCGACGACGTTCTGCCTCAACGCGGGCGGCGACGTCGTCACCGCCGGCGAGCCCGAACCCGGACGGCCGTGGCGGGTCGGCGTCCGCCACCCCGAGCAGCCCCTGGCCGTGTGCGCGGTGCTGGAGTCGCGCAACGGCGCCATCGCGACGTCGGCGGCCTACGAGCGCGGCTCGCACATCCTCGACGGCCGCGACGGCACCCCGGCGACCGGCCTGATGAGCGTCACGGTCGTGGCCGGCGACCTGGTCACCGCGGACGCGCTGGCCACGGCGGCGTTCGCGATGGGCGCGGAGGGAATCACGTGGGCGGCGGACCGGCCGGGCTGCGAGATCCTCATCGTCGACGACAGCCGCCGCATGCACCGGACCGCGGGGCTCGCGGTCGCTTCGTAAATCGAGTCGCTCCGGCGGGGACGCTCGGCCAGACTCGGGGCATGCCTTCCGCCGTGCTGAACGTGTCCGTCGACTGCGCCGACCCGTACACCCTCTGCCAGTTCTGGAGCCAGGTCACCGGGAAACCGATCCCCGACGGCGACCACCCGGGTGACGACGAGGTCGGCATCGAGCTGTCCGACGGCACCGCCTTGCTGTTCCTGAAGGTGCCGGAACCGAAGACGGTCAAGAACCGCCTGCACCTGTGCCTGCGACCGGATGTCCCGCGTGACGAAGAGGTCGCGCGCCTGATCGGGCTGGGCGCCACGCTGGTCCACGACCGGCGCAACGAGGACGGCACCGGCTGGGCCGTGCTCGCCGACCCCGAGGGCAACGAATTCTGCGTGCTGCGCAGCAAGGCCGAGCGCGCGGCGACGTCGTGACGGACTCCTTCGCTCTCAACAAGGCCAACTGGGACGACCGCGCGCCGCTGCACGCGTCCTCACCGGACTACAACTTCGCGGACTTCGCCGCGGATCCGGCGTACCTGAGCGCCGTCGTGCGGTTCGACCGGCCCCGGCTGGGTGACATCGCCGGGCTGCGCGCGGTGCACCTGCAGTGCCACCTCGGCACGGACACGGTGTCGCTGTCCCGGCTGGGCGCGCGGGTGTCCGGGCTCGATTTCTCGGGCGCGGCGCTGACCGAGGCGCGGCGGCTGGCCGAGGCGGCGGGCGCGGACGTCGACTACCACGAGGCCAACGTCTACGACGCCGTCTCCGTGCTGGGCGCGGAGAGCTTCGACCTGGTCTACACCGGAATCGGCGCCCTGTGCTGGCTGCCGTCGGTGGCGCGCTGGGCCGAGGTCGTCGCGGGCCTGCTGCGGCCGGGCGGGCGGCTGTTCATCCGCGAAGGACACCCGATGCTGCAGACCCTCGACGAGACCGCCGACCCGGCGGTGCCGCGGTACCCGTACTTCGAGCAGGCCGAGCCGCTGGTGTTCGACGAGCCGGGCACCTACGTCGAGGTCGACGGCGAGCTGACCCACACGGTGACCCACGAGTGGAACCACTCGCTGGGCGAGATCGTCACCGCGCTGCTGGCCGCCGGGCTGACGCTGACCGGGCTCACCGAGCACGACAGCGTGCCGTGGAACGCCATCCCGGGCCAGATGGTGCACGACGAGGCCGTCGACGAGTGGCGGCTGAAGGACACGCCGCAACGGCTCGCGGCGAGCTACACGCTCCAGGCCGTCAAGTGACCGTGATCGCGGTCGCCACCCTGGGCGGCACCATCTCGATGGCCCCTTCCGGCGGTTCCGGGGGCGCGGTGCCGCGGTTCGGCGCCGCGGAGCTGCTCGCCGGCCTCGGCGACCTGCCCTTCGAGGTGCGCGCGGAGACCCTGGCGGCCATCGGCAGCGCGTCGCTGGACTTCGCGACGCTGCTGCGCTGCCGCGACTGGGGCCTGGCCCAGGACGCCGACGGTTTCGTGGTCGTCCAGGGCACCGACACCCTCGAGGAGACGGCGTACTTCCTGGACCTGTGCTGGCCGTCGGAGACCCCGGTGGTCGTCACGGGCGCGATGCGCAACGCGGGCCTGCTCAGCCCGGACGGCCCGGCGAACCTGCGGAACGCGCTGACCGTCGCGGCCGATCCCCGCGGCCGGGGGCGCGGCGCGATGGTGACGCTGAACGACGACGTCCACGCGGCGCGGTGGGTCCGGAAAGCGCATTCGAGCCACCTGGAAGCGTTTTCGTCGGCGCCGGCGGGCCCGCTCGGCATGGTCGTCGAGCAGGCGGTGCACTGGTTCCACCCGTCGCCGCCGCGGCCACCTGTTCGTTCCGGCGCCGACTTCACCGGGCTGGTGCCGGTGGTCGAGTCCGGTCTGGACGACCCGGGCGCGGTGCTGGAGCTGGTCGCGTCGGATCCCCGCGTGCGCGGCCTGGTGCTGGCCGCGGCGGGCGCCGGCCACGTCTCGGCGGGCACGGCCGACGTCGTCGAGCGGCTGGTTCCGCGGCTGCCGGTGGTGGTCGCGTCCCGGACGGGCGCCGGGCCGACGTTGCGCTCGACGTATGGCTTCCGCGGTTCGGAGTCGAGCCTGATCGCGATGGGCGCGACAATGGCGGGCTGGCTGGACGCGAGGAAGTCCCGGATCCTGCTGGCCACGCTGCTGGCGGCGGGCGCCGACCGCACGCGCATCGAGCAGGAGTTCCGCCTGCGCGGCGACCTCGCCTGACCCTGGCGAGGGTCAGTCACGGATCGGGCCGCTCAGCGGGTCCAGGTGGTACGGGCGCATCGCGCGGCCCGCGTCGCGGTAGACGTGGACCGAGACCGCCGGGTCCGGGCCCTCATTGCGGACTTCGTGCACGTACCCCGGGCCGAACACCCGCGACTGCCCCGCGGCGAGCGCGTGCAGCTCGGTGATCGCGCGGCCGTCCGGGGCGCGGCGGGCGACCGCCTCCGTCAGGTGGCCGCTGACCACCGTGAACGCGCCGCTGGCGACCGCGTGGTCGTGCAGGTCGGTGCGCTGGCCGGGCAGCCAGCTCATCAGCCACACCTCCTGCTGCTCGTCCTGGGAGACGAGCGTCGCGTAGCGCTCTTCCGGGTCGTAGCGCAGCAGGTGCTTCCAGCGGTCGCGATCGGCGGCGACCTCCAGCGCGACGCGCACGGGGTGGCGCAGCGCGGGGTTCTCGGGACGCAGCAGGGTGTTGTCCGGGACGGCGAACATGAGGGTCCTCACGGGAGAAAAGGGGTGTCGAGCTGGGCCGGGGCGGGGTTCACCGACAACAGCGACACGCACACATGACGGCGCGGAGGTCGTGACGACCCCGCGACTCGATCATGGTTGGCGCGAACATGGCGCCTACGGTCCCAGCCGCCCGGAGGCCGGTCAAGCGGCTCCCAGCATCCGGGCGGTACGTGACGCCGCCCGGCGCCGGAAAGCCGAGCCGGTGTCAGGACCACTCGTGTTTTTGCGACCGTCCCAGCAGTTCGGCGCCGGCCTGGCGCGGGTCGACGCCCTCGTGGCAGACGCGGTACATCGCGTCCGTGATCGGCATGTCGACATCGAGGCTCCGCGCGAGGGCCCGGATCGACGAGCACGACATGACGCCCTCGGCGACCTGCCCTCCGGCGGCGGCCTGGGCCTGCTCCAGCGTGTCGCCGCGGCCGAGGCGCTCCCCGAACGTCCGGTTGCGCGAAAGCGGCGACGAGCACGTCGCGACCAGGTCGCCGACCCCGGCGAGCCCGGCGAACGTCAGCGGGTCGGCGCCGAGTTTCGCACCGAGCCGGGCCATCTCGGCCAGGCCGCGGGTGATGAGCGTCGCCATCGTGTTGGTGCCGAGGCCGAGGCCCGCGGCCATCCCGGTGCTGAGCGCGATGACGTTCTTGCACGCCCCGCCCAGCTCGCAGCCGACGACGTCGGTGTTGGTGTAGGGCCGGAAGTAGGAGTTGGCGCTGGCGCGCTGGATCGCGACCGCGCGCTCGTGATCGGCGCAGGCGAGCACCGACGCGGACGGCTGCCCCGCGGCGATCTCCTTGGCCAGGTTCGGCCCGGTGACGACGACGACCTCGCCGGCGTTCACCGCGACGATCTCGGCGATCACCTCGCTCATCCGCTTGAGCGTGCCGAGTTCGACGCCCTTGGCCAGGCTGACGAGGATCGTGCCGGCCGGCAGCAGGGGCCGCCACTCCGAGAGGTTGGCCCGCAGGCTCTGGCTGGGCACGGCCAGCACCACGGCCTCGGCGCCGTCGAGGGCCTCGGCCGGGTCGGCGGTCGCGGTGATGCGGTCCGGCAGGTCGACGCCGGGCAGGTACGCGGAGTTGGCGTGGCGCTCGCGGATGTCCGCGGCGACCTGCTCGCGGCGCGCCCACATGGTGACGTCGCGCCCGGCGTCACCGAGAACCTTCGCGAACGCGGTGCCCCACGAACCGGCCCCGAGCACGGTGACCCGCTGGACGTCGGCGCGCATCAGGCGGGATCTTCCGGCTTCGCCGGCGGCGGTTCCTCGTGCCGGATCTCGCCGAGCAGCCGGGTCACGTCGTCCATCATCACCTTCGTGACCTCGCGCAG
Source organism: Amycolatopsis sp. cmx-8-4 (assembly GCF_046548675.1). Lineage (NCBI taxonomy): Bacteria > Bacillati > Actinomycetota > Actinomycetes > Pseudonocardiales > Pseudonocardiaceae > Amycolatopsis > Amycolatopsis sp. cmx-8-4. Next base: position 61,804 of record NZ_JAEBDZ010000008.1, read on the forward strand.
TTTCGCCGCGCTGCGCGTGTTGCCGCCGCGGTAGCCGGACAGGTCGAGCGGGTCGCCGACCGAGTGGGTGATGGTCTTGCGCGGGAACGGCGTGAACTTCTTGGTGTAGCCGTTGAAGATCTGGCTGGTGCCCCAGCGCGCGATCGGGATGACGGGGACGTCGTTCTGCAGCGCGAGCCGGGCGGCGCCGGTGAAGGACTCCTTCGGCCAGCCGGCCGGGTCCTTGGTGATGGTGCCCTCGGGGTAGATCACGACGAGCTTCCCCGCCGCGAGCGCGTCGTGCGCGGCCTTGAGACTGTCCCCCGCGGCGGCCGAGCCCCGCGAGACGGGGATCTGCCCCGCGCCGACGAAGATCTTCCCGAAGATCGGCGTCCGCGTCAGCGACTCCTTGCCGAGGAAGCGGGGCACCCGCTTCTGGCGGTGCACGAACACGGCGTCGACGACGGGGTCGAGGTGCGAGATGTGGTTCATGACCAGCAGCGCGGGCCCCTGCCGGGGAATCTTCTCGGTCCCGGAGTACACCCGCCGCCCGATCCCGGTCACCGGGTAGAACAGTACGGCGGCGAGCCCCACCCAGAAGCCGCCCTTCTCACGCCGGGCCACAGTCTTCCTCCTCCACAGCTCAAGTCCGCCCTTGATCCTGCCGCGCCGGGGTCGGAGCGGTCCAGGGAGGGTGGCCGACGGACCCCGAGCCCAGGTGGAACACCCCTACCAGCGCAAGCCGGCCGCGCCCGGCCGGCCGGGGTGGGCGGTGGGTGCTTCCCGGAGCGGCCCCCGGCCCCGGCCCCCGGTGCAGGCGGCGGTCTCGACGCTGGTCCACACCTGGCGGCTGCGCGGGCTCGGGGTCGTGAGTGTTTAGGAGGGTTAGAACCCTCCTAAACACTCACGACCAGCCGCGGCAGACCTGGGACAGCAGACTTGCAACTCGGCCCCGAGGCGGCCGAAAGACCCGTAAATCCCCAGCAACAGGCCCAAATCCACCGCCATCCCCGCCCCCAGACAGAGTCCACCCTCCCTGGGGGCCACCCCGTCTCAACCGTATCGACCGACCCGGACGAAACCCGTCCCGACCGGGCCCCCGACCCCGGAGTTGTCCACAACACGGCGAACCTGTGGACAACTACCCCGCCCGCGCCCCGGCCGCCGGAGATTCGGGTAAAGATGGACGGGTGGACGTGGACCTGGTCGTGCCGATGAAACACCCCCGCGACGGCAAGTCGCGGCTGCGTGGTGCCGTGGACACCGAACGCCATCCCGGGCTGGTGCTGGCGCTCGCCGCCGACACGCTCGCCGCCGTTGTCGCCACCGCGCAGGTGCGGCGGGTGCTGCTCGTCGCCGCCGATCCGGTGGCCGTGGCCGAACTGCGGGACCTCGGCGTCGAAATCGTCGGCGAAGGCACCGGGCGCACCCTCAACCAAGCCTTCCGGCACGGGGCCGACCTGCTCCGGCGGGACGACCCGGGCGGCGTGGTCGGCGCCCTGCAGGCCGACCTCCCCGCACTGCGGGCCGGCGATCTCTCCGCCGCGCTCGTCGAGGCCGCGGGGCGGCGGGCCTTCGTCGCCGATCGGCAGGGCACCGGCACCACGCTGCTGCTGGCCGCCCTCGGCGCGCCGCTCGACCCGCGGTTCGGGCCCGGCTCCGCGCGGGCGCACGAGGTTTCCGGAGCCGTCCCGCTCCAGGGCGGGCTGCCGTCGCTGCGCAGTGACGTCGACACGCCCGAAGACCTCGCCCACGTACGGACCCTCGGTGTCGGAAAACACACCACCGCCCGGCTAGGGGAATCATGCGCCGCACCCGGCTGAGCTGTTCACCTGACCTTCACCACGCTCGGAGCAAATCCGCGTGGCTTAGTGAAGAATGGGTCCCGTGAGCACAGACGACGGCAGCACGCCCGCATCGCGGAGGCGACGGAACACGACGACCGGGTCCTCGGAAACGCCGAAGGAAGCGCCGAAGAAGACCACCGCGGCCAAGAAGGTCCCGTCGAAGTCCACCGCCCGCGACACCGCGGCCCGTGCCACCGCCGGCAAGGCCAGAGTCCGCAAGAGCACCCCCGCGGCGTCGACCCCGCGGCGCCGCAGCGCCGCGCACGGCAACGCGCGCGGGGCCGAGGAGTTGCGGGCCGTCCCGTCGGCGCCGCCCGCCGTCACCACGGCGCCGACCGCGGTCGAGACGCTGCCGGACGACCGGTACTTCAACCGCGAGCTTTCGTGGCAGGACTTCAACGCCCGCGTGCTCGCGCTGGCCGAGGACGAGTCGCAGCCGCTGCTCGAACGGACGAAGTTCCTCGCCATCTTCGCGTCCAATCTGGACGAGTTCTACATGGTCCGCGTCGCCGGCCTGAAGCGCCGCGACGAGACCGGCCTGCTGGTGCGCAGCGCGGACGGGCTCACCCCGCGCGAGCAGCTGGACTACATCTCCAAGCGCAACCAGGACCTGGTCGAGCGGCAGACCGGCGCGTTCGAGAAGCACCTGCGCCCGCGGCTGGCCGAGCACGACATCCGGATCGTCGGCTGGGCCGACCTCACCGGCGCCGACCAGCTGCGCCTGTCCAGCTACTTCTCCGAGCAGATCTTCCCGGTGCTGACGCCGCTGGCCGTCGACCCGGCGCACCCGTTCCCCTACATCTCCGGCCTGTCGCTCAACCTCGCCGTCACGGTCCGGGACCCGGAGGGCGGCACCGAGCGGTTCGCCCGGGTGAAGGTGCCGAGCAACGTGCCGCGGCTGATGCGCGTCGAAAACGAGCGGACCAGCCGCACCGCCACCTTCCTGCCGTTGGAAGAGCTCATCGCGGCGCACCTCGGCGAGCTGTTCACCGGCATGGACGTCACCGAGCATCACGTCTTCCGCGTCACCCGCAACGCCGACTTCGAGGTCGACGAGGACCGCGACGAGGACCTGCTCCAGGCCCTCGAACGCGAGCTGGCGCAACGCCGGTTCGGCCCGCCGGTGCGCCTCGAGGTCGCGCTGGACATGAGCGAGCACATGCTCGAGCTGCTGCTGCGCGAGCTGGACGTCGACCCGGCGGACGTCGTCGAGGTCCCCGGCCTGCTGGACCTGACCTGCCTGCACCAGCTGTCCGGGGTGGACCGCAAGGAGCTCAAGGACCGGCCGTTCGTGCCGGCGACGCACCCGGCGTTCGGCGAGCGCGAGACGCCGAAGAGCGTCTTCGCGACGCTGCGCGAGGGTGACGTCCTGGTCCACCATCCGTACGACTCGTTCTCCACGAGCGTGCAGCGGTTCATCGAGCAGGCCGCGGCCGACTCGAAGGTCCTCGCGATCAAGCAGACGCTGTACCGGACCTCGGGCGACTCCCCGATCGTCGACGCCCTGATCGACGCCGCGGAGGCGGGCAAGCAGGTCGTCGCGCTGGTCGAGATCAAGGCCCGGTTCGACGAGCAGGCCAACATCACCTGGGCGCGGACGCTGGAGCGCGCGGGCGTGCACGTCGTGTACGGCCTGGTCGGGCTGAAGACCCACTGCAAGGTGTCGATGATCGTGCGCCAGGAGGGCTCGACCATCCGCCGCTACTGCCACATCGGCACCGGCAACTACAACCCGAAGACCGCGCGGCTCTACGAGGACATCGGCCTGTTCACCGCCGACCCGAGCATCGGCGCCGACGTCACCGACCTGTTCAACGTGCTCACCGGCTACTCCCGGCAGGACACCTACCGGACGATACTGACGTCACCGCACGGCATCCGCCGCGGCATCGTGCGCGCGATCGGCGAGGAGATCGAGCTGGCCCGGGCCGGGCAGCAGGCCGGCATCCGGATCAAGTGCAACTCGCTGGTCGACGAGCAGATCATCGACGCGCTCTACCACGCGTCGCAGGCCGGCGTGCCGGTCGAGATCGTGGTGCGCGGCATCTGCACGCTCAAGCCCGGCGTCGAAGGACTGTCCGAGAACATCCACGTCCGGTCGATCCTCGGCCGGTTCCTCGAGCACTCGCGGATCTTCAACTTCCGCGCCGGCGGCACGCACTGGATCGGCAGCGCGGACATGATGCACCGCAACCTGGACCGGCGGATCGAGGCGCTGGTGCGGGTCAAGGACCCGAAGCTGACGCGTCAGCTCGACAACATCTTCGAGTCCGCGCTGGACCCGGCGACGCGCTGCTGGGTGCTCACCGCGAGCGGCGAGTGGTCGCCGTTCCCGGCGGACGGTTCGCGGGTGCGCGACCACCAGCTCGAGCTCGCCAAGCTGCACGGGGCCGCCGGATGACCGACGAGGTGCGGGCGGCCGGCGCGGTGCTGTGGCGCCTCGCCGGGAGGGTGACCGAGGTCGCCCTGGTCCACCGCCCGCGGTACGACGACTGGTCGCTGCCGAAGGGAAAGCTCGACCCGGGCGAGACGACGGCCGAGGCCGCCGTGCGGGAGGTCCGGGAGGAAACCGGGTTCCGCGCGGTCCTGGGCCGGTACCTGGCCCGGACGTCCTACCCGGTGCCCGCGAAGCACGGGTCCGGGACGGTGCCGAAGACCGTCGACTACTTCAGCGCGGAAGCCGTCTCCGGCGCGTTCGTGGACAACGACGAGGTCGACGAGCTGCGCTGGCTGGAGCCGACCGCCGCGGAGAAACTGCTGACGCGGCACGAGGACGTGCGCGTGCTGCGCGCGTTCTGCGAGCTGCCGGTCGGGTTGACGACGCTGCTGCTGGTGCGGCACGCGAAAGCCGGCAAGCGTGACGGCTGGAACGGCGACGACGACCTCCGCCCGTTGTCCGAAGCGGGACTGCGGCAGGCGGCGGGACTGCGCCGGGTGCTGACGTTGTCCGGCCCGGACCGGGTGCTGTCGGCGCCGCGGCTGCGCTGCGTCCAGACGGTGCACGGGATCGCCGAGGACATCGGCGCCGAGGTGCGGCACGAACCGCTGCTGTCCGAAGAGGGCTACTGGCCGGATCCGGTGCTCGGTCTCGCGCGGCTGCTGGCGATCGCCGGTGACGGCGGCACGCCCGTGGTGGCCAGCCAGGGCGGCGTAATCCCGGACCTGGTGAGCGCGCTGGCCGACCGCGACGGCGTCGAGCTGAGCGCGGCGCGCGGCGGGGTGGTGCCGAGCAAGAAGGGCTCGTTCTGGGTCCTGTCGTTCCGCCCGCCGACGGCCGGAACCGGCCCGGTGCTGGTGGCGGCGGACTACCACCCGAGCGCGCTGCCCGCCCCGGCTCCCAGCCGGCACTGACCCGAGCGCCACCGGCCCTCGAGTTTCGCCGCCCCGAGCGCCCCAATGTGGCGTTGGGTGCGCTGGACGCACCGAACGCCACATTGGGTGCGTCTGACGCACCCAACGCCACATTGGGGCGTATGGGGGCAGGCGAAGCCGTCGAAGACAGCGCCGTGACAGTGGATGTTGGTGTACTGGTTCCGGTCCCCCGCTGGGCCGCGCCGGGCTAGGGGTACGGCGCGTCCTTCGCCGGGGGCTCTTCTGGTGGCACCGTGGCCAGCAGTGCCTGGATCTCCGGGACTCGGGGATCTCCGAGGCGCTGGCTGGCGGCCAGCGCCTCGGCCCAGTGGCCGCCGGCCTCGCGCGGCCGGCCCGTGTAGAGCTTGAGCCGGCCCAAGGTGATCTGGACGTCGATGGTGCCGTAGTCGGCGTTGAGCTCCTTCAGCTCGCTGAGCGCGTCGAGCCCCGCCTTCTCCGCTTCGTCGTGTCTGCCGGCGCCTTCGAGGGCTTCGGCGACGTTCCCGAGGGCCAGCGCCGCGTGGTACCGGTCGCCGAGGTCGGCGAACGCGACGTGGGCGGCCTGGGCGGCTTCGGCCGCGCGGTCGTAGTCGTGCAGGCCGATGCGGCTCGCGCTGACGTTGAGCAGCGCGTGCGGGACGAAGGTGCGCTGGCCGCGGTCGCGCGCGAGGTCGACGGCCTTGAGGGCGTAGCGCTCGGCTTCCGCGTACTCCGCGCGGACGTAGTAGGCCCCGGACAGGTTGGACAGGATCGCGACGGTCAGGGCCGTCCCGTTCCCGGTCTCGGACGCCGTCCGCGCTTCTTCCAGCGCTTCGAGGGCCTTGTCGGGCTGGAGGGTGCGCAGGTAGGCCGAGCCGAGGTTGTTGGCGCTGTACTGGAGTCCGGTGTTGTCGCCGGCGTCGCGGGTGGCCGCGACGGCGATGCCGGCCGTCGCGATCCAGTCCTCGCGGTCGTGGCGTTCGGCGAAGAACCCGCGCAGCAGCCAGGCGAGCTTCCACGCGTGGGCGACCCAGCCGTGCTGCGCGGCGACGCCGACGAGCGCGGTCAGCGCCGGGCGTTCGGCGGTGTACCAGGCGATCGTGTCCTCGTGCTGCGCGAACCGGACGGCCGGCAGCGGCACGGGTTCGAGCGTGATGTCGTCGGTGAGCAGGTCGGGCCGGACGAGCTTGTTCGCCTCCGCGACGCCGGCGAGGTACCAGTCGACGAGCCGCCGCAACGCCGCCTCCCGTTCCGGCGCGGTCGTTTCCGTCTCGACGAGCTCGCCGGCGTAGACGCGCAGCAGGTCGTGGAACTGGTAGCGGTCGGTGCTGGGCTGGTTGAGCAGGTGCGCGGCGGCGAGCTGGTCGGCGAGCTCACGCGCCTCGCGCAGGCCGGCGCCGGCGAGCGCGGCGGCCGAGGAGAGGCTGAAGGCCAGGCCCGGGTGCAGGCCCAGCAGCCGGAAGAACCGGGCGGCGGCCGGGCGCAACGCCTTGTAGGACCAGGAGAACGCGGCGCGCAGGTCGGTGCCGGCGTCCTGCGGGTCGCGCAGGGTGTCCAGCCGCAGCTTCTGGTCACGCAGCTCCTCGACGATCCCGGCCAGCGAAACGCCGGAGAAGCGCGACGCGCGTTCGCCGGCCAGCGCCAGCGCCAGCGGGAGCCGGCCGCAGAGCTGAACGAGCTCCGCGACGGCGCCGGGTTCGGCGGCGATGCGCTGCGGCCCGACGCTCCCGGCGAGCAGCGCCTCGGCGTCGCGGTCGTCGAAGGAGCGCAAGGCGATGCGGCGCGCGCCGTCGCGGGCGACCAGGCCGCGCAGCTGGTTGCGGCTGGTCACGACGACGAGGTTGCCGGTGCCGGGCAGCAGCGGGCGGACCTGGTCGGCGTCGCGGGCGTTGTCGAGCAGCATCAGCGTGCGGCTGCCCGCCAGCCGGCTGCGCAGCAGGCCGGAGCGTTCCTCCACTGTGGAAGGCCACGTCTCGGGCGGGACGCCGAGCGCGCGCAGGAAGCCGGCCAGCGCCGTCTCCGGCGTGACGGGGGTGCCCGCGGAGTGCCCGCGCAGGTCGAGGAACAGCTGGCCGCCGGGGAAGCGGTCGCGGACGCGGTGGGACCAGTGCACGGCCAAGGACGTCTTGCCGACGCCGGCGGTGCCTTCGATGACGACGATGCCGGACGCGCCGCCGGGCGGGAGGCGGTCCAGCTCGGCGAGTTCGGGACCGCGGCCGGTGAAGCCGGCGACGTCGAAGGGCAGCTGACGCGGGACTTCGGTGCGGGCGGCGGGTTCGGCGTCGGCGGCGAGCAGCTCGGCGTGCAGGCGGCGCAGGTCCTCGCCCGGTTCGACACCGAGCTCGTCGGCCAGCAGCGCGCGGAGCCCGGCGTAGCGGGACAGCGCCTCGGCGCGGCGCCCGGACCGGGCGAGCACGCGCACCAGCCGTTCCCACAAGGATTCCCGCAGCGGGTGCTGCGAGACGAGGTCGGTGAGCTCGGCGATCAGCCGCGCGTCGGGGACGAGCCCGCCGTCGAGGTCGATCCGCTGCTCGACGGCGAACAGGTACCGCTCGGTCAGCAGCGGCCCCCATTCGGCCGTCAGCGCGGGCGATCCGACGCCTTCGAGCGGAGTGCCGCCCCAGGTGCCGAGGGCGGTGGTGAGCAGGGTGCGGCGGTGCGCGGGCTCGGTGGTGGCCGCGGCCTGGTCCAGGGTGCGCAGGAAGCGCAGGGCGTCCACCCGGGACGGGTCCACGACCAGCCGGTACCCCTCCGGCTCGGTGACGACGGTGTCCTCGCCGCACAGGCGGCGCAGGCGCATCACGTACGTCTGCAGGCTCCCCCGGATGTGCGCGGGTGGCGCTTCGCCCCAGACGCCGCGCGCGAGGGTGTCGATCGAGACCAGGCGGCCCGCGGCCAGCGCGAGCGTCGCGAGCAGCGCGCGCTGGCGGGAACTGGTGAGCAGGACCGCTGAACCGTCGACGAGCACCTGGAAGGAACCGAGTAGCCGGATGTCGATGGTGGTCGCCCCCAGGTTCGCCGTGCTCGGCTGCCGGGCCCCGCCGGACGCGGGTTCCGAAACGCAGCGTGGCATCACTCGGCCGGGCGCTCAAGCGACTTGGCGGAATTGATCGGAACCGGTCCCGGCGACGCGAGAGTAGCCCGAGTGGCGGTGTGCGTGTTCCTTTCGGGAAAGGCGTCCTCGCCGTGAGTAACTCTTACGGCACACGCGAATACGGCTCATGTTTCCGCAGAGCCGGCTCACGTACCGGAAGGGTCGGTTCGCGTACCCGGACAGTCGGCTCACGTACCGGAAGGGTCGGTTCGCGTGCCTGGACAGTCGGTTCGTGAGCCGACCCTCTGGGTACGTGAGCCGACTGCCTGGGTACGTGAGCCGACCCTCTGGGCGGGATTGCTTCTGTCACACCGGGGTGCGAACCAGGCAGGGCCCCGCGCTCGGTTGCGCGGGGCCCTGCCTGGGAAACTCGGCTGCCGCGGGTCAGCTCTTCTTGGCCGCGGTCGACGTCCGCCTGGCCGGCGTCTTGGCCGCGGTCGTCTTGGCCGCCGTGGTCGTCTTGGCCGCCGCGGTGCGGGCGGCGGCGGGCTTGCGGGCGGTGGTGGTCTTCGCCGCCGTCGCCTTCGCCCTCGTGGTGGTCGTCTTCGCCGGTGCGGCCTTGGTGGCCGTCGCCTTGGCCGCGGCGGGCTTCGCCGCCGTGCGGGTCGTGGCCGGCTTCGCCGCGGTGGCGCGGGTCCGCGTCGCCGTCGCACGAGCCGTGGCGGGCTTGGCCGCGGCCGCGCGGGGCGTGGTGGCCCGCGTGCTGGTGGCCTTCGCCGGCGCGGACGCCTTGGCCACGGACGCACGAGTCGTCGTGGACGCCGCGGTGGCGCGCCGGACCGGAGCGGCCTTGGCCAGCTTCTTCGCGCCGGAGATGACGTCCTTGAAGGTCGTCCCCGCGCGGAAGGCGGGTACGTTGGTCTTCTTGACCTTCACGGCCTGACCGGTGCGCGGGTTGCGCGCGGTACGAGCGGCGCGAGCGCGCTTCTCGAACACGCCGAAGCCGGTGATGTTCACCTTCTCGCCCTTGTTGACCGTCCGGATGATGATGTCGACCAGACCGTCAACGGCCTGCGAAGCCACCTTCTTGTCGCCCAGACGCTCCGACAGCGCCTCGATCAGCTGGGCTTTGTTGGCCATCCAGTCCTCCAAGAAGGAAGTACCCGTCCACGGCCACCTCGGCCGACTAGCGACACGGTATTACCAACGCAGCACAAATTCCAACGGCTCGCGGAAACCTTCCCTTGCCCCGGGACGGGTTCCGCCTCGCGGACGAGCCCCTTGACGGGGCGCCGGAGGGCCGTTGGAAGTGAGGTGACGACGAGCCGCGGAGGGCGGGATTCCCGTTGCGGGGCAAGGGATCCCGCCCCCGCGGCCGGCCGGGGCCGGGCTAGCCGGCGGCGATCGGCGTGGTCGTCGGCTTCCAGGACGGACGGGTCGTCTCGAAGCCGTCGATCTCACCGGCATGGCGCAACGTGAGAGCGATGTCGTCGAGTCCTTCGAGCAGCCGCCAGCGGACGTAGTCGTCGATCTGGAACGGCGCGGTGAAGTCCTTGGCCCGCACGGTCTTGGTCTCGAGGTCCACCGTGACCTCGGTGCCGGGCTCGTTTTCGAGCAGCTTCCAGAGCAGTTCGACGTCGTGCTGCTCGCACTGGGCGGCCACCAGGCCGCCCTTGCCGGAGTTGCCGCGGAAGATGTCGGCGAACCGGGCGGAGATGACGGCCCGGAAGCCGTAGTCCATCAGCGCCCAGACGGCGTGCTCGCGGGAGGAACCGGTGCCGAAGTCCGGTCCGGCGACGAGCACGCTGCCGGCGTTGAACGGCTCCTGGTTGAGGATGAACTGCTCGTCGCCGCGCCAGGCGGCGAACAGGCCGTCCTCGAAGCCGGTCCGGGTGACCCGCTTGAGGTAGACCGCCGGGATGATCTGGTCGGTGTCCACGTTGGACCGGCGCAGCGGGACGCCGACGCCGGTGTGCTGGGTGAACGGTTCCATGGTGGGAGCTCCTCTCGGGAGATCGGCAGTGGTCAGCGGGTGGCGGTGACGAGGTCTTCCGGCGACGACAGCGTGCCGCGCACGGCCGTCGCGGCGGCGACCAGCGGCGAGACCAGGTGCGTCCGGCCGCCCTTGCCCTGCCGGCCCTCGAAGTTGCGGTTCGACGTCGACGCGCTGCGCTCGCCCGGCTTCAGCTGGTCCGGGTTCATGCCGAGGCACATCGAGCAGCCGGCCTGGCGCCACTCGGCGCCCGCCGCGGTGAAGACCTCGTCGAGACCCTCCTCCTCGGCGGCCTTGCGCACCCGCATCGAGCCGGGGACGACCAGCATCCGGACCGAGTCCGCCACCTTGCGCCCGCGCAGCACCTCGGCCGCGGCCCGCAGGTCCTCGATCCGGCCGTTGGTGCAGGAGCCGAGGAAGACGGTGTCGACCGAGATCTCGCGCAGCGGCGTGCCGGGCTTGAGATCCATGTAGGACAGGGCCTTCTCGGCGGCGACGCGGTCGTTCTCGTCCGGGATCTGCTCCGGGTCGGGGACCTCGGCGCTCAGCGGGAGACCCTGGCCGGGGTTGGTGCCCCAGGTCACGAACGGCGTCAGCGCGCTCGCGTCGAGGTGCACCTCCTCGTCGAACGCCGCGCCGTCGTCGGTGCGCAGCTGCCGCCAGTTTTCGACCGCGGCGTCCCAATCGGCGCCCTTCGGCGAGTGCGGGCGGCCCTTGAGGTACTCGAACGTCGTCTCGTCGGGGCCGATCATCCCGGCGCGGGCGCCGGCCTCGATCGACATGTTGCACACGGTCATCCGGGCTTCCATCGACAGGGCTTCGATGGCCTTGCCGCGGTATTCGAGGATGTAGCCTTGGCCGCCGCCGGTGCCGATCTTGGCGATCACCGCGAGGATGACGTCCTTCGCCGTGACGCCCGGGCGCAGCTCGCCGTCGACCGTGATCGCCATCGTCTTGAACGGCCGCAGCGGCAGCGTCTGGGTGGCCATGACGTGCTCGACCTCGGACGTGCCGATGCCGAAGGCGATGGAGCCGAACGCGCCGTGCGTGGACGTGTGGCTGTCGCCGCAGACCACGGTCATGCCGGGCTGGGTCAGGCCGAGCTGCGGGCCGATGACGTGCACGATGCCCTGCTCGGCGTCACCCATCGGGTGCAGCCGGACACCGAACTCCTTGCAGTTGCGGCGAAGGGTGTCGACCTGCGTGCGCGAGACCGGATCGGCGATGGGGAGCTCGATGTCCACGGTGGGGACGTTGTGGTCCTCGGTCGCGATGGTGAGGTCGGGGCGGCGCAGCGGCCGGCCGGCCAGCCGGAGGCCGTCGAAGGCCTGCGGGCTGGTCACTTCGTGCAGCAGGTGGAGGTCGATGTAGAGCAGGTCCGGTTCGGCGCCTTCGCCTCGGCGCACGAGGTGGCTTTCCCACACCTTCTCCGCGAGTGTGCGGGCCTTGCCGGTCGGGCTGGTCATCTCCGGCTCCTTCCACGGTTCATTGTGGTGGTGGAACTCGGGCGCACACCTGCGGAACTGGTGCGAGCCGCGAAGGGAGGGCGCAGCTCGAGTTCGGGTTTCCCAGATGCTGGACTTCCCAAAGTGCGGGACGCTAGTATCGGGTCGTGGGACAGCATAGCGGTATCGGAGTACTGGACAAAGCAGTGGCCGTTCTGCAGGCGGTCGCCGACGACCCCTGCGGCCTGGCGGAACTGTGCACGCGGACCGGGCTGCCGCGGGCGACCGCGCACCGGCTCGCGGTCGGTCTCGAGGTGCACCGCCTGCTGCGTCGCGGACCGGACGGACGCTGGCGCCCGGGCACGGCACTGGCCGAACTCGCGGGTGGCTCGACCGACCCGCTGCTCGACGCCGCGGGCGTGGTCCTGCCCAAACTGCGGGACGTCACCGGCGAAAGCGTGCAGCTGTACCGGCGTGACGGCGTCCAGCGCGTGTGCGTCGCGACGGCCGAACCGCCGTCGGGCCTGCGCGACACGGTCCCGATCGGCTCCCGGCTGCCGATGACGGCGGGCTCGGGCGCGAAGGTGCTGGCGGCGTGGGCGGATCCGCACACGCAGCGCACGATCCTGGCGGACGCGGTCTTCGGCGAGCGCACGCTGCTGGAGGTCCGCCGCCGCGGCTGGGCGCAGAGCGTGGCCGAGCGCGAGCCGGGAGTGGCGAGCATCTCGGCGCCGGTCCGCGATTCGGCCGGCACGGTGGTCGCGGCGGTCTCGGTGTCCGGCCCGATCGAGCGCATCGGCCGCAAGCCGGGCGCGCGCTGGGCCGCGGACCTCCTCGCGGCGGCCGACGCGCTCCAAGAGCGTCTCTGACGTCACTCCCGCCTCAGGAGTCACACAAACGCCGTGAGGGGCACCTTCAGGGATTCAGCGTCCCTGAAGGTGCCCCTCACGGCGTTCGGGGTCAGGCCTGGCCGGTTTCGAAGCGGGCGACCTTGCCGTCGCGGATCGTGAAGGCCCAGCGGGTGCGCATCGCGCCCCACGTCGCGTTCGAGTAGCTCGCGACGAACGACCGGCCGTCGTCCTGCGCCTGCTCGACCGACAGGTGGCCGGCGCTGGCGAAGATCTCCCGCTCGGTCCAGTCGCCGAGGTCGCGCTCGGTGCCGTCGTCGGACATCGTCGCGTCCGGGGTCAGCGCGGCGCGGAACGCCGTGCGGTCGCCCGCGTTCAGCGCGTCCACGAAGGCGCGCACCGCCGGGTCGCCGATCTGGTCCGTCATGGCTTCATCCCACCAGGCGACGGCCCGGCGTGCACCTTTTCGGGGGAACCTGGCCGCGGTGGCGTATTCGGTGACCGCGGTCACGTCTCCTTACCGACGGAACCATGGAGGGGGCACACCATGTCCACCACGCTGAACCGCCGGGCGCTCGCGATGCTGCGGGCCGTCGGGGCCGGGCGGGCCGAGCTGACCTGCAGCTGCGAGCCCGACCTGCGCGTCGACGGCCTGCCGTGCTGCGACCAGGCGACCGCGCACGACCTGGCCCGCGCCGGGCTGATCCGACCGGCGCTCGGCCCGGCCGTCGCCGTCGGGCAGTGGACGCCCGCGGAGCTGACCGACGACGGCCTGCTCGCGCTGGGTGCGACACTCGCCGCCTGAGGGCAACCGTTCGCCCGCCTCGCGCGTGTACGCGGCGACGGAGTACCGCGAGGGGGAACCATGAGGATCGCCGTGGGCCTGCTGGGCGTCGGCCTGGCCCTGACCGCCTGTACCGGACCCGGGACGGAACCGGCCGCCCCGACCGTGACGGTGACCTCGCCGTTCCCGATGGCGCCGACGGCGGATCCGGCCGTCCTGAGCTGGGTGGACGGCTTCTGTTCCGCGATCAACGGCTACCGCGTGCGCACCAACGCCGAGACCGGGCCGCCCGGAGCCGATCCGACGACGGTCGCCGAGGCGCAGAAGGCGCTCTCCGCCCGGCTGGGCGGAATCGCGAACCGGACCGGCGAGGTGGTGGACAAGCTGGCGGCGCTGCCGCCGGCCCCGGAGCCGCTGGCGGAGAAGGTCCGGACGGCGTTCGTCACGAAGTTCACGACGTCCCGGGACCGCGCCGCCTCGGCGAAGACCGAGCTCGACCGGGCGAAGCCGGGCGACCAGGCGTCCCAGGACCCGGCGGGCGACGCCCTCGACCTGGCCCAGAAGGACATCGACGGCGTCTACGACCCGGTGGCCCCGCTGGCGGAGTCACCGCAACTGATGGCCGCCGCCGCGTCCGCACCCGGCTGCAAGGCTTAGCCCGCTGGGGTGGGCTCGAAGTCCGTGAATGGCACATCGAGGGACTCTGAGTCCCTCGATGTGCCATTCACGGACTTTCGCGGGTCAGCGGTGCAGGGACGCCTGCAGCGGGAGCGACCTTGACGAGTCGCCCACCTGGATCGTGAAGCCGCCGTGGACCGGGCGCCACGCCTTGTCCCAGATCGAGAAGTCGCGGGCGTCCAGGTGGATCGTCACGCGCTGGGCGTGCCCCGGCGCCAGCTGCACCCGCTCGAAGCCCTTGAGCTGCCGGGGCGGTTCGCCCGCGGCGGCCGGGAAGCCCAGGTACAGCTGCGCGACCTCGGCGCCCGCGCGGTGACCGGTATTGCGGACCGTGAACGTCGCCGTCGCGCCGTCGCCCGTGTTCCGCACCGACAGGCCGGAGAAGGCGAACGTCGTGTACGACAGGCCGTAGCCGAACGGGAACAGCGGCGCCTTGCCCTGCGCGTCGAACCAGCGGTAGCCGACCTGGAGCCCCTCCGAGTACGACGCCACGCCGTCGACGCCCGGGAACTGCTCGGGCGTGTTCGCCGGGGTGTCGGCGTCCGCCGCCGGGAACGTGATCGGGAGCTTCGCCGACGGGTTGCTGTCACCGAAGAGCACACCCGCCACCGCCGCACCGTCCTGCTGGCCCGGGTACCAGGCCTGCAGGATCGCGGGCACCGACGACGCCCACGGCATCAGCACCGGGCCACCGCTCTTCACCACGACCACCGTGTGCGGGTTGGCCGCGGCGACCGCCGCGACGAGCGCGTCCTGGTTGCCGTCCAGCGCCAGGCTCGCCCGGTCCTTGCCCTCCGCCTCGTTGTCGCCGACCATCACGATCGCGACGTCGGACGCCCCGGCCAGCGCCGCCGCCCGCGCCGGGTCGCTGCCGTCGTCCAGCGTCACCGCGGCGCCGGGAACCCGCTGCCGGAGGCCCGCCACCGGGTCCACTGTGGACGTCGGGATGACGGCGGAGCTGCCGCCACCGCCGGTCTTCGCCTGGGTCGCGAACGGCCCGATCAGCGCGATCGACCGCACCGAAGCGGAGTCGAGCGGCAACTGCGCGTGCTCGTTGCGCAGCAGCACCATGCCGCGCTCGGCGAACTGCTTGGCGGCCGCGTCGTGCTCGGCGGCCGGCAACGGCGTGAGCACCGGCGGGTGGTCGAACTGGCCGAAGGCGAACATCGTCCGGAACCGCGGCCGCAGCAGCTGGTCGACGCGCTGCTCGGTGACCTGCCCGGCGAGCACGGCCTGCTTCAGCTTGTCGCCGTACCAGGTGCCGTCGATCATTTCGAGGTTCATGCCCGCGTTCGCCGAGCCGACGGTGCTGTGCGCGGCGCCCCAGTCGGACTGCACGAACCCCTTGAAGCCCCAGTCGTCACGCAGCTTTCCCTGCAGCAGCGCGGGATTCTCACACGTGAAGACGCCGTTGATCTTCGGGTAGGCGCACATCACCGATCCGGCCTGGCCTTCGGTGACCGCCTGCTCGAAGTGCGGCAGGTAGATCTCGTTGAGCGTGCGCTCGTCGATGTGCTCGTCGATGCTCTGCCGCTGCGTCTCCTGGTTGTTCGCCGCGTAGTGCTTGACCTCGGCGATGGTGCCGTTCTCCTGGATGCCGCGGATGTCGGCGGCGGCCAGCGCGCCGGCGAGCACCGGGTCCTCCCCCATGCCCTCGAAGGTCCGGCCGTTGCGTGGGACGCGCGCGATGTTGATGTCGGGCGCTTCGGACACGTTGTGCGCGAGCGCGCGGGTCTCACTGCCGATCAGCCGGCCGTAGCGGCGGGCGACGTCGGTGTCGAACGTCGACGCCAGCGCCATCGTGGCGGGCAGCGCGGTCGCCGGTTTCTGCGGTTTGTCGTCGGCCGGGCCCATGCCGGCCGGGCCGTTGGCGATCCGGAAACCGGGCACGCCGAGCCGCGGGATCGGCGGCACGAACCGCTGGTGCTCGGCGTCGGGCTGCAGGTGCAGCTGGGAGATCTTCTCGTCCAGGGTCATCGCCGCGACCAGTTCCGCGGCCCGGCGATCGGGCGACTGACGTGCGTCGCGCCACGGCTGAGCGGCCGCCATCCCGGTGAGCGGGACCGTCAGCGAAATCCCCAGTAGCGCGGAAAGAAC
This sequence comes from Amycolatopsis sp. cmx-8-4, assembly GCF_046548675.1. Lineage (NCBI taxonomy): Bacteria > Bacillati > Actinomycetota > Actinomycetes > Pseudonocardiales > Pseudonocardiaceae > Amycolatopsis > Amycolatopsis sp. cmx-8-4. The sequence goes on from NZ_JAEBDZ010000008.1 coordinate 77,839, forward strand.
CAGGCGGCCGTAACGCATCGAGTCTCCCTCGCCACTGAACGGGACCAAGCCGGGGAGAAGGTAACGCATACGTGGCAACAAAACATAGACTCGATGGTCGTTCACGTACATGAACATTCCCGGGACTCAACCGTTTTCGCGGCTCACGCGTGGAGGAGCCGAGGACCGAGGGAGGACGAAGGATGCTCAAGAAAACACTGATCGGCGTAATGGTGGCGGGCGCGGCGACGCTGACCCTGGCGGCTCCGGCGAGCGCGGCCGACGAAGTCACGTGGGGCATGACACCCGAAGTGCAGCCGGGCGGACAGATCTACGCGCAGGTGCTCTCCGGGACGGGGAGTGGCTGCACCCCGGCCGGACCGGTCACGTCCAAGGGGTTCACCGAACCGCTGGGCTGGACCGAGGGTGGCAACTGGGGCAAGCACGCCGGGTACACGACGGCGATCAGGACGCCGGGCAAGTACACCGCGTCGTTCCCCTGCACCGATGGCCGGAAGGCGACCCAGGGGTTCACCATCCTGGGCACGCCGCCGACCACCACGACCAAGCCGAAGCCGACCACCACGAAGCCCAAGCCGCCGTCGACGTCGACGTCGTCCAAGCCCGCCAAGCCGGTGAAACCGCAGGTCGCGGTCAAGCCGGCCGGCGCACCGCAGACCGGGGACGGGTCGCTGAGCTGACCCTCCACAAAGGACCCCCGGGACCGGCCGCATCCCCAGTCGGCCGTCCCGGGGCCCGGCTCAGCGTGAAGCGGCCAGCCGCAGTGCCCGGTAGACGAACTGCTGGTCGCCGAGCCGGTGCCGCAGGTCGCGCTCCAGCCCGGCGATCGGGTACAGGTTCTGCGGCGCCCGCGAGTCCTTGTACGGGACCGACGCGAACCGCCCCAGCACCGACTGCGTGACGTTCGCCAGGTCCGTCACCTCTTCGCGCGCGAGGTGCGGGGCCGCCTCGACCCGCACCACCCCCGACCACGGCGGGCCGCCGTCCGAGGGCAGGCGCAGGTACCACGAGTGCCGGACCCACGTCGTGCCCATCAGGAACACCGGCGTGCGCTGGTGCGGGGTGAGCTCGCCGACCATCGCGTTGAGCTCGCCCGGCAGGTACGTCGTCTGGTGGCTCTTGATGAACCCGACGGCCCGCGGCAGGTGCGTGCGCCCGCTCAGCGGGCCGTCGACGACGAGCAGGTCGTGGCCGACGTGCCCGGCGATCGCCCGGCGCGCCTGTTCGGCCGTCTCCAGCTCGACGTCGGCCAGTTCGCTCTGCAGTGCCGAAGACAGCACCACGGCGAGGGGCTTGTCGTCCTTGGCCGTCGCGCGGAAGGCCTCGTACCGTCCGGCCGACGTCTCGATGCCAGCGGCCTCCGAGGCCACGGTGAACAGCCCGCGCCGGACGTTGGCGCCGATGACGTGCGCGCGGCCCGCGCAGCAGCACACGACGCCGGCCGCGTAGGACGCGCAGATCCCGATGGACGCGGAGTTCGCGCCGTCCGGGTCGTCGATCCAGACGCGGGCGTCGATGCGGCGGACGCCGTCCACGAACAGCACCGCGTCCGGCGGCGACGGCACCGGCGACGGGTCGATCGGCGCCCACTCGGCTGCCGGGACCTCGACGTCGAGCTCGACCTCGGCCTGCGACCGGGCGAGCTCCTCGGCCTCCATCGAGCTGCCGTAACCCGGGTCCCAGGCGTCGATGGTGAAGTTCATCCCCGCGACCGCGGTCATGCGCCCTCCCTGGTGATGTGCGAGCCGCTGCCGTCGCGGGTGACCAGGAACCGGACCGGCACGCGCTCGGCCAGCGCCGGCACGTGCGTGATCACGCCGACCATCCGCGTGCCGGAGGCCGACAGGTTCTCCAATGTGGACGCTACGACGTCGAGGGTCGCCTCGTCGAGCGTCCCGAAGCCCTCGTCGAGGAAGATCGACTCCAGCTTGGTCGCGCCGGCCACGGCCATGGCGCCCAGCTGGGACGACAGCGCGAGGGCCAGCGCCAGCGACGCCTGGAAGGTCTCCCCGCCCGACAGCGTCTTCACCGGGCGGCGGGCGTCGGCCTCGTTGTGGTCCACCACCAGGAAGTCGCCCTTGTCGTGGGTCAGCTCGAACTGGCCGCCGGACAGCTCCAGCAGCGACGCGGACGCCTCGGCGACCAGCGTGTCGAGCGCCCCGGCGATCAGCCAGCGCGGGAACTTGTCCGAGCGCAGGAGATCCGCGAGCAGCTTCGCGACCTGCGACTCCGACTCCGCGCCCGCGATGTCGCCGCGCAGGCCTTCGACGTGGGCCACCCGCCGCCGCAGCTCCGTGTGGTCGGCCTCGGCGCGGGCGCGTGCGGTGGCCAGCGCCACCGGCACCCGGTCGCGCACCGGCCCCGCCGGCAGGGTGATCCCGAGCGCGGTGACGTCGTCGGCGACCTGCTGTTCGGCCCCGCGCAACGCTTCCGCTGCGGAACCCTCGGCGGTCTCCGCGGCGGCCAGCCGCGCACGGCGTTCGGTCGCCTGCCCGGCCGCCCAGTCCGTCAGCGACGTCCAGGCGTCCAGCAGGCCTTCGCCGTCGATCGGCGGCGCGCCGAAGCCGACGAGGGGATCGCGCGCCCGGGACAGCTTCTGCCGCTCGGCCTCGACTTCCTTGCTCACGCGCGCCTGGCCGTCGATGGCCTGCTTCGCCGCGGCACGCGCTGTGCGCAGCTCCGCGTCGGCGGCACGCGCGGCTTGTTCGAGCGACGCGACCTGCGCCAGCTGCGCGGTGACGACGTCGGCGGACGGCGCGTCGGCGAGCGTCACGACCAGTTCGTCACGGCGGCGCGTGGTGGTGTCCAGCCGGGTGCGCGCCGACTGCTCGGCCAGGCCCGCGTCGTTCGCCTGCGTGCGGCGGGTTTCGGCGGTCCGCTCGGCCGACGCGAGGTCGTCCGCCGCGACGACGGCTTCCTTGCCCGCGGCTTCGGCGGCCGCTTCGAGCGCGCCCAACGCGGTACGCCGTGCCTCGAGCGCCGACGCCGCCCACGCCGTGAGGCGCTGCCAGCCTGCCGCGACGTCGTCGGCGTCGATCCCCGGCGCACCCAGCTCCACCAGCGGATCCCGGGCCGCCCGCAGGGCTTCCCGGGCCGCCACGGCCGACTTCTCGACGACTTCGGCGTCGCGCTGGGCCGCTGTGCGCTCGGCGCGGGCCGCCGCCAGCTCGGCGTCGGCGGCGCGGGCGGCCTCGATGACGCGGGCGCGGGCGTCGAGCGTCGCGGACAGCCACTCCCCTCGTTCGCGCACGGCGGCGATGAGATCGGCGAAGTCCTGCTCGGAAGAACCGGCTTCGACCGGGCGCAGCAGCAGAGCCGACTCCGGCGGGCCTTCGACGTCCGCGAGGGCCACGCGCAGCTCTTCCGCCTGCGCGGCCGCCGAAGCGGACTGGTCGGCGTCGCGGTCCACGGCCCGTTCCAGCTTGCGGACGGCGGTTTCGGCCGCCGCGCGCCGCTGCTCCGCCTGGTCCAGGCGTTCGCGGGCCTCGGCGAGGTGCGCGTGGCCGTCGTGCTCCGGCACGGCCGAGACTTCCTGCTCGCACACCGGGCACGGGTGCCCGACGGCGAGCCCGGCCCGCAGGACCAGCGCCTGCCCGGCGCGTTCGGCGTCGGTGACCGCGGTCCGGGCCGCGGCGAGTTCGGCGTCGGACGCGGTGAAAGCCGTCCGCGCCGCGTCGAGTTCCGTGCGGCGGGCCGCGTGCTCCGGCAGGGCTTTGCGCTGGGTCTCGGCCACCGTGTAGAGGGTGCGGGCGTCGGTCCGGGCCGCGGTGAGCGCGGCGCCGTCCGGCTGGGCGGCCAGCGCGGCGCGCGCTTCGGCGTCGGCGGTCTCGGCCGCGGTCAGCCGGGATGCCGCGGCCGTCACGCGCTTCGCGACGCGCGCGGACTCCGCCGACAGGTCACCGAGATCCGCCGGCGGCCGCAGCCCGGCCAGCCGGTCCCGCTCCCCGCGGACGCGCGCGGCGTCGGCGGCGGCGGCCTCGGCGGCCCGCGCGGTGGTGTCGTGGGTCTTGCGGGCCGCGTCGACGATCGCCACCGCGTCGGCCACCGCCGTCGCGGCGGTGTCTTTGGCCTGCGACGCCGTCTTCGCGCCTTCGGCGAGGTCGGGAAGAGCGGCCTCGGCCGCGACGAGTTCCGCGCGGGCGGCGCGGATCCGCTCCAGCTCGCCCCGGTCGGGCGCGGCGGCCAGCGCGGCGCGGGCCGCTTCGTCCGCCGTCTCGGCCGAGTCGAGGGCGCTCCGCGCGGCCGTGGCCGCCTCCGCCGCGGTCCGGCGCCGGGCTTCGAGGTCTTCGACGCCGTCGGGGCGTTCCAGCGCGTCGAGGATCGCGAGGTCCCGGGTGAGCGTGCTGACGAGCTGCCGGGCTTCGTCGTGCGCGCGGGTCGCGTCGGTCAACCCCGGCAACGCCGTCTCGACCCGCGCGTCCAGTTCGGCCAGCGCGGTCATGCGCGCGGCCAGGGCTTCGACGGCTTCCTCGGTCGCGTCGGCGTAACTGCCGAGCTGCTCTTCCAGGACTTTCGCGCGCTGCGCCTGCTGCTCGGCGGTCACGTTGGCGCGGCGGCCGATCCGCTCGTAGACCTCCAGGCCCAGCAGCTTGATGAGGATCTTCTGCCGGTCGGCGGCCTTGGCGTGCAGGAACTCCGCGAAGTCGCCCTGCGGCAGCGCGACGCAGGTGCAGAAGTGCTTGAACGTCAACCCGAGCAGACGTTCGATCGCCGGCGTCACCTCGGAGTCCGCGGCGACGGCGTCGGCTTCGTCGTCCGGGCCGCCGAGCGCGGCGTTGTCGGCGAGCCGTTCCAGGCGGACGTTCTTCACGCTGACCGTGGGTTTCTTGCCGCCGCTGCGGCGGACTTCGCGCACCACGTGGTAGCGCGTGCCGCCCGCGTCGAAGACCAGCCGCACGGTCGCGCGGTTCGCCGTCGGGGCCAGCGCGGGCGCCACCAGACCCTCGTGGTCCCAGCGGGCGACCGAACCGTAGAGGGCGAAGGTGAGCGCGTCGATGACCGTGCTCTTGCCGGCGCCGGTCGGCCCCACGAGCGCGAAGTAGTCCGTGTCCTCGAAGCTGACTTCGGTCTTCTCGCGGAACGACGCGAAGCCGGTCATCTCCAGCAGTACCGGTCGCATGTCACACCCCGCTCGTCTCGTCGTCGTGCAGCCGCGCGAAGAGCGCCTGCACCCTCTTGTCCGCCACCGTCCGCTCGTCGCAGTACGCCGCGAACAGCTCGCCCGGTGACCGGTCCGCCACCGCGCGTTCGCGGCCCGAGGCCGTGATCGGCGCCGCGAACTCCGGGTCGATGCGGATCTCCAAGGCGTTGGGCAGGGCTTCCTGGATCTCCTCGCGCAGCCCGGCCCGGGTCGCTTCCCGGACGTAGACGCGGAGGTAGTCCTCGCCGAACTCCGCGGCCCGGCCGACGAGTTCGGCCACCGTGCCGTGGACGGTGCGCAGCTTCCGCCCCGACGTCAGCGGGATTTCGGTGATCTTCGCGGGCGTGCTCGGCGTCACCTCGACCGACAGCACGACGCTCGTGTTGTCCTGTTCGCCGAAATCGACGGGCATCGGCGCGCCGCTGTAGTGCACCGGGCAGGCCGCGGGCAGCGACTGGCGGCGGTGCAGGTGCCCGAGCGCGACGTAGTGCGGGTCGGCGCCGAACGCCGTCGCCGGCACGTGGTACTCGAAGATGGACTGCGCCGCGCGTTCGCCGCCGCCCAGCGCCCCGCCCGTCACGGTCAGGTGCGCCATGACGAGGTTGACGGCGCCGTCGGTGAAGCCGGACTTGAGGTGCTCCAGGATGTCGCGGACGCGCTGGTCGTACTGGCCGACGTTGTCCGCCGGCGTCCCGGCGAGCAGCTCGGCGGCGCGCACCGCGTAGCGCTGGGAAAGGAAGGGCAGCACGGCGACGTTGACGCGCTCGCCCGTCGAACGCGCGTCGAACGAGACGACACCGCCGTCGGCGACCGGGCGCGGGTCGCCGGAGAGCTGGATGCCCGCCGCCCGCAGCAGCGGCCGGTACGCCTCGAACGTCGCGGCGTGGTCGTGGTTCCCGGCGATCGCCAGGACCTCGGCACCGGTTTCGCGCAGCGCCATCAGGGCCTGCACCACGAGTTCCTGCGCGGCGGCCGACGGCGCCGACGTCTCGTAGAGGTCGCCTGCGATCAGGATCGCGTCGAAGGCCTCCTTCCGCGCGATCCGGACGATCTCGCCGAGCACGGCGCGCTGCTCGTCCAGGCGGTTGCGGCCCTTGAGCGTCTTGCCGACGTGCCAGTCGGAGGTGTGCAGGAACTTCACGCGGCGTCCTTCCGTTCTTCGCCTGTGGCCGGGGGGCTCAGAAAGGTGGTGGGTCGTCGCCGAACGGGTCGCTGCTCCCGCGCGTGGGCAGGCCCGCGAAGGGATCGGCGTTCTTGGACGCGGCCGTCGTGGTCGGGACCTGTCCCGCCTCGGAGAGCCGCGTGGCCCAGGCCGGGAACGGGAAGCCGACCGCGATCGGCACCGGGATCTCCGGCTGGCTCACGAACATCGTGCCGGGCGTCGCGAGCGTCGCGCGGACCCGCTGGCTGGCCGGGAGGAAGCCGTACTCGGGGCGCGAGGCCTCCGCGGCGTCGAGGCGGCCGACGATCCGGATCGAGCTGTTGCTGACGATCCGGCGTTCGACCTCGGACGCGGTCTGCTGCGCGCCGATCAGGATCACGCCGAGGGACCGGCCGCGCTCGGCGATGTCCAGCAGGACTTCCTTGATCGGGCTGCTGCCTTCGCGCGGCGCGTACTTGTTGAGCTCGTCCAGCATAGTGAACAGCAGCCCGCCCGCGCCGGCCGCTTCCTTGCGCGCGGTCTCCGCGGCGAGCGTCACGCCGACGACGAACCGCTGCGCGCGCTCGACGAGGTTGTGGATGTCCACCACGGTCACCTGCTGGTTCTCCGTGGAGAGCTTGCGCGCGGCGTGGTCGGTGAGGTCGCCGCGGATGAGGCCGTTGAGCGCGCGCTGGCTGGAGCGCAGGCGGCGGATGAACGCGTTGACCGTGCCCGCGCCGGTGACCGCACCCGCCCAGCTCGCGCGGGTTTCCTCGTCGGTGACGCGGTCGCAGATGACGTCGATGAGCTCGGCGTAGGTGCGGCACAGCACGCCGTCGACGTTGGCGGCGCCGTCCTTCCCGGCCGGCGTCGTGTCCAGCCGCAACCGGTTCGCGACCTGGTGGATGACCATCGTGTACTGGTTGCGCTCGTCCTCGGCGTCGGCGAAGACGTAGGGCAGCAGGTCGGTCGCGCAGAACTCCGCGATGGTCCACCAGAAGGCGCCGACGCCGGTGGTCCGCCCGGTGACGTAAGGCTTCCCCGTGGTGTCCGACGGCGTCGGCGGCGCGTAGAACCCGACCGAGGCGAAAGGCTCCGCGGGCAGGCCGAGCTTGGCGTACTCCTCCCGCAGCTTGGCGTCGAGGTGGATGTTCGGGGTGTCGAGGAACAGCAGGTCCTCGCCCTTGACCGAGAACACCAGGGCCTTGGCGTTGTGGGCGTTGGACAGGGCGCCGCCGCGGAAGATCGAGTGCAGCAGGAACAACGCGAACGACGTCTTCGTGGCGACCCCGGACACCCCGCTGATGCTGACGTGCGCGCCGCGCGTGCCGTCGAGGAAGTCCAGGTTGAGGAACACCGGTTCGCCGTCGCGGCCCAGGCCGACCGCCACCTGGCGGCTCATGTTGTCGAAGTACAGCGCCTGCGCGCGATCCTCCCCCACCGCACGGGAGACCACGGCGCCCGGCCGCGGCGGCACGTAGCACTCGGGCTCGACGCGGGTGGTCGCGATCTCGGCGATCTCCTGCACCTGCGCGGGCAGGACTCCGTCCGAGATCAGGAAGACGTCACTGCCGAAGCTGGCGCCTTCGTGCCGCGCGCTCACCTGCGTCACGACGCCGTAGGAGACGACTTCGCCGCGCCCCGGCAGCTCCCGCCGTGTCACGACCACGTCGTCGAGCTGCAGATAGGCTTCCGGATCGATGGCCACGTGGAACTGCAGCGGCGTCGAATCCTCGGTGCCCGCCACCCGTCCGACCACGGTGGTGAGAGTCTCCTGGTCCACGGTTCTCCCTGTCCGCCCGGCGCTTCCTCCGGCCGCAGACTAGCCCGCCGGAAGTCCGCGGCCCCGGCCAACACGGCGTTGCGGCTCCCGCGGTACCGAGGACGTCACCGCCCGCCACGGCTGGGCCGAACGAGTGAGTTCACCCTTCGGGGAAGATCTTTTAGTCACCACAGGCATTTCGGGCGGCACCCGGCCGGGGTCCCGCACGCCGGAAAGGTCGTCCCGGCGGGGCGCGGCGTTACCGCCCGGCGCCGGGCTTCCCCCGGGCCGCCGTCCGGACTTCCGCTGGCTCCAGGGTGAAGCGGCGCCGGCGGCCCTCGCCGCGGGGTCCGGCGGGGCCTCGCGGGGGCCGCCGGCGGGCCCGCGATCCCCGATCGCAGCGCGGGATCGGGACCGGAGTGGCCTCAGCCACACGCCGGACGCGCCCGGCACGGCGTGTCGGCGAAAAAGTCTTCCGGGACCCCACCGGTCCTATATGGACGACCACTGTGGACGGCACCGGAACCAGGTTTTGCCTGCTCAGGGCCATGGTCGGCTTCCCGGGACCGTTGCGGGCGGGGTCGGGCCAGCCCCTCTCAGGGGGCGGAACCCGCCCCCGTACAAGGAAATATTTCGACCCCCAGTTGGATTTTGTGCGGTATTGGTAATACCGTGTGCAGTGTCGGCCGAGATGGGCCGTGTACAAGTTCCACTATGGAGGACTGGAATGACGAACAAGGCCCAGCTGATCGAGGCGCTGTCTGAGCGTTTGGGCGACAAGAAGGTGGCTTCGCAGGCCGTTGACGGTCTGGTCGACATCATCATCCGGACGGTCAACAAGGGCGAGAAGGTGAACATCACCGGCTTCGGCGTGTTCGAGAAGCGTGCCCGTGCGGCCCGCACCGCTCGCAACCCGCGTACCGGTGAAGCTGTTCGCGTGAAGAAGACCAACGTCCCCGCCTTCCGCGCCGGCACCACCTTCAAGGACGTCATCTCCGGCACGAAGAAGCTGCCGAAGGCGACCCCGGTCAAGCGTGCGACCGCCGCCACCACCACCACGCGTGCGGCTGTCGCCAAGGCGTCCGCACCGGCCAAGACCACCAGCACGCGGGCCACCACGCCCCGCGCGGCCGCGGCCAAGCCGACCACGGCCCGCGCGACGGCCACCCGGACCCGCGCCACCGCGGCGAAGCCGGCCGCCAAGGCCACCGCGACCAAGGCGGCGACCGCCACCAAGGCCGCCCCGAAGACCGCGGCCGCCAAGGCCGCCCCGGCCAAGGCCACCGCCGCCAAGGCCACCACCACCCGGGCCAAGGCAGCGGCCAAGCCGGCCGCCACCAAGACCGCGGCGGCGAAGAAGCCCGCCGCGGCCAAGGCCCCGGCCAAGCGCACGTCGGCTGCCAAGAAGAAGTGAAGTAGCTTCTGACGCCGGAAGGGCCCCGCACCACTGGTGCGGGGCCCTTCCGCATGTCCGGGGGTTGTCCGGCCGGGTCCGGGCGTCCGGCCGGACCCGGCATCGCGGACAGGCCCGGGCATCGCGGGCGGCTGGTTGAAACCGGGCCGCTGTCTGTATCTCGGCCGGGCTGCCGCGTGGCACTGGTCAGGGCTCGCGACGCTGCGGACGCCTGCTCGGTGCTGGTCAGTACTTGCGGTCCCCTGGCGGGGCGGCAGCTCGGCTTCGGAGCCAACGCCTGCGGTTCCCTCGGCTCAGCCGCTACTGGGGCCCGGTTAACACGTACGGCTCCACCGGTGCGAGGGCTGCCCGGCCCCGGTCAGCGCTACGGCTCCGCCGCTGCGTGAGCACCTCGGTACCGGTCAGTCCCTCGCAGTTCTGCTGCTGCGACGGCTACCGACCCCGGCCGGTCCTTACGGCTCCGCTGCCCCGGCCCGGTCAGCTTCTCGTGGGTTTCACCACTGCGCCGACTGCTCGGGCCCGTTCAGCAGGTGCGGTGCCGCCGGCGCACCGGTCGATCGAGTCGGTCGATGCTTGCGGTCCCGAGGCGTGCGGCGGCTGCTCAGGCCCAGTCACTGCCCGAGATACCGCTGGTGGGGCAGCCGATCGAGGTCGGTCAGCGCTTGCGGCTCCTCGCTGCGGCAGCAGCTCGGTGCCGGTGATTGCTTGCGGTTCCCCTGGTGCAGCGGCTGCTCAGGCCCGTTCAGTGGGGCGGTACCGCCGGTGCACCGGCCAATCGGTACCGGTCCAGTGCGCGCGGTTCCGCCGATGCGGCAGCAGCTCGGCGCCGTCGGTGCCTGCGGTTCCGCTGACACAAGGGCCAATCGGCCCCGGTCAGTGTCTGCGATTCCGCTGGTACGGCAGCAGCCCAGGCCCGGCCGGCCCGCAGCACCGCCGGTACCGCGGCCACTCACTCCCGGTCAGAGCCTGCGGCCCCACTGCTGCAACAGCAGCCCCGGGCCCGGAGAGCGCGCAAGATTCCGCTGATGCGACAGCAGCCCAGCCCCGGTCAGCGCGGACGGTTCCGCTGGTGCCGGGTCACGTCGATGAGGGCCGCGTTGAACACCGCCCACGTCTCGCGGCCCAGGCGCCGGGCGTGACGCTCCTGGATCGTCGTCAGGATGCGGGTCTCGGCCTGGCCTCGGGGTGTGGGGCTGACCAGCGTGGCTCTGCGGTCCGCCGGGTCCGGGCGGCGCTCGACGTAGCCCAGGTGCTCCAGTTCGTCGATCAGCATGCCGATCACCTGCTTGTGCCGGCCCGACAGGCGGGACAGCTCCGTCGCCCGCACGCCGTCCTTCTCCAGGTGTGCCAGTACCGCGCCGTGGCGGGGGTGCAGGTCGGCGAAGCCTCGGGCGGCCAGCTTCGCGAGGAAGCTCGTCCTGCACCGCGAACAGCAGCCGCCCGGCGAGGACGCCGAGGTCCGGGTCGGATTCGTTCTTCTCGGCCCGCGTGACCACGCCGTTCTCCTCACCGCTCGCACCGCCGCGAGCAGGGAGGGTAGCCGCGCCGCCAATTATTCCGCGGGCAGTGTGATGAGCGTATGGCCCGATCCGAATCCGGGTCCCCGGCCCGATTTGGAACGAGTCCGTTATTCGGCCGGTGCGAATGTCTCGCGAATGCCCGGCAACCCCCAATTCTTGACCTCGTACGTCCCGACGCGACACGGTCAGGAGAAGGTGACCGGGATGAACACGTCCGCTGTGCGGTCGTTGGCCGACAGGTGGTCGCGGCGGGAGACGATCGCGCACGTCACCGACGGGTCGCCGCAGTCCAAGCCGGTGCCGGCCGGGCGACGCGGATCCGCGTGGTGAACGTCGAGCGGTTCGGCGGCACGGCGACGGCCGGCCGGAGCGCCACGGCCACGCCGTCGCCCTACCGCTGGCCGGCGGGCACGTCGACGTTCGACGGGACGACCGGCAAGGGCTCGGTCGCCTTCGGCGGCCGCGTCACCTTCGTGCTGGAACCGCACCTGATCTGGAACTTCGAGCTGTCCAACCCGAAGGTCACCTTCGCCGGAGACGGCACCGGCAAGCTGACCGCGACGCGGGCGGTGCTGACCGCGTCGATCGAGCACCACGTCCCCCGGGTGCACCTGCTCGAACACGAGTACACCCGCGCGGTCACCGAGGCCGAGCCGGCGTGGGTGCGCGCGGTGTCCGCCGACCTCGCCGCGGGGACGCTCGCCTGGGACGCCTACTTCGTCCCGCGAAAGGAGCGATCATGACGCCCAAGCCCGGCCTGCTGACGACCCTGCTCGAGATCGCGCTTTCGTTCGGCCTCCACTACCTCCTGCGCGCCTTCGGCCTCGACGTCTTCCGGTCCCTCGTGATCCCGGCGATCGCGGTCGGCGTCATCGCGGTGGCGGTGACGGTCCGCCGGCGGCGCATCGACCTGATGGGACTCCTGGCGACGCAGAGCCCGCGCGTCGCGGCCCTGCGCGAGGTGGCTTACATCCTGGTCGGGGGCGTGTTCTGCCTCGTGACGCTCGTCCGGCGCCGGCCGCTCGCGCACACGACCGCGGCGTCGATGGCGAGCTTCGGCGACCCCACGCGGGAGAAGGCGTTCGAACTCGCGTGGGCGGAAGAGCCGCGCTACCGCCGGTGGCAGCGGCTGCTCACGGCCACGCTCGGCGCGCTCATGGTGGGCGCCGGCGTGATCCGGGCGTACATCCTTTACGCCGCACCGGACAGCGGGATCGCGCACGCGGTCGACGTCTCCAACGTCGTGGGGCACGGTGATGTGGGTGGCGGTGTTCGTCGTCCCCGCCGTCCGCATCCAGCCCGCGCGCCGGATCGTGCAGGACGTGCTCGAACGGCCGCAGGCCACGCCCTAGCCCCTGGCGGTCACTGGAACAGACCAATTTCGCCCCGGCTGAACCGAACAAGATCTCCCGGCGCTACCGGCGGGTGCTAGCGGCGCGCGATCCTCGGAACTTCCGCGGGAGACCCAGGGATGTGGCCATGAAACGGATCGCCGTCCTCTTGCTCCTGGCCGTCGCCTGCCTGGTTCCGACGTCGAGTGCCGAAGCCGGGCAGACCGGGTTGCGGGCCGCCGATCCGAGCGTGCTGCGCGTCGGTTCCACCTACTTCGCCGCGCAGTCCACCGGTGGCGGGATCGCCGTCCGGCAGGGCTCCTCCCCCGACGCCGCGGCGAGCGCGCCCGCCCGGCAGGTCTGGTCCGACACCCGCGGCCGCGGCGAGGTGTGGGCGCCCGAGATCGTCGTCGACGGCGGGCGGTTCTACATCTACTTCTCGGCCGGGACCGGCAACGCGCACCGGATGTACGTCATCAGCTCCGCCGTCGCCGACAGCGGCTACACCGCCGAGACGCAGCTCGCGCTGCCCGATGGCAAGTGGGCCATCGACGGCACGATGTTCACCTTCGGCGGGCAACGCTGGTTCGTCTGGTCGGGCTGGGCGGGCGACACGAACGTCGAGCAGAACCTGTACCTCGCCCGGATGAGCGGCCCGACGACGCCGACCGGCGCGCGGTACGTCATCTCGCAACCGCGCGAGAGCTGGGAACGCGTGGTGGGCAACCCCTTCATCAACGAGGCGCCCACGGCGATCAAGGACCCCAACGGGCAGCTGCACATCGTCTACTCCACCAACGGCAGCTGGAGCGACCAGTACTGCCTCGGCGAGGTCCGGCTGCGCGCCGGCGGCGACCCGACCTACGTCTGGGACTGGTACAAGTCGAACGGCTGCCTGTTCGGCTCCCACCGCGAGACGATGATGGCCGGCTGGGACCCGACCCTGCACGTCGACGGGCCGGGCAGCCACAGCTTCGTCCTGCTCAACGGCGACATCGCGACGAGCCCGCCCGCCGGGCCGAAGTTCCCGCTGATGTTCCACGCCGTGGCCAAGGGCACGCCGTACTCGTGGGCGAACCGCTACTGGTACTCGGGCACTTTCTGCTGGTGGGGCTCGACGACCTACCGCCGGGCCAACGTCCCGGGCGCGACCACCGACACCGGCTGGAGCCTCAAGTTCTTCGAGTGACGTCCGGTATGCCGTGAATGACGGGAAGCCGGGCGACCGGCTCGGCGACACGCGCAACGCCGTCGCCGTCGGCGTCTCCCGGCTGCGCAAGGTGCTCGGCGCCGGCGCGGTGGTGGTCGAGGGAGGTGGCTTTCGAGCACCTGCGCAAGACGCTCGCCGACGAGCTGGGCGTCGACCCCGGACCCGGCGCGCACCGGATGCACCAGCGGATCCTGCACCAGTCATGGCTCCCACGCCAAGCCTGGCGATCACGCCACGGCTGGTCCGCTTCCGGGTGCTCGGGCTGGACCGCTTTCACCCCGCCTGACCGAACGCGAACAACCGCCGGTGCTCCCGTGGCGACACGTTCGTCGCGCGGCGGAACTGCGCCCGCAGGTTGGCCGCCGTGCCCAAGCCGACGGCCCGGGCGATCTCCTCGATCGGCCGGTCCGAGTTCTCCAGCAGCTCCTTCGCCCGCGCGATCCGCTGCTCGCGCAGCCACGACAGCGGCGGCAGGCCCGTCCGCTCGCGGAACCGGCGGTGGAACGTGCGCTCCGACATGCGCGCCCGCTCGGCCATGTCCCGCACGGACAGGTTCTCCCCCAGCGCCGTGAGCAGCCACTGCTGGGCCCGCGCGATGACGTCGTCGCCGGGCGGCACCACCCTCTTCTCGACGAACTGCTGCTGGCCGTCCGGCGATCGCGGGGCCATCACGATGCGGCGCGAGACGTGCCGCGCCGCCGTGGCGCCGAGGTCGCGGTGCAGGACGTGCAGGCACAGGTCGACGCCGGCCGTCACGCCGCCGGACGTGAGCACCGCCGGAGTCTCGGCGACGAGCAGCGACCCGTCCACCGTCACCGCCGGAAACCGGGCCGCCAGCTCGTCGCAGAGCGACCAGTGCGTCGTCACGGTCAGGCCGTCGAGGACACCGGCCGCCGCCAGCGCGAACGCGCCCGAGCAGATCGAGATCATCCGGGCGCCCCGCCGGTGCGCGGCGGCGACGGCCCGCACCACCGCCCCGGGCAGCTCCCGCTCGGCGGCGCCCGCGTAGCCGGGCACGATCACCGTGGCCGCCTTGCGCAGCAGGTCGAGGCCGCCGTCGGGGACCACGGACGTCCCGCCCGCGACCGGCACCGGGCGGCCGTCGACCGACGCGGTCACGACGTCGTAGGCCTCCGGCGCCTCCCGCGCGAAGACGTGCAACGGGATCGCGTAGTCCAGCGGGAGCACTTCGTCGAGCAGGACGACGACCATCCGGTGACGGGCCATGGCAGGATCGTAGCGCTTGTAGGCAGTGCTGCCACTTCTCGGCGAGGACGCGAGCGCCCAGACTTTCCCGCATGACCCCCAAGACCGTTGTCCTCGTCCACGGCGCCCTGACCGACGCCTCGGTGTGGCGCCACGTCTCCGCGATCCTGCAGGCCGCCGGGCACCAGGTGCTCGCGCCGGCCCTGCCCCTGCGCTCCCTGGACGGCGACATCGCCTACCTGCGCCGGTTCCTCGACACGCTGCCCGGCCCGCTGGTCGTCGCCGGCCACTCCTACGCCGGCTCGGTCGTCTCCGCGCCGGACGCGCTCACCCCGGCGGTGCGGGCACTCGTGTTCGTCGCCGCGTTCCAGCAGGACGCCGGCGAGACGGCCGGTGAGCTGAACGGCAAGTTCCCCGGCAGCCTGCTCGGCCCCGGCAACCTGCTCGTCCGCGACTACCCGGGCGGTCAGGAGGCCTACCTGCGGCCCGAGATGTTCGCCCCCGCCTACGCCGCCGACGTCGAGCCGGCCGAGGCGCGGGTGCTGGCCGCCGCCCAGCGTCCCTTCGACCCGACGGCGCTCTCGCAGACCTTCGACCGGCCGGCGACGTGGCGGACGCTGCCGTCCTGGGCCGTGATCGCGACGGCGGACCGGTCGATCCCGACGGAGGCCCAGCGGTGGATGGCCGACCGCGCCGGCTCGACGGTCACCGAGGTCGACGCGTCCCACGCGGTTCCGCTCTCGCGGCCCGAGGTGGTCGCCCGGGCGATCGCCGAGTCCACAAAGGACGTCACAGCTCCGTGCTCCGGCTGAGGTCTTCCCACCGCGCGAAGTCACGCCGCAGCGCCTCGATCTTGCCGTGCGCCACTTTCAAGGCGGCCGTGCCGAGGAGCAGCCGCAACGGCGGCTCGTCGGCCGCCAGCACGGTGACGATCGCCTCCGCCGCGCGGGCCGGGTCGCCGGGCTGGCTGCCGTACGTGGCCAGGGTCGCTTCACGGCGTTTGCCGGCCGTCTCGGCGTAGTCGTCGATGCGGATCGGGGACTGCTTCATCGACGGGCCGGACCAGTTCGTGCGGAACGCGCCGGGCTCGACGATGGTCACGCCGATGCCCAGCGGCGCCACCTCGGCGGCCAGGGACTCCGACAAGCCTTCCACGGCGAACTTCGTCGCGTGGTAGTAGCCCGTGGCCCCGAAACCGGCCAGGCCGCCGAGGGACGAGACGTTGACGACGTGGCCGGAGCGCCGGGCGCGCATGCCCGGGAGCACCGCCTTGGTCACGTCGGCGAGCCCGAAGACGTTGGTGTCGAACAGCGCGCGCACCTCGGCGTCGTCGCCTTCTTCGACGGCGGCGAGGTAGCCGTAGCCGGCGTTGTTGACCAGGACGTCGATCCGGCCGAACGTCTCCTCGGCCCGGGTGACCGCGGCGGCGACTTGCGACGGGTCGGTGACGTCGAGGGGGAGGGCGATCGCGCGATCGCCGTGGCGGCCGACGAGGTCCGCGACGGTCCGCGGGTCGCGGGCGGTGACCGCCGCTCGCCAGCCGCGTTCGAGGACGTGGGTGGCGAGCGCGCGGCCGAGGCCGGTGGAGCAGCCGGTGATGAACCAGACCGGGGATTCGGTGAGTGTCATGGGATCCAGGCTCGCCCCGGCCGGTCCGGGCCACCAGTCGTCGGGTCTTCCTGGGACCGCTGGTACCAGGCACATCCGACGCCGGCAGCGCACACTGGACCCATGGCGAACGCGGAATTCGGGCAGGCGGTGCGGCACTGGCGTGACCGGGTCGCGCCGGACACCGCCGGGCTGCCCGCCGGCGGCCACCGGCGCGCGGCCGGCCTGCGGCGTGAGGAACTGGCCCTGCTGGCCGGGATCTCCGCCGACTACGTCACGCGGCTCGAGCAGGGCCGCGCGTCGCACCCGTCCGCCCAGGTCGTCGAAACCCTGGCCCGGGCGCTGCGCCTGTCGCGGACCGAGCGCGAGCACCTGTTCCACCTGGCCGGGCTCACGCCGCCCGGCCCCGACACCGTGCCCGCGTACCTCACCCCGAGCGTCCAGCGCCTGCTGGACCGGCTCACCGGGACACCCGCCGCCGTCTACGACGCGGCCTGGACGCTCCTGGTCGCGAACCCGCCGTACGCGGCGCTGCTGGGTGACCCGTCCGGGTGGCGCGGGCACGAGCGCAACGCCGTGTGGCGCAACCTGGTCGGCCCCGGCACCCGCGTCCGGCACACGCCGGAGTCGCAGCGCGCCATGGAAGCCATGCTGGTCGCCGACCTGCGGGCCGCCGCCGGCCGCTACCCCGCCGACCGCGGCCTGCGGCGGCTGGTGACCGAGCTGCGCGCGCACAGCGACCGGTTCGGCGAGCTGTGGGACTCCGGCGCGGTCGGTCACCACGAATCCGCGCGGAAGATCGTCGACCACCCGCACGCGGGACCCGTGACGCTGGACTGCGACACGCTCACCGTGGCCGGCAGCGACCAGCGCGTCATGCTCTACACGGCCGAACCCGGCACCGAAGACGCCGAACGCCTCGCGCTGGTCACCGTGCTCGGCACGCAGGCCCTCACGGGCTAGCTTTCCCGTACATCGCGCACATCGCGCCGGGTGCGGTCTCGGTGTTCGACCCGGCCCGCGGCTCGTCACCGGCACTCAGCCGGTGGTCGGCCGTGGTCCACGGCGCTTGCCGGGCCGGCTCGACCGGCGGCCCGTGACCGGTGCCGACGCGGACCACGACTCCCGGCGCCTCAGCCGGCGAGTGTTCTCCTGGTGGTGCGGGCCCTACCGGTGCGCGGCGATCTCGTCGCTGGTCGTCACCCACACGCCGGGGTGGTTGACGATGTACGCCAGCGCCTGTTCGACGTACTTCACCCGGAACGCCTGCCCCGAGACGTACGGGTGCAGCGACAACGCCATCACCCGCCCGCCGGCCGCCGAGTCCGCGTAGAGCTGGTCGAACTGGTCCCGCACGATCCGGACGTAGTCGGGCCCCGTCATGCTCTTGACGTGGAACAGCTGGGTGTCGGCGAGTTCGAGGGTGTACGGCACCGACCGCAGACCGGGCACGTTCAGCGCGTACGGCTGGTCGTCGTTGGTCCAGTCCAACAGGTAGTCGACGCCGAGCCCGGCGAGCAGCCGCGGGGTGTCGAACGTCTCGGTCAGCCCCGGTGAGAGCCACCCGCGCGGCCGCCGGCCGGTCGTCTTCTCGATGCTGTCGAGGATTCCGGTGAGGAACGCGCGTTCTTCGTCCTCGGCCATCCCGGTCTGCGGGATCGAGTTCGACTTGCCGTGGGCGAGCCAGGCCCAATCGCGGTCCCGGCCCGCTTCGACGATCCGCGGGTACCGCTCGCCCGCGTCGGAGTTCAGCAGCGCGCTGGCCCGGATCCCCTGCCGGTCGAGGACGTCGATGAGCCGCCAGATCCCGACGCGGGCGCCGTAGTCGCGCCAGCCGTAGTTCATCGGGTCCGGCACCAGCTTCGACGTCGCTTCGTTGAAGCTGACCGACGGGCGGTCCACGGAGAAGTGCTCGATGTTGAGGCCCACGTAGAACGCCACCCGGGCGTCGCCGGGCCAGCGCACCGGGGCGCGGTCGACGATGGCGTCGTAGCCGAAGAGTTCGATGTCCACGGCGCTCACCGCTCCAGCGGGACGGCGATGCCGCCGCCGTAGCGCCGCTGTTCGGCCTCGTCGAGCATCGCGGCCGCCACCGTGGCGCGGCTGACGCGCGCGGGGAAGAACCGCCGCGGCGCGGACTCCAGCGGCACCGTGCGCCGGGTCGGGCTCAGGTCGCCGTCGGACAGCGGCCCCGCGTGGAACACCGTGCTACCGCCCCGGAGCACGATCGCGTCCGCCGTGGTGCGGTCGTCCAGCTCCTTCCGCATGAACGTCTTCAGCAGCGTGCGGGTGAACGCGCCGGCGTGCTGGGCCGAATCGCCGGTGCCGAACGCGGCGAGCCAGACGACGAAGTCCGGTCCGGCGTCGACGGCCGCGCGGGCGCCCGACGTCAGCACGCCGGGCGCGCCGGTGATCCCCAGTCCGGACAGGACGGTCCGGGCGCCCTTGAGCGCGCGGCCGATGGAGTCCGGGTCGAGGACGTCGCCCGCGACGCGTTTCAGCCGGCCGGACGGCGGCAGCGTGATCCGGTCCGGGTCGCGGGCGACGGCGGTGACGGTGTGCCCGCGCTCCAGGCCCTGCCGCACGAGTTCGGTCCCGGTGGCGCCGGTGGCGCCGAGAACGGTGAGTTCCATGGTGGTTCCCTTCAGTTCACTGTGGACAGAGTGGCCAGCGCCGCGGCGTGGAGCGCGGGCGCGCTGGCGAGGATGTCGGCGCTGCCGGGCCGCCACGGCTGTCCGGCGAGGTCGGTCACGGTCCCGCCCGCCTCGGTGATGAGCAACGCGCCGGCCGCGACACCGGGCAGCGTCGGCCGGTACTGCCAGAAGAGGTCGGCGTGCCCGGCGGCGACGAGCAGCATCGGGAACGTCGAGGGCACGGTCGCGCGGACCAGCAGCGCGGCGCCGAGCATCGTCGTGATCGACTCGCCGATGCGCCGGTAGGTGTCGCTCTGGCCGGCTTCGGCCTGGCCGGTGGTGGCGATGGCGGCCCCGAGCTCGGCCTTGGCGGACACGCTCAGACGCCGGCCGTTCGCGAACGCGCCGCCGCCGCCGCGGACCGCGCTGTGCACGACGTCGGGGACGGGCTGGTAGACGGCGGCGAGCACCGGGACGCCGTCGCGGAGCAGGGTCGCGCTGACGCACCACTCCGGCAGCCCGTGCACGTGGTTGACGTTGCCCTCGACCGCGTCCACGGCCCACCACTCCCCCGGCGGCAGCTCGGTGGTCTCCAGCTCGTCGGTCAGCCACTTCGCTTGCGGCCGGGCCGCGGCGAGCGCGCGCCGCAGCTCGTCGTTCGAGGTCCGCTCGTTCTCCCCGGCCGCGGCGAGCAGCCCGGCGCGATCCACGGGACGAGCGTCCTCGGAGTAGCGCGCCAGCAGGCGGCGACCGGCGTCCCGCACGGCGGCGACGGCGGCCTCGAGCACGGCGGCGTCCTCGATCGTGTTCTCCTGGATGGTCATGAGGTTCCTGTTCTGCCAAGGGGAAGAAGCTGTTGTCTTCGACGGTAGGCAGAACTGCCGTTGACTTCAAATGAATGCTCTGCACTCGTTGATTTACCCAGACGCAATCCACACATTCACCGCATCGAGAAGACGACCGGGCGGCGCGGCCGACGCACCTTCGCCGGCACCGAGCTGCACCGGCGGTTCACCTTCCCCGGCGCGACGGCGGTGCCCGGCCGCAAGACCGTGCAGAACCTGGCGAGCTGGGCGTGGTCCAGCGGGGCCACCTCGGTGGGCCTGCTCGTGCTCCCGCTGCTCGTTCCCGAGCCGGGCCCGCTGCTGGAGGGGCTGGCCGTCGTGCTGATCGGCACGACCGGCGGGATCGGCCGGTTCGCGGCGCCGCGCTGGTGGGTCCTCCCGGTCCGCCGCCCCGTCTGAGCGGCCACAGTACGATCCGCGGCATGTACCTGGACCTGAACCTCCTGACGGCGCTGGACGCGCTGCTCGAGGAGGGCAGCGTCGCCGCGGCCGCCGATCGCCTGCACCTGTCGTCGCCCGCGATGAGCCGGACGCTCGGCCGGATCCGCAAGACGACGGGGGACCAGATCCTCGTCCGCACGGGCCGGACGATGACGCCGACGCCGTACGCGCTCGAGATCCGGGCGCAGGTCCGCGATCTGGTGCAGCAGGCCGAAAGCGTGCTCGCCCCCGACCGCGCGCTCGACCTCGCCGCGCTCGACCGGGTCTTCACGCTGATCTGCCACGACGCGATCACCACCGCGCTGGGCCCCCGGCTCATCGCGGCGGTCCACCGCGACGCGCCGAACGCCCGGCTGCGGCTGCTGGCGGAAGGCCGGGCGGACACCCAGGAACTGCGCCGGGGCCAGGTCGATCTCGAGCTCGGCAGCACGGCGCCGGACTCCCCCGAGATCCGGTCGGAGCTGTTCTTCGAGGACCGCCTGGTGCTGGCCGTCGCGCCGGATCACCCCTTCGCCACGCGAAAGCCGACCCTGCGCCGCTACGCCGAGGCGTTGCACCTGCGGATCACCCGGCGGGGCCGGCTCCACGACCCGATGGACGACGTCCTGGCCGAGCACGGTCTCGAACGCCGGGTCGTCGCGACGACCCCGACCACCACGGCGGCCCTGAGCGTCGTGCGGCTCGGCGAGTGCGTCGTGGCCGTGCCCGAACGCATGTGCGCGGGGATGATCGAGGCGCTGGGCCTGGTGACCGTGCCGCTCCCGATGCCCGTGCCCCCGGCGCCGCTGGTGGGTTCCTGGCACCAGCGCTACGAGAACGACAAGGCGCACCGGTGGCTCCGGGAGCGCGTCCGCGAAGCGTTGCGGGACCTCGGGTAGCCGTCACCGCGGCTGCCGAAAGTACGATTCCACCACGTACATCTGATACCCCGGGTTGATCCCGGCGCGGCGAAACCGTGCCACGGTCGCGTCCTCCACACCTTTCGGGAGGACTTCAGATGCCAGGTTTCCGAGCCGGACTGGTCGTGACGATCGCGGCCCTCGTGGCGGCCGCGACGCCCGCCGCGGCCGCCGACGACCCGCTCGCGCCCTACACCGGACAGCAGCTCACCTGGGGCGCGTGCGCGTTCACGCCCGCGGCCGACACGAAACCGGCCGAGTGCGCGCTGGTCACCGTCCCGCGCGACTGGGCGAACCCCGCCGCGGGCGTCGACCTGCGGGTTTCGATCAGCCGCGTCGCGGCGACCGGGCAGCGGCTCGGCGCGCTCCTCGTCAACCCCGGCGGGCCGGGCGGTCAGGGCACCTCGCTCGCCGGCGCGCTGGCGGGCCTCGAACCGTCGGTGAACCAGCTGTACGACCTGATCGGCATGGACCCGCGCGGGACCGGCCGCGAAGGCAGCGACGACCACGGGTTCCAGTGCCAGGTCCCCACCGGGCGGCTGCCGACCGGGCTCGACGCGCGCGACCGGTCGGCGCGGAGCGTCGCGCTGCACCAGCAGTCGCCGCGCGCCATCGCCGAGGCGTGCCAGAGCAACGCGCTCACGCCGTACGTCACGACGTGGCAGACCGCGCACGACATGGACCTGATCCGCACGCTGCTGGGCGACGAGAAGCTGAACTACCTCGGCTACTCCTACGGGACCTGGCTCGGCGCGAAGTACGCGTCGCTGTTCCCGGAGCACACCGGCAAGACCGTGCTCGACTCCAGCGTGAACTTCGAAGGCCGGCTCCAGGCCGACTTCGAGGCGTTCCCGGTGATCGACCAGCGCCAGTTCGACGACGTCTACCTGCCGTGGGTCGTGCGCCGCTACGGCGACCAGCTCGGCACGAGCGTCGCCGAGGTCAAGGCGAAGATCGAGCGGATCCGCGCTTTCTACAAGACCCAAGGCGTGGACGGCGACTCGTTCGACCGGATCTTCGTCGGCAACGGCAGCCAGTTCCAGTGGTACCTCGGGGTGCTGATCCTGGTCCTCGGCGCGAACTCCCTGGAGCCCGGCGGCACGGCTCCGGGCGGTGAGCTGGATGCGGTGTCCCGCAGCGCTTTCGGCGTCCCGGCGGCGCAGCTGACGGTCGCGAAGGTCGCGGCCACCGTGCCCGACTACACCGCGGTCTCCGGCACCCGGTACGCCGTGGCGTGCGGTGACCAGCCGACGCAGTCCGCCGCCTGGTACAAGCGGCTCAGCGACCGGCAGGGCCCGCAGTACCCGTTGTACGGCTGGCTCTACGGCCTCAGCGAGCCGTGCGGGTTCTGGTCCGACGCGCCGCAGCACACGCTGCCGAACCTGCCGGCGCAAGTCGCGAAGAACGTGCTCGTCGTCCAGGGCGAGTTCGACCCGCAGACCGGGTACGAGCAGGCGAAGGCGGCCACGCGGGCGGCCGGCGTCCCGCTGGTGTCGGTGGACGATTCGCCGTTCCACGGCCAGTACGCCCTGTCCGGCAACCCGTGCGTCGACGGGATGGTGAACACGTTCCTCACCAGGAACTCCCGGCCGGGCAGCGTCACCTGCCCCGGGGTGCCGCTGCCGGACGAAGACGCCGTCTACCCGGTCACCGGCCCGCTGGGCGCCGCGCACAGCAGCCTCACCACGCGGCTCGGCGACGCGCATTCCGTGCTGCGCAACGAGGTTCAGCGCCAGGTCAGCGCGCTGAACTGACACCTCCCGGGACGGCTGCTTCGGGCGGGGCAGCCGTCCCGGGCTCAGCCCTGGACGGTCGGGCGGAGGACGATCTCGCCGATTTCGACGTCGTGCGGCTGCTCGATGGCGAACGCGACCGCGCGGGCGACGGCCTCCGGCGCGATGGCGAACTCGTCGATGCCGCGCTGGATCTCCGCCCGCACCTCGAGGTTGTCGATCGAGCCCGCGAGATCGGTCCGGACGAACCCGGGCGACACCGCCGTGGTCCGCAGCACGCCGTCGGTCGACTCCTGCCGGAGGCCTTCCAGCAGCGTGCGGACGGCGTTCTTGGTGCCGGCGTAGACCGCCATCGTGGGCGTGATCTTCAGGCCGGACGTCGACACCGTCGTCACCAGGTGCCCGCGGCCCTGGCGCCGGAACACCGGCAGCGCCGCGGCGATCCCGTGCAGCACACCGCGCAGGTTGACGTCGATCATCGCGGACCAGCCGTCGACGTCGAGGTCCGCCATCGGGCCGATCTTGCTGATGCCGGCGTTGCTCACGAGCACGTCGAGCCGGCCGAACTCTTCGACCGCCCGGGCGACGAGCCGGTCGAGGTCGGCCCGCACGGTGACGTCGGTGGTGCAGACGATCGCGCGGCCACCCCGGGCGCGGATGTCCTCGGCGACCTGTTCGAGGCGTTCCGTCCGGCGCGCGCCCAGGACGACGGCCGCCCCACGGTCGGCGAGGGTGCGCGCGATGGCCTCGCCGATGCCGCCGCTCGCACCGGTGATCGCGACGACCTTGCCGTCGATGTCGGACATGGTGAGCCTCCTCGGGATTGATGTGGACAACTGTCCGCTTGTTTCGACGCTAGCGGACACTTGTCCACTTGTCCACCGGGCTCAGCGGACGGCGAACCCGCCGTCGACGGTGAGGATGCTGCCGGTGACCCAGGTATTGGCCGGTGCGACGAGGTAGAGCGCCGCGGCGGCGACGTCGGCCGGAAGCCCGATCCGGCCCGCCGGGTACGAGCGCCGGACGTAGTCGTCGTACTCCGCGCGCTGGTCGTCGCTCATCGGACCGAGGAAGCGCCGCTCGAACGCCGGCGTGCGGACCGACCCCGGCACGATGGCGTTGACCCGCACCCCGGCCGGCCCCAGCTCGCTGGCCAGCGCCTGGGTGAACGAGTTGAGCGCGCCGCGCGTCGCGGAGTACACCGACGCCGGGCGGCCGGCGACCATCTTCGTGCCCCAGTAGCTGGAGATGTTGACGACGCTCCCCCGCGCCGCGACGAGCCCGGGCAGCAGCCGCTGGACCAGCCGGAACGGCACACTGAGGTTGACCCGCACCATCGCGTCGAAGTCGGCGGGCGTGGTGTCTTCGAGGGATTTCAGGTGGGTGACCCCCGCGTTGTTGACGAGGACGTCGACGGCGAGATCGGCGGGGAGCGCGGCCAGGGCGTCCGGCTCGGCGAGATCGACGGCGACCGTCCTGACGGACGCGCCGTGCAGCCGGGCCGCGACGGCGTCGAGCTTGCCGGGGTCGCGCGCCAGGAGGACGAGGTCCGCGCCTTCCCGCGCGAAGGCGTCGGCGATCCCGAGGCCGATCCCTTCACTGCCGCCGGTGATCAGCGCGGTCTTGCCGGTCAAGGTGCCCATGAATGCCTTGCTTCCCAGACGGAGAGTCACTCTCCGTTTCACGGTAGCACTAGACGGAGAGCACTTCTCCGTCTAGTGCTAGGCTCGGGAAATGGCCAGGGAGATGCGATCCGACGCGCGCCGCAGCGCCGAGCTGGTGATCGCGGCCGCGCGGACGGCCATCGCCGACCACGGGCTGGCGGTGTCGACCAACGAGATCGTCAAGCGCGCCGGGGTCGGGCCCGCGACGTTCTACCGGCGCTTCCCATCGCGCCACGCGCTGCTGGAAGCGGTGCTGCTCGAGGTCGTCGGCGAGCTGGTGGAGCAGGCCCGCGAAGCCGCGGAAGCCCCCGATCCGTGGACCGGCTTCGCCGAGCTGGTGCGCGCGCTCGCGTCGGCGCAGTCGGAGAACAAGGGCCTGTCGGACGCCTTGGCGGCCGAGCCCGGGGAGAGCGGCCCCGTGGTGGCCGGCGCGTTCGCCGTCCTGCGCGAGCACGTCCGCGCGGTCACCGAGCGAGCCCGGGAAGCCGGCGCGCTCCGCCCCGACGTCGCCTGGCAGGACGTCCCGTTCCTCGCCGGCGCGGCCGCCGGAATGTCCCCGCACTGCCTGGGCCTCGACGCGGAAAAGAGCGGCCGCGACCGCGTCATCGCCATCACCCTCGACGGCCTGCGCGCCCCGGGCCGCGACCTCCTACCGGGCGCCCCACCGACCTAGGCTTGGGTGCTCTGCCGCGGCTCGTCGTGAGTGTTCAAGGCGGTTAGAACCGCCCTGAGACCTGGTCTCAAAACTCGGCGTGTCGCTAGGTGAACCAACGGCCCGCCCCTGGCTCCGCACCGCCCGCCTGTGGACCCGGCCCGACGGACCGGAGGTCTGTCAGAGAGACTGGGGGCCAGTGCCCGCCCTCTCGACCTGGAGCCGTTGATGCCGCAAGGGACCGTCCGTTGGTTCGACGCCGAACGTGGTTTCGGCTTCCTCGCGCCCGAGGACGGCTCGCCGGACGTGTTCGTGCATGCCTCCGAGATCGTCTCGGACGGCGGCGCGAACGTGCTCCGCGAGGGTCAGGCCGTCGTGTTCGAGGTCGGCGAGAACGACCGCGGGCCCCAGGCGCTGCGCGTTCGCGTCACCGCCGATGCGGCCACCGGCAGCGCCGTGGGCCTGCTCGGCACCGTCAACTGGTACGAGCCGGGCAAGGGGTACGGCTTCGCGTCGCCGGACGGCGGCGGCGCCGACATCTTCGTGCACAGCTCCGCCATCGTGACCGGCGGCGTGGTCACCGAGGGGCAGCGGGTGGCCTTCCTGATCGTCGAAGGCGAGCGCGGCCCGCAGGCCGAGCACGTGATCCCGCTGGGGGCAGGGGCCGGCTCACCCGCTGCGGCTGGTATCGCGGACGGTGCCGACGGCACGGTGGCCTGGTACGACGAGGACAAGGGCTTCGGCTTCATCAACCCCGACTCCGGCGCCGGGGACGTCTTCGTTCACGCCCGGGCCCTGACCGAGGGGCTGACGTGGCTCGCGGAGGGCGACCGCGTCGCCTACGAGGTGGCCAGTGGAGACAAGGGCCCGCAGGCCCGCGACGTGCACCTGGTCCGGGGCGCCGAGCCCCAGACGGCGCCGCAGCGGTCGGCACCTGCCGCGGCCGCAGGGCCGGCGGCGCGGGACGTGCCCGCACGAAGCGGCGAGGGCGTCGTCGCGCGCTACGACGACGACCGCGGCTTCGGCTTCATCACCCCGGACGCAGGCGGCGACGATCTCTTCGCCCACGTGTCCGTGATCGTGGGGTCGGAGTCGCTGCAGAAGGGTGACCGGGTCCGGTACGCGGTGCGGCAGAGCGACCGGGGCCCGCAGGCCGACCGCATCGAACGCCTCTGACGAGAGTGCTCGTTCATCCCCGTCGATGGTGCCGTCAGCAACGCGGCTGCAGCCTCCTCCAGGAGATCGATCTCCCTCGTGGTGACAGTTGGACCTGGTCGCCGAGCTCGATCTTTATGAGCCGGCGGACGTTGATCACGGTGCAGGCCGGCGTGAGTAGCGCCGGCGTGGTGCGTTCGGTCCGGTCGTAGCGCAGCCCGAGGCGTTTGAACCGCAGCAGCCAGGAGATGGTGCGTTCGACGACCCAGCGGACCCGGCCGAGGCGGGACTTGCCCTCAATCCCGCGCCGGGCGATACGGACCTTGATACCGCGGCGGGTCAGGTAGCGGCGGCAGCGGCGGTGGTCGTAGCCCTTGTCGGCGTGCAGCTTGTCCGGTCGGCATCGTGGCCGGCCCGCCCGGCCGTGGTGGCCGCGCACGGTCGGGTTCGTGTCCAGCAGCGGCTCGAACAGCATGCTGTCGTGGGTGTTTGCCGCCGACAACATGATGTGCAGCGGTAGCCCGTTCGCGTCGCCCAGAACGTGGTACTCGGAGCCGGCTTTCCCCGGTCAGTGGGGCTGCGGCCGGTCAGCTCGCCCCCCTTCGACCGCACCGACACCGCACCGACACCGCGTCGATGCAGCCTCTGGTCCAGTCGAGCTCCTCGGGTAGGTCTCGCCAGCGGCAGCCGGTGTCGAGCACGAACAAGATCCCCTCCAGCGCGGCACGGTCATCGATCCGGGGCCGCCCACCCGGACCGCGCGGCGCTGGCCGGGACGGGATCAGGGGTTCGATCAGCTCCCAGAGCCGGTCTTCGACCCGCCGCTGCTGCGTCGTCTTCGCCACGACTGCTCACGATCGACGACCAGGACCGGCAGGTTACGCAGTGACACACCCTTAAGTTTTGAGACCAGGTCTGAACACTCACGACCGGAGCCGGTGCGCCTGCTCGCGGGTCTCGTCGTTCATCGGGAAGAAGCACTCGATGCGCAGCTCCTGCAGCGTCACGTCCTGCGGCGTGCCGAGCGTCGTCACCGTCGAGAAGTAGTCGAACCGCCGGTCCCCTAGCGCGTACCGGATCGGCACGATCGGCAGCACCGGCGTCGCCGCGTCCAGTGACCGCAGCGACTTCGGCACCCCGGGGTAGTCCAGCACCTCGTCGAGGATGCGCTGGGCCCGCTCGTCGGTGACGCCGCCGATCGCCTCCCGGCGCGCCCGCCGGACCAGGGCCTCGGCGACCTCCGGCCAGTTCGTCACGTGCTGCCGGACGCCGTCCGGGTGGAACATCCGGCGCAGCACGTTCGCCGGGCCGGGCGCGGCCTTCGCCCGCCCGTCCTGGAGGAGGGCGAAGAACCGGCGCGCGGCCGTGTTGGTGTGCCGGATGTCCCAGCTGCGGTCCATCACCAGCGCCGGGAACGGCTCCTGCTGCGCCAGGATCGTGTCGAGCGCGTCCCGGACGGCGGCGAGGGACGGCGCGTCCAGTTCCGACTCCGGGTACTCGGGCGCGAACCCGGCCTTGAGCAGCAGGGTGTTGCGTTCGCGCAGGGGCACGTCGAGCACCTCGGCGAGCTTGAGGACCATGGCGCGGCTGGGGTTCGCGCGGCCGGTCTCGAGGAAGCACAGGTGGCGGATCGACACGGCGGCCTCGGCGGCGAGGGCCAGCTGGCTTAGCCGCCGGGCGCCGCGCCAGTGTTTCAGCAGTGGACCGACGTCAGACACGGCTCGAGTATCCCGCGGCCCACGCGTGCGGGCGCACCGCCGCCTCCAGCGCGGGCCGGGCGAGGTTCGCGGTGTAGTTCGTCATCGCCGAGATCGCCACGCCGGTGATCACCTCGAACACCTGCTCCCCGGTGAAGCCGGCCGCGGTGAACGCCGCGACGTCGGCGTCGTCGAGGTGCCCGCGCTTCTCGATGAACGCGCGGGTGAGCGCCGACAGCGCCGCCATCCGCGGGTTGGCGGGCCGCTCGCCGCGGCGCAGGGCCTCGACGACGTCGGCGTCGACGCCGTCCGCGAGCGACTCCAGCGTGTGGAACGCGACGGCCCATTCGCTGCCGTTCGCGACGGCGTTGGTCAGCAGCAGCACCTGCCGCTCGTCCGGGCCGAACGTGCCGCCGCCGCGGAAGTGCCCGAACGCCGAGAAGAAGGTGTTCAGCAACGCCGGCGAGTTCGCCATCAGCCCGGCCGCGGCCGGGACGAACCCGAACGCTCCCTGCAGGACGGTCAACGGCTCCCGCGCGGCTTCGGGTGCGGTGCCGGCGGTGTGGATCGGGTAACTGGTCATGAGCCGAGTCTGGGCCGGTCGCGACGTCGATCCAATTCCCTGGGAGGTAAACGTGCTCGTGCGACAATCGCCCGATGGGCTTCACGTCAACAGGGCAGGTCGACACGCCGACCTTGAGCATCGCGTACGAACACTCCGGCCCGGCCGACGCCGTCCCGGTGATCCTGCTCCACGGTTTCCCTTATGACGTAAGGGCTTTCGACGAGATCGCACCATTGCTGGCCCGCCGCAACGCCTGGGTCGTCGCCCCCTACCTGCGCGGCTTCGGCGCGACGTCGTTCCGCGACGACGCCACCCCGCGCTCGGGTCAGCAGGCGGCGCTCGGCACCGACCTGGTCGAGTTCTTGGACGCGCTGGGCATCGAATCCGCCGTCCTCGCCGGCTACGACTGGGGCGGGCGCGCGGCGTGCATCACGGCCGCGGTGCACCCGGAGCGCGTCCGCGGCCTGGTCACCGTCGACGGCTACAACGTCCAGGACATCGCCGCCGCGCACGAGCCCGGCAAGCCGGAATGGGAAGCCACGTACTGGTACCAGTACTACTTCCACTCCGAGCGCGGGCGGCGCGGGCTGGAGCGCAACCGCGAAGAGCTGTGCGAGTTCCTGTGGCGCACCTGGTCGCCGGCGTGGTCCGGCGCCGCCGCGGCGTTCCCCGCGAGCGCCTCCAGCCTGCACAACCCGGACTTCGCCGACGTCGTGATCCACTCCTACCGGCACCGCTACGGCCTGGCCGACGGCGATCCCCGTTACCAGGACCTGGAAGACGTCCTCGCGGGGCAGCCGCCGATCACCGTGCCGACCGTGCTGCTGGAGACCGGCGCCGACGGCCTGCTCGGCCCGAGCGCTGCCGGTGACCGGGAGTACTTCACCGGCCCGTACGAGCACCGGCTGCTGGCCGGGATCGGGCACAACGCGCCGCAGGAAGCGCCGGAGGCCTTCGCGGACGCCGTCGCGAGCCTGCTTTAGTCCTCAGTGGACAGAAGCCGCGGGAACAGCGCGCGGACGCCGTTCCGGAGGTCGTCGAGCGCGCCTTCGGTGCCCATCAGGTAGCGCAGCAGGGCTTGCTGGAACAGGCCGTCGAACAGCGCGTAGGCCTCGGCCGGCGAGCAGTTCGGCGGCGTGCCGGCGAGGTCGGCGTACGCGCTGACGTTGCGCCAGATCATGTCCTGCAGGCTGTCGTCGATCTCGGCGACGTCGTCGCGGAAGGCTTCCTCGAACATCGACTGCGAGCGCAGGTCGTACCAGAGCCGGTGCATCAGGGGCGCGTCGGCGAGCGCGGCGGCCAGCCCGTCCGCGCAGGCCGCGGCCAGCTCCCCGGACGTGGCCACCTCGCCGACGCCGCCCTCGTAGCGCTGCACGCAGGCGGCCTTGTACCGCCGGACGCAGTAGGTGATCAGCTCGACCTTGTCGGCGAAGTAGTAGTGCAGCAGCCCGTGGGAGAACTTCGTGTGCTCGGCGATCGTGCGCAGGCTGGTGCGGGCGTACCCCAGGTCGGCCAGCGCCAGCAGCGCCGCGTCGGCGAGTTCCCGGCGGCGCTCTTCGAACTTGTCGACACGGGTCCGGCGCCTCACGGCGGCTGCGCTGGTCACCGGCCGAAGATACCATCGAGCGGTTCTCTGACCAATCGTCCAAGAAAATCTTGACATTCGTCCAAATGGCCGTCAAGGTCGTGACCAGCCGCCGGTGCCGCCGGCGGAGGTTTCGAAGGGACGACGATGTCTCTGTTCTTCTACCTGGAAAAGGGCGCTTCGCTCGACCCCGAGGCGCCTTGCCTGACCCTCGACGAAGTCTCGCTCTCCTACGGTGCGGTGATCACGCTCGCCGAGCGGGTCGCCCGGGCCCTGCGGCGCTCGGGAGTCGCGCCCGGGGACAAGGTCGGGATCCTCTCGGCCAACGACCCGACCGCGTTCGCCTGCGTCTTCGGCATCTCCCGGGCGGGCGCGGTCTGGTGCCCGATCAACCCGCGCAACGCGGCCGGCGAGAACGCGGAACTGCTGGACCTGTTCGACTGCACCACGTTGATCTTCCAGCCGGGCTTCGAGGAGCTCGTCGGCCATATCGCCCCCAAGCTGCCGAAGCTGACCACCCTCGTCCGGCTCGGCGACGGCGACGACGTCGCCCCGGGCTTCGACGCCTGGCTCGACGCCGCCCGCGACGACCCCGCCGCCGCGGCCGCGCCGCCCGACGACGTCGTCGCGCTGGTCGGCACCGGCGGCACCACGGGTCGCCCCAAGGGCGTCATGCTGACCGACCGCAACCTCGAGGTCATGTCGGCGATCACGCTGATGAGCTATCCGTTCGACGGCCGCCCGGTGTACCTCGCCCTGGCCCCGCTGACGCACGCGGCCGGCGTGCTGTGCTTCCCGATCCTCGCCCGCGGCGGCGAGGTCGTGATCATGGCGAAGCCCGACGTCGGCCGGTTCCTGGAGCTGATCGAGCGCCACCGCGTCACCCACACGTTCCTGCCGCCGACGCTGATCTACATGGTGCTCGGCCACGAGGCGCTCGGCACCACGGATCTCTCGTCGCTGCAGTGCTTCTGGTACGGCGCCGCGCCGATGTCGACGTCCCGGCTGACCGAAGCCCTCGACCGCATCGGGCCGATGGCGCAGCTGTTCGGCCAGTCCGAGGCCCCGATGATGATCTCGACGATGGCGCCCGCCGAGCACCGCCGCCCCGACGGCACCGTCCACACGGGACGGCTGGCGTCGGCGGGCCGGCCGTCACCCCTGGTCACGGTGGCGATCCTCGACGAGGACGGGCAGCCGGTTCCGCGAGGCGAACGTGGCGAGATCTGCGTGCGCGGCTCGCTGGTGATGGCCGGCTACTACCGCAACCCGGAGGCCACGGCGGAAGCGTCCGCCCACGGCTGGCACCACACCGGCGACATCGGCTTCCTCGACGACGAGGGTTACCTCCACATCGTCGACCGCGCCAAGGACATGGTCATCACCGGCGGGTTCAACGTCTACTCCGCCGAGGTCGAACAGGCCGTGATGGCCCACGACGCCGTCCGCGACTGCGCGGTGATCGGCCTGCCGGACGACAAGTGGGGCGAGCGCGTCACCGCCGTCGTCCAGCTCCGGCCCGGCGCCGAACTCGACGCCGGCGAGCTGATCGCGTTCGTCAAGGCCCGCATCGGCAGCGTCAAGGCGCCCAAGCAGATCGAGATCTGGCCGGAGCTGCCGCGCTCGACCGTCGGCAAGGTCCTCAAGGCCGACATCCGCTCCACCTTCACCGAACGCAGCAAGGAGGCTGTCCGACCATGAAACTCGCGCTCTACCTGCCGAACTTCCGGGACAAAGTGACCGTGCGGGAACTCGAGGACCTCACCGCCCTCGCCGAGGACCTCGACTTCGACTCCGTCTGGACGCTCGACCGGATCATCGTGCCGGAGTCCTCGGACCGCGGGGAAATGCAGTACCCCTTCGGGATGCTGGACGAAATGGGCAAGCAGCTCCCGGTGAGCTCGCGGGGCGAGTTCCTCCAGGGCATGCCGCTGCTCCCCTGGCTCGCCGCGAAGACCTCGAAGGTCCGGATCGGCATGAGCATCATCGACACGCCGTACCGGTCCCCCGGCGTGCTCGCCGCGGAGCTGGCCACCATCGACCACCTCTCGGGCGGCAGGCTCAACGTCGCCGTCGGCTCCGGCTGGATGCCCGAAGAGTTCGCCGCCGCCAGCGCCGCGCACATCTTTCCCAAGCGGCACAAGCACGTCCGCGAAACCATCGAGATCATGCAGGGCATCTGGACCAACGAGGTCTTCGAATACCACGGCGAGTTCGCCGACTTCGAGCCGGCCGGGTTCGGGGCGAAGCCGGTGCAGAAGCCGCACCCGCCGATCTTCTTCAGCGGCCTCAAGGACCCGAAGCGCTCGGCGAGCCGCATCGCCAAGTACGGCCTGTCGGGCTGGATCGGGATCCAGGACTCGCCCGAGGACATCCAGCGGTGGCGCACCGAGATCCAGCGTGAGCTCGACGAGCTCGACACCCAGCGGTCGGTCGACGACCTCGAGATCTCCAGCATGATCTGGTTCGTCATCACCGACGAGGACGTGGACCAGAGCCCGCTGGGCAAGGGCACCAACCTGCTCGTCGGGTCGGCGGCGCAGATCACCGACCGGCTCAAGCGCTACAACGAAGCCGGGCTGACGATGCCGTTCCTGTGGCCGCCGTTCCAGGACGTGCCGGTGGCGAAGACGCTCGACGACATGAAGCGGCTCAAGGAAGAAATCCTGCCCAAGATCGACGCGATGTGAAAGGGAACGAGAATGTCCGAGCTTGAGGGAAAGCGCGTCTTCGTCACCGGGTCCGGCGCCGGGATCGGCAAGGCCATCGCGACGCTGTTCATCGAACGCGGCGCCAAGGTCGTGGTCAGCGACATCAACGCCGACTCGGCCAAGCAGGCGGCCGACGAGATCGGCGCGGCCGGCGTCGCCAACTGCGACGTCACCGACGAAGCCCAGGTCCAGGCGGCGATCCAGCAGGCGGTCGACCTCCTCGGCGGCCTCGACGTCCTGGTCAACAACGCCGGGATCGAGGTGTCGTCGCCGCTGCTGCAGCAGTCCACGGAGAGCTTCGACAAGATCTTCGCGGTCAACGTGCGCGGCACGTTCGTCGCGATGAAGGCGGCGACCCCGCACCTGGTGGAGTCCAAGGGCAACATCGTCAACATCTCGTCGATCGCCGGCATCGGCGGCAGCCCGCTGCTGGGTTCCTACTGCGCGACGAAGGCCGCGGTCATCCAGCTGACGCGGGTGGCGGCGGTCGAGATGCGCCCGGCGGGCATCCGCGTCAACGCCGTCTGCCCGGGCTTCGCGGACACGGCCATGGTGGAGCGCCTGGTCCCCGACTTCGAGGCGGCGACCCAGGTCCCCTTCGGCGACCTGGTAGCGGCGAAGCAGGGCCGCCTGGGCACCCCGCAGGACATCGCGGAGGTGGCCGCCTTCTTGGCCTCCGACCGGGCAACCTGGATCACCGGAAGCCACTACGTCCTGGACGGCGGCCTGTCGGCGTCCCTGGTCTGAGGCGCAGGTTCGGCGGGCCCGGCCATCCCCCGGGCCCGCCGCCCTCGCTCCGGCGGCCGCGCCAAGGCTTCGGCGCAGGTCACGCACCCCCTCGCCACCCGTTCGACTGACTCCAGAAAATCTATGCTGACTGGGGTAGACATTCCCGGGCGGACGTGTGTAGTGTTCTACTCATACCGAGAGAGACAACGTCAAGCAGGCGCGGGAGATGACGTAACTACCCGCGAGGTGAGACAAGACGGTCAGGCAGGACGGAGCCGATCAAGGAACAGGTTCCGGCTGGTGACCGTGCGGGCGGCGAATGTGCGCCCGCGAAGATCAGCAGTAGTCGTTGTGCAAGTGCAGTACCGGTCAGGTGGCCGGAGCCGATCGGTGAACGGGGCTCCGGGCAGTGACCAGCGGCGTCAGCGTGCTGGGACCGATCAGGGAAAGGGTCCCGGCAGTGACGTCCGCAGCAAGTGAAGTGGCAGTACCGAGTAAGTGGGAAACACCGGAAAGAAGGGAACGGAACCATCATTGGATCGCCCGCAGCGGCCAGGCAGTAGCGCCGCGCGGGTGCCGCAGTCCCATCGAGTTCGGAGGTGGTGCTCGGTCACGAGTAAGCGATCCCCGCACGATCCGGCTTCACGCCGGACGCGGGTGCAGGAAGCCGACGGTCGCGTCGGTTGACAATGGTGAAACCCAACCCTTGAGGACCCCGGGTGCCGCAGTGGCACCCGGGGTCCTTTGTGACGTGGAGGCAGAGTGATTCCTGACCAAGAAGGACCGGCCACGCCCAGCGGGGCCGACAAGTTCGACGACGAGCACTACCCCGCCTACACCATGGGCCGGGCCGCCGACATCCTCGGCGCCACACAAGGTTTCCTGCGCAGCCTGGGCGAAGCCGGCTTGGTCACCCCGCAACGTTCCACCGGCGGGCACCGCCGCTACTCCCGGCACCAGCTGAGGCTGGCCGCCCGCGTGCGGGAACTGGTCGACCAGGGCACCGCCGTCGACGCCGCGTGCCGCATCGTCACCCTCGAAGACCAGCTCCACGAAGCCCAGCGCCTCAACACCGAACTCCGCACCAACGACTGAACCCGCCGCGTCGCGCCCCAGCCGACACGCCCGGACGCGGCTCGGCCGGCGCCTTCGGATTCGTGGGGCAGCGACGCCCCGAAAGCCGAGGCGGGGCAAGGACGCGGTCAGCAGCTGGCGAACGCGACTCCTCGCCGCGGAGGACCCAGCGTCCGGTCGATACACACTCACGTGCCGACGAGCGGACGTTAAGGTTGCCAGGTGGACGACGCTTCATTGCGAACGGCGCTCTTGGTGGCCAGAGTCGCCGAATCCCACGGTTGCCTTCAGCCGGGCGACTGGCCGGATGTCGCGGTCAGCCTGGTGCTGGAAGGCAACGAAGATCCCGAGATCGCCGAGCTGGCGGGCCTGAGCCCCGGAGCGAACGGATGGGACACCGAACCACTGGTGGCCGCCGCCTACGAGCGACACGGGGTCCCGGTTCCCGGCCGGGACGAGTCAACGGATCTCATCACCCGGTTGATGGCGGACGAAATCCGTGCCCGGCCGGCGGCGATCACGGCACCGATGACTCGCCTACTAGCCCGGATCGCACCCCCGGATTTCGAGTCGGACCTGGCCAACCGATGCTTCACCGCAGAGGAGTACCTCGATTGCGGCTGCGCCGAAGTCGATCTTGGCTTCGAGACGGAGCTGCAGTCAACGCCGTCCCTGGGGCTACCCGCTGCCCTCGTTCAGGCACTCGCGCGACCATTGCGCTCGACCCTCCCCACGCCCCAACCCCCGCACGGGCATCACGATCACTGATCGCGCGTGGGATCCGCCCCTGGCGAAGGGGGACGCAACTGACGTCCGGTCATGCCGCTGAGCGCGTCTGATGCGGGAACCCCGACACCTCCCGTCGAGGCGTGAGCTCCCCGGACCCGGCCCCGCTCGAACGGGCGGCCACCCCCACCGTGCGACGGGCAGGACACACCCTTACCGGGTAGATGTGCCTTGGGCGGGCTCTTTGTGATGGTAGGTCGGAGACACCTTCCGCAGCGACCGAGTTTCGGGCACACCGCAACCAAAACCGGATCAGCGCCGGATGGAGGCGCAGAGCCTGTCCCAGTTGCCCGAGGCGATCTTCAGCCGGTCCGCATCGCTCAGCGACGCCTCTGCCAGGAAGGCGCGCGCCCCGCCCTGCGGTGGGGTGACGAAGGGGTAGTCCGTCGAGAACAGGATCCGGTCGACGCCGGCCACCTCGGTCGCCCACCGCAGGTAGCGGCGGCTGAGGATGCCGCTGGGTGCCAGGAAGATGTTGGTGCGAAAGTAATCCGAGACCGGCCGCCGCAACTCGGCCAGCTCGTTCAGCGAATCGATGCGGTCCAGGTAGAACAGGACCATCTCGCCCCAGTGACCGACGATCACCTGCAGGTCGGGGAAGCGGTCGAACACCCCGCTCAGGACGAGGCGGAGGACCTGCACGCCGCTGTCGTAGTGCCACCCGATGCCGTGCGTGGCGAGGGCGGCATCGACACGCGGGCCGTAGCCGCTGTAGTAGGCACCGCGCACGGCAGCGGGCGGGGACTGCGGATGCAGGTGCAGCGGCGCCTTGAGCGCGGCCGCCGCCTCGTAGATCGGCCAGAACGCGGGCTCGTCCATGTTCCGGTCCCTGGTGCGCCCGAAGATCATCGCGCCGTTGAGCCCCAGCTCGGTCACCGCGCGTTCCAGTTCGGCGGCCGCCGCGGCCGGACGCGGCGTGGCCAAGGTCGCCAAGCCCTGAAAGCGGTCCGGACGGGCGCGGATCACCTCGGCGAGGGTGTCGTTGGTGGCGGTCTGCAAGGCGACGGCGTCGGCCGGGGCCAGGTTCTGCACGCCCGGGGTGCTCAACGACAACACCTGGACGTCGAGTCCCGCCTTCGCCATCCTGGCAAGCCGTTCGTCGCCGAAGTCGGCCAGCCGGCGTGCGGAATCGCCCCGCGTGGACGGCGTCAGCGAAAGATCCTGCCACTCGGGTTCCAGCGCGCACCACGCGTCGACGACGTCGCGGGTCACGAAATGTTCTTCCAAGCCGGTGATCTTCACGAGCTTTTCCTTCACGTGTCGAGGAGCTCGGGGACGAAGATGTCCTCGGACGTGAGCAGCCGCCGGGACAGCCCCTGCTTGTGGTGGTAGCGCAGGAAGGTGTCGACGGCCTTGCGGTTGGCGTCGAGGCCGTACGGCCACCAGTCCTCGCCCAGCAGCGCCCGGTTCTCCGCGAACAACTCGCTGAACCAGGGGGTGATCACGGCCATGTGCTGCTTCGCGGCGTTGGCCCGGTACTGCTCCTGCACGATCTCCTTGGCCTGGCCGAACGCCTGGTAGACCGACGCGGCCAGGCCGGGCACCTCGGCCAGTTCCCGGCGGATCGCGACGACGTGCATCATCGGGAAGATGCCGGTGCGGCGGTAGTAGTCCCGTTCGACCGCTTCGTAGTCGACGAACAGCCGCCGGATCTTCTTCGTCGAGCCGTCGAGCAGGCTCCGCGGGACGTCGACCGAGAGCAGGGCGTCGATCTCGCCCGCTTCGAGCAGCGCGGCCAGGGTCTCCTCGTCGCCGGCGTGGCGGACGTCGACGCCGTCCGGGACGGGCTGCGGGATCCAGTCGAACGACGGGATCGGGTGGTCGGTACCGCCGATCACCCAGTCCATCCGATCGGGCGTCACGCCGTATTCGTCGGCCAGGACGCCCTTCACCCACACACCAGGGTCGGAGCCGTACAGCGCGAACTCGCCGATCGTCTTGCCCGCGAGGTCTTCCGGTCGCTCGATCCCGCTGTCGGCGTTCACGAACAGGGCCGAGTGCCGGAAGTTGCGGTTCGGGAAGATCGGCAGGGCCAGGAAGGGCGAATCGGCCAGGTCGAACGAGCGCAGGAAGTAGGTCAGCCCGTACTCGGCGATGTCCAGGTCACCCTCGGCCATCCGCTGGAAGACGTCGGAGATCAGCGGAGACGTCTCGAGGGTCGCGTCGATCGCGACGCGCCCGTCGAACAGCGGCTCGGTGTGCTCGTACCGGTAGACGCCCATTGTGAGCTTCAGGTCGGTCATGACAGGTCCTCCTTCGCCTCGTGGGTCGCTTCCGTGAACGACCTTTCATTTTGATGATGCCGCGTGTCCCCTGCTATCGTCAAGGCGAACGATCATTCACGGAAGGAGCTGGGCCGTGCCCCGCATCACCGCCGAGCGCCGGGCGGCCAACCGGTCGCAGATCGTGGCAGCGGCCCGTCGCTGCTTCTCGCGCGACGGCTTCCACCAGACGTCGATGCCCGACATCGCCGCCGAAGCGGGCATGTCGGTCGGTGCCCCGTACCGCTACTTCGCCGGCAAGGAGGAGATCATCCTCGAGATCGCCGGCGACGCCTTCCGGGTGATGTTCGATCCCGTCGAGCAGTACGTCGACGCGGCCGGCGACGTGACGGTCGCCGACCTGGTCGCGGCGGCGATCGACCCGGTGAGCGGCGAGATCACCGTCGACGAGGCGGGCCAAGCCGTCCCGGTCGACGAGCTGCTGCGCTGCGCCGTCCAGGCGTGGGGCGAGCTGCTACGCCACGAAGGGTTGCGGCAGCAGGCCGAAGCCGGCTTCGAGGGCGTGCGCGGACGCATCGCGGACGCGCTCCGCAACGGCCAGCGGGCGGGCAGTGTCCCGGCCGAACTGGACCCCGACCGCGGTGCGCGTGTGGTGATGGCCGTGCTGCACGGTTTTGTCCTGCAGTACACGGCATTCGGACTCGACGACACCACCGGCTTCGTC
Organism: Amycolatopsis sp. cmx-8-4; assembly: GCF_046548675.1. NCBI lineage: Bacteria > Bacillati > Actinomycetota > Actinomycetes > Pseudonocardiales > Pseudonocardiaceae > Amycolatopsis > Amycolatopsis sp. cmx-8-4. Next base: position 116,286 of record NZ_JAEBDZ010000008.1, read on the forward strand.
CACGACGTCCGCATCGCACTCGGCGACACGGGGCTGCTCCGCGAACGTCGCTGACACACCGTTCCGGCGTGATCAGAGTTTTGCGGTGAGGGAACGGAGTTCGGCGACCACGTCCTCGCCGGAGGGTGCGTGCTCGGGGTCCACCAGCCACTGCAGCATGAGGCCGGTCATCAACGCGAGGGACTTCAGCAGAGCTACAACGGCTGGAGGCGCCTGACGATCGACTTCCAGAAACGGCACAAGCCGCGGAAAGAGATCTCCGACGCGACAATGTCCACCACGCAAAAAGCCTCGTTGACCAACGGTCAACGAGGCTTGCGTGGTAGCTGTTTGTACCCCCGATGGGATTCGAACCCACGCTACCGGCGTGAGAGGCCGGCGTCCTAGGCCGCTAGACGACGGGGGCTTAGGAACTTCCCTGGTCTCCCAGGGGCTTTTCTGTTTTTCTTGCTGGAGAAAACTTACCAGAAGCGATTTCTCGCTCCGCAGGGGGGTCACTCTCCGCAGCTGGGGTACCAGGACTCGAACCTAGACTAACTGGACCAGAACCAGTCGTGCTGCCAATTACACCATACCCCAGTGAGGTACTCTGCCGACCTGAACTACCGGTCCGGCTCAGCACCGCACGAGAAGAAATACTAGAGCACGCCGTTCCCGACGGTGAACGCGGGGGTGTCACTGCGGCGCTGAGCGGGGACGCCGATCGTCGCGTACTCCGAAACCAGCAGCTCAGGCAGCTCGGCGAGACCGGCGACCGTGTGGACGCCCTCGGGGGCGCGCTCGCCGATGCCGTCGCGGTCCAGCCAGACCGCGCCGAGGCCGGCGTCGCGGGCGCCGATCGCGTCCGTGTCGAGTTTGTCCCCGACGTGCACGGCCTGGGCGGGTGCGCAGCCCAGGCCGAGGCAGACCGTGTGGAACATCACCGGATCGGGTTTCGCCACCCCCAGCTCGCCGGCGATGGCGACGTGATCGAAGAACGGCGCGAGGCCGAGATCGGCGATTTTCTTGCGCTGGTGGACACCTGACGCGTTCGTCACGGCGGCCAGGACGAGACCGGCGGCGCGCAGCCACTCCAGGCACTCGAGGACGTCGTCGAACAGCTGCCACGACGTGTCGAGCAGCTCGCGGCGGCGGCGTTCGAACGACCGCACCTGCTCCTCGTCGGCGAGGATGCCGAGCTCCGCCAGGAAACAGTCCGTGCGGCGCTGGTGCATGGTCGCGTAGTCGATCTCCCCCGCGACGACGAGCGCGACGTGCTCCTCGGTGATCAGGTCCCACAACGGCCAGAGATCACCCCGGCCGGTGAGGATGTGGAGGCTGCGGCGGATCGCGGCGGTGCAGTCGATGAGGGTGTCGTCGATGTCCAGGCACACCAGCCGGAGCGCCGGCGGCGCCCAGGGCTCGGGCGCCGCCTCGGCGGGGGCGGTTCGCGACGGGGTCCGGGGTGCCAAAGCGAAATCCACCCAGTGAGGCTAGGGCAACGGCAGCGTTCGCGACGCTGCCAAAGAGGTGATTGCCGCTCGCCTGTTCCGGCGTGGTCGCTCTACTCCCAGTTGGCGAACCGTCTTCTTTCGGTTATCCGACCATTGCGCGGCGCAGGCGTCCCAATGAGACGTCGCGGCCGAGCAGCTCCATCGATTCGTACAGCGGCGGGGAAACGGTCCGTCCGGTGACGGCGACCCGGACGGGCGCGAAAGCCTTGCGGGGCTTGAGACCCAGACCGTCCACAAGCGCGTCCTTCAGCGCCTGCTCGATGGCCGCGGTCTCCCACGACGGCAACGCTTCGAGCGCCGACAGCGCGGCTTCGAGCACCGGCCGCGCGGGCTCGCCGAGGTTCTTCGCCGCGGCGTCCTCCTCCGGCGCGAACGTCTCCTCGTCCGCGAACAGGAAGCGCACCATCGGAGACGCGTCCGAGAGAACCGTCACGCGCTCCTGGACGAGCGGCGCGATCGCGTTCAGCCGCGCGACCTGCTCGTCGCTGGGCGAGTCCGGCAGGACGCCCGCCGTGACGAGATAAGGCGTCACCCGGTTCACGAACTCGGCCGCCGGCAAGGCCCGGACGTGCTGGCCGTTGATGGCTTCGGCCTTCTTGACGTCGAAGCGCGCCGGGTTGGCGCTGACCTTCGTGACGTCGAAGGCGGCGATCAGCTCTTCGGGGGAGAACACGTCGCGGTCGTCCGCGATGGACCAGCCGAGCAGGGCCAGGTAGTTCAGCAGCCCCTCGCGGATGAAACCGCGGTCGCGGAGGTTGAAGAGATTCGACGAAGGGTCGCGTTTGGACAGTTTCTTGTTGCCCTCGCCCATCACGTACGGCAAATGGCCGAACCGCGGCGTGAATTCCGCCACGCCGACGCGCTCCAGCGCCGAATACAGCGCGATCTGCCGCGGGGTCGAGGGAAGCAGGTCCTCACCGCGCAGCACGTGCGTGATCTTCATCAGCGCGTCGTCGACCGGGTTGGTCAGCGTGTAGAGCGGGTCGCCGTTCGCGCGCACCAGCACCGGGTCCGGGATCGTGTTCGCCGGGAAGGTGATGTCGCCGCGGACCAGGTCGGTCCAGCCGAGGTCGGTGTCCGGCATGCGCAGCCGCAGCACCGGCGCGCGGCCCTCGGCACGGTAGGCGGCGCGCTGCTCGTCGGTGAGGTCGCGGTCGAAGTTGTCGTAACCCAGCTTCGGGTCCAGGCCGGCTGCCTTGCGCCGCTCCTCGACCTCTTCATTGGTCGAGAACGCCTCGTACAGCTCCCCCGCCTCGAGGAGCTTCGCGGCGACGTCGGCGTAGGTCGCGCGCCGCTCGCTCTGGCGGTACGGCCCGTACTCGCCGCCGACCTCGGGGCCTTCGTCCCAGTCGAGGCCCATCCAGCGCAGCGCTTCGAGCAGCTGCTCGTAGGACTCCTGCGAGTCGCGCGCCGCGTCGGTGTCTTCGATCCGGAACACCAGGCTGCCCTGGTGGTGCCGGGCGAAGGCCCAGTTGAACAGCGCCGTGCGGATCATCCCGACGTGCGGGGCGCCGGTCGGCGAAGGACAGAAACGCGCGCGAACCACCGATGTCTCACTCATAGCCCGATCAGCGTATCCGTCGCCACATCGCTTGACGCACGGACCGGGGCGGGTGCATCCTCGCTTTATTCAACAGACGATGAAATAGACGGGGAGATGGTGGAGATGATCGAGCGCGCGGGGTGCGTCGTCGTCGGCGGCGGACCGGCCGGGATGGTCACGGGACTGCTGCTGGCCCGGGCCGGCGTCGAGGTGACGGTGCTGGAGAAGCACGCCGACTTCCTGCGGGACTTCCGCGGCGACACGGTCCACCCGTCGACCCTGACCCTGCTCGACGAGCTGGGGCTGGGCGAGAAGTTCGACGCGCTGCCGCACAGCGAGATGCGCTCGGCGGGCTTCCCGCAGGAGAACGGCGAGCTGATGAAGCTGGCCGACTTCACCCGGCTGAAGGTGGCGCACCCCTACGTCGCGATGGTGCCGCAGTGGGACTTCCTCGACCTGCTGGCCGAGAGCGCGCGCAAGGAGCCGACGTTCGTCCAGCGGATGGAGACCGAGTGCACCGGGCTGGTCCGCGAGCGGGGCCGCGTCGCCGGCGTCACCTATCGCACGGCCGCTGGGGAGACCGGGGAAATCCGCGCCGACCTGGTGATCGCCGCCGACGGCCGGTGGTCGCCGGCCCGCCGTGAGGCCGGTCTCGTGCCGCGCGAGTACGACTGCCCGTTCGACGTCTGGTGGTTCCGGCTCTCCCGCGGCACCGACGACGTGGACGGCATGCTCCTGCCGCAGATGCGGGACCGCCGCTTCGCCATCCCGCTCCCCCGGCCGGACTACTTCCAGATCGCCTACCTCGGCCCAAAGGGCGACGACCTGCGCGAGCAGGGCATCGAGGCGTTCCGGGAGAACGTCACGCAGATTCTGCCCGGGTTCGCCGACCGGGTGCCCGAGCTGACGACGATGGACGACGTCAAGTTCCTCGACGTGCGGATGAACCTGCTGAAGAAGTGGCACGTCGACGGGCTGCTCTGCATCGGCGACGCGGCCCACGCGATGTCGCCGGTCGGCGGCGTCGGCATCAACCTGGCGGTGCAGGACGCGGTCGCGGCGGCGACGCTGCTGGCCGGGCCGCTGCGGCGCGGCCGGCCGCGCGAGGCCGACCTGGCGAAGGTGCGTGGCCGGCGGTTGCTGCCGACGCTGCTGGTGCAGGGGCTGCAGCGGCTGCTGCACGGGACCGTGGTCCGGCAGGTCATGGCGGGCAGGCGCAACGGCCCGCCGGCCGCGATGATCAAGCTGTTCGCCCGGTTCCCGCGGCTGTCGTACGTCCCGGCCCGGCTGCTGGGCCTGGGCCTGCGGCCGGAGCACGCCCCGGCCTACGCCCGCCGTCCGATGGAGCCGGTGCAGCGGTAGGGCTCCGAAAAGCCGTGAAGGCCTCCTTACCGGCTCTTGGCGCCGGTAAGGAGGCCTTCACGGCTTTGGGGTCAGATGCTCTCGACCGGGTTGGTCAGGGTGCCGATGCCGTCGATGGTGATCGAGACGCTCTGGCCGCCCTCGATCGGGCCGACGCCCTCCGGGGTGCCGGTGAGGATGACGTCACCGGGCAGCAGCGTCATCACGCCGGAGATGAACTCGACCAGCTCGGGGATCTTGTGCACCAGGTCGGAGGTGCGGCCGTCCTGCTTCAGCTCGCCGTCGACTTCGGAGCGCAGCGCCAGGTCGGACGCGTCGAGGGACGTCTCGATCCACGGCCCGAGCGGGCAGAACGAGTCGTAGCCCTTGGCGCGGCCCCACTGGCCGTCGGACTTCTGCAGGTCACGGGCGCTGACGTCGTTGGCCACGGTGTAGCCGAGGATGGCGCTCGCGGCGCGCGCGGCCGGCACGTTCTTCACCGGCTGGCCGATCACGATGGCCAGCTCGCCCTCGAAGTCGACGCGGCCGACGCCGGACGGGCGGCGGATGGCCGCGTTCGGGCCGATGACCGAGGTCGACGGCTTGATGAACAGCATCGGCGAGGTGGGTACCTCGTTGCCGAGCTCGGCCGCGTGCTTGGCGTAGTTGCGGCCGACGGCGATCACCTTGGACGGCAGGATCGGCGCGAGCAGCCGGACGTCGGCCAGCGGCCACCGCTTGCCGGTGAAGTTGGGCTGGCCGAACGGGTGCTCGGCGATCTCCAGGACCTGGGCGTCGTCACCGTCCCCTTCGACCGAAGCGAACGCGACACCACCGGGATGAGCAATACGGGCTAGGCGCACACGGATCAGTCTACGTGCGCCCCACCCGTGACCGGGGCCACGGTGGTGCTCTTGTGGACGAGCGCGTCGCACAGGGCCAGCCAGCTGGCCTCGACGATGTTCCCGTGCACCCCGACCGTGGTCCACTCGCGCTCGCCGTCGGTGCTCTCGACCAGCACACGCGTCACGGCGTCGGTGCCGGGGTGGCCCTGCAGGATCCGGACCTTGTAGTCGGCCAGGTCCACACTGTCCAACCAGGACAAGTGCGGGCTCAGGGCCTTGCGCAGCGCGGCGTCGAGGGCGTGGACCGGGCCGATGCCCTCGGCGGTGGCGATGACGCGCTGGCCGCCGACGTGCACCTTGACCGTCGCCTCGGAGACGACCTCGGCGTCGGCGCGGTGGTCGAGCACCACGCGGTAGGACTCGAGCTCGAACGGCGCCTCGGCCGGGACGTCGGCCTCCTGGCGCAGCAGGAGTTCGAGGGAGGCGTCGGCGGCTTCGAAGGACCAGCCCTCGGCTTCGAGGCGCTTGACCTTCCGGAGCGCGCTCGTCAGCGCTTCGGGCCGGCCGGCAAGGTCGACCCCGAGCTCACGTCCCTTGAGCTCGAGGCTGGCCCTGCCGGCCATCTCGGTGACCAGTACCCGCATGTCATTGCCGACGGAAGACGGATCGATGTGGTTGTACAACAACGGATCCACCTTGATCGCGCTCGCGTGCAGTCCCGCCTTGTGAGCGAAAGCCGACGCCCCTACGTACGCCTGGTGGGAGTAGGGGGCGAGGTTGGCGATTTCGGCAAGGGCATGGGAGACCCGGGTGAGTTCGGCGGCGCCTCCGGTCGGGAGGACGTCCATGCCGAGCTTGGTCACCAGGTTTCCCGTCACGGCGAAGAGGTCGGCGTTGCCGGCCCGCTCCCCGTAACCGTTGGCGGTGCACTGGACGTGCGTCACGCCGGCCTGCACCGCGGCGACGGAGTTCGCCACGGCGCAGGAAGTGTCGTCCTGACAATGGATCCCGAGCCGGAACCCGGTCTTGTACTGGACCTCACGGACGGTCTCCGCGAGCCCCAGCGGCAGTTGCCCGCCGTTGGTGTCGCAGAGCACGAGGACGTCGGCGCCCGCGTTTCCCGCGGCGTCGAGGATCCTCAGCGAGGTTTCGGGGGAATGCGCGTAGCCGTCGAAGAAGTGTTCGGCGTCGAGGAAGACCCGCCGGCCTTCTTTGGTGAGGAATCCGACGGTGTCGCGCACCATGGCGCAGGCCTCGTCGACGTCGACCCGCAGGGCGCGTTCGATGTGCCGAAGATCGGATTTCGCGACGAGCGTGATGACCGGGGCTTCGCTGTCGAGAAGGGCCTGGACCTGCGGATCGGCGTCGGCGGTGGTGCCGGCCTTGCGGGTCGAGCCGAACGCGACCAGCGCGGCGTGCTTGAGCTGCAGCTCGCCTTTCGCGGCCCGGGCGAAGAATTCCGTGTCCTTGGGCAGCGCGCCCGGCCAGCCGCCTTCGATGAACCCGACGCCCAGTTCGTCCAGCAGCCGCGCGACGGCCAGCTTGTCCTGGACGGAGTAGGAGATGCCCTCGCGCTGCGCACCGTCGCGCAGGGTCGTGTCGTAGAGGTGGAAGGCATCGCCGAGGGGGGTATCGGCGGGCTCCTTGCGGGTCACGGTCTGTCTCCTCGATGCGGTGGCGGCGATCTCGGGCGGTTCCGAGCGGTTTCGGGCAACAAAAAAACCTCCCGCAGGGGTGCGAGAGGTTGCGCGCCGGGAGCTCTTGTGGAGCTACCGTCCGGCGCGCTCGATGATAATGATCGCGAAGCTGGTCACAGCCGCATCATGCCACAGGCTTTCGCTGGAAGTCCACAACCTGGGCCAAGCTCCCACCATCCGGGAACGCCGCGCGGACATCCCCCGCCACTCCCTGGGGGCCGGCCCCGCATCCAGTTTATCGGCACCCGCGGACACAACCGCCCGGAAGACCGTTCCGCGGCCGGGTTGTCCACATCACGGCAGTGCTGTGGACAACCCGAACCCGGCTGGTGCCGCGGCCAACGCGAGCACAGCACGAGCGGCCCACTCGCGACCGAAGCTGCACCAACGGGCGACTCGCGCTACCAGCCGAGCACGAGCGGCCCGTTCGTCACCAGACACGCACCGGCGGCCCACACGCGGCACCAGCGCGCGAAAGGACCCGTTCGCACCACCTGCGCGCGAACGGGCCGTTCGCGACCGAAGCCGCACCAGCGGTCCACCCGCGACGCCGACGCGAAAGGGCCGTTCGTGACACCAACCCTGCACGCGAGCGGCCCGTTCGCGACGCCACCTGCGCACGAGTGGCCCGTTCGCGACCAAACCGGCACCAGCGGCCCGCTCGCGACGCCAGCGCGCGAAAGGACCGTCCGCCGCCCACAGACACACGAAAGAGCCCCGCACCGAATCGCGGTGCGGGGCTCCCCGTCAAGCAGCAGGCAAAGTCTCAGCCGGTGCGCACGTTCGACGACACGAGTGCCGCCAGCCGGTCGCCGACCGCCGTCGTGGCTCCCGGGGATGCCTGGTCCCGCGTGGCCAGATCGAACGCCACCGAAGCCTCGATGCGGCGCGCGGCTTCCTTCTGGCCCAGGTGGTCCAGCAGCAGCGCCACCGACAGCACCGCGGCCGTCGGGTCGGCCAGGCCCTGGCCCGCGATGTCCGGCGCCGAACCGTGGACCGGCTCGAACATGCTCGGGTTGCGGCGGGTCATGTCCAGGTTGCCGCTCGCCGCGAGGCCGATTCCGCCCGTCACCGCGGCCGCGAGGTCCGTGATGATGTCGCCGAACAGGTTGTCCGTCACGATGACGTCGAACCGGGACGGGTCGGTCACCAGGTGGATCGTCGCCGCGTCCACGTGCGAGTACGCGACCGTCACCTCCGGGTGCTCCAGCGAGACCTCTTCGACGATCCGCGACCACAGCGACCCGGCGAACGAGAGCACGTTGGTCTTGTGCACGAGCGTCAGGTGCTTGCGCGGCCGCGCCTCGGCGCGGTTGAACGCGTCCGCGACCACCCGACGCACGCCGAACGCCGTGTTGATGCTGACCTCGGTCGCGATCTCGTTCTCGGTGTCCTTGCGGATCAGGCCGCCGGTGCCCGCGTACGGGCCTTCGGTGCCTTCGCGCACGACGACCATGTCGACGTCGCCGGCGTCGGCCAGCGGCCCCCGGACACCCGGGTACAGCCGCGCCGGGCGCAGGTTGACGTGGTGGTCCATTTCGAACCGCAGACGCAGCAACAGGCCGCGCTCCAGGATCCCGCTCGGCACCGTCGGATCGCCGACCGCGCCCAGCAGCATGGCGTCGTGCTGGCGAAGTTCGCCCAGCACCGACTCCGGGAGCAGCTCACCGGTCGCGTGCCATCGCGCGGCGCCGAGGTCGTAGTTCGTGATCTCCGCCGTAGGTGCCACTTCACCGAGCACCTTCAACGCCTCGGCGACCACCTCGGGCCCGATCCCGTCTCCTGGGATCACCGCGAGCCGCATCCACACACCTCCGTCGACCAGGCCACCGGACGCACCGATGGCCCACCGCAACAAAACGCCAGCAGCCGGAAGGTTACCGGCCGTAGACAAATGGCCGTAGCCGCACCACCCTTATGCCGCATCCTCCCGCAGGGTGAGACACCCGATTGGGTGAATTGCAGCGGGGCGCCCCCGGCGGATACCCGCCGGAGACGCCCCTGAACCTGCACAGATCGATCTTCCGGCCCCCTAGTGGCGGCCCGCCCCGATCGGCTGACGGTCATTCCCCGGCCGGGCACCCTGGGCCGCGTCCACCTTGACCACGGTCGCCCGGTTCCCCGCGGCGTTGTGGTGCTCGATGGCGAGCAGCCCGAGCGCGTTGTCGGCCGCGGCCGACGCCGCGTTCCGGGTGACGACCAGCGCCGTGCCCGGCTTGGCGACGTAGCCCAGCGCGGCGTCGCCGCCACCCTGGACCGCGTAGCCCGGCGCGAGCGCGTCGAACGACAGCGGCGTGCCGACGTAGTCGATCAGCCCGTTCGTCGTGCCCGGAGCGACGTAGTAGCCGCTGACGCCCACCGTGTAGGAGATGCGGTGGGTGTCGGCGGTCGCGTCAATGCCCAGCGCGGCCAGCGAGACCGGCAACGTGATCACGTTGGTGTCGAACACGTTGGTGTCGACGTCGCCGAGCTGGCCGTTGACGGCCTGGATGTCGACGGTCGGGAAGCCCGGGGTCAGCGCGACCGTGACCGCGATCAGGACGTCGGTCGCCGTCGCCTTGGTCACGTAGGTCTCGAAGTCCGGCTGCCCGTCCCCGGTGGTGTCGATGTCGACGAACGGCGACGTGTTGCTGCCGATGTTCGCCCAGTCGCTCCAGGTGGACAGGCCGAACGCGAGGATCGCGTTCTCCGGCTCACCCTGCGCCTTCGCCAGCGGAGCGGTGGAAGCCGCGCCGATGTAGCGGAGGTCGCCGCCCTTGGCGGTCTTGTTCACCGTGCAGTCGGTGACCACGTCCGCGTCGCACTCGGCCAGCTGCGGGGACTCCGCCTGCAGCTCGAGCACGCTGATCAGCGAGCGGTAGCGCTGCGCACCCGTTCCCTGGTCGACGCCCTTACCGCTCAGGTTCAGCACGGCCTGGGTGGCGTCCGGCGCGAACTTGACCGACGCCGGGGTCGCAATCGCCGACACCGGCTTCGGCGCCGCGTAGACCGAGACCCGCAGCGGCACCTTGGCCCCGCTCTTCGGGGTGAAGGCGACGCGGCCGGAGGCGTCCGCGACGAACTGGCGGGCGAGCCCGGCCTGGACGGCCTGCATGGTCGGGTCCATGACCTTGCGCAGGGCCTTCGGGTCGGTGATCTTCAGCGTCACCTTGACCTTGGCGGTGCCGCGCGGCGAGAGCTTCACCGTCGGCGTGTCCACTGTGTACTCGACGCCCGGCAGCGCGTCGACCGCCTGGTAGGCCACCGAGTACTCGGCCGCCGTGACGCCCTTGTTGACCAGCTTGATCGTCTTCGACAGCGTCACCGGGCCACCGGCTTCGACCGTCCCGAAGCTGACGCTGACCGCGCCCGGGTCGTCCTGGACGTAGGCGAGCACCTGGTTGTCCAGCGCCGCCTTGGCGTCGATCCGGCCGCTGCCGACGCGCTGCGGCGCGAAGGTGTGGCCCGCGCCGTCGGTGACGTCGTGGCCGGCGGTGTCGATGACCGAGGCCTTGACCTCCTCGACCGACCAGTCCGGGTGGGACTGGCGGACCAGCGCCGTGATGCCCGTGGTGTGCGGGGCCGCCATCGACGTGCCGGACAGCACGGTCCGGCCGTTGCCGCTGCCGCGGAACGCCGAGGTGATCGTGTCACCGGGGGCGGCCACGTCCGGCTTGAGCGCCGGGCCGCGGGTACCGCGCGAGGTGAACGAGCTCGGGGTGTCGACGATCTTCTTGTCGTACGTCTGGATCGACGCGCGACCGGTGCCGTAGAGGCGCACCTGCAGCGTGCCCGCGGTCAGCGACGCGCGCAGCGGCGCGGTCGCGGAGCCGGTGAACTGGAACATCGGGATCGCCTCGTTGCCCGCGATGCCCGCGCTGAAGTGCTCCAAAGTGGACGACAGGAGCGCGCCCTTGGCCCCCGCGGCCTGGGCGTTGTTCGCCCGGGCGGCCGAACCGCACGCGCGGGTCGAGTCGTTGTCGTCCCACTCCAGCCAGACGAACTTGCCGGCCGCCTTCGCCTTGTCCGCCGCGGAGTACGCCGCGCAGCCCGCGTTGTTCGCGCCCGCCAGCGCGACGACCGGAGCGGTCAGGTTCAGCGTGTCGTAGCCGGCGTAGCTCTGGCTGTACTGGCCGGTCTTCTGGCCCTTCGCCGCGGCGGGCGCGGTGACCTCGGCGGCGTCGCGCAGGACACCCGCGTCCCGCGTGCTGGCCACGGTGAGCGCCTCGGGCGTGTTGCCCGGCGAGCCGGCGATGTCGTTGATGTCGCCGCCGTTGCCCGCGGAGATCACCGGGAGCACGTTGTTCGCGGCGAGCTTGCGCACGAACAGCGAGTCCGGGTCGTCCGGCGCGCCGAAGTCGGAGCCCAGCGACAGGTTGACGATGTCGAGGTGGTCGGTGAAGTCGCCGTCGCCGTCCGGGTCGAGCGCCCAGTCCAGCGCCTGCGAGGTGACGTTCGTCGAGCCCGCGCAGCCGAACACCTTGATGGCGTAGAGGAGCGATTTCGGCGCCGTGCCCGGGCCGATCTGCATCGCGTCGACCTTCTTGGCGTCGAGCTTCTTGTAGTCGCCCTTGAAGGTCTTGCCGTCGGCGGTGACGCCGAAGCCGCCGATGGTGCCGGCGACGTGCGTGCCGTGCTCCCCGCAGGCCAGCGGGTTCGGGTCCGGCGCCGGGGTGGTCTTGCCGGGCGTCGCGGCGTCGTAGTCGTTGCCGACGAGGTCGGTGCCGCCGACGACCTTGGCGCTCGGGAACAGCGGGGTCGGCTTGGTGCTGTCGACGCTCTTGTAGGCCGCCGGCGTGCCGGGGCCGCCGAAGTCGGCGTGGGTGTAGTCGATGCCGTCGTCGATGACGCCGACGCGGACACCGTCGCCGAACTTGCCGGTCTGCTGCCACGCGGCGAGCGTGTTGGTCAGCTGCTCGGCGCTGGCGTTGGTGCGGGTCTTCGGCACGACCGTGCGCACCGAGACGACGTCCGCGCGCTTCGCGACGTCACGCAGCTTCGCGGCGTCGGCGGTGACGACGACGCCGGGGACGGCATTGGCGGTCTGGGTGACGGTCTGGGGTTGGGCGCCGGCGGTGCGCAGCTGGCCGAGCACGGAGTTCACCGCCGCGGTGGTGTCGTCCTTCGCGGCGCGAGCGGCCCGCTTCGCCTGCTCCTTGCCCTGGGGTTGCGCGGCGGTGAACGCGTCGACGGCGGGCTTCTTGGCCAGCTCGACGAACGCGGTGACGCGGCCCTGCGCGGCGGCCAGGCGCGGTTCGACCTTGCCCTGCAGCTTGGCGTCGTCGATCTTCGCCGGGGAGACGCCGTCGGCGAGCGGAGCGTCTGCCGCGCTCGCGACGGGCGCCCCGAGCGCGGCGGCCAGCACGACGGCGAAGGCCGCCGTCGTGGCGCGCGCGGGTAAGCGGGATCTGCTCATGAGTGGGCCCCTTACTCGAGGTCTGGACCCGAACCTGCCTGCCGCTCCTGGCACCCCCGACGGTGAAGCACGGCAACCGCGCCGTGCCCTCGACGACGCGTGGTTCAACCTCGCGGGGAGAACCTAATGCCCCAAAACACCTACTTAGGTAGGCAAAGAAGTCCGTTATGTGAATGTGATTGCCGATACTCTCGTCAGCCATGCGCCGCTACGAGCCCCGGAACGACCTCGCGTTCAGCCTGCTGCGCGACGGTCCGGTGACACTGTTCTGGCGGCCGCGGCTGCTGACCGAGACGACGGAATGGCTGGTGGAGCACGACTACCAGCTCACCCGGCTGAGCGCGCGCGAGTGGACGTCCGATCACGACATGCACACCGCCGTCGCCGCGGCGCTCGACTTCCCGGACTACTACGGGCAGAACCTCGACGCGCTCAACGACTGCCTGCGTGACGTCATCGCCCGCGACTACGGGTGGTCGCCGGACTCGGCCGGGCTCGCGATCGTCTTCACCGGCTACGACGCGTACGCCGCGCGCAGCCCGCGGTCGGCCCAGATCGTGCTGGACCTGCTGGCGAGCCACTCACGGGTCGCGATGCTGTTCGGCAGTCCGCTCGTCGTCCTGGTGCAGAGCGACGATCCGGACATCCTCTTCGCGCCGGTCGGCGCCTCGTCCGTGAGCTGGAACCGCGCCGAGTGGCTGAACGCGAACCGAGGGCCCGGAAACGCCTGAAGGCCCCCGCACCGAACCGGGTGCGGGGGCCTTCGAAAGCGCGAAACGTCAGCTGAAGTCGACGGCGCGGATCGTGTGCGCGCCCACCGCGGCGCCGATCGGCTCCAGCAGGTGCGCGTCGATGTGGCGGTCGACGCGCAGCAGCATCACGGCGTCGGAGCCGTCGGTGGTCTGGCTGATCTGCGCGGCCTCGATGTTGATGCCGGCTTCGCCGAGCAGCGTGCCGACGCGGCCCATCACGCCCGGGCGGTCCGGGTACTCGACCAGCAGCACGGTGCCTTCGGCGCGCAGGTCGAACCCGCGGCCGTTGACCTCGACGAGCTTCTCGGCCTCGTCCTTGCCGGTGACCGAGCCGGACACCGTCAGCGTCGCGCCGTCGGCGTGCACCGCGCGCAGGGTGACCAGGTTGCGGAACTTGGGGCTCTCCGACTCCGTGGTCAGCTGCACCTGGACGCCGAGCTTCTCGGCCAGCTGCGGCGCGTTGACGAACGTGACCTGGTCCTCGACCACGCCGGTGAACACCCCGCGCAGCGCGGCCAGCTGCAGCACGCCGGTGTCTTCGTTGGACAGCTCGCCCTTGACGACGACCTCGACCGACGTCGGCGCCTTCGGGTTGAGCGCGGTGAGCAGCGTGCCCAGCTTCTGCACCAGCGACAGGTACGGGCGCACGTGCTCGCCGACCGTGCCGCCGCCGGAGACGTTCACCGCGTCCGGCACGAAGTCGCCGCGCAGGGCCAGCAGCGTCGACTTCGCGACGTCGGTGCCCGCGCGGTCCTGCGCCTCGGCGGTGGACGCGCCCAGGTGCGGGGTGACGACGACGTTCTCCAGCTCGAACAGCGGGCTGGACGTGGTCGGCTCGGTGACGAAGACGTCGACGCCGGCGCCGCCGACGTGGCCCGAGCGCAGCGCGTCGGCCAGGTCCTGCTCGACGATCAGCCCGCCGCGGGCGGCGTTCACGATGATGACGCCCGGCTTGGTCTTCTTCAGCGCGGCGGCGTCGATGAGGCCCTTGGTCTCCGGCGTCTTCGGCAGGTGGATGGAGATCGCGTCGGCGCGGGTCAGCAGCTCGTCGAGGGTGACGAGCTCGATGCCCAGCTGCGCGGCGCGCGCGGCCGAGACGTAGGGGTCGTACGCGATGAGCTTGGCGTCGAACGCGGCGAGGCGCTGCGCGAACAGCTGGCCGATCTTGCCGAGGCCGACGACGCCGACGATCTTGCCCTGCAGCTCGACACCGGAGAACGAGCTGCGCTTCCACTCGCCGCCGCGCAGGCTCTGGTCGGCGGCCGGGATGCGTCGTGCGACGGCCAGCAGCAGCGCCACGGCGTGCTCGGCGGCGGAGACGATGTTGGACGTCGGGGCGTTCACGACGAGGACACCGCGCTCGGTGGCGGCGGGCACCTCGACGTTGTCCAGGCCGACCCCGGCCCGGGCGACGACCTTGAGCTGGGTCGTGGCGGCGAAGACCTCGGCGTCGACCTTGGTCGCGGACCGGACCAGGAGCGCGTCGGCGCTCTTCACCGCCTCCAGCAGCGCGGATCGGTCCGTGCCGTCGACGTGCCGGACCTCCACCTCGTCACCGAACACACTCAGCACGGAGGGGGCGAGCTTCTCCGCGATGAGGACAACTGGACGTTGGAGACTGGGCTTGCTCACGATGCTGCTCCCACTATCTGGTCACTTCCAGGACGTTCATATGTGTCGACAGACGGTCTCAGCACGTCGTTGTGCGGCAGTCGAGCGGGAGTTTAACGCGCAGGAGCACGTCCTGGCTTCCCACGGTGTTAACTCGCTCGTAATCCCTCGAAAACAAGAGCCAGCAGGCGCTGCATGCCCGCGTCACCGGGCAGATGTGGCCCCGCCCAGGATGCCGCGTGCAGCAACAGAAGCAGTTCGTGCGTGGTGACGTCCGCGCGCAGCTCCCCCGCCGCCTTCGCGCGTTCCACCAGCTGGGACGCCGCGTCCCGCATGGCGTGACACGAAGCGTACAAGCGGGACGTCTCGTCGTTGAGCGCGTCGGCCGTCAGCTCGGCCAGGCCCCGGAACGTGCCGGTGGTGTCGCCGAGCCCGAGCAGCCACGCCTGCAGCGCGTCAAGGGGCGCCGGGTCGGTGAGCAGCTCGCGCGCCCGCTCGGCCTGGCCGTCGAACCGGGCCCGCAGGAGGGTCTCGAGCAGGGCATCCCGGGTCGGGAAGTGCCGGTAGAGCGTGCCGATGCCGACGCCGGCCCGGCGGGCGATGTCCTCCAGCGAAGCCTCGACGCCGTGTTCGGCGAAGGCTCGCTGCGCCTCCGCCAGGAGGCGTTCGTAGTTGCGGCGGGCGTCCGCGCGCATCGGCTTGACTTCGGTCATCGCCCTTCCGAGCTTACCGGGTAGCCAATCGGAGGCTGCCTCCGTATATTAACCGGAGGCAGCCTCATATTACTGGAGGGACGAGGATGACCCTGATCGAAGAAACCCGGGCCCGGCTCGGCGCCATCGGCGCCTGGCTGCCGAGTGCCCCGCTGGCCCCGCCGCCGGACGTCGAGCGCGCGGCCACCCGCCGGCTTGCCGAGCTCGGCTACCGCTCGGTCTGGAGCGGCGAAGGCCCCGGCTCGCGCGAGGTGTTCGCCCACTTCGGCGACCTGCTCGCGTCGGTGCCCGACGTCGTGCTCGGCACCGGCATCGCCAACCTCTGGGCCCGGCCGGGGGTGACCGCCGAGAAGGGCGGCGCCACGCTGGCCCAAGCCCACCCCGGCCGGTTCGTGCTCGGTGTCGGCGTCGGGCACGCGTTCCAGGCGGCGAAGGCCGGCGAGGCGTACCGGCCGATCGACCGGATGCGCGCCTACCTGTCCGAAATGGACGCCAGCGCCGCGGAAAACCCGGCCCCGGTGGCGTTTCCGCGCGTGCTGGCCGCCGTCGGGCCGAAGATGCTGGAGCTGTCCCGCGACCACGCGGACGGCGCGCACCCGTTCGCCCAGCCCGTCAGCCACACGCCGTACGCCCGGGAGATCCTCGGACCGGACAAGCTGCTGATCCCGCAGCAGACGGTGCTGCTCGGCACCCGCGAGGACGCCCGCGAAAGCGTCCGGAAGCGGGTGGCGCTCTCGCGCGAGCACCACATCGAGGCCTACCTCGCGGGCTGGAAACGGCTCGGCTACACCGAAGCCGACATCGACGGCCCGAGCGACCGGTTCGTCGACGACCTCGTCCTGTGGGGTGACGCGGGAACCATCGCGAAACGCCTGGACGAGCTGCTCGACGCGGGCGCGGACCACGTGCTGCTGACGCCGTCCGCGGCCACGTTCGACTCCACTGTGGACATCCTGGCCGAGCTGGCGCCGGCGGTGGTCCGGTGAGCGTCGGGATCTGGCAGTTCTTCGAGGACGCCCCGATCGGCGAGCTGCGGGAGACCGCCGCCGAAGTCGAGGAGCTGGGCTTCGACACGCTCTGGTTCGGCGAGTACGCCGGGCGGGAGGCGTTCACCCAGGCCGCGCTGATCCTGGCGGCGACCTCGCGCCTCACCGTGGCCACCGGGATCGCCCGCTTCGACCGGCGGGCGCCGATCACGGCGGAGGCGGCGACGCGCGCGCTGGGCGAGGCCTACCCGGGCCGGTTCACCGTCGGGCTCGGCGGCCACTTCCCCGGTGCGCGCCCGGTTTCGGCGATGCGCGAGTACCTGGCCGGGATGGACGCTGCCGAGCTGCCGGGGCTGCCACCGCCGGCACCCCGCCCGCGCCGGCTGCTCGCGGCGCTCGGCCCGCGCGCCCTCGACCTGGCGGCCGAGCGGGCGGACGGCGCCCACCCGTACTTCGTCCCGCCCGAGCACACGGCGGTGGCGCGGGAACGGCTCGGCCCGGACAAGTACCTGGCCGTCGAGCAGGCGGTGGTGCTGGACTCGTCCCCCGAGGCGGCCCGCGAAGCGGCCCGGGAGCACGTCGGCACGTACGTGCAGCTCGCCCCGCACCACCAGGCGAACCTCCGCCGGCTCGGCTTCACCGACGAGGACCTGGCCGACGGCGGCAGCGACCGCCTGGTCGACGCCCTGGTCGCCTTCGGCGGCGAGCAGCGGGTGACCGACCGGATCCGGGCCCACCTCGACGCCGGCGCCGACCACGTCTGCGTCCAGGTCCTGGCCCGCACCAAGGACTCCTACCGCCATCTGTCCACACTCGTCCCCTGACCGGGGTAGGCTGGCGGGACGCGGTGAGGGCCGCGTCCCGTCCGCGGAAAGGGCCGAGCCCACCCCCGCAGCACCGCACCACCAGCTCCGCACCTTCTTTCCTGCCCGGTGCCGGCGGACCACGGGCGCCCGAGGAAAGGAGGCACCATGGGCACGTTGCCCGCCAAACCCAGCCTGGACCAGCTCCGCAAACGCGCGAAAGACCTCGCGCGCGCCGAAGCCGTGAAGCTGTCCGAAGCGCAGTTCCGGATCGCGCGCGAGCACGGTTTCCCGAGCTGGCCGAAGCTGCAGGCGTACGTCCGGCGCGTCACCGAGCACGGCGAAACCCTGCAGCACCCGTACCACCAGGACGTCCACTACTACGCCGAGCGCGCGCTCGGCCTGCTCGCGTCCGCGGAAGACGAGACGTCCGGTGCGCGGGAGCCGTTCGACCGCTGGAGCCAGCCGGTCACCCGCGACGGCGCCCGCGTGGTCGTCGCCCGCGAGCACGGTTTCGTTTCCTGGAAAGCACTTCGCGAGTACATCAAGTCGCTTGTGGACAGCGGGGAGCCGTTCGCACGGGCGTACCGCGCGGTCGAGGCGCGGGATCCCGACGCGCTGGCGACCCTCCTCGACGAGTTCCCCGGGCTCGTCACCGCCCGCGGCACCAACGGCAACGACCTGCTCGGCATGGCCGGCGCGACCGGTGACGAGCGGCTCAGCCGGGTTCTGCTGGACCACGGCGCGGACCCGGCGCGCGGCAACGTCCACGGCTGGACACCGCTGCACCAGGCCACCTACAGCAACCAGGCGCGGCTCGTCGACCTCCTGCTCGACGCGGGCGCGCCGGTCGCCGTCTCCGCGCGCGGTGACGGCGGTACTCCCCTGGTCGTCGCCTTGTTCTGGGGACACCGCAAGGCGGCGGAAAAGCTGGCGGCCCGGGATCTCGCCCCCGGCAACCTGCGCGTCGCGGCCGGGCTCGGCCACGCCGCGCTCCTCGACGAGCTGCTGAAACCGGACGGCACCCTGGCCCCGGCCGCGGGTGATCACCGCGGGTTCTACCGCCCGCACAGCGGCTTCCCGGCCTGGCGCCCGGGCGACGACCCGGCGGAGGTCCGCGACGAGGCCCTGGCCTGGGCGGCCCGCAACGACCGCGCCGGCGCCCTGCGCACGCTCGTCGCGCGCGGCGCCCGCATCGACGCCGACGTCTACCGCGGCACGGCCCTGACCTGGGCGGCCGCGTCCGGCAAGCTCACGGCGGTCCGGACGTTGCTGGACCTCGGCGCCGACGTGAACCACGCGGGCACGTTCGGCGGCCCGAACCACGGTGAAGGCGCCACCGCCCTGCACCTGGCGGCGCAGTCCGGGCACCTCGACGTGATCCGGGTGCTCGTCGAAGGCGGTGCCGACCTGGCCGCGCGGGACGCGCTGTTCGACAGCATGCCGGAGTCCTGGGCCGAGCACTGCGACCAGCCGGCCGCGAAGGAGCTGCTGGCTACCCTGTAGACAAACGGAGTCTGTAGTCCGTATCGTCGAGACGGACTACAGACTCCGTTTTGTCTTCTGGGAGGATTTCGTGAACTCACCCCGCGACGTGTTCGCCGCGCTGTCCGACGGCATCAGCGAAGGACGGTTCGGCGAGCTTTCCGCGCTCTACGCCGAGGACACCGTCGTCGAGCACCCCCAGGCCGTGCCGCGGCCGACGCGCATCACCGGCCGCGCGGCCGTCCACGAGCGGTTCGCCGGCACGCTCGCCGGGATGGTCCGGCTCAAGCGCAAGAACGTCGTCGTCCACGAGACCACGGACCCCGAGGTGATCATCGCCGAGTACGACTACGACGCCGAGTCGGTCGAGACCGGCAAGACCGACGTCACGGCCAACATCCAGGTCCTGCGGATCCGCGACGGCCTGATCATCGGATCTCGCGACTACCACGACTACCTGCGGCTGGCCGCGATCCGCGACGGCGTCGACCAGCTGCCGAAGGCGTACGAACAGGCGCCGCCGCGGGAGCTCTCACCGGTCACGCCGGAGAGCGCGGGCAGTGTGTTCGAGCGGCTCGTCCACGGCGTCGCGGGCGCGCGCTGGGACGAGCTGCCGGAGCTCTACGCCGAGGAAACCCACGTGACGCACCCGTTCCTGCCGGGCTCGGGCGTGGTGCGGACGCGCGACGAGCTGCGCGCGCACTTCGAAGCCGGGAAGGCGCTCAACCCCGGCTTTTCGGTCGCGGACCTGGTCACCTACCGGAGCACGGACCCGGAGGTGCTGATCGGCGAGTTCGCCTACCAGGGCGAGTACGGCGGCCGTCCGGTGCGGATCGCGAACATCTTCGTGATGCGGATCCGCGACGGCCTGATCGTCGAGTCCCGCGACTACGGCGACCACCTCGCCGTCGCGGGTGACACCGGCACGATTCCCGCTTTGGCCGCCCGCCTGGGTTCCTAGGCGCCGGGGAAGTCGAACTCGCCGTCGCGGACGCCCTTCACGAAGGCGTCCCACTCCGCGGGGGTGAAGACGAGGACCGTGCCGCCGGGGTCCGTCGACTTCCGCATCGCGACGTAGGTGACGCCGTCGGTGTGCGGGACGAACGCGTACTCGGCGACCTCGTCGAGCGTGACGCCCTCGGGCTCGGCCCGGATCCACTCGGCCTCGGTGAGGTCCAGGTGGTGCCGGATGTGCGCCTTGTCGTCGGCCGGCTGCTCACTCATGCCGTCAGCGTAACCACCCGGGCACCGAACGAAACCGCTCCCCTGCCCCGGAAAGCCGTGAAGGCCTCCTTACCGGCATCTTGCGCCGGTAAGGAGGCCTTCACGGACCTATGCGAAACCCAGCGGGAACTCAGGCGGTCTCGGTGATCGGCCGGTCCACCCACGACATCAGGTCGCGCAGCTTCTTGCCGGTCGCCTCGATCGGGTGCTGGTTGCCCTGCTCCTCGAGCTTGGTGAAGTTCGGCCGGCCGGCCTCGTCCTCGGCGACCCATTCGCGGGCGAACGTGCCGTCCTGGATCTCGCCGAGGATCTTCTTCATCTCTTCCTTGACCGCCGGCGAGATGACGCGCGGGCCGCGGGTCAGGTCGCCGTACTCGGCAGTGTCGGAGATCGAGTAGCGCTGGCGCGCGATGCCGCCCTCGTACATCAGGTCGACGATCAGCTTCAGCTCGTGCAGCACCTCGAAGTAGGCGATCTCCGGGGCGTAACCGGCCTCGGTGAGCACCTCGAAACCGGTCTGCACCAGCGCGGACGCGCCACCGCAGAGCACGGCCTGCTCGCCGAAGAGGTCGGTCTCGGTCTCCTCGGTGAAGGTCGTCTTGATGACGCCGGCGCGGGCACCGCCGATGGCCGCGGCGTAGGACAGCGCGAGCGCCTGGGCGTTGCCGGTGGCGTCCTGCTCGACCGCGATGAGCGCCGGGACGCCCTTGCCGTCGACGAACTGGCGGCGCACGAGGTGGCCCGGGCCCTTGGGGGCGACCATGGCGACGTCGACGTTCGACGGCGGCTTGATCAGGTCGTAGCGGATGTTGAAGCCGTGCCCGAAGAAGATCGCGTCGCCGTCCTTCAGGTTCGGCGCGATGTCCTGCTCGTAGATGTGGCGCTGCTTCGTGTCCGGCGCCAGGATCATGATCAGGTCGGCTTCGGCCGACGCCTCGGCCGGGGTGAGCACGCGCAGGCCCTGCTCCTCGGCCTTCGCCCGCGACTTGGACCCCTCGGGCAGGCCGATGCGGACGTCGACGCCGGAGTCGCGCAGGCTCAGCGAGTGGGCGTGGCCCTGGCTGCCGTAGCCGATGACAGCGACCTTGCGCCCCTGGATGATCGAGAGGTCGGCGTCGTCGTCGTAGAAGATTTCCACTGCCATGGGGGTTACTGCTTCCTTTCGAGACTTACTTCTTTAACGCGGTGATGTGGCGGTGATGGAACGGGCGCCCCGCCCCACCGCGACCATGCCGGACTGCACCAGCTCGCGGATGCCATAGGGCTCCAGCATCCGCAGCAGGGCACCGATCTTGTCGGACGTCCCCGTGGCTTCGACGGTGAGCGCCTCCGGGGAGACGTCCACCACCTTGGCCCGGAAGAGCTGGACGGTTTCGAGGACCTGGCTGCGCACGGTGTTGTCGGCGCGAACCTTCACGAGCAGCAGTTCGCGCTGCACGGCGGTCGACTGCTCCAGCTCGACGATCTTGATCACGTTGACCAGCTTGTTGAGCTGTTTGGTCACCTGTTCGAGCGGTAGCTCTTCGACGGCGACCACGATCGTCATGCGGGACACCTCGGGGTTCTCCGTGGGCCCGACGGCGAGGGACTCGATGTTGAAACCGCGGCGGGAGAACAGCCCCGAGACGCGCGCGAGCACACCCGGCTTGTTCTCGACCAGGACACTCAGCGTGTGGACGCTCATCTCAGCGCTCACCTTCCCCAGCGGCATGGGCGACTGTGTCTTCCTTGACCGTCTCCACCGAAACCTCGTCGTCGTCGAACAGCGGCCGGATGCCCCGGACCGCCATGATCTCGTCGTTGCCGGTGCCGGCCGCGACCATCGGCCACACCTGGGCATCCTTCCCCACGACGAAGTCGATCACGACGGGGCGGTCGTTGATCTCCATCGCGCGGCGGATGGTGGCGTCGACGTCTTCCTTCGTCTCGCAGCGCAGCCCGGCGCAGCCCAGCGCCTCGGCGAGCAGCACGAAGTCCGGGATGCGGTGCTTGTGCGTGCCGAGGTCGGTGTTGGAGTACCGCCCCGAGTAGAAGAGGTTCTGCCACTGCCGGACCATGCCCAGGTTGCCGTTGTTGATGACGGCGACCTTGATCGGCGCGCCCTCGATGGCGCAGGTGGCCAGCTCCTGGTTGGTCATCTGGAAGCAGCCGTCGCCGTCGATCGCCCACACCTGGGTGCCGGGGACGCCGAACTGCGCGCCCATCGCCGCGGGCACCGCATAGCCCATGGTGCCGAGGCCGCCGGAGTTGATCCAGGTGCGCGGGTTCTCGTACTTGACGAACTGCGCGGCCCACATCTGGTGCTGGCCGACGCCGGCGGCGTACACCGCGTCCGGGCCGACGATCTGGCCGATCCGCTCGATGACGTACTGCGGCGACAGCGAACCGTCGTCCGGCCACTCGTAACCGGCCGGGTAGTTCTTGCGCCAGCCGTCGGCCTGGGTCCACCAGTCGGTGAGGTCGGGCTTGCCGCCGTGGTCGAACTCGGTCTGCACGGCGGTGATCAGCTCGCCGATGATCTCCTTGCAGTCGCCCACGATCGGGACGTCCGCCTTGCGGTTCTTGGAGATCTCGGCCGGATCGATGTCGGCGTGCACGATGGCGGCGTCCGGCGCGAACGACGAGAGCTGGCCGGTGACGCGGTCGTCGAACCGGGCGCCGAGCGCGATCAGCAGGTCGGCGCGCTGCATCGCGGCGACCGCGGCGACCGTGCCGTGCATGCCCGGCATGCCGAGGTGCTGCGGGTGCGAGTCGGGGAACGCGCCGCGCGCCATCAGCGTGGTGACGACGGGGATGCCGGTCAGCTCGGCGAGCTGCTTCAGCTGCTCGTGCGCCTCCGCCTTGATCACGCCGCCGCCGACGTAGAGCACTGGGCGACGCGACTTCGCGACGAGCTTCGCGGCTTCGCGGACCTGCTTGCCGTGCGGGCGCAGCGTCGGGCGGTAGCCCGGGAGGCGCAGCTCGGTCGGCCAGGAGAACGAGGTCATCTCCTGCAGCACGTCCTTGGGGATGTCCACCAGGACCGGGCCGGGTCGGCCCGTGGACGCCAGGTGGAACGCCTCGGCGATGGTCCGCGGGATGTCCGCGGGGTCCGTGACGAGGAAGTTGTGCTTGGTGATCGGCATGGTGATGCCGCAGATGTCGGCTTCCTGGAACGCGTCGGTGCCGATCAGCGCCCGGCTCTGCTGGCCGGTGATGGCCACGACCGGGACGGAGTCCATGTTCGCGTCGGCCAGCGGGGTGACCAGGTTCGTCGCGCCGGGGCCGGAGGTGGCCATGCAGACGCCGACCTTGCCGGTGGCCTGCGCGTAGCCGGTGGCCGCGTGGCCCGCGCCCTGCTCGTGGCGGACCAGGATGTGGCGGACCTTCGTGGAGTCCAGCAGCGGGTCGTAGGCGGGCAGGATGGTGCCGCCCGGAATCCCGAAGACCACCTCGGCGCCGACGGCCTCGAGCGAGCGCACGAGCGACTGCGCGCCGGTGACGCGCACCGGGGTTCCCGCCGGTGGCGCCGGCTTCGGACGTGCTCCTGGCGCGCCGGGCGCCGGGCCCGGCTTCGTCGGGTTTGTGGCACTGGTCATCGGTTCTGCCTCGTGGGTCTCGGTGTCACTCGTTCGGGTCGGTTTTTGTGCGGTGGGGCCAGGAATTGCTTCCCTCGGGCAACAAAAAACCCTCGCCGACCGTAAGGTCGCACGAGGGTCGCGCGTCGACGCAGCGGAAAGACTTCCCTAAGCGTCGACGCGCTTGGGAAGTACGAGGCCGGTCAGCGGTGTCACGACGCTGACGCTAGTCCGAAGGTCTCTCAAGTGTCAACTCTGCGGGACGGAGAGTCCGCATCGTGGACACGTGGGCGGCGCGTGTCACGTCCGCACCGACCCGGTTTCCCGTGCTCGCGCCGGGCGGTGCACCATTTCGGCGTGGCCGAAAAAGAGCAGGACACGGGCCGGAAGGCCGTCTTCCGCATCCCCCGCACGTCGTTCATGGCGATCGCGCTCCTGACGATCTGTGTGACGCCGATCGCCCTCGGGGAGATCCCGTACCTGCAGTGGCTCTACGTCTTCCCGATCGCGCTGGCGGTGTTCGTGATCCGCACCCGCACCGTCGCGACGCGCGAAGGCCTGGCGACGCGCACGATGTTCGGCCACCGCGACGTGCCGTGGTCGGCGTTGAAGGGGCTGGCGATCACCAAGCGATCCCGCGTCCAGGCCGTGCTGACGGACGACACGAAGGTGCCGCTGCCGACCGTGCGGACCCGCCACCTGCCGGTGTTGTCGCTGGTGAGCGAGGGCCTCGTCGCCGACCCGAGCGGGCTGCTGGACACCGAGGACGTCAAGCCGGCCAAGCCCGAGACGTCGCCCAGCGAGTAACCCCCACGGCGGCGCGGCCCCGTGAAGGTCTAAATTGGTAGGACCAGTTTCTGCGGAGCGTCCCGAACCTCCGCCTGGCCCCCATCCGACCTGGGAGTTCGCCGTGCCGCCTCTCCGTTCCCGGACCACCACCCACGGCCGCAACGCGGCGGGCGCGCGCTCGCTCTGGCGCGCCACCGGCATGACCGACAGCGACTTCGGCAAGCCGATCGTGGCGATCGCCAACTCCTACACGCAGTTCGTGCCCGGCCACGTGCACCTCAAGGACCTCGGCGAGATCGTCGCCGGCGCGGTCAAGGAAGCCGGCGGCGTCGCGCGCGAGTTCCACACGATCGCCGTCGACGACGGCATCGCGATGGGCCACTCCGGCATGCTCTACTCGCTGCCCTCGCGCGAGATCATCGCCGACTCGGTCGAGTACATGGTCAACGCGCACCAGGCCGACGCCCTCGTCTGCATCTCCAACTGCGACAAGATCACCCCGGGCATGCTCAACGCCGCGATGCGGCTGAACATCCCGGTCGTGTTCGTCTCCGGCGGGCCGATGGAGGCCGGCAAGGCCGTGGTCGTGGGCGGCGTCGCGCAGGCCCCGACCGACCTGATCACCGCGATCGCCGCATCGGCCAGCCCCGAGGTCGACGAGGACGGCCTCGACATCGTCGAGCGTTCGGCCTGCCCGACCTGCGGCTCGTGCTCCGGCATGTTCACCGCCAACTCGATGAACTGCCTGACCGAGGCGCTGGGCCTGTCGCTGCCGGGCAACGGCTCGACGCTGGCCACGCACGCCGCGCGGCGCGCGCTGTTCGAGGAAGCCGGCCGGACGGTCGTCGAGCTCTGCAAGCGCTGGTACGAGCAGGACGACGACTCGGCGCTGCCGCGCTCGATCGCGTCGAAGGCGGCGTTCGAGAACGCGATGGCCCTCGACATGGCGATGGGCGGCTCGACGAACACGGTGCTGCACATCCTCGCCGCCGCCCGGGAGGGCGAGGTCGACTTCACGATCGACGACATCGACGCGATCGGCCGTCGCGTCCCCTGCCTGTCCAAGGTGGCGCCGAACTCCGACTACCACATGGAAGACGTCCACCGCGCGGGCGGAATCCCGGCGATCCTGGGCGAGCTGTACCGCGGCGGGCTGCTCAACACCGACGTCCGCTCGGTGCACTCCCCCGACATCGAATCCTGGCTTTCCGCCTGGGACATCCGCGCTTCGTCGCCTTCCGAGACCGCGGTGGAACTCTTCCACGCGGCACCGGGCGGAGTCCGCACGACGCAGGCGTTCTCGACGGAGAACCGCTGGTCGTCGCTGGACACGGACGCCGCGGGCGGCTGCATCCGCGACGTCGAGCACGCGTACACGAAGGACGGCGGCCTGGCCATCCTGCGCGGCAACCTCGCCGAGAACGGCGCGGTGATCAAGTCCGCGGGCATCGACGAAGAGCTGTGGCACTTCGAAGGACCCGCGCGGGTGCTGGAGAGCCAGGAGGAAGCCGTGTCGGCGATCCTCAAGAAGGAGATCCAGCCGGGCGAGGTCCTGGTCATCCGCTACGAAGGCCCCGCGGGCGGCCCGGGCATGCAGGAGATGCTGCACCCGACGGCGTTCCTCAAGGGTTCGGGCCTGGGCAAGAAGTGCGCCCTGATCACGGACGGCAGGTTTTCGGGAGGTTCATCGGGCATCTCGGTCGGCCACATCTCCCCGGAGGCGGCGGCGGGCGGCCTGATCGCCTTGGTCGAAAACGGCGACAAGATCGTCCTGGACGTCCACGAGCGCCGCCTGGAACTCCTGGTGGACGCGGAAATCCTGGCAGAGCGCCGTTCGAAGATGGAGACGGCGGAGCGACCGTGGCAGCCGAAGGACCGCGAGCGCCCCATCACGGCGGCCCTGCGCGCCTACGCCCGCATGGCGACGTCGGCCGACACGGGCGCGGTCCGCGACCCGAACAAGTAAGCACTCACTCGAGCTGCCCGAAGGCCGCCCCGGTTTCCTGGGGGCGGCCTTCGCACTTTCTCGACCACGCCCCCACAGCCTGCTTTTGCGTGTACGTCAGCGGCCGGCCACCCCGTATCCGAGCGAACGCCGCTTCCCCGGTCGGTCTTCACGCATCCATGCGAGCGGACACTTCGCCGACCAGCCACCGCGTACCCGAGCGAACGCCCCCGCTGACCATCGCGCATCCGCGCGGACGACCACGCTCCCGACCAGCCTCCACGTACCCCAGAGGCGGCCACATTCCCGGTCGGCCGTCACGTGTCCCAACGAACGACCACGCCCCCAGCCGCCTTCACCCACCCGGGACGTCTGCCGTTTGCCGAAGCCGACCTTCGCGGAACCAGCCCGTCACGAAGCCCGGTTCAGCTCCCCGGGCCGCGGGGGGACCCCCGTTTTCCACGCTACCGGCGACCACCGACAACTTCCGACCCGCACAGCTGAGCTGTCCACAGCCGGCCGTCCGAGTCGGAAGTTGTCCACAGTCCCCTATCGGGTCAGCACGATGACCACGACCGAAGCCGCGGCGGCGAGCAACAGGCTCACCAGTCCCAGCGGCAACGGCCGCCGTCGCCAAGGCGTGTTCCGCTCCAGCGAAATCGGCCCGGCGCCGGTGAACAGCAGGCTCAACGCGCCGAGACCGAGCACCAGCTCGAACTCGAAGCCCTGACCCTGCCCCTCGAAGAACCCGCCGTGGAACTTCGCGTAGACCGCGTTCGCGGCCACCCCCAGCAGCCCCGCCGCGGCCAGCGGCGTGAACAACCCGACGACCACGAGCGCTCCGCCCGCGAGTTCGGTGATGCCGGTGATCCACGACAGCAGCGTCGTCTGCTTGTGGTAGCCGAACGTCTCCAGCATCCGCGCGAACCCGCCGATGCCCGGCCCGCCGAACAGGCCGAACAGGTGCTGCAGGCCGTGCGCCCCCATGGTCACGCCGATCGCCAGCCGCAGGATCAGCAGGCCGAGCCCGAGCCCGCCCTGGCGGGGACCGTCGTCGGCCGGCCCGTCGTCCTCGACACCCGACAGGACGCTGGTGGGCTGCTGCGAGAAGTCGTCTGCACTGGTCACGCGCGAAGGGTAGGGGATCCGCGCGGGCCTGGCGAGGCAGCGCGCCGCGCTCAGTACTCCCCGTGCACCAGGTTGTCCGGCAGCTCGCCCCCGGCGTAGCGCGCGATCTCGGCCGCGGCGACGGCGTACGACCGCCCGCGCACGCCGCGCACGGTGCCGCCGATGTGCGGAGTGAGCAGCAGCCCCGGAACGGTCCACAGCGGGTGCCCGGCCGGCGGTGGCTCCGGATCGGTGACGTCGAGCGCGGCCCGCAGCCGGCCCGTGGTCAGCTCGGCGACCAGGGCACCGGTGTCCACGACGCTGCCGCGCGCGACGTTCACCAGCACCGCGCCGTCCCGCATCTCGGCGAGGAAGTCCGCGTCGACCATCCCGCGGGTGCGCGAGGTCAGCGGCACCATCAGCACGACGGCGTCGTGCAGGCCGAGCAGCCCGGGCAGCTCCTGCACGCCGTGCACGCCGTCCCGTGCGGTCAGCCCGACCATGGTGCAGCGCGCGTCGAACGGCTCGAGCCGCCGCCGCAGGTGCTACCCGAGGTCGCCGGCCCCGATCACGAGGACGCGCTTGCCCTGCAGCGTGTCGGCGGTCTGCCGCGCCCAGCGGCCCTCGCGGCGCGCGTCGGCGAAGACGTCGAGTTTGCGATAAATCGACAACAGCGCGGCGACGACCCACTCGGCGGTGCTGCCACCGTGCGCACCGCGGCAGGTGGACAGCAGGACGCCGTCCGGCACGTTGCCGATCCAGTCCTCGGCGCCGGCGGACAGCAGCTGGATCAGCTTCAGGTTCGGCAACGCGCGCCACAGCTCGTCGCCGGCGCGGTGCTTGCCGGGGATGAGCACCTCCGCCTTCGCGGCCTCGAGTGGCACCGGCTCGCCCCACTGGTAGCGCACCGGGAGCACCCGCGGCACCTCGGCCAGCACGGACAGCCCTTCGTCGTCGGGCACCAGCACGGTCAGAGTCATGATCGCCACGGTAATCGAGGAGTACTCACCCATGGTTCACGCACCGGCCCCTAGGCTGGGCGATCATGCGAACCCGGTACCGGTCGGCCTTGCTGGCGATTCTAGCCTGCGGCGCCCTGCTGCCCGCCGGTTGTGCGCGGTTCGACGACACCGCGGCGGGCCAGACGTTCAGCCCAGCGCCGGTCGCGAGCCCCGAATCACCTCCCGAGGTGCAGGGTCCGGGCTCGGACTCCGGTGGCGACGGCAAGCAGGCCCGCCCTGGTCAGCCGGCCACGACGATCCCGCCGCCGCAGGGTTGCAAGGATTTCGACCAGACGGTGATCGCGACCTGCCTGGACACGGTGGCCGCGGTCGCCGGCCTGCCGGGCGACGGCTCCACGCCGAGCGCGCTCGCGGGCGAGCGCAAGAGCGGCCGCGTCCTGCTGGCCACGGCCGGCAAGGACGCCACGGAGTTCGCGAAGCTCGACGTCCAGGCGGCCGGCGACGGCGGCCTGACCGGCCTCGCGCTGTCGCCGTCGTACGTCGAGGACCAGCTCGTGTTCGCTTACGTGACGACGGCGACGGACAACCGCGTCGTCCGCTTCGCGAAGGGCCAGACGCCGAAGCCGGTGCTCACGGGCATCCCCAAGGGCGCGACCGGCAACCGCGGCTCGCTGGGCACGGACAACCGCGGCGCGCTCCTGGTCGCGACGGGCGACGCGGGCAACCCGAACGCGGCGGCCGACCCGTCGTCGCTGGCGGGCAAGGTGCTGCGGATCGACACGTCCGGCAAGGCCGCGGCGGGCAACCCGAACGGCGCCATCGCGATGGCGGCGGGCCTCCACGCCCCGGGCGGCATCTGCGCCTCGGCCGACGGCGGCCGCGTCTGGGTCACCGACCGGCTGGCCGACAAGGACGCGCTGTACCGGGTGCAGACCGGCCAGCCGCTCACCACCCCGGCGTGGACGTGGCCGGACAAACCGGGCGTGGCGGGGTGCGCGGATTTCGTCGACGCCAACGGCTCGGTCTCGGTGGGCACGTCCCTGGCCGGAAACCTGCAGAACCTCCCGGTGACGGCGGAGGGCGCGGTCAGCGGCAAGCCGACCATCAGCCTCGACGGCAAGACGGGCAAACCCCCGGTCACGTACGGCCGCCTCGCGGGGATCAGCATGATCAACCCCCAGCTGGCGGTGGCGGGAACAGTCAACAAGGACGGCGGCACCCCGGTCTCGAGCGACGACCGAGTGGTCCTGATCACGCCGGCCACCTCCGGCGGCGGCAACGGCAAGGACTGACGGCCCGCCTGCTGTCCGCTCAACGCTGGTGCCGCAGTCGTAGTCGCGCCCGAGACAACGCCACATGACCGGTCGCCCGGCGATCTGCTCGCTCCGGTTCAGCGGTGTCGTCGCCTGACCGACCACGCCACCGGCACCCGCACCCACCCGCCTCGGCCGACGGTCATCCATCCGGTTGAGCACTGTCGTCGCCCAAACCGGCACCCGCGCTTGCTCGCCCCAGCCGGCCGTCGTCAGGTTCGGTAAGCCACGTCATCGCCTGACCGACCACGCCACCCGCAACCGCGCCTGCTCGCCTCAGGCAGCCGTCATCCGATCCGGTTGAGCCCTGCCGTCGCCTAACCGACAACACCACCAACACCCGCGCCTGCTCGCCTCAGCCCGCCGCCGTCAGATCCGGTTCAGCTCTGTCGTCGCCCAACTGAACACGCGCCAACATCCCGCGCCCCCTAGATGATTGATTCCGTGAAGATCATGTGAGCTGACCCGGTTCAGGACATGAGAGGAGGGTGTCCAAGATCAATGTGTGAGCAAAGAACTAGACACCCTCCTGACAGCACTCTACGTGCTCGTGGATGACCATGTGGTCCCACCTCGGGTCGGTCGTGGCCGCCGACCCGAGTTGACTGACAGTGAACTGATCTGTCTTGCGGTGGCCCAGGTGCTGCTGCGCTTCGACAGTGAACGCCGCTGGATCCGCCACCTTCACAGTGAGTCGAAGTGGCGCGCCTGGTTCCCCCGGCCTGCCGGGACAGTCCGGCTACAACAAACGGCTCAGGGCGGCGTACCCGTTGGTGCGCAAAACGATCATTGCTCTGGCCGCGTGCTGCCCATCCTGGTTCGACGACCTGTGGATCACCGACGCGACCCCGGTGCCGTGCGGCATGTCGAAGGAAACGGTGAAACGTTCCGAGCTGGCAGGACACGCCAATTACGGATACTGTGCGTCACATTCCCGGTGGTACTGGGGCCTGAAGCTGTACCTGGTCTGCACCGGGGACGGCATGCCGGTCATGTGGTGCCTGGCCGACCCCAAGATCGGGGAACGCGAGGTGCTCGCGGCGTTGCTGGACAACAATCATCACCTGATCCGCAACGGCCAGATCTTGCTGGCGGACAAGGGTTTCTCCGGCGCGGAGTTCGCGGCGCTCGCCGAGACGATGGCGCTGCGTCTGCTGCGTCCGGATCGTAAGGACGAGACCTACCGCAATGGCAACCTCGGCGGAGTCCGGCAGTGGATCGAGTCGGTCAACCAGACTCTCAAAAGCCAGCTCGGTCTCGAACGGCATGCCGGGCGCACCTCGTCGGGGGTGTTCATCCGTGTCGCGCAGCGTCTGCTGGCGATGGCAGCCGGCATCTGGCACAACTGGCAGACCGGTCTGACCAGCAAAAGGTCACTGATCGCCTACGATCACTAACACCAACTTCACGGAATCAATCATCTAGTCTCAGTCGGCGCCCCGCCGGCCCAACCCAGCCGCCTCGTCGCCCAACGGACCACATCACCAGTAGCCGCGCAGCTGTCGGCGGCTCGCCGACCACAAGCCAGCGGCGTCCGGTCAGATCAGCGGCTTCAGCTCGACCCGTCGTCCCTCCGCGGACGACGCCAGCCCCGCCTCCGCGAGCTGCAGTCCCCTGGCGGCCGAGAAGAAGTCGTAGCGGTGTTGCCGTCCGGCGACCACGTCGCGGACGAACTCCTCCCACTGCGCCTTGAACCCGTTGTCGAACTCGGCGTTGTCCGGCACCTCGGCCCACTGCTCCCGGAAAGCCTCGGTCGCCGGCAGGTCCGGGTTCCACACCGGCTTCGGCGTCGCCGACCGGTGTTGCACGCGGCACCGCCGCAGCCCGGCCACCGCGCTGCCCTCGGTGCCGTCGACCTGGAACTCGACCAGCTCGTCGCGGAAGACGCGCACCGACCACGACGAGTTGATCTGCGCGATCACCCCCGATTCCAGCTCGAAGATGCCGTACGCGGCGTCGTCCGCCGTCGCCGCATATGCCTCGCCCTGCTCGTCCCAGCGACGCGGGATGTGCGTTGTCGCTTTCGCGGTCACGGCCGAAACCCGGCCGAAAAGGTTCTCCAGCACGTAGTTCCAGTGGCAGAACATGTCGAGCACGATCCCGCCGCCGTCCTCGGCGCGGTAGTTCCAGCTCGGCCTCTGCGCATCCTGCCAGTCGCCCTCGAACACCCAGTAGCCGAATTCGCCGCGAACGGACAGGATCCGCCCGAAAAAGCCGCCATCCACCAGTCGCCGCAGCTTTCGCAGCCCGGGCAGGAACAGTTTGTCGTGCACGACGCCGTGACAGATCCCGGCGTCCCGAGCCAGGCCCGCCAGCTCCAGCGCCCCGGCCAGGGTCTCGGCCAACGGCTTCTCGGCGTAGACGTGCTTGCCCGCGGCGATCGCCGCTCGCACCGCCGGCTCGCGTGCCGACGTCAGCTGCGCGTCGAAGTAGATCTGCACGTCCTCCAGCGCGGTGTCGACGTCGGTGGTCCACGACGTCAGGCCGTGCCGGTCGGCGAGCGCCTTGACCTTGACGGCGTTGCGCCCGGCGAGGATCGGCTCGAGCTGCGCGCGGGTGCCGTCCGGCAGCGCCACTCCGCCCAGTTCGCGGATCGCCAGCACCGACCGCAGCAGGTGCTGCCGGTACCCCATCCGGCCGGTGACCCCGTTGAGCAGCACTCCGATGGTCTGGTTCACAACTACCGGCCTTCCACGTCGATGATTCGTTCCCCGCCGTACGGCGCGGTCACACCGGGGATGTCGTATTCGGCGCGCCGGCCGCACATGCCGTAGCCGTCGGGGTTCGACGGCGTCGCGACCCGCACCCCCGATTGCTCGAGGTGACTCCCGTCGCCGTCGGCGAGCGCCTTGAGGTGCGCGCCGGTCAGTTCGGCGGCCTTGAGCGCCCCGGCTCGCCACTGCGGCACCCACTCCCCGACCTTTGGCGCGACGAGCGCGACAGCCGCGCGGTGGAACGCCCGCAGCGGCTCCGGGTCGCCGTCGAGCAGCGCTTCACGCAGCGGCAGATAGCCGCGAACCGCCAGGTCACGACGTTGCCGAGAGGCGTCGTCGGAATTCGGCAACGCCGCGGCCTCGGCGTAGGCGGCGGGGTCGGCGAGCACCGTGGGCGGGAAAGTGAACACGGCGTCGCCGGCCTCGGGCAGGCCGCTGTTCTGCATGAGCACGGTGACGCGCAGGTCACCGCCCTGCACCATCCGGTGCACGGTGCCCGGCGCGAACCACGCGATGACCCCGGCCGCCAACGGCGTCTCGGCGTAACCGCCGACGCTCAGCGTCTGCACGGCGCCGCGCCCACTCGTGACGACGTAGGCCTCGGTGCAGGCGAGGTGCAGGTGCGGGCTGCCACCGCAGACGCCGTCTTCGGCCGCCCAGTCGTAAGCCCGCAGGTGGGAGACGCCGATGCCACCCGGAAGGGGGAATTCGTCCATGGCCGCCTCTCAGAACCCGTGCGTGCCGAGGTAGCCGGTGACGCGGTCGCGATCCCAGGCGCCATCGGCGACGACGACCCGGTAGCAGTAGGCGAAGCTCTCCCCCGGGGGCAGGACGAATTCTTCGAAGAACGCCCACGAGATCGCCACGGTCGGCGTGTCCCGCGAACGGACGAACCAGTGCGACTCGTGGATCGCGCTGTCGTTCTCCGGGGCGTGCGCGAACACGAGCGTCGAATGCGCGTCGACGTCGTCGTGTTCGCCGACGAAGGCGAGCCAGGGCGCCTGCCGGCCCATCATCTCTTCGCCGCCCAGCTCGCCGGGCCCGAGGATCCGACCCCCGCTGAACTCGCGCGGCCCACGCCAGTGCAGCCCGGTGTACCCGGCCATCTCGCGGCCGGCGGTGGTCGGGCTGCCGAACGCGAGCGGCGTGTCGCGGATGTTGGTCAGCTCGATCGCCCAGTCGATGGCCCAAGCGCCTTCGTCCGGCTCGACCGAGTGGACGACGATGTCGCGCCGCTCCCGAGCCCACTCCTCACCGCTGTTGGCGACCCAGGTGAGCTGCTCGGTGAAGGTCAGCCGGTCACCGTCGACGGCAAACCCGGCGAACTCGTCGTGCCGCATCGAGCCGACGCGATCGGGCAGGTCCTGGTACCAATCGCCGGGGACGTAGGTGTGGCCGCCCCAGAAGTTCTGGCCGGACAGGTGGCTCGACGTCATCTGCAGGCCCTTGTGCCAGCGGTGGTCGGCCGGGCGGTAGCCGCTGACGCGCCGTCCGCCGAGGGTGCGCAGCGGGTGGGTGTAGGGCTTGCGGGACTCGTAGGCCACCGGGTCGGGTTTGTACACATAGGACATCAACTGGACCCCGCCGGCTTCGACGGCGACGTGATCGCCGTGCCGGTGAGTGACGGTGATCGCCGCGCTCATACCCGCACTCCTTCCTACTCCAAGCCCTGACCGGCGCCGGCCATCGACCAGTAGAAGTCGTCATCTGGCCCGATCTCGCCCCGGCGCACCCCACACCCGGTGAAGGCCGACTTGTAGAGCGCCGCGACGAGTTCCAGCACCCGCCGCCCATCCACCCCACTGCACGGCGGCCGCCGCCCGGCCCGGTACGCGGCCAGGACCGGCGCAAACGCGGCGGTGTGCGAGCTGGCGACGTCGTCAGGCGAGGCGGCCCAGCGCGTCGTCCGATCGGCGACCACGTGCGGCGCCGGGGTGTAGCGCCAGTCCTTGCCGCTGTAGCCGTAGAGGTGAGTGAGCTCGACGGTCGCGTTTTCGCAGTCGATCCGGATCCGGCTCACTTCGTCCGGCGACAGCACACTGTTGGCCACGGTCGCCAGCGCGCCCGACTCGAACCGGACGAGCGCCGTGGAGACGTCCTCGGTCTCGACGTCGTGCACGAGCCGCGCGGTCATCGCCCGCACCTCGGCCCAGTCGCCGAGCAGGTAAAGCAGCAGATCCATCTGGTGGATCCCGTGGCCCATGGCAGGACCGCCGCCCTCGCTCGCCCACCTCCCCCGCCACGGCACGGAGTAGTAGCCGGCGTCGCGGTACCAGGTCGTCTGGCAATGCGCGACGAGCGGACGACCGAGTTCCCCGTCCGCGAGCAGCGTCCGGAAGTGCCCGGCGGCAGAGCCGAACCGGTGCTGGAACACGAAAGCGGCATATGGCCCACCGTCCTGTTCGACGGCGGCGATCTCGTCGTACTCGGCGAGCGACCGGCACGGCGGCTTCTCACACCAGGCCCAGGCGCCGCTCTCGAGAACCTTCTTGACCTGCTCGACGTGCAGTCCGGGCGGAGTACAGATCGAGAGGAGGTCGGGCTCCTGCTCGGCCAACAGGGTACCGAGGTCCGGGTACGGCTTGGCGCTCGCGGCCTCGGCACAGAACGCGGCGGCACGCGCTTCATCGACGTCCGCGACGGCCACCACCTCGACGTCATCACGATGGGCTTCGTACGCGGCCCAGTGACTTTTCGCGATCCCGCCGGCCCCGACGACGGCGACCCGTAAGCGCTTTCCGCTATGCAACGTGAGACCTCCTCCCCTCCGCGGCGATGCCCGGCAACCAGCCTCCGCACCTCGACGTCCCTGGAGCGAGGCTTCCTCGACCGTCGCAGAAAGCGCTTTCTCACGCAACAGGCCGTCCCGCTGTCAACGTTGTCAGCGCCTGGTGCGCAACCAGAACGGACGAGAACGCGCACCGGCGCAGAAGACCGGCCACCGCACTTGGAGGCCCTCGCAACCACAAGCGGCATCGCGAATCAGCGGGCAGACCTTGCCGCCACTCACACATCGAGCAGGTCACTGAAACTTGCCACCACAACCGACCTCAGGCGGACAAGCGAACGTTGACGCCAGAGATCGAGGCTTCGCCACCGCAAGGCCGAGGTCAGACAGTTCTGCAGACTCGCGCCCTCTTGCAGCTCAGCGGCTTTTGTTCCGCAGGCTGCGTTTCCGCGGCTGCCGGCTTTCGGCGCGCATCGCCCGCACGTCCAGGAAAGCGACCACCCCGGACGCCAGCGCGGCGAACATCCCCAGGAACCGGCCGAAACCCGGCCCGATGGCGATGCCTGCCGCCTCGAAGATGCCCCGCTGGTCGGCGTCGAACTCCCAGTCGAGCGTGAGCCAGCCGATCGCCATCAGCAGCACCGACGCCGCGGCGACGACCAGCCACAGGTGCGGCAGGCCGCTGACCCGCACGTTCCGGACTCGCCCGAATACGACCACGACCAGCCCGGCCAGCAGCAACGGCAGCGGCGGACACCAGGCGAAGAAGCTCGAGTCCCACGCGTCGCGCACTACCTGGTCGTGCGGCAGCTGCGAGAGGATGTCCTCGATGTCCGGCTTGTTGGTGCTGAGCGTGGTCCACGGGAGGAACGCCGAACCCAGCGCGAGCAGCCCGGCCGCCAGGCCGAGCCACTCGCGCCAGGTGACGCTCTTGACGGAAAACGGCTGTGTCATGAAAGCGGTCAGGAACCGACGCGTTCGATGATCAGCTCGCGCACCCGCTTGGCGTCGGCCTGCCCCTTGGTCGCCTTCATGACCGCGCCGACGATCGCGCCCGCCGCGGCCGCCTTGCCGCCGCGGATCTTCTCCGCGACGTCCGGCTGCGACGCCAGGGCGTCGTCGATCGCCGCGAGCAGGGCCGAGTCGTCCGAGACGACCTTCAGCCCGCGCTTCTCGACGACCTCGCGCGGCGAACCCTCGCCGGCGAGCACGCCCTGGACGACTTCCTTGGCCAGCTTGTTCGTCAGCTCGCCGGACGTCACCAGCCCGATGACCTCGGCCACTTGGGCCGGGCTGATGGCCAGGTCGGCCAGCTCGACCTCGCGGGCGTTGGCCTCCTGGGCGAGGGTGTTGACCCACCAGCCGCGCGCCTCGTCCGGCTTCGCGCCGGCTTCGACCGTGGCCGCCACGAGGTCCACCGCGCCGACGTTCAGCAGGTCACGCAGGGCTTCGTCGGAAAGCGACCACTCCTGCTGGATCCGCTTCCGACGTTCGGCCGGCATCTCCGGCAGCGTGCCGCGCAGTTCCTCGACCCATTCGCGCGACGGCGCGATCGGGACCAGGTCGGGCTCCGGGAAGTACCGGTAGTCCTCGGCGGTCTCCTTGGTGCGGCCAGGCGACGTCGAGCCGTCGGCCTCCTGGAAGTGCCGCGTCTCCTGCTTGATCGTGCCGCCGTCGGCGAGGATCGCCGCCTGCCGCGTCATCTCGTAGCGCACCGCGCGCTCGACGCTGCGCAGCGAGTTGACGTTCTTCGTCTCGGTGCGGGTGCCGAATTCGGTCGTGTCCTTCGCCATGAGCGAGATGTTCGCGTCACAGCGCAGCGAGCCCTGGTCCATCCGGACGTCGGACACGTCGAGCGCGCGCAGCAGGTCACGCAGCGCGGACACGTAGGCCCGAGCGACCTCGGGTGCCCGCTCGCCGGTGCCCTCGATCGTCTTGGTGACGATCTCGATCAGCGGCACGCCGGCGCGGTTGTAGTCGAGCAGCGAGTGCTCGGCGCCGTGGATCCGGCCGGTGGCGCCACCGACGTGCAGCGACTTGCCGGTGTCCTCCTCCATGTGCGCGCGCTCGATCTCGACGCGCACGACCTCGCCGTCGTCGAGCGTGACGTCGAGGTAGCCGTTGAAGGCGATCGGCTCGTCGTACTGCGACGTCTGGAAGTTCTTCGGCATGTCCGGGTAGAAGTAGTTCTTCCGGGCGAACCGGCACCACTCGGCGATCTCGCAGTTCAGCGCGAGACCGATCCGGATCGCGCCCTCGACGGCCTTGCCGTTCACCACCGGCAACGCGCCCGGCATGCCGAGGCAGGTCGGGCACACCTTCGTGTTCGGCTCGCCGCCGAACTCGTTGGCGCAGCCGCAGAACATCTTGGTGTTCGTGTTCAGCTCGACGTGCACTTCGAGCCCGAGCACCGGGTCGAAGCGTTCGATGACGTCGGCGTAGTCCATCAACTCGGCCACGGCAGTCACTTCGTTCCTCCCAGCTCCGGGACCTTGTGGACCAGCGAACCGCCGGCGGCGGCGTCGCGGGCGGCCTCGTAGGCGGCGCCGACCCGATAGAGCCGGTCGTCGGCGAGCGCCGGGGCCATGATCTGCAGGCCGACCGGCAGCCCGTCCTCGTCGGACAGGCCGCTCGGCACGCTCATCGCGGCGTTGCCGGCCAGGTTCGACGGGATGGTGCACAGGTCGGCGAGGTACATCGCCATCGGGTCGTCGACGCGCTCACCGATCTTGAACGCCGTGGTCGGCGTGGTCGGCGAAACGAGGACGTCGACCTTCTCGAAGGCCGAGGCGAAGTCACGCGTGATCAGCGTGCGCACCTTCTGCGCCGAGCCGTAGTACGCGTCGTAGTAGCCCGACGACAACGCGTAGGTGCCCAGCATGATCCGCCGCTTGACCTCGGCACCGAAGCCCTTTTCGCGGGTCAGCGACATGACCTCTTCGGCGCTGTGCGTGCCGTCGTCGGCGACGCGCAGGCCGTAGCGCATGGCGTCGAACCGGGCGAGGTTCGACGAGCACTCGCTCGGCGCGATCAGGTAGTACGCCGGCAGCGCGTAGGTGAAGTTCGGGCAGGACACCTCGACGACCTCGGCACCGAGCGCGCGCAGCTGCTCGACCGCGGCCTCGAAGGACCGCAGCACGCCCGGCTGGTAGCCGTCGCCGCCGAACTCCTTCACCACGCCGACGCGGACGCCGGACAGGTCGCCGTTCGCGCCCTGGCGGGCCGCCGCTACGACCGGCGGGACCGGCGCGTCGATGGACGTCGAGTCCATCGGGTCGTAGCCGGCGATGACCTCGTGCAGCAGCGCGGCGTCGAGCACCGTGCGGGCGCACGGCCCGGCCTGGTCGAGCGACGACGAGAAAGCGACGAGGCCGTAGCGCGACACGCCACCGTAGGTCGGCTTGACGCCGACGGTGCCGGTGACCGAGCCGGGCTGCCGG
This sequence comes from Amycolatopsis sp. cmx-8-4, assembly GCF_046548675.1. NCBI lineage: Bacteria > Bacillati > Actinomycetota > Actinomycetes > Pseudonocardiales > Pseudonocardiaceae > Amycolatopsis > Amycolatopsis sp. cmx-8-4. Next base: position 154,729 of record NZ_JAEBDZ010000008.1, read on the forward strand.
ATCGAGCCACCGGTGTCGGTACCGATCGCCAGCGCGGCTTCGAAGGCCGCGATCGACGCCGACGAACCACCGCCGGAACCACCCGGGATGCGGGCGTGGTCCCACGGGTTGTGCGTCGGGCCGTACGCCGAGTTCTCCGTCGACGACCCCATGGCGAACTCGTCCATGTTGGTCTTGCCGAGGATGACGACGCCGGCTTCGCGCAGCTTGCGCGTCACCGTCGCGTCGTACGGCGGGATCCAGCCCTCGAGGGTCTTCGACCCGCACGTCGTCGGGATGCCTTCGGTGGTGAGGACGTCCTTCAGCGCGAGCGGCACGCCGGCCAGCGGCGACACGGGCGCCTGGCCGCCGGCGATGCCCTCGTCGACGGCCTTGGCCGCGGCCAGCGCGCCCTCGGTGTCGACGTGCAGGAACGCGTGGACGTGGTCGTCCACCTCGGCGATCCGGTCCAGGTGGGCCTGCGTGACCTCGACCGCGGACACCTCGCGCGTGTGGATCTTCTCCGCCAGCTCCGCGGCGGTCAGCTTGATCAGCTCGGTCACTGCTCTTCCCCCAGAATCCGCGGCACCCGGAACCGGCCCTCTTCGGCGGCCGGCGCACCGGCCAGGGCCTGCTGCTGGGTGAGCCCGGGACGGACGACGTCCTGCCGGAAGACGTTCGTCAGCGGCACGGCGTGCGAAGTAGGCGGCACGTCTTCGGCGGCGACCTCGCTCACCTTGGCCACCGAGTCCAGGATCTGGTCGAGCTGGCCGGCGAAGACGTCGATCTCGTCGTCGGTCACGGCCAGCCTGGCCAGCTTCGCGAGGTGCGCGACCTCGTCTCGGGAAATGTTGGGCACGCGGGTGACTCCCGGGTTGTGCTGTGCGGGTTGTCTCGGAAGCTGCAAGTCTATGGTGGCGGCGTGGGCGGACTCGACTGGGTTACGCCCGGCGCAAGCTGAGTGCCGTCCGGCGACACCGAAGTCCCGCCCGGCGGACAGTGGGTCCCGCGAGCCGGGTGGGTCTGTCACAATCGGCGACCGGCATCGAGCGTCCCACGGCAAGGCTGGGACGCCAGAGGTGAGAGGGGCGCGTGGTGTCGTTCCTGATCCGGGTCCTCCTTCCGGACAGCCCGGGGACCCTCGGCGCGGTCGCCACGGCCCTCGGCACGGTAGGCGCGGACATACTCAGCGTGGACGTCGTCGAACGCGGCACGGGCGTGGCCGTGGACGACCTGGTCGTCGAGCTCCCGTCGGGCCGCCTGCCCGACGCGCTGATCACGGCGGCGGAAAGTGTCGAAGGCGTCGAAGTGGACGCGGTCCGCCCGTACGCGGGCGTGCTCGACACCCACCGTGAGCTCGAACTCGTCGAAGAGATAGCCGCGCGGCCGAAGACCGGTCTCGACATCTTGGCCGAGGGCGTACCCCGCATCGTGCGCGCGGGCTGGGCGATGATCGTCGAATACTCCGAGACCGGCGCCGTCCGGCTGGCATCGTCGAGTGCCGCGCCGGAAACTCCCATCACGGATCTGCCCTGGCTGCCGCTCGAGCGCGCGACGGTGCTCGACAGCGAGGAGGCCTGGATCCCGGAGACGTGGAAGGAACTGGGCACCGAGCTGGCCGCGACCCCACTGGGCAAGCCGGGCAAGGCGCTGCTGGTGGCCCGCCCGGGCGGGCCGAACTTCCGCGCCGCCGAAGTCGCCCGGCTCGCTCACCTGGCAGGGATCGTCGCGGTCGTCCTCGACGGCTGACGCGAGGTAGACCGCGTCGACCGAATCCGGGCAACGCCATCCCGGCCACCCGGCCGGGTGGGCATGCGCGGCCGTCGACAGCCAATCGGCTTGTTGGCTCGGTCGGCCGATTTTGGGCGACGTCTCTTCTCAAGACGTCGCCCCTTCGACAACGAACCTCGTCGCCCTCGATCCCGCTCGGTCAGACGTCGATCCGGTACGCGATCAGGGAGATGTGCGGGAACGGCCGCCAGTCGCGTTCGGGCAGCCGGGTGAAACCGAGGCGTTCGTAGAGCCGGTGCGCGGTGCGCATCCCGTCAAGGCTGCTCAACACCACCCTGCGAAGCCCCAACGTCCGGGCGCGATCGAGCACGGCCCTCGTGAGTGCCTCCCCGACACCACGGCCACGCGCCGACGGCGCCACCGCGAGCATCCGGAACTCCAGTTCGCCCGGACGTGAAATCTCCGCGTACGCCGAACCCGGCTGCACGATCGTCACGCAGCCGAGCACGTCCCCCGCCTCGCCGACGGCGACGAGCACCTCGGCCAGCTCGACCCGGCGCGCGATGTCACGCAGCTCCGCGTCGTACCCGACGTCTCCGGCCAGATGACCGTCGACGTCGTAGGCCTGGACAGTGACCTCGCCGGCTGCCGCGTACTCCCCCGGCCGCGGTGGCCGGATCTCGACATCACCCATCCGTCTCCCCGGACTCGTCTTCGGTGGTTTCGTCGCCGGCCGGCAGCGCCACCTCTCGCGCCGCCTCGGGCCCCCGCTCCAGCAGGACGCGGAAGCCGGCCTCGTCGAGCACCGGCACCTTCAGCTGGACCGCCTTGTCGTATTTCGAACCAGGCGAGTCCCCGACGACGACGAACGCCGTTTTCTTCGACACCGACCCGGCCGCCTTGCCGCCGCGGGCCATGAGGACCTCCTTGGCCTCGTCGCGGGAGAACCCGTCGAGCGAACCCGTCACCACGATCGACAGGCCTTCGAGGTTGCGCGGGATCGACTCGTCGCGCTCCTCTTCCATCCGTACGCCGGAACGTCGCCACTTTTCGACGATCTCACGGTGCCAGTCGACCTCGAACCACTCCTGGGTCGCGCGCGCGATGGTCGGGCCGACGCCGTCGACGTCCGCGAGCTCCTCCTCGGTGGCTTCCTCGATCCGCTCGACCGAGCCGAACTCGCGAGCCAGCGCCTGCGCGGCCGTCGGCCCGACGTGCCGGATCGACAGCGCGACGAGCACCTTCCACAGCGGCCGGTCCTTCGCCGCGTCGAGGTTGGCGAGCAGCTTTCGCGCGTTCGCGGACAACTCGCCGGCCTTGGTGCGGAACAACTCGACCTCGGACAGGCTGTCCTCGTCCAGGTCGAAGATGTCACCCTCGTCGGCGACCACCCGCGCGTCCAGCAGCGCGACCGCCGCCTCGTAGCCGAGAACCTCGATGTCGAAACCGCCGCGGCCGGCCAGGTGGAAAAGCCGCTCCCGCAGCTGCGCGGGGCAGAACCGGGTGTTCGGGCAGCGGATGTCCTTGTCGCCTTCCTTCTGGTAGGCGAGCTCGGTGCCGCATTCCGGGCAATGGGTGGGCATGACGAACTCGCGCTCGTCGCCCGTGCGCGCGTCCACCACCGGCCCGAGGACCTCGGGGATGACGTCGCCGGCCTTGCGGATGACTATCCGGTCGCCGATCAGCACACCCTTGCGCTTGACCTCTTCCCCGTTGTGGAGGGTGGCGCGCGCGACGGTCGACCCCGCGACCGTGACCGGCTCGGTGACCGCGAACGGCGTCACCCGCCCGGTGCGGCCGACGCCGACCTGGATGTCCAGCAATGTGGTGATCGCCTCTTCGGGCGGGTACTTGTACGCGATCGCCCACCGCGGCGCCCGCGACGTCGAGCCCAGCCGCCTCTGCAGCGACACCTGGTCGACCTTGATGACGACGCCGTCGATCTCGTGCTCGGCGTCGTGGCGGTGCTCACCCCAGTAGGCGATGTGCTCGGTGAGCTCCTCGGCCGTCGTCAGGACCTTGCTGTGCGGCGACACCGGCAGGCCCCACGCGGCCAGCGCGTCGTACGCCTCGGACTGGCGCTGCGGCTCGAAACCCCGGCGTTTGCCGAGCCCGTGACAGATCAGCCGCAGGCGACGTTCCTTCGTGATCTTGGGGTCCTTCTGCCGCAGCGACCCGGCGGCGGTGTTGCGCGGGTTCGCGTACGGTGGCTTCCCGGCTTCGACCATCTTCGCGTTCAGCTCGAGGAAGTCCTCGACGCGGAAGAAGACCTCGCCACGGACCTCGACCAGAGCGGGCACCGGGAACTGTTCGGTGCCCGTGAGCGTCTCGGGCACCTCCTCGAGCGTGCGCATGTTCAGCGTCACGTCTTCACCTGTGCGGCCGTCACCCCGGGTGAGCGCCCGGGTGAGATGGCCGTTTTCGTACAACAGGTTGATCGCCAGGCCGTCGATCTTCAGCTCGGCGAGGAACTCGGTCCGGCCGACCTCCTTCTCGACGCGCTCGACCCAGGCCAGGAACTCGTCACGGTCGAACACATTGTCCAAGCTGAGCATGCGCTCGAGGTGGTCATACGCGGTGAACTCGGTCGAGAACGTGCCCCCGACCCGCTGGGTCGGCGATTCGGGTGTGACCAGCGCGGGGTGCGCGTCTTCGATCGCCTGCAGCTCGCCGAGCAGCTCGTCGAACTGCCCGTCGGAGACGATCGGCGAGTCCAGGACGTAGTAGCGGAACTGGTGGTTGCGCAGTTCCTCCGCGAGCGCGCTGTGGCGCTCCCGCACGTCGGCCGGGACGTCGATGACGTCCTCGGCGGCCTCCGGGGCGTCCACCGCCGCGATCTGGTCCTGGGGACGGTCTGTGCTGCTCACGGGTGGTAACCCTAGTCGGCGGCACCGACATTTTCGGGCGTCCCGCCGCCGAGCCCGCGAACCAGTTCACGGAACTCCAAAAGGGTGATCGCGCCCGCCGGTTCGGTCTCCGCGGTCTCGACACGCCGTAGTCGTTCGGCGGCCAGACGTTCACCCAATGTGGCGTCGAGGGGCAGGAACGTCATGGTCAGCCGCGTGGCCTCGTCGAGGTCCCGGAACCCGGGGTGGAAGACGGCGACGTCGACGACGTCCTCGTCCACCTGCGCGACGACCCGGACATCGGCCAGCGAGATCCGGTGCTCGCCGAGGTTGACGGTGACCTCGGTCGGATCGGGCACCGGCGGGACCGAGTCGTGGTACTCCCAGATGGCGTCGTCCGGCGGCGCGGCGGCCCGCCACGCGTCGGTGAACGGCCGCACTTCGGGGTCCTCCTGGCCGGTCACGACCAGGGCGTAGATCGACCGACGACCACGTTCGAGCGAGAAGTGCAGCCGGGGGTGCAGCGCCTCGACCAGCTGGCAGAGCTCGTGTTCGACCCGGTGCGGCTCGCCCTCGCCGAGTGCCGCGCTGACCATCGGAAGCAGGTCGTACCAGCCTTGCCAGAACGTCTCCGCGGCGACGGCCGGGTCCGCCGGCACGTGCTGCTCCGGCCACGCGGTGCGCGGGTCGGGCGGATCGGCGGCAGAGCTCTTGCGGCGGAACAGGCGCATGGCTATCGGTGGTCCTCGTTCGGTCGGCTTCCCCGCCACGCTACTTGGCGTGCCGCGCCGACGTCGGCGAGTTGCCGGAAATCCGTCACCAACGTTCTGGCGGCTCCACGAAGGCCTTGCCCAGCTCACGGGACAGCGCGAGAGCCCGGCGCATCCAGTCCGGCGTCGCGCCGGCAAGACCGCAGGCGGGGGTCGGCACGGCGCGTTCGGCCAGGACGCTTTCGTTGAACCCGAGCCGGCTCGCCAGCCGGAACGGCGCTTCGCCGACATCCTTCAGGCTCACCGGAGTGGCGGGGGCGGTGGTCGGGATCGCGCCCATGAACAGCGTCGCGCCGCCGTCCCACACCTCGCCGATCTCGTCGAGGAACGCGGCGGACACGCCGTCGAGCACCCGGAGGTCGAACGCCAAGGCGTCCGCGCCGGCCTCGCGCAGCAGACCGAGCGGCGGTTCCGCGGCGCAGCAGTGCACGATCACCGGCTGGTCGGTGATCGTGCGCGCGCCTTCGATGACGGTGGCGAGCAGATCACGGGCCTCGGGTTCCGGCACCGCCGCGACGTTCCCGTAGCCGGACGGCGTCGACAGCCCGCCGGTCAGCACCGTGGGCAGCGACGGCTCGTCGAACTGGACGACCACGGGAGCACCGATCCTGGACCGGACCTCCGCGACGTGTTCCGCGAGGCCGTCGAGCAGGGACGACGTGAAGTCCCGCAGGGCGCCGCGGTCCGTGAGCACCCGGTGGCCGCGGGGCAGCTCGATCCCGGCGCCGAGCGTCCACGGCCCGGCGAGCTGGACCTTGAAGACCGGTGGCGTGACCCCGGCCTTCTCCTTGGCCTCCTGCAGCGCGTCCAGATCCCAGCGAAGCAGGTCGACGGCCCGCCGGTGTTCGTGCCCCGGCCGGGCAGTGACGCGGTAGCCGCTCGGCACGACCTCGACGGCCAGGTCGACCAGCAGCGCCGCCGTCCGCCCGAGCATGTCCGCCCCGACGCCGCGGGCCGGCAACTCCGGCAGGTGCGGGAAGTCCGGCAGCTCGCCGAACACGACCGCCGCCGCTTCCGCGGGGTCCGTGCCGGGCATCGAGCCGATCGCCGTCGCGGCACCGCTGGGCCAAGCTTGTTTGCTCACAACCCCGGATTCTGGTCGACCACCGGCCACCGACACCGACCGGGCCACCGGACCGCACTCCACGGAGGCGGACATACGCCGCATTTCCCGTTACGTGGTCCGTGGGCGCGTCCGCGCGGATAGGCTGCCCGGTCATGACGAGTTCGCCACCGCAACCGGGCTGGTATCCCGACGCGCGGGACCCGCGGCTGCACCGCTGGTGGGACGGTCAGGCCTGGACCGCCAACACGCGTCCGGCCCACCAGGTCCCGCCGAGCGACTCCGAGCCGATCGAGCTGGACATCGAACGCGCCCACGACCCGTCGCGGATCCAGAACCAGGTCAGTCGCGCCACCCGCAGCCGCGGCAGCGCGCGCAACGGCGGTGGGACGTTGTTCACCGAGCCGGTCCTGGTGGTGAACCAGCGCGCCAAGCTGATCGAGATGGCCAACGAGTTCGGCGTCTTCGATCAGAACGGCACCCGGATCGGCGGAGTCGTCGAGGTCGGCCAGAGCACGTTGAAGAAGGCGATCCGGCTCCTGACCAACTACGACCAGTTCCTGACCCACAAGTTCGAGGTCCGCGACGCCAGCCACAGCACGGTGCTGAAGGTGACGCGGCCGGCCAAGGTGTTCAAGTCCCGATTCCTCGTCACCCGGGCCGACGAGTCGCCGATCGGCGAGATCGTCCAGGAGAACGTGTTCGGGAAGATCCGTTTCGGCTTCGTCGTCGACGGCCGTTCGGTCGGCGGGATCTTCGCCGAGAACTGGCGCGCCTGGAACTTCTCCATCCGGGACCACACCGGCACCGAGGTCGCCCGGGTGACCAAGACGTGGGGTGGCTTCATCAAGGCCGCCTTCACCACGGCCGACAACTACGTGGTCGAGATCCCTCACCCATTGCCGGATCCGCTGGCCAGCATGGTGGTCGCCGCGGCCCTCACGATCGACACCGCTCTGAAGCAGGACACCGACTGACCTAGTGACCGGCGTCTCATCTCCTCCAGGTGGACAGCGGGCCAGGCACGGCACAGGGTGAAGAAAAGGCCGGGACGCCGGAGTCTCGCCGGGACGGAGGTCACCGTGGAACCGTTGCCGGAAAGCAGCGACCGGAACTGGACCGAACCCGGGATCTACGAGGTGTCGGCGGGCGTCTACCGGATCCCGTTGCCGCTGCCCAACGACGGCCTGCGCGCGGTGAACGTCTACGCAGTCACAGACGGCACGAAGCTGGTCCTGGTCGACTCCGGCTGGGCGCTGGACGTGGCCCGTCAGCGGCTGACTGACGCCCTCGGCGGGATCGGCGCCGAGCTCGCCGACGTCAGCGAGTTCCTCGTGACCCACGTCCATCGCGACCACTACTCGCAGGCGGTCGTGCTCCGCCGTGAGTTCGGTTCGAAGATCGCGCTCGGCCAAGACGAAGAGCCGTCACTGAAGGTTTCGGGCAACTCTGAACGGTTGCCGATGGAAGCCCAGGTCGACCTCCTGTTCAAGGCGGGCGCCGGCGAGGTCGTCGAAGCGCTGGGACACGAGTTCGGCACGAACCGGCGCCACAGGGAAGCCGATCTGTGGGAAGCGCCCGACGAGTGGCTGACACCAGGACGCCGATCGATCATGCCGGGACGCGACTTCGACATCGTCGCCACTCCGGGACACACGAGCGGACACCTCGTCTTCGTCGACGACGCGGCCGACCTGTTGTTCTCCGGCGACCACGTACTGCCGCACATCACACCGTCCATCGGCTTCCAGCCGGTGCCGGCCGAATTGCCCCTGAACGACTTCATGGATTCGCTGCGCCTGGTGCGTTCCATGCCTGACCGTCGCATGCTTCCCGCCCATGGTCCGGTGTCGGAGAGCGTGCACACCCGTGTAGACGAACTCTTGGAACACCACCGTGAACGCCTCGAGACCATGGGCGGGCAGATCGCTGCCGGCGCGAGCACCGTGTTCGAGGCCGCTAACCGAGTCGGCTGGACCCGTCGAAAGCGCAAGCTGTCCGAAATGGACTCGTTCAACCGGATGCTCGCCGTCCTGGAAACCGCGGCACATCTCGACCTGCTGGTTTCGCAAGGCAAACTGACCGCGCAGGTCGTCGACGGAGTCCTGCACTACTCGGTGACCTGAGGGCTTCCTGCATACTGGGTGCAATGGATGTCATCAGACGTGCCAGGGCAACGGACATCGCGGCGCTCGAGCGCCTGTTCGGCGCACCGGGCGGACCGCTGGCAACCACACTCCGCGACCTCACGAGCACCCCGCACGTCACGCTGGTCGTAGCTGAGGACGACAACGGCGTCGTCGGCACCGCGCAACTGACGGTAATGCGTGGCTTGGCCTGGGACGGGGCATCGCGTGGCCTGCTGGAAGGTATCCGCGCTGCCCGGCGAGGCGTGACCAGCGCGCTGCTGAGCTGGGGTGTCGACGAAGCTCGCCGACGTGGGTGCACCCGGCTCCACCTGGACTCCGGCCTCGCGCGCGCCGATCTGCGAGAGTTCTACGCGCGTTTCGGATTCGAACACAGTTATCAAGGGTTCACTCGCGCGCTGTGATACTGGCGCCGTGACCGACTACACCATCCGCAAAGCACGGCGTGACGACGTCGAAGCGATAGTGCACATGCTGGCGGACGACCAGCTCGGCGCGACCCGTGACGACCCCGCCGATCTAGCCCCGTACCTGCAGGCGTTCGACGTTATCGACGCGGACCCGAACCAGCTCCTGGTCGTGGTCGTGGCCGACGACGAGACTGTCGGAACCCTGCAGTTGACCATCATTCCCGGCCTGGCGAGGCGTGGCGCACTTCGCGGTCAAATCGAGGCCGTACGGGTCCGGGCCGATCATCGGGGTTCCGGCCTCGGCGCCGACCTCCTTCGGTGGGCGATCGACGAGTCACGGCGGCGCGGGTGCGCCCTTGTACAACTCACGTCGGACACCTCCAGAACGCAGGCGCACCGGTTCTACGAGCGCCTCGGTTTCGAGCCGAGCCACACCGGATTCAAGCTGAAGCTCTGAACGACCGGCCGACTCGAACATCCACATAGGACCATTCACGGTCATCACTCCCCTTGGATCTGTCACTGCATAGGTCCGCACAAACCGACCATTCCTGAATAAGTCTCGGCGAGTCAAGCCATGGAGGGCACGAACGGACCGTTCGTGCCCTCCGCCGCAATTTTGCCGAAAACTGCCGTACGGTCGCGCTCATGTCATCTTCGCGATCACTCCGCAAACTCGACCCCGCGACCAATTCCCGGAACACTCACGGCAAGCTTCCCTTCATGTTGCAGACCGTCCGCGCGAGCCCGGATACGTTGCAGCGCATGCAAGACGACCAGGTCGTCGAGTTGATACGCGACACCGATGCCGAAATCTCCAAGCTCCAGGCACTTCAACTGAGAGCGATCGCGGACCTCAGCGTGCGCCGGAGACGGGCACCCAGCACAGCTTCGGAAGTGGCCTTGGCCCTGTCCATAACGGAACACCGCGCCGGTGCCATTGTTTCCGCGGCCAACGCGCTGATCGCCCGGCTTCCGCGCATGCTCAACCTCATGGACGACGGCAGGCTGGACCTCTATCGCGCCATGAAGGTCACGGACGCCACCGCCTGGGTTTCCGGTGACTACGTGCGCATCGTCGACGAAGCGCTCGAAGATCGGGTTCCCGGACGGAACGCCACCCAGGTCCGTCGGGCGGCCGCGTACGCCGCCGCAAAGGCCGACCCGGAAGGTGCCGCGAGTCGGACCGAGCAGAAGCTCCTCGAACGACGGTTCAGCCTGCACCACCAAGACACCGCCGTGACCCACCTGTCGATCAACAATGCTCCGACCGAGAAGGCAACCGCCGTCTATACCCGCATCGACCAGGCTGCTCGCGCCCTGAAGACGCCCGAAGAAGCGCGAACACTGGACCAGCTCCGAGCCGATGTCGCGCTGGATCTGCTCCTGAGCGGCACGGGTGGGCCGAGCGCACGAACCGAGGTGTTCTTGCACGTCGACCTGGCCACCTATCTGAGCCTGAACGATCTCCCGGTGACTTTGGCCGGCCGCGGTCCGATTGCACCTGCGGTCGCCCGCAGCATCATCAGCGGGCCCGACACGACGTTGCGACGAGTTCTCACCGACCCGCGTACCGGCCAGGTGGTCGAGCTCTCGCCGAAGCGATATCCGCTCGACTCGGCACACGACGAGTTCATCCGCGTCCGAGACCAGGAGTGCCGACAGCCTGGGTGCACGCGGCCCGCCCAGAGTTGCGGGATCGAGCCGACTCGAGCGTCAGGCGGGACCGAGGCAGTCGTGCACCAGCCGGTCACCTTCTGCTCCCGCCACCGTAAGCTGAAGAACCAGCCTGGGTGGGCTTACGAGGTCACTCCTGACGGGACCGTGAACGTTGCGACGCCGACCGGCGGGGTTCGTTCTACAACACCACCATCAATGCATCCGATCCGGCGACGAGCGCACCGGTCCTCGAAGAAGCCTCGGAAATGACGAGGTCAGCGAGTGCCCGAGATCTTCGCGCTGCCCAGCACGATATCGCCGCCGTCAGAATCCGGTCGGTAGAGCACGACGACCTGCCCTGGAGCGACCCCACGTAACGGTTCTCGTAGCCGCACAGTCATGGTGTCCGAGTCCACTTCGGCGACCGCATTGACGATTCCGCCGTGAGCCCGAACCTGGACCACGCACTCAGTCGGCTCCGTCAGCGGATGGCCACTCGGCCAGATCGCCCGGTCGGCGTCGATCACGTTGATCCCGAGGCTGGCCACGGAGCCGACCTTGACGGAGCCGGACACCGGCTCCAGGGACAGGACGTAGCGAGGACGCCCGTCCGGTGCCGGGGCTTCGATACCGAGACCCTTGCGCTGCCCGACAGTGAATCCGTGCACACCGGTGTGCTGACCGAGCACTGCACCGGTTTCCGCGTCGACGAGCTCGCCCGGACGCTGCCCCAGCCGGTTCTCCAGAAACTTCTTGGTGTCGCCGTCAGGGATGAAGCAGATGTCGTGGCTGTCCGGCTTGTTCGCGACGGACAACCCCCGCTGCTCGGCCTCTGCTCGCACCTCGGTCTTCCAGGAGTCGCCGAGCGGGAACATCGCGTGACTGAGCTGCTCCGAGGTAAGGGAGGCGAGCACGTAGGACTGGTCCTTGCCACTGTCCGCACTACGGCGCAACTCGGGCACACCGTCAACTACGGACAGGCGCGCGTAGTGGCCGGTCGCGACCGCGTCGAAGCCGAGTGCCATTGCCTTTTCGAGGAGAGCCTCGAACTTGATCTTCTCGTTGCAGGTGACACAGGGATTCGGCGTTCGGCCGGCGGCATATTCGTCGACGAAAGTCTCCACGACTTCTTCGGTGAACCGCTCGGCGAAATCCCAAATGTAAAAGGGGATACCGAGAATGTCAGCTGCTCGCCGGGCATCGTGCGAGTCTTCGATCGTGCAACACCCGCGCGAACCAGTGCGCAGAGTGCCAGGTTTCGCCGACAGCGCCAGGTGCACGCCGACGACATCGTGCCCGGCATCAACCGCGCGCGCCGCGGCGACTGCCGAATCCACTCCTCCGCTCATCGCGGCCAAAACCCGCATTGCCTTACACCTCTTGCTTCTGGGTCTGCTTGCGCATTCCGGCGAGTCCGGCCTGTCTCGCGCGTGTGACGATACCGCCGATCTCGGCTGCAACCGCCTCGACGTCAGCGGCGGTGGACGTGTGGCCGAGAGAGAATCTGAGCGAGCCACGAGCGGCCGCTGGGTCCGCGCCCATTGCGAGGAGTACGTGACTCGGCTGGGCGACGCCCGCGGTGCACGCCGATCCTGTCGAGCATTCGATGCCCTTGGCGTCGAGCAGCATCAGCAGGCTGTCGCCGGCGCATCCGGGGAACGTGAAATGGACGTGGCTGGGGAGCCGCTCGCACTCTCCGCCATTGAGAACGGCGTCGGGCACCTCGCGTTGAATCGCTCCGATGAGCTCGTCGCGCAGTTCCTCGACGCGCTTCGCGTATTCGGTCCGAGTGGAGATGCTGGACTGGACCGCGGCCGCAAACCCGACGATCGCCGGGACGTCCAGGGTGCCGGAGCGGACGCTGCGTTCCTGGCCGCCACCGTGCAACAGAGGTACGCAGGTCACGTCACGGCCGAGAAGGAGAGCTCCCACGCCGAACGGTCCGCCGAGCTTGTGGCCGGTCAACGTGAGCGCCGCTGCGCCGCTGGCGGCGAAGTCGACCGGGACAGCGCCGACGGCCTGGACCGCATCCGTGTGCAGCGGGATGTCGAACTCGGCACAGACGGCGGCCAACTCGGCGATCGGGTTGATCGTGCCGACCTCGTTGTTGGCCCACATCACCGTCGCCAGCGCGACGCTTTCTGGATCCGAGGCGATCGCGGCACGCAGAACCTCAGGCGACACGCGGCCCTGGCCGTCCACGTCCAGCAAGGTGATCTCGGCGTCGCAGCGGGCTTCGAGCCACTCGACGGTGTCGAGCACCGCGTGGTGTTCGGCAGCGCCGCACAAGATGCGGCGGCGCTGCTTCTGCTCGTCGTGACGAGCCCAGTAGATGCCCTTGAGCGCGAGGTTGTCGCTCTCGGTGCCACCGCCGGTGAAGATCACTTCCGAAGGGCGCGCACCCAAGGCATCGGCGATGGTCTCTCGAGCTTCCTCGACCATCCGTCGGGCTCGGCGACCCGAGGAATGCAGCGCTGAGGCGTTGCCCACGGTGGACAGCGCCTCGGTCATCGCCGCTATGGCTTCGGGCAACATCGGAGTGGTCGCCGCGTGGTCGAGATAGGTCATCGCCCCTTCAGAGTAGTCCGCTCCAGCGCGTGACGAAGCGCACCCTGACCCTCGAAGTGGCCTGTCACACCTTCGACGGCCAACGTCTGGTCAGCCGCACGCCCAAGAGGGCGAGCGCTATCAAGGCGACTGTGAGCAGGGCCATCGCGGGCGACGGGTCGAGAACGGAGCCCACAACACCGAGCAAGACGCCACCCAGACCGATGAGCAGTGCCGAGCCGACCCAGTCTGCGAGCTGCATCGCCGAGGTGTTGAACCCGCGTTCACCCTCGGGCGAGTAGCGAAGCAGGAGGACCGAGATCGCAGGCATCGCTATCCCCATTCCCGCGCCGCCGACCGCGCAGGCCACGAACGCCGTCCAACCTGGGCACCAGGGCTGCGAGACCAGGAGGAAGCAGACCAGGCCGGCCGCCACGAGCCAGAATCCGGTGCGCAGGGATGCTTCCCTCGACCAGTTGAGGTAACGGCCCTGGGCGGCAGATGCTGCGGACCACCCCAGTGCCGTGATCGTCAAAGGCAGGCCGGCTAGGGCCGGGCTGTAACCGTGGACTGCGCTCATCGTCAGAGGTAGGTAGGCCTCCATTCCGGCATACGCGCCTGCGATCAATGCCCGGGAGGCGACGACTGTGGGGAGGCCTCGGCGGGAGGTCAGTGTCCCCACCGGGAGCAATTTTCGGAGGGCGTAGCCGAGGGCAATCAGCCCGGCCGTGCCATAGCCGAGTGCGAGGAGTGACTGGTGCTGTGCGGCCCAGGTCAGTGCGGCGATGCCCGACGCGGCGATGATCGCCTGGACCACGCCTGCGCGGGGGCCGCCGGTGGCGGGGACGTGCGCGGGCAGGCGGCGGACGACCACCAGCAACATGGCCACGCCCACGATCACGAGCGGAACCAGGCCGAGGAAGACCCAGCGCCAGCCGACGCTGACTGTCAGGACGCCGGCTACAGACGGGCCGATGACCGCAGGCAAGACCCAGGCGGCGGCGTTCGCGGCGTAGATCACCGGGCGTTCGTGGTCGGTGAACGTCAACGCGATCAGGAGCGAGACCGAGACCAGGAGCAGTCCCGAGCCGAAGCCCTGCAAAGCGCGGCCGAGCAGGAGTGTCGGCATGCCTGTCGCCGTTCCCGCGACGAGCAGGCCGGCGGCGAACAATGCCGGGCCTGCGAGCAGGGCCGGCGCTGGGCCGCGGCGGTCGCCGATGCGGCCCGACAGGACTGTGGCAACGACGCTGGAGATCAGGAAGATCGTGAACGGCCACGAGTACAGCGACAGGCCGTGCAGGTCGGCGACCAGGGTCGGCATCGCCGTCGCGACGCCCATGTTCTCGAAGGCGACCAAGGTGACCACGAGCAGCAGCGCGATCGTCGTCAGCCGGTGTTCCGCGCTCCAGAGCACACTGCGGCGGACGGGCACGAGGTCGATGGCCGAGGTCATGATCAGCAGCGTGCAACCTCCAGCGCGCTGGAGGTCAAGCCGGTTTCAGGCGGTGTGGCGCGTCGCCGGCTCCAGGCGCAGGTCGCGTGCCAGGGCGGCGGCCGCGCCACGGGAGCTCACGTCCAGCTTGTCGAGGATGTTGCGGACATGGAACTTCACCGTGTGCTCGCTGAGCTGCAGCTGCTCGGCGATCTGCCGGTTGCGCAGGCCCTGGGAGATTCCCGACAAGACCTCGATCTCGCGTGGGTTGAGCCGGTCGAGCGGACGCAGTTCGGGCGGTTCGGCGACGCCGAGGGGCAGGACGGCGGTGACCGTCGTCCCCCAGCCCGGAACGGCGTCGACCTCCCAGTGGCCGCCCAGGGTGGTGAGCCGTTCCGTCAGGCCGCCCGCCGGGACAGCCGCGGCGACGTCGGGGCTGTCGTCGCGGACCGTGATGCGGACGACCGAGCCGTCCAGGCGCCAGGACGCCCGTAGGCGCGTGGTCGCCGGGCGGTCCAGGGCGGTGAGCACCAGGCCGCGGGTCAACGTCCGGGCCGTGTGGGCGATGTCCTGCGCGAGCGAGCCCTCGCCGACCGGGCTGACCAGGTCGACTTCGACGTCCGTGTGCCTTACCAGGTCGGCCAGCTGGTTCTTGAGCACGGCGAACGCCGCGCCCGCCGGTTCGGCGGACAGGGCTTGGTCGCGGTCGACGACACCCTTGAGCTCGAGCAGGGCGTCGGCGGCGAGGTCGACTGCCGTCCGGCGGGCGGCGGCGTCGGGGAGGCGGCTGGACCTGAGCACCGCTAGGAGGGTCGACAGGGCTGTCGCGTGGGTCTGGCCGAGGTCGGTGATCGCCTGGGCCCGCGCGGTGGCGGCGGCGAGGTTGCTGGCCAGGACCTCCGGACCCGGGTCGGTCGCGCGCTGGCCGGCGTCCGTGCTGAGGATGTGCCACAGCCGGGCGGCCAGCTCCAGCTCGGCGGCCGGTGGCTCCGGCGACGAGGGCACCACGGCGAGCACCGCGCCCTTCCCGACCGGTGGCGACGACGCGAGCAGGACGAGACGGCGTTCGACGCCGCCCAGGACGCCGTCGACGACCAGGGCCGTGCCCGGCTCGCTGCGGTCGACCAGCCGCTGCAGCTCGACGCTCGTCACCGCCTGGGCGATCGCCGGGTCGCCGACGACCTTGAGCGGGCTGCGCGGGCAGTCGCCCGTCTGCATCGCCGCGGCGCGGTGCGGGACCAGCTTCCCCAGCTCGATCGAGAACTGGGTCAGCAGCCGGGGGCGCGGCGCCGACAACAGCCGTTCGACGACGTCGAGCACGTGTCGCGGATCCGACCAGGAAGCGTCCATGGCTCCAACGTAGGCGTGCTCGCGCGTCGGCGGCCTGCTCGTCCGGCTAGTGAACACTGCTCGTCCGAGCGGTTCGGCGCGCCCGCCGGGCGAGTTGACTCGGAGGCGAGGACATTCGAGCATCGAAGGTCCCGAATCGAGGAGCGCAGACGACACCATGCGAGCTATCACCTTCGCCGAGTACGGCGGGCCGGACGTCCTGAAGCTGTCCGAGGTTCCGGTGCCGGAGCCCGGTCCCGGGCAGGTGCGGCTGGCCGTGCGGGCCGCCGGGATCAACCCGATCGACTGGAAGATCCGCGGCGGCGGAATGGCGCAGAACTTCCCGACCGCCTTCCCTCACACCCCTGGGCTCGAGGTCGCCGGGGTCGTCGACGCCGTCGGGGAGGGCGCCGGTCTCTCAGTGGGCGACGAGGTCTTCGGCTGGTCCGAGACCGGCGCCTACGCCGAATACGCCCTGGGGAAAACGCTTGCGCCGAAGCCCGCGGGACTCTCGTGGGCCGATGCCGCGGCGCTGCCCGTCGCCGGTGAGACGTCCCTTCGCGTCCTGAACCTGCTCGAGATCCGCGAAGGCGAGACGCTGCTCATCCACGGCGCCAGCGGCACGGTGGGCCGGTTCGCGGCGCAGGTCGCCGTCGCGAAGGGGCTGACCGTCATCGGCACCGGCGGCAGCCGGAGCCTCGACGACCTGAAGTCCCTCGGCGTCATCCCGGTCCTTTACGGCGACGGCTGGCTGGAGCGGGTCCGCGAGGCCGCGCCGGGCTCGGTCGACGCCGTTTTCGACACGTCCGGGCACGGCGTCCTGCCGGGCTCGGTCGAGCTGCGGGGCTCGCAGGACCGGATCATCACGATCGCCGACGCCGCGGCGTTCGAGCTGGGGCTGACGTTCTCCAGCGGCGGTGAGCAGTCGCGTGAGGTCCTGGAGGGGATCGCCGGTTGGGTAACCGACCGCGGGGTGACCATCGCGCACGGCAAGAGCTACCCGCTCGCCGAAGCGGCCGCCGCCCAGACGGAGAGCGAAGGCGGACACCCCGGCGGGAAGCTGACGCTCACCGTCGGCTGATCACGGACGGGCCTGTCGCCGACGATCGGCAACGCGGAGCAGGCCTGCCGCCGGCCTTCGGCAATACGCGGAACGGGCCTGTTGCCGGCAATCGGCGACAGGCCCGTTCGCGAGCCGATCCGGGTCTGTCGCCGGATCGCGGCGACAGGCCCGGATCACTTCGCGGGAGGCGAAGCCAGGGAAGGCCTGGCCTGGTCGGCCACGACCTGGGTCGGCACAGTCTGGATGGCCCCGGCGCGGGGAAGCACCACGTCAGGCGGTGTGGTCACACCTCGGGGAGCCGCTGATCCGACGACGTGGCCGCCCCCCGGCGAGCCGGCGGCTCGGACGGCGTAGCCACAACCCCGCGAGCCACCGACTCGGACGGCGCGGCCACAACCCCGGAAGCCACCAGTTCGGACGGCGCGGCCACAACCCCGCGAGCCACCGGCTCGCACGTCATGGCCACAGCCCGGGAAGCCACCAGTTCGGACGGCGTGGCCCCAACCCGGCAAGCCGCCGACTCGGACGTCATGGCCACAGCCCGGAACGTCGTCACTTCGGACGCCGAGACCTCCGCCGCGACGGCCAGGATCGGCACGACCTGCGGACGCGGTGTCCGCCGGCGCTGCTGAGCCGGGATCTTCACCGTTCCCAGTGCGGAATGGACGGCCGCCTCGGCTAGTGCGGCCAGCTCGCGGCGGGTTTCCGCGCGGCCCGGCGCGATCTCCGGGCAGATGTGGACCTCGAGCACCAGGCCTCGCAGTGCCGCAACCCGGCGCAGGGACGCGATCAGCGACTCCGGCCCGATGAACGCCGGGTGGCTGGTCTCGCGGCCGTCGGCCAGGCGGTAGCGCAGGGCGACCGGGCGGACCGGGACACCGCCGTCGATGGCCGCCTGGAACGTCGCGGTCGTGAAACGACCGGACGCCAGGCCACACCACGTCGTGCCTTCGGGGGTGACGCTCACGAGCGAGCCCGAGCGCAGCGCGCCGGCCAGTTCGGACATCGTGGCGGGCAGCGTCTTCAGCCGCTCGCGGTCGAGGAAGATGCTGCCGCCGCGACGGACGAGTCCGCCGAGCACCGGCCAGCCCGCGATCTCCTTCTTGGCCAGCGCGCGCATCGGCCGCAGCGCGTTGATCGCGACGATGTCCAGCCAGGAGATGTGGTTGTTGACCACCAGCGCGCCACGGCCGGCGGGCGCGGTACGGAAGTCGTCGCCGCCCCGGATGTCGAGGCGGACGCCGAAAGCGCGCAGCACGCCCTGGAAGATCAGGCGGACCAGGCGCTCTCGGCCGCGGGCGACCAGGAGCAGCGGTGACGCCAGCATCGCCGCGAAGACGACCACGATCGCCGAGGCGAACCGCAGCACCCGGCGCGGGAGGGCGACCACCGGGTCGCCCTCGGTGAGGCAGCCGTCGCCGCACGGCGACGTCGGCATCCAGGCGTGGCTCATGCCTGGGCTCCGAGGAAGAACTTCAGGTAGCGCTCGTCGACGTTCTGCAGGTCGAGCAGGACGAAGAAGTCCGCGACGCCGAAGTCCACGTCGAGCGCCGGCGGACCGCAGACCTTGGCCCCGAGCCGGATGTAGCCCTTGATCAGCGGCGGCAGCGTCGCCCGTGCCGGGCGCTCGATCGCGGACGTGTCCCACGGGATCAGCGGCGAGACGCGCGTCGCCTCGTCCGAGTAGTGCTTGGTGCGCAGGACGTCCCAGACGCCCGCGGCGAACGAGCCGTCCACCAACGGGACGGACGCGCAGCCGGCGAGGTAGCGGTGGCCCGACAGCAGCATGTAGCGGGCGATCCCGGCCCAGACCAGGCTGACGACGGCGCCGCTGCGGTGGTCGGGGTGCACGCACGAACGGCCGGTTTCGACCAGGGAGGGCCGCCGTGCGTCGAGCGCGCTCAGGTCGAACTCGCTGTCGGCGTAGAGCTTCCCGGCCTGGACGGCGCGGTCCGGCGGCAGCATCCGGTAGCAGCCGACGATGTCGCCCGTGTTGTCGTCCCGGACGACGAGGTGGTCGCAGAACTCGTCGAACTCGTCGACGTCGAGGCCGGGACGCGGGGAATGCAGCAGCGCGCCCATCTCTTCGGCGAAAACCTGGTGACGCAGGCGCTGCGCCGCGACCACTTCGTCGTTCGCGTGGGCGACGAGGAGGGAGTACCGAGGGGCGTCCGCCGGAAGCGCGGAACCCGCCTGATCAGTGCTGACGAGGAGCTGTGACGTCGTCATGGTCAAGGTGTACCCGGGAGTGGGAATCCGCGGAGAGTGCCATCCGATGACCGATTAGTGCACGTTCAGTTAATTGCGGGTTCTCAGGCTTCTCTCAGGTCCCGGAGACGCGCGAAGGGCCTTCCGGGAGCACCCGGAAGGCCCTTCGGGACAGCAGATCAGCCCTTGCGCTTCGCGACCGCTTCGGTCAGCTGCGGCGCGACGTTGAACAGGTCGCCGACGATGCCGAAGTCGGCGATCTCGAAGATCGGCGCCTCCGGGTCCTTGTTGACGGCGATGATCGTCTTCGACGTCTGCATGCCGGCGCGGTGCTGGATCGCGCCGGAGATGCCGAGCGCGATGTACAGCTGCGGCGACACCGTCTTGCCGGTCTGGCCCACCTGGAACTGCGCCGGGTAGTAGCCGGAGTCGACGGCGGCCCGGGACGCGCCGACGGCCGCGCCGAGCGAGTCGGCCAGCTTCTCGACGACGTCGAACTTCTCCGCCGAGCCGACACCACGACCGCCGGAGACCACGATCGAGGCCTCGGTCAG
Organism: Amycolatopsis sp. cmx-8-4; assembly: GCF_046548675.1. Lineage (NCBI taxonomy): Bacteria > Bacillati > Actinomycetota > Actinomycetes > Pseudonocardiales > Pseudonocardiaceae > Amycolatopsis > Amycolatopsis sp. cmx-8-4. The sequence goes on from NZ_JAEBDZ010000008.1 coordinate 174,467, forward strand.
CTCCGGACGGTCACCGCCGGTCACCGGCTCGACGCCGGTGATCTTGGTGGCCTTCGCCGCGTCGGTTGCGGGGATCTCGACGGTCTCTTCGGCCGCCGCGCCCTCGGCGGTCTCGGCCTCGACCGCACCCGGGCGGATGGAGACGACCGGGACGCCCTTCGACGACTTGGACTTCACCGAGAACGCGCCACCGAAGATCGACTGGTCGATCACGCCGTCGCCGTTGACGCCGACGGCGTCGTAGATCAGGCCGGAGCCGAGCCGGACGGCCAGGCGCGCGGCCACCTCCTTGCCCTCACCGCTGGCGGTGACGAGCACGGCGGCCGGGGAGGCCTGCTGCGCCAGCGCGGCGAGCACGTCCACCTTGGGCGTGACCAGGTAGTTCGCGGCGTCGTCGCCTTCGGCGACATAGATCTTGGCAGCGCCGTGCGCGGCCAGCGACTCCTTGGCCTTGGCGGCGGTGCCGGTCGGGCCGACGACGACGGCCGACGGCTCACCGAGCGCGCGGGCCGCGGTCAGCAGCTCCAGCGTGACCTTCTTGACCTCACCGTCGACGTGGTCGACGAGGACGAGTACTTCAGCCATTGTTCTACTTCCTCCTCGAACCGTTGTCAGATGAGCTTCTGGCCGACCAGGTACTCGGCGACCTTGGTGCCGCCGTCACCCTCGTCCTCGGTCTTCTCGCCGGCGGTGCGCGGCGGCTTCGGCGAGGCCTCGGTCACGGTGGACCAGGCGTTGGCCAGGCCGACCTCGCCCGCGTCGACACCCAGGTCGGCGATGGTGAAGGTCTCGACCGGCTTCTTCTTGGCGGCCATGATGCCCTTGAAGGACGGGTAGCGCGGCTCGTTGATCTTCTCGCCGACGCTGACCACCGCGGGCAGGGTCGCCTCGAGGTGGGTGAGGCCGTCCTCGGTCTCGCGGACGGCCTTGATGGTGGTGCCCTCGACGGTGACCTCACGCGCGTAGGTGACCTGCGGCAGGCCGAGCAGCTCGGCGAGGATCGCCGGGACGGCGCCGCCGCGGCCGTCGGAGGACTCGTTGCCGGCGATGATCAGGTCGTAGCTCTCGACCTTGGCGATCGCGGCGGCGATGACCTTCGCGGTGGCGATGGCGTCGGAGCCGTGCAGGGCCTCGTCGGAGACGTGGATGGCCTTGTCGGCGCCCATGGACAGCGCCTTGCGGATCGCGTCGGTCGCGCGGTCGGGGCCCACCGAGAGCACGGTGACCTCGCCCTCGCCGGCTTCCTTGATCTTCAGGGCTTCTTCGACGGCCTTCTCGTTGATCTCGTCGAGAACGGCGTCGGCGGATTCGCGGTCAAGGGTGTGGTCGGCCCCGCTGAGCTTTCGCTCCGAGTAGGTGTCCGGTACCTGCTTGACCAGGACGACGATGTTGGTCATGGGTCTTCTTCGACCTCCCGGTTGTGGCCCGCGGGCGCGCCACGGGTCAGTGCTCTACTGGCCGGTAGATTAGGGCCATTCCGCCGCCAGGACCCGCCGAGGTGACGCCATTCACCTGGATGCGCAAACTAGTGGGACCATCGTCCCGGTAGTCGACCGGTTACCCCACCTGAACCGCCGTTCGTCCGATCGGACCAACTACGGCCTACTCCCAGTAGGCCGTTAGGGGTTAACCTCCGGCACCATGCCAGCGCGCATCGCCGTCATCACCGACTCCAGTTCGTGCCTTCCCGACCTCGTCGCCGCCCGCTGGGCCATCGGCGTCGTGCAGATCCAGCTCAACATGGGAAGCCACTTCGACGACGAAAACCGCTTCGACCGCGGCAAGGTCATCGACACCATGAGAGCCGGCCAGATGATCACCACCTCGCCCCCGGACCCGGGGGCGTTCTTCTGGACCTACCAGGAGGCCGCCGCCTCCGGCGCCACCGCGATCGTCAGCGTCCACCTCTCCGGCCGGATGTCCGACACCGTCCGCGCGGCCCGGGAGGCCGCCCAGCAGGTCCGCATCCCGGTGCACGTCCTCGACAGCCGCACCACCGGGATGAGCCTCGGCTTCGCCGCGATCGCCGCGGCCCGGGCGGCCGCCAACGGCGGGGACGCAGCCCGCGTCATCGAAGCCGCCGAACGCCGGTGCTTCACGGGCACCGAGTTCATCTACGTCGACACGCTCGAATACTTGCGCCGCGGCGGGCGGATCGGCGCCGCGCAGGCGACGCTCGGCACCGCGTTCTCCATCAAGCCGCTGCTCACGGTCAAGGACGGCGAAGTCGCGCCGCTCGCCCGCGTCCCCGGCACGCGGCGGGCGCTGGCCAAGATGGTCGACCTCGCCGTGCGGAAGTCCGGTGGCTTCCGCGTCGACATCGCCGTGACGCGGTTCGGCGCCAGCGACCACGAGCTCGAGATCGGCCGGCAGATCGAGCGCCGCGTGTCCGGGATGACCGAGAGCATGGTCGTCGAGGCGAGCGCGGTCATCGGCGCGCACCTCGGCCCGGGCGCGCTCGGCATCACCGTGTCGCCGGTGGACTGACCCGGCGCCCGGGGATCAGCAGCAGCACGATCGGCACCACGACACCGAGCCCGGTCGTCACGACGATGAGCACCTGGTCGAGTTGCTCGAAATGCGACACGTGGCCGAGGTGGTAGAGGAAGTGCGGCAGGCCGAACAGCACCGTCGCGACGGCGGCCAGCCGCGCCACGGCTGTGGTGCCGATCACGGCGGCCCCGATCAGCAGGGCCGCGAGAGCCAGGTTGAGGCCGCCGAAGTCGCGCAGGAGGTGCTCGTTGAAGGGCCCGTCCATCGAGACCCAGCCCGTGCGGAAGCCGGGAAAGTCCTGGTAGAAGCCACTCGGGGTGACCAGTGGCCAGATTCCGGTCACGGCTTCGACGACGCCGAAGAACACGAGGAGTACGCGGGTGATGGTCCGTTGCATGACCACGGAACGAGACGGCCGTGCCGGACGTGACACCGCTAGGGTCGCGGAGGTGACCACCCCAGCCACCCGGGCCGAGGCGCTGCACCTGACCGGCGAACGGACCGTGCCCGGCATCGCCGTCGAGAATTATTGGTTCAGGCGCCACGAAGCCGCGTACCTCGCTCTGCTCCCCCACTGCGTGGACGCGACGGTGCTCGAAGCCGGCTGCGGCGAGGGCTACGGCGCCGGTCTTCTCGCGACCACGGCCCGCCGGGTGCTCGCACTGGATTACGACGTGCCGACCACCGAACACGTCGCCCGCCGCTACCCCGAGGTCGCCGTCGCGCGGGCGAACCTGGCGTACCTGCCGCTGCGGGACGCCTCGGTGGACGTCGTGGCCAACTTCCAGGTCATCGAGCACCTCTGGGACCAGGGCGGCTTCCTCGCGGAGTGCCGGCGGGTGTTGTCGCCAGGAGGAAAACTGCTGGTCACGACACCGAACCGGCTGACTTTCACCCCGGACAGCGACACGCCGCTGAATCCGTACCACACCCGCGAGCTGGCGCCGGCCGAGCTGGCCGGGCTGCTGACCGACGCCGGTTTCGACGTCGTGGCACTGCACGGCCTGCACCACGGCGAAGCCGTCCGCGCGCTCGACGAGCGGTACGGCGGTTCGATCATCGACGCGCAGCTCGACGTCGTCATGGGCGAGCTGCCCGGGCAGGCCGTCTGGCCGGCGGCGCTGCTCGCCGACGTCGCCGCGATCGAGGCCACGGGGTTCGACATCCACGGCGACGACCTCGACGCGAGCCTGGACCTGATCGCCGTGGCGGTGCGCCGATGACGAACGACTTCGAGGGCACGTTCTGCCTCGTCCTGCACAGCCACCTGCCGTGGCTGCCGCACCACGGGACCTGGCCGGTCGGCGAGGAATGGCTGTACCAGGCGTGGGCGCACTCGTACCTGCCGATGGTCGACCTGCTCGAACGCTTCGCCGCCGAAGGCCGCCGTGACGTGCTGACGCTCGGCATGACGCCGGTGCTCGCCGCGCAGCTCGACGACCCGTACAGCATCCGCGCCTGCCACGACTGGCTCGGCCACTGGCAGCTGCGCGCCCAGCACGCGTCGACGCTCTGGCGCGGCGACCCGATCCTGCGCGAGCTCGCGGCAGCCGAGCACCGGACCGCCGTCCGCGCGGCCGACGAACTCGGGACGCGCTGGCGGCACGGCTTCTCCCCGATCCTGCGATCGCTGGTCGACAACTCGACCATCGAGGTGCTCGGCGGGCCGCTGGCCCACCCGTTCCAGCCGCTGCTGGAGCCGCGGGTGCGGGAGTTCGCGCTGAACGCGGGGCTCGCCGACACGGCGTTGCGGATCGGCTCGCGGCCCGCGGGGATCTGGGCGCCGGAGTGCGGCTACGCGCCTGGTCTGGAAAACGACTACGCCGCCGCGGGCGTGCGGCGGTTCATGGTCGACGGGCCGTCGCTGCGCGGCGAGACCTGGGCCGCGCGGCCGGTCGGCGACAGCGACGTCCTCGCCTTCGGGCGCGACCTCGAGGTCACCTACCGCGTCTGGTCGCCGAAGGCCGGCTACCCCGGGCACGCCGCGTACCGCGACTTCCACACCTGGGCGCACGAGGTCGGGCTCAAGGCATCGCGCGTCACCGGCAAGACCGTCGAGCCGGCCGACAAGGCGCCGTACGACCCGTCGCTCGCCGCGGACGTCCTGGGCCTGCACGTCAAGGACTTCGTCGACACCGTGGTGACGCGGCTGCGGTCGCTGAAGGCGCACCACGGGCGTGAGTCGCTCGTGGTCGCCGCGTACGACACGGAGCTGTTCGGGCACTGGTGGCACGAGGGACCGGCCTGGCTGGAGGGCGTGCTGCGCGCGCTGCCCGAGGCCGGGGTGCGGGTGACGACGCTCAAGGGCGCGCTCGAAGCCGGGCACGTCGGCCCGCCGATCGACCTGCCCGCGTCGTCGTGGGGGTCGGGCAAGGACTGGCGCGTCTGGGACGGCGAGCAGGTCAAGGACATGGTCGAGGCCAACACGGCGCTGCAGGAACGGCTGCTGGAGCTCGTGGCCGGTTTGGCCACCACGGCCCGGGACACCGTCGCCGACCAGGCCGTCGCCGAGGCGATGCTGGCGCTGCAGAGCGACTGGGCGTTCATGGTCACCAAGGACTCCGCCGCCGACTACGCGCGGCGCCGGGCGGCCGTGCACACCGAACGCTTCGACGCGCTGGCCGGGGCGGTGCGCCGCGGCGACCGCGCGCGAGGCGAGGAGCTGGCCGCGGCCTACCGCGCCGACGACGGACCGTTCGGGCACCTCGACGCCCGGGCTTTGAAGCACAAGTGAAAGGGACTCATCGGATGGGGATCCACGAAATTCCGGTCAAGACGCTCGACGGGCAGGACAGCTCGCTGGGTTCGCTGGCCGGCAAGGCGCTGCTGGTGGTCAACGTCGCGTCGAAGTGCGGCCTGACCCCGCAGTACTCCGGCCTGGAGCGGCTGCAGGAGCGCTTCGGCGCCCAGGGCTTCTCCGTGGTCGGTTTTCCGTGCAACCAGTTCGCCGGGCAGGAACCGGGCAGCGCGGACGAGATCCAGACGTTCTGCTCCACGACCTACGGCGTCACCTTCCCGCTGTTCGAGAAGATCGACGTCAACGGCGACGACCGGCACCCGCTGTACTCGGAACTGACGAAGGCCGACGACGCCGAGGGCGCGTCCGGCGACGTCCAGTGGAACTTCGAGAAGTTCCTCGTCAGCGCCGACGGCGAGGTCTTGGCGCGGTTCCGGCCGCGCACCGAGCCCGAGGACGAGGCGGTCGTCAAGGCCATCGAGGCGGCCCTGCCCGCGTGACGGCGGCCCGGGGCGCGCTCCCCCGGCGTCACCGGAATTCACCGGATCGACGGGTTTCAGCGGCCGTTCGGGTATCACGGAAACGCGCCTGAAACGGTTTCCGTGAGCCGGACGGTCGAACCCCGGGTGATCAGCCTGCCGTTTTCCCCTTCCCGCATCGAATACTTTTGACGACGCCATTCCGGCGTCTTCGTGTGCGAGAAGGGATCACCCGATGAGCACCTCCAGACGCCGGGCAGCGCTGGCAGCATTCCCCGTGGCACTCGGGCTGCTGCTGGCCGGGCCCGCGGTGGGCGCAGCTTCGGCCGCGCCGGTCGCGGCACAGCCGGACGCGGCCGGCCAGGCTCGCGACTGCCTGCTGTGTGTCGGTCACCACCACCATCACCACCACGGGCACATCAACATCCTGGGTCTGCACCTGGGACTCTGGTTGCACCTGTAGATCCCGGCTCCGCCGTGCCGGGGCGGTGGCCTCCCGCCCCGGCACGTTCACAGGCCGAGCTGAGCGCGTCCGACGTCGTCGAGGTCGCCGACGGTGGCGCGGCCGGTCCAGTTCACTTCGTAGTCTTCCGGCGCGAAATCGCCCGGACTCGTACCGGCCAGAAACGCGCGGCCGCACTTTTCGGCATACGCGGCGTTCTTCGCGCAATGCGGGCTCGCCGGGATGTACATGACGTTTCCCCAGCGGTCCGGGTTGGTGCCGTCGGCGACCGCGTGAATGACGTCGCCGTGCCACCAGACCGTGTCGCCCGGTTCGACGGCGGGAATCGACGTCAGTGCCGGCAGCAGGTCGTCGTGGTACTTGTCGCCGACGGGCAGGGCCTGGCCGTTGGCCGCGCCGCAGAGGTCGTCGTCGGCGATGTCGTCCTGTTGAGTGGCCCGGCCGGCGGCCACTCAGGCCTGGTCGCCGAAATCCACCGATGGGTCACGGCGGCCGCGCCGGGGCCGGTCCAGCTGGAGGCGGGCACGGTCACGGACTCGGCGGCCCTTCGGGGCGCGCTGTTGTCCGCACTCGACCACGGCCACGACGCCCTGCTCGCGGCGGTCGCCGAAAGCTAGTCACGGCCGCGCAGCCTCCGGCTGCCGGCTGCCGGAGAGCAGACGACGAGACGTCCTCCGGGCGTCACTCAGAGTCAGGCCAACGCCCGCCGGCAGCACAGCGCCTGAGCGTTGCCGAAGTCAAACGGCGGCCGGGCGAGGGCAACTCACCAGGGCGTTGCCGAACGCCGACGACAGCCCCGGCGGCGACGTCGCGTCCGGGCGTTGCCGACATCAGTCGGAGCCCGCGTCGATCACCGCGCGGACGCACTTCGCGACTACCGCCGGGTCGAGCTTCGTCACCTGGCGGTCGTACGTAAGCAGGCCGTTGACCTCGTTCTCGACATCGGTCGTCTGGGTGTAGATCGCGCCGGACAGGCCGCGCTCCGCTATCACTCGCTCCAAGCGGGAGCTCACCTCCGCGTAGCGCTTGGTGAGCCGTTCCGGCGTCGTCGTCATCTCGTACGCGTTCGGCGGGCCGGGCCAGCGATGACCGTCGACGACCAGGCCGAGGCCGCCGTACTCGCCGTCGACTATCGCGCGGGCGTCGTGGACCGACGGCTCGCCCGGGCCGACGTACGTGTGGTCGTCGTAGACGTCGCCCGCGCCGGTGTCAGGGCGCGAGAAGCAGCAGTTGACACCGCTGTTGGCGATCACCAGGCGGGTCGGGTCGAGCGTTTTGACCAGTTCCGCGACGCGGGCCGTGTCGTACTCGCCCCAGCCCTCGTTGAACGGCACCCAGCCGACGATCGACGGGACCGCTCGCAGCTGTGTGATCATTTTGATCAGTTCTGCTTCGAACCGATCCCTGGCCTGCGGGACCGGGTCCGGCGCGGGCCCCGGCGGGCCGTCGAACGACACCGTCAACGACGGCATGTCCTGCCACACGACCAGGCCGAGCCGGTCGGCCCAGAAGTACCAGCGGGCCGGCTCGACCTTGACGTGTTTGCGGACGAAGTTGAAGCCCAGCTCCTTCGTCTTTTCGAGGTCGAAGCGCAACGCGTCGTCGGTCGGCGCGGTCGAGATGCCGTCGGGCCAGTAGCCCTGGTCGAGCGGGCCGTGGAGGAAGGTGATCCGGCCGTTGAGCGCGATCCGCGGACGGCTCTCGGCGTCGGGGACCAGGCCGATCGTCCGGAGGCCCGCGTAGCCGCCGACCTCGTCCAGGACCGCGCCGTGGCGGTCGAGCAGCCGGACGTCCACGGAGTAGAGGTGGGGGTCGTCAGGTGTCCAGAGGTGTGGTTCGGGAACGTCCACGCGGACCGACGTCCCGGCTTCGCCCGAACCGCGCGCTACCTCGCCGTCGGTGGCCGAAAGCACGACCACGACCTCGTCGCCGCCGGTGACCTGCGGGAACACCGTGACGCCGGTGAGGTCCGGGGTCAGCTCCAGCCGTTCGACGCGGGTGGCGGGCACCGGCTCGAGCCAGACCGTCTGCCAGATGCCCGACGACGCCGTGTAGCAGATTCCGCCAGGGGCGTTGCGCTGCTTGCCGACCGGGAAGGGCTCGATGTCGGTGCGATCCTCGGCGCGGACGGTCAGCTCCTGCGGGCCCGTCGGCCGCAGGACGTCGGTGATGTCCGCGCTGAACGCCGTGTAGCCGCCCTCGTGCGTCGCGACGAGCTGGTTATTAACCCAGACCTGGGCCTTCTGGTCGACGGCGCCGAAGTGCAGGAGGACGCGGTCGCCGCGCCAATCGTCCGGGATCTCGACGAGGCGGCGGTACCAGAGGACTTCGTCGCGTCGTCGGATTCCGGACAACGCCGACTCCGGCGGGAACGGCACCAGGATCCGCTCGGCGTAGCCGGACGGTCTCGGCTCGGCCGCGGCCGCCGGCCAGCCCGCGTACTCCCAGACGCCGTTGAGGTTCAGCCAGCGAGGCCGGGTCAGCTGGGGTCGCGGGTACTCGGGCAGCGCGTTGTCCGGGCCGGCATCACCGGACCACGGGGTCGGCAGGACGGGGTCGAGCCGGCGCCAGCCGGTGTCCTCGGGGGAAGTCATCCCGGCCGATGATGGCAGAGCCACAGTCACAAGCCAGTGATCGACGTCACACGCGAAGGGGTCTGGTGGACCGCCGCCGGGCTCTTGCGACTCGCGAGTAACCTCTGCCCATGCGTGTGCTGATGCTGTCCTGGGAGTACCCGCCAGTGGCCATCGGCGGCCTGGCCAGGCACGTGCACGCGCTCGCCTGTCACCTGGCCGGACAGGGTCACGAGGTCGTCGTCCTGTGCCGGCACGCCGCCGGGACCGACGCCGGGACGCATCCGCGCAGCGATCGCGTCGTCGACGGCGTGCGGATCATCCGGGTCGCCGAAGACCCGATGCACGTGACCTTCGAACGCGACCTCGTCGCCTGGACCCTCGCCATGGGGCACGCCATGGTCCGCGCCGCGCAGGACCTGCTGCGGAGCTGGCAGCCGGACGTCGTCCACGCGCACGACTGGCTGGTCGCGCACCCGGCCATCGCGATCGCCGAGGCCGCGCGGGTGCCACTGGTCGGCACGATCCACGCCACCGAGGCCGGCCGGCACTCCGGCTGGCTGTCGCACCCGCTGAACCAGCAAGTTCACTCGGTCGAGTGGTGGCTGGCCAACCGCGCCGACGCCGTGATCACCTGCTCGCAGGCCATGCGCCGCGAGGTCGCGCACCTCTTCGAGATCGAGGCCGGCGACGTCACGGTGATCCACAACGGCATCGAGGAGCGCGGCTGGCAGGTGCCGGCCGACGAGATCGCCCACGCCCGCGAGGTCTACAGCCCGGCGGGCGCGCCCCTGTTGCTCTACTTCGGCCGGCTCGAATGGGAGAAGGGCGTCCAGGACCTGCTGGCCGCACTCCCCCGCATCCGGCGGCGCCACCCCGGCACGCGCGTGGTCGTCGCCGGGAAAGGACGACATCTCGACGAGCTCGTCGAGCAGTCGCGGAAGCTGCGGGTGCGGCGCGCGGTCGACTTCGTCGGGCACCTGTCCGACCGGGACCTGCGGGCGGCGCTGGCCGCGGCCGACGCCGTGGTCCTGCCCAGCCGGTACGAGCCGTTCGGGATCGTCGCCCTGGAGGCCGCGGCCGCGAAGGCGCCGCTCGTGGCGTCGACCGCCGGCGGGCTCGGCGAGGTCGTCGTCCACGGTGAGACCGGGCTGGCGTTCAGTCCCGGCGACGTCGGCGCGCTGGCCGACGCCGTGACGACGGTGCTGAACGACGCGGACGCGGCGGCGCGGCGGGCCCGGGCCGCGCAGGCACGGCTGGCCGCCGACTTCGACTGGGGCCGGATCGCCGAGGCGACCGTCGCGGTCTACCGGCGGACGAAGGCGGGAGAGCCGGTGGAGCTGCCGCGGCCGAAGATCGCCACCGGCAACGCGTTCGAACCGGTCGCGGCCGGGATCCCGGAACTGTAGGTAGCGGCCGGGTCAGAAGTGGCGGACCTGGACGCGGTCCGTGTGGGCCGCGGGCACGGCCGTGGCCGCGGCGGCGACGGACGCGCAGGCGAAAAGGGCAACGAGCGCGACAAGGACAGCGCTCAACTTGCTGGTCATCGGGACTCCTCGGGGAGCAGTGGCGCGACAGGCACCACGCAGCGAGCATCCGCGCCCCCTCCCGGCGAAACAATAGGGAGAACACCACGGGCGGCTACGCATTCGCCTTCCGTGACCGGTTCGCCCGTCAGTGGACGCCGGTCAGAATCCGGACCTGGACGCGTTCGACCACCGGGCCGTGCGGCTCGACCGCGCGCCGGACGCGGTCGGCGAACTCGGGCCGGGACGCCGGGGGCGGCAGCTGTTCCGGGCTCATCGCCGAAAACACGCCACCGACGATCTCCTCGACGGTGAGCGTGGCCGAGTAGTCGACAACCCGCAGGTCGACGGCGTATCCGGCGGCCGAGAGAGCGTCTCGGTAGCGCTCTTGGCTCGCCGTGTCCGTGCCGCACGTCCGGTGTAAGGGGACGCCGAGGTGGTCGGACAGGACCTGTCGTAGCGCGGCCGACCACGCGGCGTCCTGGAGCCACAGCGGCTCGCCGTTGGTCACCACCACGACGCCGCCGCCGGCGCGCAGGAGCGGGCGCGCCGCCGCGAACAGCCGCTCGTGGTCCATCCAGTGCAACGCCTGCACCACCGTCACCGCGCCCAGCCGGCCGGGGCCGAGAGCCGCCGTCAGGGCGCCGAGGTCGGTGTCCGCGCCGAGCAGCCAGCCGACGTTCGGCTCGGCCGTCGCCCGGCGGGCCTCGGCCAGCATGTCCGGTTCCGGGTCCATCCCCAGCACGGCGCCGGTGTGCGGCGCCAAGGCGCGGGTGAGCTGGCCGGTGCCGCAGCCGAGGTCGAGCACGACGTCGTCCCGCGTGAGACCACACGCGCCGACCAGGGCGTCCACGACCTCGGGCGGGTAGCCGCGGCGGAACCGCTGGTAGTACTCGCTCACTTCGCCGCCGAACGCCGGTGCCGTCATGACCCCGAGGATGCCGCCGGAACCGGCCGGGCGAGCGTGGTTCCGCTGCGGGCGGAAGCGCCTAGAAGACCGGCAGCAGGACGCCGTGCTCGGACTCCGGGCGCGGGCCGAAGATGCGGCGGTCGGTCTCGGCGATCGGGACGTCGTTGATGCTCGCCTCGCGACGGCGCATCAGGCCTTCGTCGCTGAACTCCCACAGCTCGTTGCCGTAGCTGCGGAACCACTCGCCGGCCGCGGTGCGGGACTCGTACTGGAAGCGGACGCCGATGCGGTTGCCGCGAAAGCCCCACAGCTCCTTGCGCAGCGCGTAGTCCAGTTCGCGCTCCCACTTCGCGGTCAGGAACTCGACGATCCGCGCGCGTCCGACGACGTGCCGGTCGCGATTGCGCCACACCGAATCCTCGGTGTAGGCCAGCGAGACCCGCTCGGGGTCGCGGGTGTTCCAGGCGTCCTCGGCGGCCTGGACCTTCTGGCGGGCGGTGTCTTCGTCGAACGGCGGGAACGGCGGGCGCGGGGTCATGGACGGCTCCTTCCGAACCCGGAGAACGGCCGTTCTCCGGGTTGCCGCTAGAGTAGAGAACGCTCATTCTCCACACCAGAGGCAGGTGACATGGATCCCACGGAGGCGACCGGCCGGTTGCTGGAGGCCGCCGAGGAGCTCTTCTACGCCCACGGCGTGCAGGCGGTCGGGATGGACGCCGTCCGCGCGCGCTCCGGCGTCTCGCTCAAACGGCTCTACCAGTGCTTCCCGGCCAAGAACGACCTGGTCGAGGCATATCTCCTGCGCCGCGACGAACGCTGGCGAAGGTCGTTGCGTGAATTCGTCCACGCCCGCGGCGACGACCCGCTCGCCGTGTTCGACTGGCTGCACGACTGGTTCCGCGAGCCCGGCTTCCGCGGCTGCGCGTTCGTCAACTCCTTCGGCGAGTTCGGCGAACCGGCGCCCGGCATCGCCGCCGCGATCCGCAAGCACAAGGACGAACTGCGCGCCTACCTGCGTGGTCTCGTTGCCGACCACACCACCGCCGACCAGCTGTTCTCGCTCGTGGAGGGCGCGACCGTGCTCGCCGCGATCACCGGTGACCCGGGCGAGGCGAGCACGGCCCGGGCGGCCGCGAAGGTCCTCCTGGCCGCTCACGGGTAGGGCGTCAGCCGGGCGGCGAGCTTCGGGCAACGACGTCGACGACGGGAACACGCCGCGGCAGACCGGGCGTACGCGGTGAATTGACGTCGTGAACGGCACGACCGGGCCGTTCGCACCGCTCACTCGTGGCAGTAGCTGAGCTGCTCGTCCCAATCCGCGCCACGCCCGTGCGGGGTGAGGTCGAACAGGTTCCACACCGGCTCGATCGTCCCGACGTGGCGCGGGTCCTGGCCCGGTTCGGCCGGCTCGTACAGCAGCTCCGAACCCCAGAAGTGCCGGATCCCGTCGTCGTCGCGGCGGAAGACGTTGAGCATCGGGCGCGGGCTGCCGTCGGCCGCTTCGCCGTGGTAGTCACGGCTGAACGTGGTGCCCGCGCACGAGAACAACCGCAGCCGGCGCCAGCCGCGCTCGGCGGCGAACGTCCGCAGGTGCCCGATCGGTGCCCGCGCGACGACGGCGAAACCGGCGTGGGGCGAGAAATGCTCCACGGCGCCGTCGAGCTGGTCGAGCAACGCCGTGCAGGACGGGCACGGGCCCTGCTCCAGCGTCAGCTGCGCGCTTTCTCCCGACGCCGGACCGGGCCGGTCGTCGTCGGGGTCGCGCGGGAACATGTAGTGGTAGACGACCAGGGTGTCGTGGCCCGGCGAGAACAGGTCCGACAACCGCACTTCGCCGTTGTCGCCCTGGAGGACATAGTCCTCGGGCACCAGGCCGCCGAGTGGCAGGTCGCGGCGTTGGACAGCCACCGCCTCCAGTTCGCGACGCAGCGCGACTTCCCGTTCGAGCAGGCGATCACGCGCGGCGCGGTACTCGGGCGACTCGCCCGGGAAGCTCAGGCTCATCCGGGAAAGGTACGCGTGAAACTGGTCCGACGGCGGGGAGCCACCGCCGTCGGACCAGTTCCGGACCACACCGTCCCGAGAAGGGTGTGGTGCCGGCCGTCCCTCGTCAGGAAGGGACGGCCGGAGCTCGAAGCACTCTCTACCGCTGAGAGCGCATCAAGCACTGCCCTGCTACCGGGCGTCTGTGAGGTACCGCGCGTAGGCACCGGTGGTGAGGAAGCTCGGCAGTTTCTCGCTGAGCGCGGTCTCCGTGAAGATCTGGTACGCGTCGCCGAGGCGGTTGCCGTCGCCGAGTTCCGCGCGCACCGACGCCAGCTCGTCGTCCAGGAACTCGACCGCCAGCTCGCGGGTGAGCGCGGTGCCGTCCTCGAGCTTCGTGCCGTTGCGGATCCACTGCCAGATCTGGCAGCGCGCGATCTCTGCGGTGGCCGCGTCCTCCATCAGGTTGTGGATCGCCGCCGCGCCGGTGCCGCGCAGCCACGCGTCGACGTAGCGCAGCGCGACGTTGATGTTCGCGCGGACACCCGCTTCGGTGACCTCGCCGCCGGCGCTCGCGACGTCGAGCAGGTCTTCGGCGGTGACGTCGACGTCCTCGCGGAGCTTGCCGAGCTGGTTCGGCCAGCCGCCGAGCACGCCGTCGAACACCTCGCGGCAGACCGAGACCAGGCCGGGGTGCGCGACCCACGAGCCGTCGAAACCGTCGCCGGCCTCGCGTTCCTTGTCCGCACGGACCTTCTCCAGCGCGGTCGCGGTGATCTCGGGGTCCTTGCTCGGGATGAACGCGGCCATGCCGCCGATGGCGTGCGCGCCGCGCTTGTGGCAGGTCCGCACCAGCAGCTCGGTGTAGGCCCGCATGAACGGCACGGTCATGGTGACCTGCGCGCGGTCCGGCAGCACGAAGTCGGCGCCGTGCGCGGCGAAGTTCTTGATCATGCTGAAGATGTAGTCCCAGCGCCCGGCGTTCAGGCCCGCCGCGTGCTCGCGCAGTTCGTAGAGGATCTCGTCCATCTCGAACGCGGCGGTGATCGTCTCGATCAGCACCGTGGCGCGGATCGTGCCGCGCGGGATGCCGAGCTCGCGCTGCGCCAGCAGGAAGACGTCGTTCCACAGCCGCGCTTCGTGGTGGTTTTCGAGCTTCGGCAGGTAGAAGTACGGGCCGACACCGCGGGCCACCAGCTGGCGGGCGTTGTGGAAGAAGAACAGGCCGAAGTCGACCAGGCTCGCCGACACCGGACGGCCGTCGATGCGGATGTGCTTCTCCACCAGGTGCCAGCCGCGGGGCCGCGCGACGATCGTGGCCGGGTCGTCCCCGATCGTGTACTGCTTGCCGGCTTCGGTGGTGAAGTCGATGTTGCGGCGGATAGCGTCGAAGAGGTTGAGCTGGCCGTCGATCACGTTGTGCCACGTTGGCGACGTCGCGTCCTCGAAGTCCGCCAGCCAGACCTTCGCGCCGGAGTTCAGCGCGTTGACCGTCATCTTGCGGTCGGTCGGGCCGGTGATCTCGACGCGGCGGTCTTCCAGGCCCGGTGCGGTCGGCGCGACGTTCCACGACTCGTCGTCGCGGACCCGGCGGGTCTCGGGCAGGAAGCCGAGCGGCTTCTCCCCCGACTGCAGCTCCTCGCGGCGCACGCGGCGGGCGTCGAGCAGCTCGCGCCGGCGGCCGGCGAACGTGTTGTCGAGCTTGGCCAGGAAGTCGAGTGCCGCCGGGGTGAGGATCTCGGCGAACCGGCCCTCGACCGGACCGGTGACCTCGATGCGGTAGTTCAATCGATCAACCATGGGGTGCCTCCGCGAGCAGAGCTGTGCAGGGAAGGGAAGTGGGGGTCACGGGCCGGCGGCGCAGGGGGTCGCCGCCGGCCCGCGAAGTGCGTCAGAACTGGGCTTCCTCCGTGGAACCCTTCAGCGCCGTGGTGGAGCTGGTCGGGTTCAGGGCGGTCGCGACCTGGTCGAAGAAACCGGTGCCGACCTCGCGCTGGTGCTTCGTGGCGGTGTAACCACGGGCCTCCGACGCGAACTCGCGCTCCTGCAGGTCGACGTAGGCGGTCATGCCCTCGCGGGCGTACCCGTGCGCCAGGTCGAACATCGAGTAGTTCAGGGCGTGGAAGCCGGCCAGCGTGATGAACTGGAACTTGTAGCCCATGTGGCCGAGCTCGCGCTGGAACTTCGCGATCGTGGCGTCGTCCAGGTGCTTCTTCCAGTTGAACGACGGCGAGCAGTTGTAGGCCAGCATCTGGTCCGGGAACTTCGCCTTGATCGCCTCGGCGTACTTGCGCGCCACCTCGAGGTCCGGCTTCGAGGTCTCCATCCAGAGCAGGTCGGCGTACTGGGCGTAGGCCAGGCCGCGCTCGATGCACGGGTCGATGCCGTTGGTGACCTCGTAGAAGCCCTCGGCTGTCCGGCCGCCGGTGAGGAACTGCTGGTCACGCTCGTCGACGTCGCTGGTCAGCAGCGTCGCGGCCTGCGCGTCGGTGCGGGCGACCACGAGGGTCGGCACGTCGAGGACGTCGGCGGCGAGGCGGGCGGCGTTCAGCGTGCGCTCGTGCTGCTTGGTCGGGATCAGCACCTTGCCGCCGAGGTGGCCGCACTTCTTCTCGGACGCGAGCTGGTCTTCCCAGTGCACACCCGCGGCGCCGGCCGCGATCATGCCCTTCATCAGCTCGAACGCGTTGAGCGGGCCACCGAAGCCCGCTTCCGCGTCGGCGACGATGGGGGCGTACCAGTCGATGTCGTCACCAGTATTGCCCTTGTTGAATGTTTCTGCCCAGTTGATCTGGTCGGCGCGGCCCAGCGCGTTGTTGATGCGGCGAACCACGGCCGGCACGGAGTTGGCCGGGTAGAGGCTCTGGTCGGGGTAGGTCTGGCCGGCCAGGTTGGCGTCGGCCGCGACCTGCCAGCCGGACAGGTAGATCGCCTGCAGGCCGGCGCGGACCTGCTGGACGGCCTGGTTGCCGGTGAGCGCGCCCAGCGCGTGGATGTAGTCCTCGGTGTGCAGGAGGTCCCACAGCTTCTCCGCGCCGCGGCGGGCGAGGGTGTGCTCTTCGACGACGCTGCCGCGCAGCTTGACGACGTCCTCGGCCGAGTAGGAGCGCTGCACGCCCGCCCAGCGGGGATCATTCGCCCACTTCGCGGTCAGCTCCGCGGCCGCCTGCTTGGCCTGTTCGGTCATCGGACTCTCCCGGTGTTGCGAAGTTTGCGATTGCTCGCCTTGCTTGGCCTGACCCTCGCACGCCAGTGGAAATCCGATCCAGTCGTCCAATTTGCCAATTTGTGCGAAGGGTACGTACGCTCTTTGCAAAGGTTGCGAATCACTGGTTCGCAACAACCACGAAAATCCGCGTTCTTGACCGTTCACGTAACCGTTCAGGACCGGAAACCTTCCGGAAAGGCGGGCTCGGATGGAGAAGACTTTCGCCGGAGCGCGGCTGCGGCACCTCCGCGAAAGCCGGGCGATGAGCCAGGCCGACCTCGCCCGTGTGCTGGAGATCTCACCGAGCTACCTCAACCAGATCGAGCACAACTCGCGCCCGCTGACCGTGCCCGTCCTGATGCGGATCACGCAGGCGTTCGGCGTGGACACCGAGTTCTTCGCCAACAACGACACGTCCCGGCTGGTGGCCGACGTCAAGGAGGCGCTGCTCGACGAGTCCCTCGGCGTCGACGTCACGACGAGCGAGCTCAACGAGCTGGCGACGAACCTGCCGGCGATCGCGCAAGCCCTGGTCAAGCTGCACCGCAGCTACCGCAACGCCGTCGAGAACACCGCCGCGCTGACCACCGAAAACGGCCTGGGCCTGCACGGCAGCGCGGCCTCGGCGCTGCCGCACGAAGAGGTCCGCGACTTCTTCTACGAGCGCGAGAACTACGTCGCCGAGCTGGACGAACGCGCCGAGAAGATGGCGGCCGACATCCCGCTGCAGCGCGGCCAGGTGCTCAGCGCGTTGAAAGACTGTCTTTCCCAGCGCTACGGCGTCGAAGTGACCAGCGACGGCATCGACGAAGCCGCCGGTCAGCAGCATCGCTACGAACCGCTCAGCCGGACGTTGCGGCTCGCGCCGAGCCTGCGCGTCGGGCAGCAGGCGTTCCGGATGGCTTCGCAGATCGCCCTGCTCGAGTACGACGACCTGATCACCGAGCTGGCCGACTCGTGGGCGTTTTCCGGCCCCGCCGCGCGCTCGCTGGCCCGCGTCGGCCTGGCGAACTACTTCGCGGGGGCGCTGATCCTCCCCTACGGACCGTTCCTGGCCGCGGCCGAGCGGTTCCGCTACGACATCGAGCGGCTGTGCGACCACTACGGCGTCGGCTTCGAGACCGTCTGCCACCGGCTGTCCACCTTGCAGCGGCCCAAGCACCGCGCGGTGCCGTTCTCGTTCGTGCGCGTCGACCGGGCCGGGAACATGTCGAAGCGGCAGTCCGCGGCCGGCTTCCACTTCTCCCGCGTCGGCGGGGCCTGTCCACTGTGGAACATCTACGAGGCGTTCACCCAGCCGGGCAAGATCCTCACCCAGATCGCGACGCTGCCCGACGGCAAGAGCTACTTCTGGATCGCGCGGACGATTTCGCGCAACATCGGCGGCTACGGCAGCCCGGGAAAGACGTTCACGGTCGGCCTGGGCTGCGAACTGCGGCACGCCGGGCGGCTGATCTACTCGACGGGCCTGGACCTGGACGAACCGGCGGCCGCCACCCCGATCGGCATGGGCTGCAAAGTCTGCGAACGCCCGGCCTGCTCGCAGCGCGCGTTCCCGACGATCGGCAAGCAGCTCACGGTCGACGAGAACACCAGTACGTTCGTCCCGTACCCGGCCGTGCCCAAGGGGTAGGGGCACCCGGTCGGGTTCGGCGCGCGAGTCGTACATTCAACCAGGTGCACGACATCGACACGGTGACCGCGGCGACCATCGAGAACGCCGCCGCGCGGCTGGCCGGGGTGGTGACCCGCACGCCGCTGGAGCCGAGCGCGCGGCTGTCGTCCCGGGTGGACGCCCAGGTCTGGGTGAAGCGCGAGGACCTGCAGACCGTCCGGTCGTACAAGATCCGCGGCGCCTACAACTTCATCGTCCAGCTGGACGACGTCACGCGCGCGCTCGGCGTCGTCTGCGCCAGCGCCGGCAACCACGCCCAAGGCGTCGCGTACGCGTGCCGCCGGCTCGGCGCGAACGGGCGCGTGTACGTCCCGGGAACCACGCCGCGGCAGAAGCGCGAACGCATCGCGGCACTCGGCGGCGCGCACATCGAGGTCATCGTCGTCGGCGAAACGTACGAAGACGCTTTCGCGGCCGCCACCGAGGACGCCGAGCGCACCGGCGCGACGCTGGTGCCGGCGTTCGACGACGTCCGGACCGTCGCCGGCCAGGGCACGGTGGCGCTGGAGGTGATCGAGCAGCTCGGCTTCGTCCCCGACGTCGTGGTCGTGCCGGTCGGCGGCGGCGGGCTGCTCGCCGGCGTCGGCAGCTTCCTGCGGGACCGGCACCCGGGCGTCCGGGTGGTCGGCGTCGAGCCGGCGGGCGCGGCTTGCATGGCGGCGGCGCTTTCCGCGGGGCACCCGGTGCGGCTGCCCGAGCTCGACACGTTCGTCGACGGCGCCGCGGTGCGCGTCGCCGGCAGCGTCACCTACCCGCTGATCCGCGAGAGCGGCGCCGAGCTGACGTCGGTCGCCGAAGGCGCAATCTGCACCGAGATGCTGGCGATGTACCAGTCGGACGGCATCATCGCCGAGCCCGCGGGCGCGCTCGCCGCGGCCTCGCTCGGTTCGGTCGTGGACGTCGAGCCCGGCCAGACGGTCGTGGTCGTGGTCTCCGGCGGCAACAACGACGTCAGCCGCTACAGCGAGATCCTCGAACGCTCGCTGATGCACGAACAGCTGAAGCACTACTTCCTGGTCGGGTTCCCGCAGGAGCCGGGCGCGCTGCGGCGGTTCCTGGAACAGGTCCTCGGGCCCGAGGACGACATCACCCGCTTCGAGTACGTCAAGCGCACCAACCGCGAGCTGGGGCCGGCGCTGGTCGGCATCGAGATCCCGCGCTCGGCCGACCTGCCCGGACTGCTGGCCCGGATGGACGCGAGCCCGCTGCAGGTGGAGCGGATCGAGCCGGGTAGCCCCCTCTTCCACTTCCTGCTGTGAGCGCTGTGGTCCACTAGACGGATGGTTGTGAAGGTCGACGGAGTCCGCAGTATCGAAGCGTTGCGGGAAAAGGTCCACGAGGGTGCGGAGCCCGAGTACCTGCTGTTCTACGGCCACGCGCCCTCCAAGACGGGTCGCGCGACGGCGAGCTGCCTGAGCCAGTGGTGGGTGGACCCGTTCGAGGCCGGCGGCGTGCGTTACCCGTCCGCCGAGCACTACATGATGGCGGGCAAGGCCGAGCTGTTCGGCGACCACGAGAAGGCCGAGCTGATCCGGCAGGCGCCCGACCCGAAGACGGCGAAGGTGCTCGGCCGCGAAGTCTCCGGGTATGACAACGAGACGTGGGAGCGGCACCGCTACGACATCGTCGTCGACGGCAACCTGGCCAAGTTCGGCGCGCACCGCGACCTGCGCCGCTTCCTCCTCGGCACCGGGGACGCCGTACTCGTCGAGGCGTCGAAGAAGGACCTGGTCTGGGGCAGCGGCCTCGCCCGCGAAGAGAAGAACTCGGACAAGCCGGACTACTGGCGCGGGCTGAACCTGCTCGGCTTCGCGCTGATGGAGGTCCGCGAGCAGCTGCGCAGCCGCTGACCTGCTCAGGGCGCCGGGATCGGCACTGAGGCGCACATGCGCCTCGGCTTCGCGGGTCGTGCCGCTGGGGTGATCGGCCGGCCAGCCGAACGGCCAGGGGTTTTGAGGATGGGCTCGCGGGCTTCTGGCGTTGGTCGAAGACGGACCGCGATCGCGGCGGTCGAGGTACGGGCGATTCGCGACCACAGCCGCCGGCCAGGCCAGCCGGCCGGGCCGGGCCACTCCAGTCGACCGGGCCGCCTGACTGACCTGACTGACCCGGCTGACGGGCTGACGGGCTGACGGGCTGACGGGCTGACGGGCTGACGGGCTGACGGGACCATGGTCAGGCCCGACCACACCTGGCGACGCGCCCTCGGCTGCCCCTCCAACCAGGCTCGAGCGCGGTGCTGACCGGTCCTTCGACCACGGCCGGCTCATGCCACGGTCGGTCCGGGACCACAGCCAAGTCGCGGCCGCGGCTGGTTCCGGCTGTCTGGCCCGCGCGTCCCTGGTCGTTCCGCGACGACGGCTCGACTCTTCAGCTGCGGTCGGGTTTGCGTCCATGCCGGGCCGCTCGATCGTCGTCGGATCCGGACCACGCTCCGGCCGGTCCGGCCCCGTCGATCCGTGATCACGCGCGCCCCGGAGCCGTGGTCGTGGACTCGACCACGGGGTGAATCCGCAGGTCAGGCGAGGCCGACGAACATCGTCCGGTGCAGGTCTCCCACGTGGTCGCGGGTTATCCGGGTCGCCGCGTCCCTGTTTCCCGAGGCCAGGGCCTTCACCAGCTTCGCGTGCTCGTGGTTCGACTCGCGCAGCTTCGGCAACGGGTACGGCAGGTAGAACCGGTACAACTCCGTGAGCACCGCCTCGTACTGGCGGACCGCTGCCGGAGGGCCCGGTGCGGCGACCGTCAGGTGGAACTCGGCGTCCAGTTCGTGGAACTCCGCCCAGCCTGTCGCCGTGTCCATCCGGGCGACCAGTGCCCGGAGGCGCTCGACGTCCGGGCGGCGTCTGGCCACCAGCTGCACCAGACCCGCCTCCAAGACCAGGCGGTGGTCGATCAGCTCGCGGACCTCCGCGGCCGACTCGCGGTAGGCGCCGACCTCGCGTACTCGCTCCGCCGGTGGGTGCTCGGCGACCAGGGTGCCGCCGCCGCGACCTCGGCGTCGCTCGATCAGGCCGTCTTCGGCCAGGCATTCCAGCGCTCGGCGCACGGTGATCTCGGCGACGCCCAGGGCCTGAGCGATGTCGCCGTTCGGCGGCAGGCGCTCCCCCGGCTTCAGCAGGCCCAGCTCGATGGCGAGGGCGATCCGGGCGCGGACCGTGTCCAGCGCCGACAGCCGCCGGATGCCGGTCAGGGCGGGGGCGTCCAGGTCTGCCGTGGCCATGAACCCGACGGTACCGCACAAATTGCTCATCTTGAGCACTCTTGTTTGAGTGTTCAAGATGGACTATTTTCCGTCCATGCCGCGACCACTCCCGATCGCTCTGGTGCAAGCGCCGCCCCGGCCCGGCTCGGCCGGGTTCGCGGGCGAGGTCGAAGCCGTCTTGAGCCGGTTTCCGGACACGCGCCTGGCCGCCTTCCCCGAGCTGCACCTCTGCGGCGTCGAGGGTGAGGACGACGAACGCACCGCGCAGCTGAGGGCCGCCGCCGAGCCGCTGCACGGACCCCGGACGAAGGAGCTGGCGGAACTGGCCGGCGACCTGGGGATCTGGCTCGCTCCGGGCACCGTGTGCGAAGAAGGCGACCACGGCGAGCTGTTCAACACCGCCCTGGTCTTCTCGCCGCAGGGCGAGCTGGCCGGCTGGTACCGGAAGGTCTTCCCGTGGCGGCCGCACGAGCCGTACGACCCCGGCACGGAGTTCGTCGTCGCCGATCTGGCCGACGCCGGGCGCGTGGGCTTCTCGATCTGCTACGACGCGTGGTTCCCCGAAGTGACCCGCCACCTCGCCTGGATGGGCGCCGAGGTGGTGCTCAACCCCGTCCAGACCACGACCCCCGACCGCGCGCAGGAGCTGGTCCTGGCGCGGGCGAACGCGATCGTCAACCAGGTGTTCGTCGCCAGCGTGAACACGGCCGGGCCGTTCGGCATGGGCGACAGCCTGCTCGTCGGGCCCGAGGGTGACGTCCTCGGTGCGCTGCCCGGGCCCGGCGAAGGCGTCCTCGCGCACACGATCGACCTCGACGAGGTGGCGCGCGTCCGACGGGACGGCACCGCGGGCACCAACCGGATGTGGGAGCAGTTCACCCCGGCCGACGCGCCGCTGCCCCTGCCGCTCTACCAGGGCCGGATCGACCCGGACCGCTGGCGTCCACGAGAAGGAGACGACCGATGACCTCCACGGCCGCGGCCCCGGCCGCCCTGCAGCGCCGGCTCGGCCTGCCCGGCGTCGTCCTGTTCGGGCTCGCCTACATGGCGCCGCTGATCGTGCTCGGCACGTTCGGCATCGTCGCGACGACGACCGAGGGCACGGTGCCTTCGGCGTACCTGCTCGCCCTGGTCGCGATGCTGTTCACCGCGGCCAGCTACGGGAAGATGGCCGCCACCCACCCCGTCGCCGGCTCGGCCTACACCTACGTCCGGAAATCGGTCGACGCGCGCGCCGGGTTCCTCGTCGGCTGGGCGGTGCTGCTCGACTACTTCTTCCTGCCGATGGTGATCTGGCTGATCGGCGGCGCCTACCTCTCCGCCGAGTTCCCGGGCGTCCCGACGTGGATCTGGCTCATCACGTTCATCCTGCTGACCACGGTCCTCAACGTGCTCGGCATCAAGATCGCCGAGAAGGCGAACTTCGTGCTGATGGCGTTCCAGATCCTGGTGATCGGCTTCTTCGTCGTGCTTTCGATCAAGCAGGTGCTGCACGTCGGGGACGCGCTGGCGAGCTCGCAGCCGTTCTTCCACCCCGGCAGCACGCTGGGCACGATCTCCGGTGGCGCCGCGCTCGCGACGTACTCGTTCCTGGGCTTCGACGCCGTGACGACGTTGACCGAGGAGACGATCGAGCCGCGCAAGACGATCCCCCGCGCCATCCTGCTCACCGCGCTGATCGGCGGCGGCATCTTCATCGTGCTCGCCTACTTCACCCAGCTCGCCCACCCGGGCAGCGCGTTCACCGACGAGTCGTCCGCCGCGTTCGAGATCGCGACGACGATCGGCGGCAACCTCTTCGCGTCGTTCTTCCTCGCCGGCCTGGTCGTCGCGCAGTTCGCGTCCGGGATCGCCGCGCAGGCGAGCGCGTCGCGGCTGATGTACGCGATGGGCCGCGACGGCGTGCTGCCGCGCGTGTTCGGCAAGCTCCAGCCGAAGTTCGCGACGCCAGTGTTCGGCATCGTCCTGACCGGGATCGTCGGGCTGGTCGCGCTGGCCCTGGACGTCAGCACGTCGACGTCGTTCATCAACTTCGGCGCGTTCACGGCGTTCACGTTCGTCAACGTCAGCGTGATCGCGACCTGGCTGCGCGACCGGTCCGGGAAACGGGTGCTGACCTGGGTGGTCTTCCCGGTGATCGGCGCCGTGGTCGATCTGTGGCTGCTGGTCAACCTGGACGGCATCGCGCTGATCTTCGGCCTGGCCTGGCTGGCGATCGGCATCGTCGTGCTGGCGGCGATCACCCGCGGCTTCCGCCGGCCGCCGCCGGAGATGACCTTCGAGGAGTAGTCAGCCGCCCGGGCATTCGGTGCCGCCGCCGCTGCGCTCGACGCAGTGGCGCGGCCCCGGCGGCGCGGGCGCGGCGTGGCGAACGTGGCCGGCCCAGTTCATCCCGGCGACCGCGACGGCCACGAGAAGGCAGATCCCGAAGAACCACGTCCACCCTCGGCGCCGCGTTGTCGCCGCGACGACCACGCCCACCAGCGGCAGCCCGGCGCCGAGCCAGGCCGCCCAGGTCAGGTAGCCGCCGCCCTCGTGCGTGCTCGTGCCGAACACCGGGAAGCTCGCCAAGAACCCCTGCAGGACCAGGAACGGGACGACGAGCAGCAGGCCCACGGCGCACAGCGCCAGCACGACCGAGGCCCAGAGCGTACGAACTTCCCCCACCCGGTCAGTATGGCCGGATCGACGACTGCGGACCTGAGTGGATCTACTGCTCGCCGAGGGTTTTCTGCAGGGCCTTGCTCGCCTTGCGGGCCATGTCCGCGACGGCTTCGCGGCGTGCGGTGTCGGCGGCGTAGTCGTCTTCGCGGTTGCGCACGACGCGGGCCGGCATGCCGACCGCGATCGAGTAGTCCGGGATGTCGCCGCGGACGACCGCGTGGGCGCCCAGCACACAACCGCGGCCGATGCGGGTGCCCTTCAGGACGCTGACCTTGGTGCCGAGCCAGGTGTCCGGGCCGATGCGGACCGGCGTCTTGACGATGCCCTGGTCCTTGATCGGGACGTGGATGTCCGAAATGACGTGGTCGAAGTCACAGATGTACACCCAGTCGGCGACCAGGGTGGCCGCGCCGAGCTCGATGTCGAGGTAGCAGTTGATGACGTTCTGGCGGCCGAACACGGACTTGTCGCCGATCCGCAGCGAACCCTCGTGGCAGCGGATGGCGTTGCCGTCGCCGATGTGGACCCAGCGGCCGATCTCCAGCCGGCCGTAGCCGGGGCGGCAGTGGATCTCTACGTCCTTCCCGAGGAACAGCATCCCGCGCAGGATGATGTGCGGGTTGGCGAGCCGGAACTTGAGCAGCCGGTAGTACCGGACCAGGTACCAGGGTGTGTACGCGCGGTTGCGCAGGACCCAGCGCAGCGAGTCGGCGGTCAGGAACTTCGCCTGCCGCGGGTCGCGGCGCGCCTGCCGCCAGGCCCGCACCCGCGAAAGAGCGGGCGCACCCCACATCGACGTCATGCCGGTGACCGTAACCTGTGTACGGGACGGGTTCACAGGCAAGGGGAGCTGGATGGGCACGAAGCTGATCATCGACACCGACCCGGGCGTCGACGACGCGCTGGCGATCGCGCTGGCCGCGGTCTCGCCCGACGTCGACCTGCTGGGCGTGACGACCGTGTTCGGCAACGTGCCCCTGGACAAGACCACGGCGAACGCGCGGCGGCTGCTGGAGCTGTTCGGCCGCACCGACGTGCCGGTCGCGGCCGGCGCCGCCCGCCCGCTGGTGTACTCGAAGCCGCGGGACGCGAAAGAGGTCCACGGCGGCGACGGCCTCTCCGGGCACGCGGACACCCTGCCCGAGGCAACCCGGCCGCTCGACGAGCGGGACGCCGTCAGCCTGATGCTCGCGCTGCTCGAGGCGGCCGACGAGCCGGTGACCATCGCGCCGATCGGGCCGCTCACGAACATCGCCGCGCTGCTGGCCGCCCATCCGGGCGCGCGGGAGAAGATCGCTCGGCTGGTGGTCATGGGCGGTGGGGTCAATTTCGGCAACAGCACCGCGGCGGCCGAGTTCAACATCTGGAGCGACCCCGAGGCGGCCCGGCGGGTGCTGGTCGAGGAGGACGTCCCGGTGGTGCTGGTGCCGCTGGACCTCACGCACCGGTGCGCCGTCGACGCCGAGTGGCTGGCGAAGCTCGCCGCGTCCGGGCCGATCGGCGCGACGCTCGAAGGGCTCACCTCGACCTACCGCCGGCACTACACGCGGGTCTTCGGCGAGGACCGGATGGTCATGCACGACGCCGTCGCGGTCGCCGAGGCGATCTCGCCCGGGATCCTGCACACCGAGACCTACCGCGTCGACGTCGACTGCGGGCTGGGCCCGGCGCGCGGCCAGACCCTGGTCGACCGGCGACGGCTCGGCGAAGAGGATCCGCAGTTCTCCCCCGGCCGGCTGATCGAGGTCGCGATGGACACCGACCTCGACGGCCTGCGCGGTTTCGTGCTGGACCGGCTGACCGGAGCCGCGCGGTGAGCGAAGAGCCCGTGGTCGTCCCGGAGGACACGCCCGCGCCGACGCCGCCGCCACGCCGACGCCGAGCCGGGATCGTGGTGGCCGCGGTCGTCGTGATCGCGGCCGCGCTCGTGGTCGCGATCCAGTTCGCGCCGAAGCAGGAGACGGCCGAGAACGCCGCCGCGACGGCCGCGCCGACGCCGTCGGTGGTCCCGACAGTGGTCCCGAAAGCGACCACGCCGCCGCCGACGCAGCCGAAGCTGCCGCAGGCGAGCGAGTTCGACGAGTGGGCGTCGAAGACCAGCCAGTGGCTCGACATCCCGCTGCGCGCGATGACCGGCTACGCGCAGGCCACCGTGACACTGACCAAGGAGATCCCGGGCTGTCACCTGTCGTGGGTGACGCTGGCGGCGGTCGGGAAGGTCACCTCCGACCACGGCCGCGCGCAGGGTGGGCAGCTGGGTGCCGCCGGCGTGCTGAGCAAGCCGCTCGGCACGGTCGAGGTACGCGACTTCTACAACAAGGTCGTCTCGACGGCGAACGCCGCCGGGCCGATGCAGCTGTCCCCGGCGATCTGGGGTAAGTACCAGACGAGCGCGTCGGGCGGCACCCCGGACGTGCAGAACATCGACGACGCGGCGCTGTCCACCGGCCGCGCGCTGTGCGCCGACGGCCACGACCTCTCCCAGGGGCAGACCTGGTGGGACTCGGTGAGTGCGCTGCAGTCGGCGCCGCTGTTCCTGCACCGGACGCTCGCGACGGTCAACGTCTACGGCACGGTCGGCCAGGGCTCGGCGGCGCCGAACGCGGCGGTGCTGAGCGCGGTCAACTTCGCCATCGACAAGATCGGCCTCCCCTACATCTGGGGCGGCAACGGCACCGGCGGCGGCGACCCGGGCTTCGACTGCTCGGGCCTGACGACGGCGGCGTACGCGAGCGCGGGCGTCAAGCTGATGCGCACCGCGGACACGCAGTACCGCAGCGTGGCGCACGTGACCGAGCCGCAGCTGGGCGACCTGATCTTCTACGGCGAGCCGACGACGAAGATCCACCACGTCGGTCTCTACATCGGCAACCAGCAGATGATCGACGCGCCGCAGACCGGGCAGGCCGTGCAGGTCCACACGTATCGCAAGGACGGCGACGACTACGCGGGAGCGGGCCGCCCGACCAACTAGGCTTTATTGCATCTGATGCAACACTCAGCACGTTTTGGTGCGGCCTGTCTCTGCTGGTCAGGGCGTTTTCCGGTGATGTCGGCGACGGTCGCGGTGTGTCGCTGACCTGGACTGGCCGATGTGGATGCAACGATGTTGTATCCACTGCAACCGGAGGTTCAGGTGGTGCGACAAGTTGAGCTGGACGGCGCGGCGCATCTGATGCTGCCGCCCGGGGTGCGGCATCTCGACGAGACGACCGCGGTGTTCGAGGCGATGCTTCACGGCTGGGAATGCCAGCAGCGGAGCCGGTTCCTGCGGACGGAAACCATCGCGCCGCGGGTGCGGCTGATCCGGCGATTCGCCGAGTTCACCGGCCAGTACCCGTGGCAGTGGGGCCCGGGTGAGATCGAGGCGTTCACCGCTGAGCTGGTGTCCGGGCCCGCGCCGCTGGCCCATTCCACGGTCCGTGGCTATCAGGTGACGCTGCGGCTGTTCTGCGAGTTCGTCACCGACGCCCGCTACGGCTGGGCCGCCGAGTGCGAACGACGGTTCGGTGAGACACCCATCCAGATCTGCCACGAGTGGAACACCGTGGCGCACCTGGTCGAGCTCGAATGCCGGCCCGGCCGGCGCGCGTTGACCTACGACGAGGTGCAGGCCCTGTTCGACGCCGCCGACGCCCGGGTGGAACAGATCCGGTCCCGGGGCCGCAAAGGAGCCCTGGCGGCACTGCGTGACGCCGCGATCCTCAAGACGGTCTACGCGTTCGGCTTGCGGCGTCAGGAAGCTGCCCGGCTGGATCTGGTGGACTTCCGGCGCAATCCACGGGCGCCGGACTACGGCGGTTTCGGCTCGGTGCAGGTCCGCTACGGCAAGGCATCGCGCGGCAGCCCACCCAAACGGCGAACAGTGCTGACGCTGCCGGAACTGGATTGGATCGTCAGCCTGCTACGGGAATGGGTCGAGGAAGTGCGGCCGCTACCGGCACCCGAGCGGCATCCCGCGCTATGGATCACTGAGCGATGCGGGCGAGTCTCCGCGCGCCACCTCAACGACGCGTTCGCCGCTGCCCGCGAAGACGCGGAACTGCCCGCCGAGCTGGACCTGCATTCGTTGCGGCACAGCTATGTCACGCATCTGCTGGAGTTCGGCTACCCGCCCTTGATGGTGCAGCAGCAGGTCGGGCACGCCTACCAGTCCACGACCGCGCTCTACACCTCGGTGTCGGACGAGTTCCGCAACCGGCTGCTGGAACAAGCCCTCACCGGGCACCCTGAGCTTTGGGAGACGACCACATCATGATCCGCAAAATGGGCCACACCTGGCACCTGCGCACCCGCATGGCCGAGAAAGGCCTGTTCCAAACCTCGGACCTGGTGCCACTGCTGGCCGACCGCGGCATCCACCTGTCCCGCGAACAGGTCTACCGGATGGTCACCCAGCCCCCGCAACGATTGTCACTGGACACCCTCGCCGCACTCTGCGACATCCTCGGCGCCACCCCGAACGACCTGATCGAGATCACCACTGCCTCCACCCAGGTCCGCAAAACCGGCACTACCGACGGCACC
The DNA here is from genome assembly GCF_046548675.1 of Amycolatopsis sp. cmx-8-4. Classification (NCBI taxonomy): domain Bacteria; kingdom Bacillati; phylum Actinomycetota; class Actinomycetes; order Pseudonocardiales; family Pseudonocardiaceae; genus Amycolatopsis; species Amycolatopsis sp. cmx-8-4. The sequence goes on from NZ_JAEBDZ010000008.1 coordinate 202,910, forward strand.
AGCAAGCCGACACCGCGGCGCACGACAATCCGCCGGCCACAAGGACTCTGATGACCACGGCCGCATTCCGCACCGACGTGGCCGCACCCACCTACGGGGTCACCCTACGGGCGAAGATCGCCGCGGACAACCTCACCGACCTCGGTGCCTGGATCGCCGCGGCCATCACCGGCCTCGACGAACCCAGGGCTCGCGAGATCACCGAGTCCGTCACCCGAGGCCGCAAAGGCCTCTCACTGCTGCACCGGCATCTGCGCACCCACCCCGACGCGCTCTACTCTGGCGACTCGGACTGCCCGACTGTGTTCCTGCGGCTCGCGGGATCTCTGACCAGAGCCGGATATTCGGTGACACCACTGCGCTGCCACGGATGCGGCCGCGGCGGACTCACCCTGAACTGCCACATCCCCGGCGGGCGGCTCTGCGGCACCTGCGCCAACGCCCACCGCGCGCGGCCCTGCAGCCGCTGCGGTCGGGTCCGCACGGTTCACGCCCGCGAGAACGGACAGCCCGTCTGCCAGCCCTGCTACAGCAACGATCCGGCCAACGGCACCCGTTGCTGGGCCTGCGGCGACCTCGCGCGGATCTCCGCGCACACAACAGACGGACACCCGATCTGCCGACGCTGCTACCGGCCGCCGACCCAGAACTGCATCCATTGTGGACGGAACAAACGAGCTCGTGTCCGCACCGGCGACGGCCCTGTCTGCGCCACCTGCGTGAAACACCCACCGAGGCGCTGCCAGCGCTGCGGCACGATCACCAAACTCGCTACGCGCAGCGACGCCCACGTTGACCTCTGCCGCACCTGCCTCCCGGCCCGCAACCACACTCCATGTCATCTCTGCGGACGATTCGGCCCCTGGCGGACAAGTAAGCGGCTGGACGGGAAGAAGACCTGCCCAGACTGTCTTCGCGCCACATTCACCGCACAGCAACAGCAATGCGCCCTCTGCCACCAGAGCAGCCGGATCATCACCACCTGGCCACTGGGCCCGATCTGCGGCACCTGCTACAAACGCACCCGCACCCACCGCGACACCTGCGCCCACTGCGGCAACACAGAAATCCTTCTCGGCCGTGACACCACCGGCGCCGGACTCTGCGCCACCTGCAGCGGCACAACGCGCCACAACTACCGCTGCACCCGATGCGGCGACACCGGCTTCTTCCTTACCGCCGGCCTCTGCACCCGCTGCCAGGCAAGCGACCGAGTCCACAAACTGCTCGCAGACAACGCCGATCACATCCCCACCCAACTCGAACCGTTCGCTGAAGCACTACGCACCGCCGAATCACCCGAAGCCGTCCTGCACTGGCTACGCCCCGGCCAGCCCGCCACCACGATCCTGAACCACCTCAACGCCACTGGCGAACCCATCAGCCATGACCTACTCGACACCGTAGAGCAAACCCTTGCCCTGCACCGATTACGCCAAACCCTCATCCACACCAAGGTCCTGCCTGACCGGGCCGACTACCTCGAACGCCTCGTCCCCTGGCTGGAAGACCAGCTTCGCGGCCACCCACCGGACCAAGCTCATCTGCTCCGCACCTACACGCACTGGACCCTGCTACGCCGAGCCCGCCAGCGGACCCGAACCCGCCCGTTCACTCCCTGCGCGGGCAACTGGCTCCGCACCCGCGTTCGCGCCACCCTCAACTTCCTGACCTGGCTCGACCAGCAACACCTCACCCTGGCCACCGTGACCCAGACCGCGATCGACCGCTGGCTGACCGTGACCCCCACAGACGCCACCTACGCAGCGCGAGAATTCCTATACTGGGCAAGACAACATCGCCTGGCCGGCGACGTGACCATTCCGAAGAAACCCCATCGCAGCAGCCTCGCGCCGATCACCGAGGACGACCGCTGGACACAACTGCGACGCTGCCTACACGAGCAGACCCTGCCCACCGCAGTCCGCGCCGCCGGAGCCCTCGTCCTGCTCTTCGGACTCCCCGTCAGCCGCATCACCACCCTGCGACACCAAGACATCCACACAAACCGCGACGGCACCACCTGGCTGCAGATGACCCACCACAGACTCCTGCTCCCCGCAGCCGTTGCCGCCTTACTGCGCGACCAACGCGACCACGGCACCGGCACGGCCACGCTCGCCCGCAACCAACACCACTGGCTATTCCCCGGCGGGCTCCCCGGACGACCCACCCGCGACGGCCTCTACCGCGCGCTCCGCGCGCACCTGCCCGTCCACCTCCGCCGCGCCCGCAGCGCCGCCCTCGCAGCACTCGCCGCCCACATCCCCGCCGCCGTCCTCGCACAACTACTCGACCTCAACATCAACACCGCCATCACCTGGGCCAACTACGCCCAACACGACTGGAGCACCTACCTCGCAGCCCGCACAAACACAGGGAATACGGCAGGGTTCGAATACTGACAGTCCACCAGTTGCCTGAGCCGCGATGCGCGGGCCGCCCGACTCACGGTCGTCGAACGAACCACGCCGCGCGTCGCTGGGTGCGACGTGCGGCGCGGCTCACCCGGCTACTGACGTCCCTGGCTCGCGACGTCGAGGAGCGTCTTCGCGGCCACCGTCGCCCCGTCGTCGCGGATCGTGCCCGCCACCGATTGGGCTCGGGTCCGCATCTCGGGCGTCAGGGCCGTGGTGAAGGCGGCCGACAGCGACTCGGCCGTCGGGGTCGGGCCCTCGTGCGCTACTCCGATGCCCAGCCCGGCCACCCGCTCCGCCCAGTACGGCTGGTCCGCGATCCGGGGCACCACCACCTGGGGCGCGCCCGCCCGGGCGGCCGTGGTCGTGGTGCCCGCGCCGCCGTGGTGGACGACCGCGGCCACCCGGCGGAACAGCGCCTGCTGGTTGACCTCGCCGACGACGAAGCAGTCCTCGGCGTCGTCGATCGCGGTCAGGCCGGCCCAGCCGCGGCCGAGGACGACCCGGCGGCCCTGCGCGCGGGCCGCTTCGGTGGCTTCGCGGGCGATGCCCTCCGGGGCGTACGCGGCCATGCTGCCGAAGCCCACGTAGACCGGCGGTTCGCCGGCGTCCAGGAACGCCTCCAGGTCGTCCGGCAGCGGCCGGTCGTCGGGCAGGATCCACGCCCCGGACTGCACCAGGTCGAGGTTCGTCATGCCCTCGGACGGGCACAGCGCCGGGTCCGCCGCCAGCCACGGCCGGTCGGTGAACACGTGGTCGCGGACGTTGTCCACCGGCGGCAGGCCGATCGCCGCCCGCCGGCTGTTCAACTCCGGGCCGTACAGCGCGTTCACCCGCTCGGCGTCCTGCGCCCACCGCACCTCGAGGTCGGTCTCCTCGGCCGGTGACGGCGTGCCCGGCCGCATGCCCGGCGCGAACTGCCGCGACGGCAGCCCGAAGATGTGGAAACACGCGTACACGTACGGGATGCCCCGCTTTTCGGCCACGTCCCGGGCGCCGGCCGGCAACAGGCCGGTCGCCAGCAGCACGTCACATTCCCCGGCCACCGCGCCGAGCGTTTCGAACCGCGCGGCGACCAGTGCGGGAGCGAGCTTGAACGCGTCCGCCCCGGTCGGCGGTTTCGGGTTGGCGACCACCGAATGCACCGTCGGGCCGAGCGGCACCAGCGGGACCCCGGCCCGCTCCAGCAGCGCCACGAAATCGTCGTCCGGCGGCGCCGCGACCAGCGCCTCCGCCCCCAGCTCCCGCAACGCCACCGCGAGCCCCACCAGCGGTTCGACGTCCCCGCGCGATCCCCACGTCGTCAGCAAAACACGCACTTAAGAATCCCCATTTCCCCTGTTCACGGCCTACGGCGGGCCATTCTGCGGCATCACCCCGGCCTTGCCGCAAGCCCCGGGGTCGGCTATAAATTGAAGGGGGCGAGGAAATACTTCTTTCGGGTGCGCGATTCCCGTTCAGCCGAGGTGGTCGTTCGCGCCACTCACCCAGTCGATGTAGCGCTCCGCGGACCGGCGCACCGCGCCCTTCGCGTCACCGAGCACCGTCCCGCCCAGCAGGCCGTACAGCCGATCGAACTCGTACGGCTCGAGCCGGTCGACGATCCGCCGCACCAGCCCCGCGGAAAGCGGGATCTTGTTCGGGTAGCTGCGCATGAACGTCACCCAGCCCGCGTCCACGACGGGCACGATCGTGTCGCCGGTCAGCAGCACGCCGCCGGTGTCGTTGCCGACGTGGGCCACGGCGGCGCCGGGGAAGTGGCCGCCCGCCTCGACGAGCGTCACGCCGGGCAGGACCCGCTCGGTGCCGGACCACTCCCGCAGCACCGGGTCCTCGCGCCGCACCCACCGCCGGTCGGCGGCGTGCACCAGCACCGGGACGCGCCCGAGGCGGTGGCTCCAGCTGACCTGCGAGCCGTACATGTGCGGGTGGCTGGCCACGATCACCGCGGCCCCGCCCAGCTCCTCGATCTTCGCGACCAGGGCCGGGTCGAGGTGGTTCGGCGGGTCCCACAGCAGGTTGCCTTCGGACGTCCGCACGAGGTGCGTCCACTGGCCGATGCCGAACGGCGGTTCGCGGTTGAACCGGTGCAGGCCCGGTTCCAGTTCGTGGTGCACGACTTCGCGGCTGTCGGCCGCGAGTTTCTCCAGGGTGGTCCACACCTGACCGGAGGCGGGCACCCATTGCCGTTCGTCCGCGCAGATCGCGCACACGCCGGCCGGGGGTTGTTCGGTGTCGGGGTGCTCGACCCCGCAGGTTCCGCAGATCCAGATCGTCATGGCGCCAGTCTTGAAGCTCCAGTAAGGTCGAGGTCAAGGAAAGAAGTCAGCAGGGGCACCAGGACGTCCGGGCGGTCCAGCGGGACGATGTGCCCGCAGTCCTCGACGAGGTGCGCCGTGAGGTCGTCGGCGATCGGCCGCAACTGGTTCGCGAGAGTGTCGCCGACCGGGTGAGCACCGATCGCCAGTGTCGGCACCGTGAGACGACCGACCTCCGCGATCTGCGCGGCACTCGTGGGCATGGCGCGGTAGTGCTCGAACGCGCACCGCAGGGATTCGCGCCCGGTGTACGCGGCGACGAAGTGGTCGCGGATCTCCGGTGCTACCCCACGGCCGCGCGTGCCGGCGTCCAGGAACCAGCCGATGTAGTCCGCTTCGTGGCCGGCCAGGACCGTCTCGGCGAGGCCGGGCACGGCGTGGAAGCCGAACCACCACGGCGGGCCGCCGGCGAGGAAGGCTTCGGCGCCGGGCAGCCGGCCGAGCAGCGACTCCATCAGGACGAGCCGCCGGACGCGCTCGGGGCGTCGCAGCGCGAGCAAGAACGCGGGTGGGGTGCCCGCGTCGATGCCGACGACCGCCGCCGTCGGCTCGCCCAGCGCGTCGAGGAGGGCCTCGGCGTCCAGGGCGAGGTTTCCGGCGTCGTAGCCGCCGTCGGCGCGCGTCGTCGCGCCGAGACCACGCAGGTCCGGCGCGAGGACGCGGTGGTCGCGAGCCAGGTGCGGGATGACCTCCGACCAGAGCCGCCAGGTGTGCGGGAAGCCGTGCAACAGCAGGACCGCGGGCCCTTCCCCGGCGTCGGCGACGTTGATCTCGATGCCGTTCGCTTCGACCCGATACTCGCGCACGCTGTCTCCTCCACAGTTACCATTGGTTACTACCAAACGGTAGGTAACAGCGTTCCAAGAGCCAAGAAGGCACTTTCACGACAGGTGGTGAGCTCCAGGTGCCCCCCTCCGGAAGAGGCGACCTCTTCGACCCGAAGTGCCCGACGCGCCGGCTGCTGGACCGGATCGGCACGAAGTGGACGTCGATGGCGGTCAAGGTGCTGGCCGAGGCCGAGCCGGATGAAGTGCGGTTCGCCGAGCTGCAACGGCGAATGCCGGGTGTCTCGCAGAAGATGCTGTCGGTGACCTTGCGGAGCCTGACGCGCGACGGCCTGGTCGCGCGCCGGGTGGAGGCGACAGTGCCGCCGAAGGTGCACTACCGGCTGACGGACCTGGGCCGGTCGCTCGAAGTGCCGCTCGCCGCGCTGCGGAACTGGGCGGAGGAGAACATGGTGGCCGTCGACCGGGCGCGGGACCTCGATCCGGGATAGCGCACGGCGTTCACTCTTGCCCCTGACATCAATGTCAGGTTCTACCGTAGGTCGCATGACCGACATCCACGGAACGCACGACGCCCGCTTCGACGACGTCCGCGCCGCGCTCGAGAAGAACGTCGACACCGGTGACGAACTGGGCGCGTCCCTCGTCGTCGACCTCGACGGCGACGTCGTCGTCGATCTCTGGGGCGGCTTCCGCGACCAGTCCCGCACCGTCCCGTGGGACGAGCACACCATCACCAACGTGTGGTCGACGACGAAGACCGTGACCAGCCTGGCCGCGTTGATGCTCGTCGACCGCGGCGACCTCGACGTCCACGCGCCGGTCGCGAGGTACTGGCCGGAGTTCGCGGCCAACGGCAAGGAGGACGTCGAGGTCCGGCACCTGCTGTCGCACACTTCCGGCGTCTCCGGCCTGGAGCAGCCCGCGGCGGTCGAGGACCTCTACGACCTGGAGACGTCGACCGCCCGGATGGCCGCGCAGGCGCCGTGGTGGACGCCCGGGACGGCTTCGGGCTACCACGCGGCGAACTTCGGGCACCTGGTCGGCGAGGTCGTCCGCCGGGTGAGCGGGAAGCCGTTGAAGGCGTTCGTCGCCGAGGAGATCGCCGGGCCGCTGGGCGCCGACTTCCAGATCGGGGCCGCCGAAGCGGACTGGGACCGGATCGCGGACGTCGTCCCGCCGCCGCCCGCGGAGTTCGACCTCGTGGCGCTGGGCGCGGACAGCGTGATCGTCAAGACGCTGACCGGGCCGGTCATCGACGCGAACGTGGCGAACACGCCGGCGTGGCGCCGCGCGGACCTGGGCGCGGTGAACGGGCACGGCAACGCGCGGTCGGTCGCGCGGATGCTGTCGGCGCTGGCCCGCGGCGGCACGGTCGACGGCGTCCGCCTGCTCGGCCCGGACACGATCGACGTGATCTTCGAGGAACAGGCCAACGGCGTCGACCTCGGGCTCGGCGTCCCGTTGCGCTGGGGCATCGGCTACGGGCTGCCGCTGCGGGAGGCGGTGCCGTGGATCCCGGACGGCCGCATCTGCTTCTGGGGCGGCTGGGGCGGTTCGATGATCATCATGGACCTCGACCGGCGGCTGACGATCTCGTACATGATGAACCGGATGGGCCCGGGCGTCATCGGCTCCGACCGCAGCGGCACGTACGTCCAGGCGGTTTACGACGCCCTGGGATGATCCCGGCATGGACTCGGGGACGACCACGCAGCTGATCACCGTCGGCGCGACGCTCGGCGGGGTGGTGCTGACCCTGCTGACCACGACGTTCGTGGAGGGTCGCAAGCTGAAGGCGACCCAGCTGACCGAAGCGCGGAAGCGCGCGGCGGACCGCGCCACCTGGCTGCGCGACGAGCGCGTCAAGGCGTACGCCGGCCTTTCGACGGCGAGCGAGGAAGCGTTCCAGCTGATCCGGTCGGAGTTCCCCGGGCTGCTGAAGAACCGGGAGACGGTCGAGGCCCGATGGCGCGAACGCCGCGGCGAGCTCCGCAAGGCGTACAACCAGGTGGAGCTCTTCGGCACCGACGAACCCCGCCGTCGCGGCAAGGAACTGTGGAAGGCGGCCCGCAACGGCGTGAACGGCGTCCTCGCCGAACTGGACGCCACACTGGACACTGAGGAAACGTTGGTGCGCAAGGAAAGCCTCGACCGGGTGCTGACCGGGATCAGCGAAGCGGGCGAACGGTTCCTGGAGGCGTGCCGCGCCGACGTCCAGGGCACGGCCGAGGAGCACTGAGCTTCGGTCAGGCCGGGCCCGCGAGGCCGATCAGGTTGCCTTCCGGGTCGGTGAAGTGGGCGACCACCAGGTCGCGGCCCGGCGCGCGGTCCGGGCCCATGCGGCGCGTGCCGCCCAGGCGTTCGGCCTGCTCCAGCGCCGCCGCGACGTCCGGGACGCCCACGTAGAACACCGTCTGCCGCGTGAAAGACGCGCCGCCGCCGACGCCTCCCGGGATGCCGTCCGTTTCGACGAAGCCGTAGTTTCCCGGCTCCGACACCTGGTCCGACACCGGGCCCGACGTGTCGAACTCCCAGCCGAACAGCTCGCCGTAGTACCCGCGCAGCCGGGCCGGGTCGGTGCCGATGATCTCGAAGTGCACGACCGGAGAGGCCATGACCGGTTCCTTCCGTTCGACGTCCAGAGCCTCACCGTAGGCCACGGTAGTTGTTAAAAACAACCTCAAGGTTGTAAATTAGCGTCATGCCGACCAGTCGCAGCTACGGAGACGCGTGCGCCACCGCCCGCGCGCTCGACGTCGTCGGAGAGCGGTGGGCGCTGCTCGTCGTGCGCGAGCTGCTCCTGGGGCCGCAACGGTTTTCCGACGTCCGCCGCGCGCTGCCGGGTGCCAGTTCGAACCTGGTCACCGACCGGCTTCGCGAGCTTGAAGGCCGGGGCGTCGTGACTCGCCGGACGCTGCCGCCGCCCGCCGGTTCGACGGTCTACGAGCTGACCGCGTGGGGCCGGGAGCTGGAGCCGATCGTGCTCGCGCTGGGCGCGTGGGCCGCGCAAGTCCCGCTCCCCCGGGATGCGACGCTCGGCGCGACGTCGGTGCTGCTGTTCCTCCGCGGCTCCGCGCGCCCGCGCGGGAATGCCTGCTACCGCGTCGAACTGGACAGTCGCGTGTGGACGGTCCGCACCGAACCTGGGCGGCTGACCGTCGAGCCGGGTGAGCCGGCCGATCCGGACGCCGTCGTCCGAACCGACCCGCACACCCTCAACGCACTCCTCGAAAAGCCCGCCGGCCTCGACGCCGCGCTCGCCGACGGCCGCGTCACGATCGAGGGTGACCGGAAAGCCGTCCGCAGGCTGCTGCGCGAGCACGAAGCCTGAGTGTTCAGGCGAAATCGGCGGCGTGGTCCGCGGCCCATTCCGTGAAGCCACGCGCCGGGCGGCCGGTCACCACCTGGACCGTCTCCGTCGTCGGCTGGGGCCGGTCCACCAGCGCTGCCAGCCGCCGGATCCGCGCTTCGACGACGTCCGCCGAACCGACCGCGCCCAGGCCCCGCACTTTGAACGCCGTCGTCAGCTCACGGCGGTAGTCGTCGAGGTCCTGGACTTCGACGCGCACCGGCCGCCCGGTGGCGAGCCCGATCAGCTCGGCCTGGCGCCGCACGGTCAGCGACTCGGGCCCGGTCAGCGTGTACTCCGCGCCGAGGTGCCCGGCCGCCGTCAGCGCGCACGCGGCGACGGCGGCGATGTCCGACTCGTGGATCAGCGCCGAGTGCGAGCCGGGGAACGGGTCGCGCACCACGCCGGCCGTCCGGATCGGCTCGGTCCACAGCAGCCGGTTGGCCGCGAACCCGCCCGGACGCAGGAACGTCCACGGGATTCCCGAGCCGCGCACCGCCTGTTCGGCTTCGCCGTGGGCGCGGGTGATGGCGTCGTCCGACGTCGGGTCGGCGCCCGCCGCGGACAGCAGGACCACCTGCGCCAGGCCGCCCGCGCGGGAGAGGAACCCGCCGAGCCCGGCCGTCCCGGCGTAGAGGAACACCTTCGTGACGCCGTTCAGGGCCGCGTCCCAGCTCTCGGGCCGGGCCAGGTCGGCCGCGACCACTTCGACGCCGCCGGGCAGCCGGGCGCGGCTCGGGTCCCGGCCGGCCGCGCGTACGGGCTGCCCCGCGTCGAGCAGCTGTCCCACCAGCGCGCGGGCGACGTTCCCGCGGGCTCCGGTCACCAGAATCGTCATGCGCCCAGGCTCGTCCCGATCCGGGCGACCGGGGTAGGCCAATCGGTACCACCCCGGGCCGGGGTGATGATGGCACGGTGGACAGCGTGGAACTGAGCGGTTTCCTGCGCAGCCGCCGCGCGCGGCTGCAGCCGGGCGACGTCGGGCTCGTGCCCGGCCCGCGACGCCAGACGCCGGGGTTGCGGCGCACGGAAGTCGCGCTGCTGGCCGGGATCTCCGTCGACTACTACGTGCGGCTCGAGCAGGGCCGCGGGCCGAGGCCGTCGGAGCAGGTCCTCGCCGCGCTCGGGCGGGCGCTGCGGCTGACCGGCGACGAGCACGCCTACCTGCGGCGGCTGGCCCACCCGGCACCGGTGACCCCGCCGCGCGAAGTGCCCGCCAACGTCCTGCGGCTGCTCGACCGCCTCGACGACGTGCCCGCGATGGTGATCGACGCCGGGTTCGACATGGTCGCCTGGAACCGGATGCTCGTCGCGCTGATCGGCGACCCGGCCGGCTGGCCGCCACGGCGTCGCAACCGGCTGCGCCGACTGTTCGACACCGGCGACACGATCACCGGCAACCGGCTGGACCTGGCCCGGCTGTGCGTCGCGGACCTGCGCGCGAGCGGCCGGTACCCGGCCGATCCGGCGGTCCGGTCGCTCGTGGACGAGCTGCGGGAAACGAGCCCGGAGTTCGCCCGGCTGTGGGCCGAGCGGGAGGTCGCGGTGCAGCGGACGCTGACCAAGCGGACCGTCCACCCGGTGGCCGGCGCGTTGGAGCTCGACTGCGAGATCCTCGCGGTCCCGGGCCACGAGCACCGGCTGCTCGTCTACACCGCGGCGCCGGGCACTCCGTCGGCCGAGGGGCTGCGGCGGCTGGCTTCCCGCAGTGACGGCGCCAGCGCGAAGATCCCGAGCGTCACCACGACCGCCGACGACAACGCCCAGTGCAGCCCGACCCGCGTCGCGAGCGCGCCGACCAGGACCGGCTCGACCAGGAACCCCAGGTAACCGCAGGCGGCGACGGCGGCCACCGCCTGGCCCGGCTTGTCCGCCTGCTTGCGGCTCGCCACGCTCCACGCGATCGGCACGATCCCGGCCACACCGAGCCCGACCACGGCGAACCCGAGCACCACGGCGATCGGCCACGGCGCGAACAGAACCACGGCGAACCCCAGCACCGCGACCGCGGTCGCCACGCGCGCGAACCGCACCGCGCCCGTCCGGGCCACGACCCGGTCGGCGACCAGGCGGATCGCGATCATCGTCGTCGAGAAGGCGAAGTAGCCCAGGGACGCCAGGGCGGGCGTCGCGCCGGTGACGTCGGCGAGGTACACCGCGCTCCAGCTGTTGACCGCGCCCTCGGCGACGAACCCGCAGAACGCGATCACGCCGAGCGGCCGCTACGTCTCCGGGGTGACGGCGCTCGACGTGCGCTGACGTCAGACGTGGTGCACCGACTCGAGTGTGTTCGCCGAGACGAAGCTCAGTCGGTGCCGCATCGTCGCCTCGGTCAGCAGGTCCACCAGCTCGCGCCGCCGCGAGCCCGGCTCCTCGAACTGTCGATATCGCAGTACGCCATGCTCCGCGCCCTGTTGCTTACCCGCATCGGGAACCTGACTTGACCGCACCCGTATAGTCGGAACCGACTAATAGGGAGCGACTGAAGACCATGGCAGCCCGCAAGATTCGCAACACCCTGGCGCTGGCCCTGCTGGGCCTGCTGCTGGAACGCCCGATGCACCCGTACGAAATGGCGTCCACGCTGCGCGAACGGCACAAGGACTCCAGCTTCAAGATCAACCCGGGGTCGCTCTACGACACCGTGGAATCCCTGGCCAAGCACCGCTGGATCGAGCCGGTCGAGACGGTCCGGGAGGGCAACCGGCCGGAGCGGACCGTCTACACGCACACCGAGCTCGGCCGGCAGGAGTTCGTCGCCTGGCTGGACGAGCTCGTGCGCGTGCCGGTCGACGAGTACCCGAAGTTCGTCGCGGCGGTCAGCTACCTCGGCGCGCTCGGGCCCGAGCGCGCCGCCGACGCGCTGGAAGAACGCGCCCGCCACCTCGCCGCCCGCGTCGAAGGCGCGGAGACGGCGTTGGCGGGCACGGTCGGCCAGGGCGCGCCGCGGCTGTTCATGATCGAGGTCGAGTACGTCCGGCACGCGTGGCAGGCCGAGCTCGACTGGGCCCGCCGCACGGCCGCCGAAATCCGCAGTGGCTCCCTGCCCTGGCCCGAAACCTTCTGAGGGGAAGACCGTGCCCGATCTCGAAACCGACGTCCTCGTCGCCGGCGCCGGACCCGCCGGCCTGCTGCTCGCCGCGGAGCTCGCGCTGGCCGGCGTGCGAACCACCGTCGTCGAACGGCTCCCGGAAAAGCCGCCGTACTGCCGTGGCTTCAACCTGAACTCGCGGTCGCTGGACCTGCTGGCGCGGCGCGGGCTGGCCGAAGGCCTGGTCGCCGAAGGACACCAGGTGCCGCACGCGCCGGCGACCGGCATGCCCGAGCCGCTGCTGCTCGACGGCGCCACCACCGACCACCCGTTCTCCCTCGGCATCCCGCAGACGCGGGTCGAGGAGGTCCTGGAAGCCCGTGCGCTCGACCTCGGCGCGGAACTGTCGCGCGGCCACGAACTGCGGAGCTTCACGCAGGACGCGGACGGCGTCACCGTGGAGATCCACAATGGACTGACCGTCCGGGCGCGGTACCTCGCCGGCTGCGACGGCGGGCGCAGCACCGTGCGCAAGCGGGCCGGGATCGGCTTCCCCGGCGTCGACGCGCGGTGGTTCGCACTGCTCGGCGACGTCGAATGCGAGCTGCCGTACGGGGTTTCGGCCGGCCCGGACGGCCGGACGCTGTTCGTCATCCCGCGGCCGGGGTACGTCCGGATCATCGTCCGGGAGGACGACCCGCCCGCGGACAAGGACACACCCGTCACGTTCGACCGGCTCCAATCCCAAGTGGACAATGTGCTCGGCCGGCACGTCGAGCTGCGTGAACCGCGCTGGCTGACCCGGTTCGGCGACGCGGCCCGGCTGGCCGAGCGCTACCGCGAAGGCCGGGTCCTGCTGGCCGGCGACGCCGCGCACATCCACCCGCCGGCCGGCGCGATCGGCGTCAACGTCGCGCTCGACGACGCGTTCAACCTCGGCTGGAAGCTCGCCGCGACGGTGCGCGGGACCGCGCCCGAGGGCCTGCTCGACACCTACCACGCCGAGCGGCACGCGGCGGGCGAACACATCCTGGCCAACACCCGGGCGCAGGTCGCGCTCTCGGAGGCCGCGGCGGCGGAACCGCTGGCCGACCTGATGCGCCGCGTCGCCACGCACCCCGCGGGCAAGCTCGCGCTGGCCGAGATCATCACCGGCCTCGACGCCCGCTACGAGCCGGCCGGGCACCCGTGGCTCGGCCGCCTCGCCCCGGACCTCCCCCTGCGGGGCGAGGTGACCCACCTCGCCGCGCTGCTGCACCCCGGCCGTCCGGTGCTCCTCGACCTGACGCCCGAGCGCGCCTTCGCCGCGTGGGCACCGGGAATCGACGTGGTCGCCGCACAGTCCACTTCGGACGTCGGCGCACTGCTGCTGCGCCCGGACGGCCACGTCGCCTGGCTGACGACCGGCTCGGACGACACCGGGCTGGCCGAAGCGATCCACCGCTGGGTCGGCGATATCCCGATCCCGGCGCCCGCTTGACCAATGCGCCCCAATGTGGCGTTGGGTGCGTTGGACGCACCGAACGCCACATTGGGTGCGTCAGACGCACCCAACGCCACATTGGGGCGTTCGGGGCCCTCAGCGCGGGCGGTTCAGCACCGCCCGCTGCTGCCGGCGCCCGGCGACCGGGAACGTGCTGTGCGGCGCGAACCCGAGCTTCGCCACCACCCGCGCCGACGCCGCGTTCGCCGGTTCGTAGATCGCCAGCAGCCGATCGGCGAAGCCGGACGCGAAGACGTGGTCGCGCACCGCCGTCGTCGCTTCGGTCGCGTAACCGCGGCCCCAGCACGGCTGGGCGATCCACCAGCCCATCTCCACCGCGGGGTGGCCGAGGCCCGACTCGATGTTGTCGCGGCACACCAGCGACACCACGCCGTCGAACGAGCCCGGCGCCGCCGACACCGCGAACCAGCCGAAGCCGTGCTCGGCCCAGTGCGCGAGCGTCGCGCGGTGCTTGGCGAGGGTGTACTCCCGGGTCCACGGCTCACCGGTGCCGACGTACCGGACCGTCTCGGGCACCTGGGCCAGCGCGAACAGGTCGTCGAAGAAGGCCTCGGACCACGCGTGCAACGTGAGCCGTTCCGTGATGAGCCGCACCACGACGAGTCTAGGACTCCCGCAGCAGCACGGCGATTCCGTCGAGCTGGACCCGCAGGCCGAACTCGAACGCCTCGTCGAGGTCGACGTCGGCCAGGCCGGTGATCGTGTCCGCGAGCGCCGGGAACCGGCCCGACTCGAGGTGCCCGGCCAGCACCGCCATGTCGGCCTCGACCCGCTGGGAGCCGGTGATGCCGGTGTCCTGCTCGGTTTCGACCTCGATGGCGTGGCTCACCGCGAGGCCGCCGACCCAGCCGTTGAGCGTCATGATCACCTGCAGCTTCGTCCGCCGGTGCAGCCCGGTGCCGGCCAGCGCCCGCAGCATCCAGTCGACCAGCCGCAGCCCGCTGGGCACCACCGGCGGCCGCACCAGCGAGTTCAGCAGCACCGGCGCGAGCCACGGGTGCCGCCGGTAGGCCCGCCACTGCGTCCGCGCGGCCAGCTCCAGCCGCGGCCGCCACCGCGCCGGGCCCGGCTCGGGCAGCTCCTCGGCTCCGAGCGCGGTGTCGGCCATCAGCCGGACCAGCTCGTCCTTGTCCGGGACGTGCCGGTACAGCGCCATCGGGCCGACGCCGAGCTCGGCCGCGAGCCGGCGCATCGACAGCGCCCCGCGGCCCTCGGCGTCCGCCAGCGCGATGGCCGCCCGGACGAGCCGCGCCCGGCCCAGCGGCGGCTTCTGCGGGGTCCGGTCGCTCACCACCGTGCCGCTGCCCGGCACCGCGCGCACCCAGCCCTGCTCGCCCAGCACGGTCAGCGCCTTCGCCGCGGTCGCCATCGCCACGCCCCACTCGCGCACCAGCGACCGGGTGGACGGCACCCGCTCGCCGGGCCGCAGCTCACCGGCGGTGATCCGGCGCCGCAGGTCCGCCGCGATCCGCAGGTACGGCGCCTGCTCGGCCACGAGCACCCCTCGATCCGTACTAGAACACTTCGCCCGGTCGACTAGAACACTTCCAGGGTACTCACCCATTCTCGGCAGCATGGATTGCCGCGTCTTCGCGCTGGTCAATACGGTGCCGATACAGCGTACGAGACAGGGGGACGGCATGACCACGACAGAGAAACCGGCGAGCCCGAGCGGGACCCGGCGCGCCACGCCGTGGTGGCGCCGGCCGTGGGTGTTCCCGCTGGGCCTGATCGTCACGGTGTTCCTGGTGTACTCGCTCCCGCCCTACCTCGGGCTGGACCCGGCGGAGTCGCGGATCCCGGCCCCGGACGGCGTCGGCTGGTACTACCCCGTGCTGGTCACGCACATCGGCTTCGCGACCATCGCGATGGTGACCTGCTCGCTGCAGATCTGGCCGTGGCTGCGGCGGAAGCACCCGGTCGTGCACCGCCGCACCGGCCGTGTGTACGTCTTCGCGGGTGCCATCCCGGCGTCGATCGCGGGGTTCGCCATCGCGGTCGCCGCGCCGTTCGGGCCGGTCGGCGCGGTGTCGAACGTGCTGCTCGCGACACTCTGGTTCGGCTGCACCGTGCAGGGCTACCGGATGGCGCGGGCCCGGCGCTTCGCCGACCACCGCCGCTGGATGATCCGCAGCTTCGTGCTGTGCATGTCGATCATCAGCAACCGGATCTGGGCGATCGTCTGGTCACTCGTGCTCCCCGGGCAGCTGGACACGACGTTCGGCGGCAGCGAACTGGCGCTGGGCCAGGCGATCGCCGGGCTCACGACGTGGCCCGGCTGGGTGATCCCGTTCCTGATCGCCCAGTGGTGGCTGGACCGGGGACGCCGGCGCGCGACGGCGTGAGAACGGGCGGAACCGGTCGTGGGGGCCGGTTCCGCCCCGTCACCCGCCGTCATGCCCCCGAACGGCCTATGGTCCGGACCACATTAATGGTCTATACCAATTAGGTCCGGAATTCCCGCCGCCGCGCTGCTTGTCGTGGAGGTCCCCCCATGCGTCTCCCCCGTCTCCGTCCCCTCCTGGCCGCCTTGGGCGGTCTGGCCGTCCTGGCCACCGGGTTCGCGGCACCCGCCGGCGCCGCGGCCGGCTCGCCGATCCCGGTCGGCCCCTACGTCGACATGGGCGCGTGGCCGACGCCCAGCCTCTCGGCGATGTCGGCCGCGAGCGGCGTCAAGGGCTTCACGCTCGCCTTCGTCAACTCCTACGGCTGCAAGGCCAGCTGGTTCGGCGCGTACGACCCGCGCACGGCCTGGCAGAAGGACGAGATCACCAAGATCCGCAACGCCGGCGGCGACGTCAAGATCTCCTTCGGCGGCGCGTCCGGCATCGAGCTGGCCCAGGCGTGCACCACGTCCGCCCAGGTCGCGGCCGAGTACGACGCGGTCGTCAAGGCGTACGGCCTGAAGTACGTCGACATCGACGTCGAGGGCGCGGCCGTCGCGGACCCGGCGTCGATCACGCGCCGCTCGCAGGCGCTGAAGACGTTGCAGACCAACAACCCGGGCTTGAAGATCTCGCTGACCCTGCCGGTGCTGCCCACCGGCCTCGACGCGAACGGGCTCAACGTCGTCAAGGCCGCCAAGGACGCCGGGGTGAACCTGGACCTGGTCAACATCATGGCCATGGACTACTACCAGGGCGCGGGCGACCAGGGCGCGAAGGCGATCTCCGCGGCGAAGGCCACGCAGGCGCAGCTGAAGTCGCTGTACGGCCTGAGCGACGCGGCGGCGTGGAAGAAGGTCGGCGTCACCCCGATGATCGGCGTCAACGACTCGCAGAACGAGATCTTCTACCAGAAGGACGCCAAGGCGCTGGTCGCCTTCGCCAAGACGGTCCACCTGGGCATGCTGTCGTTCTGGGAAGCCGGCCGCGACGCGAACGCGTGCACCGGGGCGCTGTACAAGTGCACGAACGTGCCGCAGGCGAAGTACGAGTTCGCGAAGATCTTCGCGGGCTACACCGGCTGAGTCACCACTGGGTCACCACCGGGCGGCGTCCGCGAGCAGTGCGTCCCGCACCGCCGCGGGCCCCGCCCGGCAGCGTGAAGCTCATCAGCGCCATCCCTCCCGTCCGTATTCCGCCTTCCATTCCGGTTTCTCGGTCAGCCGTTCGACTTCCCGAAGTTCCCGGCCGAACCAGTACAGCGCCTCGTGATGGTGACCCCGATCCAGATCGGCGACCGCGTGGTACATCCGGGCGTTGACCCGCCGGAACTCCACCCACGCCGAGACCGGGGCTTCCCGGCTCGGCATCCGCGCGAACGCGTCATCGTGGGCCTCTCGCAGCGTCCGAGGCCACCGATCCTCAGCCGCCACAGTCGCTCCCCTCCGGAACCGCCACGCGGCTTGCCAGCAGTTCCGCGAGTTCGCCGATCGCGTCGCGAAGCCGGAAGAGAAACGCCACGCACCCCGGCCACTCGTCCGGCCCCTCCGGCACCGCCAACGACACCACCGAGGCGGCCCCGGTCACGACCGGCATCGGCGGATTCCCGGGCTCCGGACCGGTCTCTTCTACCGACACCGAGCCGCGAGGTTCGACAAACCAGGTCGCACCGGCCCCAACGACCCGAGGCACCCGGCAGGATCGGCGAAACCGCCTCCGGTCGTCTTCATCCGCTTCCCCCTCCATCACACCCTCCATCGCCAGGCCCCATAGAGACATCTCTATTTACACAGATTGCCAGCCTCAAGACAATAGAACTATCTCTAAAGTGGGTATGGGTCAGATAACTTGGTTAGCGCTAGCGTTAACCAGGCCCGCTGACCGGAGGAGGAGCGAGTGAGCATCGGCTACCGCGAACTGGCCACCGTCCTTCGTGATGCCATCCAGCGTGGCGACTACCCGCCCGAGACGACCCTGCCCAAACAGGAGGAGCTGGCCGCCGAGTTCCAGGTGAACGTCAACACCGTTCGCAAGGCGATCGGCGTGCTCGAGGCCGAGGGGTTGGTCACCCCCGTCCGCCGGCGGGGCACCGTCGTTCGCGCCCGGCCACCGATGAAGCGGCTCGGCGCGGATCGCTACGCCAAGAACAAGTGGAAGTACGGCGATGTCGTGCCGTTCATCGCCGACCGGGAGGCCTCCGGGCGGAGTTGGCAGCCGACGGATCAGACGCAGTCCGTCACCAAGGTCGAAGCCGACTCGGAAGTCGCTGAAGCACTCGGGGTGCCGGCAGGCTCGCCGGTGTACGAGCGGGCACGGCTGGTGAAAGATGCCGGCCAACCGACCCACACGCTGACCAGCTACTACCGCCCCGCCGATGTCGAAGGGACTCGTCTTCTCGATGCGACACCCGGTCCGGCAGGCCGGGGCGGTGGATTCCTGGTCCTCACCCTCCGAGGACTCGAACCTGACACGATGACGGAGACCATTCATGCCAGGATGCCCACTCCTGGCGAAGTCGCGCAGCTTCTGCTGCCGGCCGGGGAACCGGTCATGGTGTTGCTGCGACGTACGTTCACCGCCAACGGACGTGTCGTCGAGTTCGCCCGCGGAGTGCATGCCGCCAGCCGGTTTTCGTGGTCCTATACGTTCAAGATCCCCGACTGACGGAGAAGCCGTGCCCGAGCACACCGCGTCCCTGCCTGACGCGCTTCGCGCGGACGTGGAGACGCTTTGGGACTTCCACGACATGCACCACGAACGACACCCCACGGACGTCGGTATCGGACTCGGAAGCCACGACCTCGGCGTCGCCGACTGCGCGGCCGGGCTCTTCAAAGCCGAGTTGTTCCCCGTGATCGTCTTCACCGGCGCGAATGCCCCGACCACGATCGAAAATTTCCCCCGCGGTGAAGCCGTTCACTACCGGGAACGCGCCATCGAGCTCGGAGTACCGGCGCAAGCCGTGCTCGTCGAGCCCAACGCGCGAAACACCGGAGAGAACATCATCTTCACGCGGCAAGTCTTGGCAGACCACGGCACCGAAGTCAGCTCTGTCACCCTGGTCTCCAGGCCCTACCAGCAACGACGCGCCTACGCGACTTGCCGGAAGCTCTGGCCGGAAGTCGACGTCACCTGCGCATCCCTCACCCTGCCGCTCGACGAATACATCGCCGGCATCGGAGATGTCGACCGCGTGATCGCCATGCTCGTCGGTGACACCCAGCGAATCACGGTTTACGCCGAAAAGGGATTCGCCATTCCTCAAGCAGTACCCAATCACGTGCGCGACGCCTACGACCGGTTGGTCTCGGCAGGATTCACCCAACGGCTCGTTTGAACGCGGCTACACGGGCTGAGTCACCACTGGGTCACCACCGGGCGGCGTCCGCGAGCAGTGCGTCCCGCACCGCCGCGGGCCCCGCCCGGCACGGTTCGGTCCTGCTCACCACGAACAGCGTGTTGATCGGTGGTTCGGGCGGGTCCAGCAGGGCGACCAGCGCACCCGAGGCCAGCTCGGCCGCGCACAGGTACCGCGGCAGCACGCTGACGCCGAAGCCGGCGAGCACGCACGTCAGCACGCCGCGCAGGTCCGGGACCACCACCGCGGGCCCGGCCGGCGGCCGGACGCCCAGCACCGAGCGCCAGTAGCGGCGGATGATGGGCAGGTCCTCGGCGTACGCCACCAACGGCGCCGTCCGCGGGTCGCCGGTGAAGCCGCGCGGGCCGACCAGGACGAACTCCTCGTCGGTCAACGGTGTTGCCGCGAAGCCGCGGCCGCGGGGGCGGATCGTCGAGACGACCAGGTCGAAACGGCGCTGCGCCAGCCCGGCCAGCAGGTCGTCGGCCAGGCCGAAGCTCACCCGTAGTTTCAAGCCGGAAGCCACCAGCCCGGCCAGCGCGGGCAGGACGCGGGCCGTCGTCAGCTCGGCCGGTCCGGCCAGGTGGACCGGCACCGCGAAACGATCGGCGGGGCCCAGGGCGACGTCGGTCAGCGCGTCGACGTGCGGGGCGATGCGGGCCGCGAGTTCGTCGGCCACCGACGTCGGCGTGACGCCTCGCGCGCGGCGGACGAACAGCTGCCGGCCCAGCTCCGCCTCCAGGGCCCTGACCTGCGCGGTCACCGTCGGCTGGGACAAGCCCAGTGACGGTGCCGCGCCGGTCAGCGAGCCCGCGCGGTGGACCGCGAGGAACGTCCGCAGCAGGTCGAGGTCCAGGTCAGTCCTCGATCAGCTCGATCGAGTCCACGACGTTCGGGTAGAACGCGACGTGGTCCTTGATCGACGCGACCGCGTCGTACGGCTTCTCGTACGTCCAGATCGCGTTTTCCGCCTGCACGTCACCGGCGTTCAGGCTGTAGTAGCTGCTGTCGCCCTTGTACGGGCAGTACGTCTCGTGGTCGGTCCGCTCCAGCACGCTGAAGTCGACGTCCGCCCGCGGGATGTACTGCGCCGCCGGGTAGTTCGACTCCTGCAGTGTCAGCGCGTTGCGGCTGTCGGCCACCACGCGCCCGCCCGCCTTGACCACCACGCGGGCCTTGGTCGGCTCGACGGTGATCGGGTGGTCCGGGCCCGGGACCAGCACCTTCTTCTCCGGCATGTCAGCTCCTCGACGAAGTCGTGTACTGGGACCAGCACCCGGGACCCGGCGGTTATTCCGGGTCAGGGCAGGTAGTACATCGGGTTCGGCAGCTTGGTCGGCCGCAGCGCGTGGCCGCCTTCGAGGTCGCTGAACTGGTCACCGACGTTCAGCACGATCTTCGCGCCGGTCGCCTCGATGTGCGCCCGCGTGCCCGACTTGTACTGGACGGTGTTGCAGGTCAGGCCGCACGGCAGGTAGTCGGGCGCGGTCACCTTCGGCTTGAAGAACGCAGCCGTCGGCGCCGGGTAGCCCTCGTTGGCGAGGTTCTTGAGCGACTGCGGGCCCTGCAGCTCGTTGCGGCCGGTCAGGAAGAACACCTTCACACCGTGCTGGGCCGCCCAGTTGGTCAGCTCCAGCACCGGCTTGTTCACCTCGAAGGTGCCGTTGTCGATGGCCTGCTGCTGCTTGACCGGGTCGAAGCCGAAGTCGTTGTCGGCCTCCCAGCCGTAGGTGACCTCGGAGGTGTCGTCGACGTCCAGCACGATCGCCGGGTTCTTCACCCGGCCCAGCTGCTGCTGCAGGTAGCGCTTCGCGTCGGAGACGACGTTCTTGGTGTCCTTCACGAACTTGCTCGTGTCGGAGTAGTGGTGCTTGCCCGCGGCGTCGAGGTAGTCGCCGTAGTAGGCCTTGACGTCGTTCTTGACCTGGCCGATGTTGGCCGGTTCCTTCGCGCGGGCGGCGGTGGCGTCGTCCGAGCCGGCCAGCGCGGTGGCCCCCGAAGCGATGGTGGCACCGATCGCCGCGGCGGCGGCGAGCTTGACGAGACCTGACCATTTTCCGGACACGGCGACCCTCCAGTGAAGACTTGGCGACTCGGGGAACCTACGTCACGTTCACCCGGAGTTCCACCCTTCGTTGGTTCCTGTTCACCTAGACCCGCTCGGCGCGGCACACGAATGCCACGGGAGCGCGGCCGATCCGCGTCAAAACCACCGACGCTTCCGCCGAGCCGCGCGGTTTCAGCCTGCGGCGCAACGCGTCCGGGTCGACGTCCAGGCCGCGGATCAGGATCTCCAGCCGGCCGACGTCGTGTCGCTTGAGGACGGACTTCAGGGACTTTTCGCTGTACGGGCCCTGCTCCAGGACGCGGAACGCGCGCACGCCCGGCGGCGGTGTGTCACCGGTCAGGTACGCGATGCGTTCGTCCAGCTGCCACAGCCCGTGCCGCGCCGCGTAGTGGCGGACCAGCCCGGCCCGCACGACCGCGCCGTCCGGGTCGACGATCCACTCCCCCGGCTCGCGCGTGGGCAGCTCGTCCGGTTCGGCGTCGGTGACCGTCCACTGTGTCCCGTCCGAGCGCAGCACGCTCGCCCGGCGGGTGACGCCGGTACCCAGGCCACGCCACAGGCAGGACTCGCGCACCTGGCCGTCGAGGGACACCAGCTCGACCTCGTCCGCCCACGGCGCGATCGCGAAGTCCAAGCCGGGCGCGCACTTCACCGACAGCGGACGCCCCGGGTAGGCGTCGACCAGGCCGTCGAGCGGCGGGGTGAAGTCCGCGGGTTTCCAGGCCCGCCGCCCGGTCGCGTCACGCCGGGCCGGGTCGGCGACGACAACGCCCGAGCGGCTCACCGGCCGCAGCGCGTCGGCTCGCGCGAGCCCGAACGCGACGCCGGCGGCCGAGCCGTTGTGCCGGGCCATCGCCAGCCGCACCGGGTCCACATCGGACCCGAGCGCGTGCCGCGCCACCCGGGCGATCTCGACCAGGTCCGCGCCGACCGAGCACGTGACGTCGTGGACGTCGAGGCCGGCCAGGCGCTGGGCCCGGTGCCGCGCGACGAGGGACGCACTCGCCTGCTGGAGCGCGTCCGAGGTGAACAGCCAGTCCACACCGGACAGTTTGCCGACGGCTTTCCGGCGCAGCACGGCGGTTTCCAGCACCGCGGCCGCGTGCTGCTCGCCGACCAGGCGGCGCACAGCGGCGACGTCGGCGATGCGGTCGGTCAGCGGCCGCGCGGAGATCTCGGCGAGCGCCGCCACACCCGCGCCGGAGCGCAGGTAGGCGACGTCGTCGAGGCTGAACGCATAAGGCACTTAGGACGGCCGCTTGGTCCCGGTGATCATCACGTTGTAGAACAGCTCGCGCGGCAGCACCTTCGACAGCAGCTTCTTGTCCACAACGGACAGCCGCAGCCACAGCTTGTAGGCGAACAGCCGCCAGCGGACGGTCAGCTTCTCCTGCGGCACCGCGGCTTCGAACGTCCGGATCGGCCAGCCGGCGAGCGCCGCGGCGAACTCCTCGGTGACCGCGCGGACGTCCTGGGCACCGGCGCCGCGGGCCCACGACTCCAGCTCCGACGGGTCGAAGGTGTGGATGTCGACGACGGCCTCCAGCGCGGCGGCGCGCGAGGACTCGTCGAGCTCCTCCTGCGGCCGGCGCCAGCCGCTCAGCGCGGGCAGCTTCGTCACGTTGGTCGTCAGGAACCAGGTGAGCTGGCCGAGCTTGCGGGCGTAGGTGTCGCCGATCTTGGTCGGCTCACCGGCGAACACGAACCGCCCGCCCGGCTTGAGCACGCGCAGCACCTCGCGGAACGCCGCCTGGACGTCCGGGATGTGGTGCAGCACCGCGTGCCCGACCACCAGGTCGAACGTGTTGTCCTCGTACGGGATCCGCTCGGCGTCGGCGACCCGGCCGTCGACGTCGAGGCCGAGGCTCTCGGCGTTGCGCAGCGCGACCTGGACCATGCCCGGCGAAAGGTCGGTGACCGAGCCCTTCTTGGCGACGCCGCCCTGCATCAGGTTCAGCAGGAAGAAGCCCGTGCCGCTGCCCAGCTCCATCGCGTGCTGATACGGCTGGCCGTCATCACCCGCGACGGCGTTGAACACGTCCGTCGCGTACGAGATGCAGCGCTCGTCGTAGGAGATGGACCACTTCTCGTCGTAGGTGCCGGCTTCCCAGTCGTGGTACAGCACGTTCGCGAGCTTGGGGTCGGCCCAGGCGGCCTGGACCTCTGCCGCGGTGGCGTGCGGGTGCGGTGCCGGGTCGTTCACGTCGGTCAAGGCGTCATTTCCCTTCGAAAGTGGCCTTGCCGGGGCCGTTCTCGATGAACGACTTCATGCCGTTCTGCTGGTCTTCGGTCGCCCAGAGCGCGGCGAACAGGTGCGACTCGAGCTTGAGCCCGTTCGCCAGGTCGGTGTCGAGACCGCCGTCGATGGCCGCCTTCGCCGCGCGCAGGGCGACAGCGGGGCCGTTGGCGAACTGGGACGCCCACTTGAGCGCGGCCGCGTAGACGTCGTCCGGGGCGACGACCTCGTCGACGATCCCCAGCCGCAGCGCCTCTTCGGCCTTGACGAACCGTCCGGTGTAGACGATGTCCTTGGTCTTGCTCGGGCCGATCAGCCGGGCCAGGCGCTGCGTGCCGCCCGCGCCCGGGATGACGCCGAGCTGGATCTCCGGCTGGCCGACCTTGACGTTGTCGCCGGCGACGCGGCGGTCCGCGGTCAGCGCCAGTTCGAGGCCGCCGCCGAGGGCGTAGCCGGTGATGGCGGCGACGACCGGCTTCGGGATGTTGGCGATCGCGGCGAGCGTCCCGGTGAGGGTGGCGCCGAACTTCGCGATCTGCGGGTAGGTGCGGGTGGCCATCTCCTTGATGTCCGCGCCGCCGGCGAAAGTCTTCTCACCGCCGTAGAGGATCACGGCGCGCACGTCGTCGCGCTCGGAGACCTCCTTGGCCAGCTCCGCGAGCTCGGCGGTGACCTGGGCGTTCAGGGCGTTGACCGGGGGCCGGTCGAGCCGGATCGTCCCGACGCCGTCCTTGACCTCCAGCGATACGAACTCTCCCACGCCCGTTCCTCCTCAGTCGACGAGTTGCCTTCGGCTCGAACCACTCTTTACCGGTGAGAGCCCGTTCAACACAGGTTACTGCCCGGTAAGCACAGCCTAGCGACGGCGGGCGAAGAAGCGATCCCCGGAGCGTTCGAGCACCAGGTCCTGGTCGAACGTCTTCGAGAGGTTTTCGCTGGTGATGACGTCGTCGACGAGGCCGGACACGACCGCGTGACCGTCGCGGAGGAGCAGCGCGTGGGTGAACCCCGGCGGGATCTCCTCCACGTGGTGGGTGACGAGCACCATGGCCGGCGCGTCCGGGTCGAGGGCCAGCGCGGACAGCCGCGCGACGAGGTCCTCGCGGCCGCCGAGGTCGAGGCCGGCGGCCGGCTCGTCCAGCAGCAGCATCTCCGGGTCGGTCATCAGGGACCGGGCGATCAGGGCCCGCTTGCGCTCGCCTTCGGACAGCGTGCCGAACGTGCGGTCGGCGAGGTGCCCGATGCCCATCGCGCCCAGCAGCTCGGTCGCGCGCTCGGTGTCGAGCTTGTCGTACTCCTCACGCCACCGGCCCACCACGGCGTACCCGGCGCTCACCACGACGTCCTTCACCAGCTCGTCGCCCGGGACGCGCTGGGCGATCGCGGCGGAGGTGAACCCGATGCGGGGGCGCAACTCGAAGATGTTGACCTTGCCGATGCGCTCGCCGAGCAGGTCGAGCTCGCCGGTGCTCGGGTGCAGTTCGGCCGCGGCGAGGCGCAGCAGCGTGGTCTTGCCCGCGCCGTTCGGGCCGAGCACCACCCAGCGCTCGTCCAGTTCCACGGACCAGTCGAGGCCGGCGAGGAGGTCGTTGGTCCCGCGGCGGACGCCGACACCGGCCATCCGGACCACGAGGTCGTCAAGTTCGCTGGGCTGGATCGGCTCGCTCACGAACCCCATTCTGTCTGCCGTCGCGCGCGCGTGCGCACCCGCCCGGGTGAGATGGCTAACCGGCAGGTCGGGGACGTCCACGACGTGGAACGCCGCACGCCGGAAGTGCCGGGCCCGGCGGGGCTGTGGCAGGATCACGGGCATGTCAGCCGACGCGCCCGTGACCCCGGTGACCCGGGGCTCGTTCTGGCGCCGTCGCACGATCGACCTGCTCCTCGTCGCCTCGGCCGGGTGTACCCCGGCACGGCTCCGCTGACCCCGCGCGTCCTCTTCCCGACGTGCGGCCGGCGCCGTGCTCGCCCCCGCGTCCCGAATCACCTTCGCGTCCGAGGAGCCCCGCGTTGACCACCTCCATCACCCTTCCCGCCGTCGAAATCCACCCGCAGCTGACCGACCCGCTGCTGCCCGAGCTGCTGCACCCGTCGCGGCTGCTGTGGACCCCGCGTGAGCTGGCGGACCTGACCGCCACCGTGACCACCGAACTGACCGCGAACGTCCAGGACATCCTGCGGTTCGACGAGGACCGCCGCTGGTGGGCCCGGCTGGCGCTGACCGACGGCGTCGAGCTGTGGCTGCTGTCCTGGCTGCCCGGCCAGCACACTAAGCCGCACGACCACGGCGGCGCGTCCGGCTCGTTCACCGTGCTGCAGGGCGAGCTGAACGAGGAGTACCGCTACCCCGGCGGCCCGATCCGAAGCCGCACGCACACCGCGGGCGACGGCATCGGCTTCGGCGCCGGGCGCGCCCACCAGGTCACCGGCATCGGCGACCGGCCCGCGGCGAGCGTCCACGCGTACTCACCGCCGCTGGTGGCGACCCGCGAGTACACGGCGCTCGCGGACGTTCCGGCCGAAATCCCGCCGCTGCCCGCTATCGTGCGCCGATGAGCGCCATCGACACCCTCCTGGCCGCCGCCCGATCCGGCCTGGACCGGGCGACCCCGGCCCGGGCCCACGAGCTGCAGGAGGCGGGCGCGCTGCTCGTCGACATCCGGCCCCTCGCCAACCGCGAGGCCGAGGGCGAGATCCCCGGCGCGGTGATCGTCGAGCGGATCCACCTGGAGTGGCGGCTGGCGCCGGACAGCGACTGGCGGCTGCCCTCGGTGACGCCGGACTCGACGGTGATCGTGCTGTGCAACGAGGGCTACTCGTCGAGCCTCGCGGCGGCCGACCTGCAACGGCTGGGTCTGCCGCACGCGACGGACCTCGACGGCGGCTTCCGGGCCTGGGCGTCCGCCGGCCTGCCCGTGCAGACCGGCGGAAGCCCGGCGGTTCCCTAGGTTTTCGTCAGCTCAGCGCGGGCGCGACCTGTGCGGCGAACAGGTCGATGCCGGCGCGGTCGTACGCGGCTTCCGGGAAGTTGAAGATCGCGTAGGACATGCCGAGCTCGCCCAGCGCGGCGAGCTTTTCGGTGACCTGCTCGGGTGTGCCGGTGGTCGGGCTGTTCACGAAGTTGGCGAGCCACCGCTCGGCCGCGTCCGCCGGGGTGTACTTGTGCAGGTGGGACTTCAGCCAGGCCAGCTTGTCCTGGACGTCCTTTTCGGTCTCCCCGATCACCACGTTGTGGTTGACCGAGCGGACGATCGCGTCGAAGTCGGTACCGACGTCCTTGCAGTGCTGCGCGAGGATCTCCGACTTCCGGGTGAACGTCTCGGCGTCGCCGCCGAAGTTCGTGTACTTCGCGTACTTCGCCGCGATCTTCAGCGTCTTCTTCTCACCGCCGCCGGCGATCCACAGCGGGATCCCGCCCTCCTGCGGCGGCAACGGGCGCAGGATCGCGCCGTCGGTCCGGTAGTGCTTGCCGTCCAGTGTGGACGTCCCGGTGGTCCAGAGGTCCCGCATGATCTGGACGCCCTCGTCGAGCTGACCGAGCCGCTCGCCGGCGCCCGGGAAGCCGTAGCCGTAGGCCCGCCACTCGTGCTCGTACCAGCCGGCCCCGATCCCCATCTCGACGCGCCCGCCGGCGATGGTGTCCGCGGTCGCGGCGACCTTCGCCAGGTAGGCGGGGTTGCGGTAGCCCATGCAGGTGCACATCTGCCCGAGCCGGATGGTCTCCGTCGCGGCGGCGAACGCCGAGATCAGCGACCACGCCTCGTGCGTGGCCTCCTCCGTGGGTACCGGCACGGTGTGGAAGTGGTCGTAGACCCAGATCGATTCGAAGGGCCCGGCCTCCGCGTGCTTCGCGAGGCCGAGCATGGTCTTCCAGTGGTCCGCGGGCTCGATGCCGGCGAGGTCGATCCGCCAGCCCTGCGGGATGAAGAGTCCGAAGCGCATACCCCCAACTTAACGCGACCGGCGCCGGGACGCGGTGTGGTTTTCCGGGCTGTCCGGCTGGAGTAACTCCAGGTCAGCGGCAGGCTAGGGCGCGGACAGGTGGTCGAGCACGGCGTCGCACAGGTCCTGCAGGTTGGTGCGGTACGCCACGCGGTCGGAGTCGCCAAGGTGCGGGTCGTGCGGGTCCGCGGGCTCCCGCTCGTGGGTCGCCTTACCGGCCGGAACGGGTAGCGGAAGCAGCGGCGGGCCGCCGGCGGCCGGTACCCGTTCCGGCACCGCCGTCGCCTTGGCGAGCTCCGGCAGCACCGGCTTGACGGCGGCGAGTTCCTCGGCAGCCTTCCGGCAGGCCTCCTCCGCCTGCCGGGCCGCGTCGACCCTCTGCAGTTCCAGCCGGGCCAGACCGTCGGACGCCGTCTCGTAGCGACGCCGTTCACCCAGCTCCTCGAGGGTGTCGGCGTAGTCGTCCAGCGCCTGCGAAGCCAGTTCGTGCGCGTCGGCGACCGACCGCAGCTGCTTCGCCAGCCGGCCGCGCGCGTCCACGTAGGCGTCGTGCGCGGCACCCGCCCACCCCTCGGGAAGGAGCAGCCGCAGCTCGGCGTCCAGGTCGTCGAACATTCGCGCCAGCTCGCCGAGCCGGGCCGCCTCGCCCCGGAGCAGCTTGACCGTGCCCGGCGACCAGCCGGAACCCCACGTCATGGTGTCCTGCCCGCCGCTCAGCCGAGCCCGGCCGGATCCGCGGCCGGCGCGGCGCCGAAGTGGTTCGACGCCAACGCTTCGTGGACGTTCTCATCCTGCTTGGCGTACAGGTCCGCGGCCTGCTCCAGGCGCGCGCCGAGCTCCCGCGCCTCACCGAGGACGAGCTTGGCCGCGCGCGTCGACGCCTCCTGCAGCTCGGCGAGCGCCCTGGCGAGCAACGCGTCACCGGACTGCTCCGGCTTGGCCGCGTAGCGCAGCTCGGGCCGGGCAGCAGAGTCGGCCGCCCGGTCGCCGAGCCGGTGACCGGCGGCGTGCAGCAGCACGGGATCGGCTTCGAATCCGTTCATGATCGGGGCCGTCCTCGGGGAGTCAGCTCGGGAAGTCGGGGCTCAGCTGGGCGATCAACGACGGTGACAGGGAGAACGCCCGCTCGGCGCCCCTCCCCCGGTGCGGGCTGGGGTCGACGAGAAGGCCGGTCGGCGCGGCTCGGCCGTGGACCCGACCGGCGAACTCCCGGCCGGTCCCGCTCAGGGACAAGGGCCAGCCGCACCCGACGGTGCCGCGGTAGTGGTCCAGCGCGCCCTGATCGCTGAAGACGCACAACCAGGCCCCGCGCTCGCCGAGGTCGAGGACGATCGGTTCGCGCACCGCGTCGGCCGGCGCGCACCAGGACTCCCCCA
Organism: Amycolatopsis sp. cmx-8-4; assembly: GCF_046548675.1. Taxonomy (NCBI): domain Bacteria; kingdom Bacillati; phylum Actinomycetota; class Actinomycetes; order Pseudonocardiales; family Pseudonocardiaceae; genus Amycolatopsis; species Amycolatopsis sp. cmx-8-4. Next base: position 231,681 of record NZ_JAEBDZ010000008.1, read on the forward strand.
GGAACCACCGGACGACCTGGTCGGCGTCCGTGTGGAAGCCGTGGATCGGGTTGCGCGGCGCGGCCACCGGGTCCGGTCCGGCGGGACGGGCGGCGAACCGGCGTTCCGCGGCGCCGATCTCGTGTGCCGAGAGCGGTTGCCTACCGGTGCGCAGGCTGACCAGCAGCTCTTCCTGGAACGGCCGGAGGTCGCGGTCGCAGCTGCGACCCGAGCGGCCGGGGATGCTCGCGAGCCGCTCGGTCTTGTTCCCGGACAGTGGCACGGGACCCGCGTTGTAGGCGGCGAGGACGATCTGTTCCAGCTTGGAAGCGGGTTCGGCCATCGAGCGGAGCACCTGCACCAACCGCAGGTGGACGATCGCGCAGACCCGGTGCGGCGGATCGTCGTCGGCGATCCCCCAGATCCCGCGCAAATCGGCACCGAGCTCGCTCCGGAGTCCCGGACGCCGGACCCCGGCGTTTTTGTGCAACCTGCTCGCCGCGTTCTCCGCGCGCAGGACAGCCGGGGACCTGCCCCCGTCCGCCGGCCGGTTTTCCCCGGTCATCGTCCTCCCCGCCTCCACAATGGAGTCAGAATCATAAGGGACGATTCACCTGAACGTGCAACTCTGTTTACCCGGCGCGTCACCTGCGAAAATCCGCTTCCACCAGGCTTTCTGCCAGATTTTGGACAGATTTGTGACACTTTCTCGCCTGCCTTTCGCCACGAAGTCGACAAATCCGATCGGCGAACGTCCAAACCGTACGGTCGTCCGTGACGTGTTTCTGGCGAAAGGCCTGATCAGCGCATCGAAAATGGATCAACGCCCGTAAGTTGGTTTCCACGGCCCCCACCTGACGGCCACTGGAAATCGGAGACCACAGTGGAATTGACCTTGATCGCGACCCTGGCTTTCCTGGTCGGCAGCCTGTCGACGTCGCTCGCGGCGACGTGGCTGTCACGGCACAAGGACAACGAAGAGCGGCGCAGGCTCACCGAGCTCGAGAACCGTCTCCAGGCGATCGAGTACGCGCGGCTCTACCCCATCGCGCCGCCCGTGATCCCCGTGCCGCCGATCGGCCGGGGATGGTGAGCTCAGGCCAGGATGACCCGGGCCAGCTCCGCCGGTGTCGCCAGCAGGCCGTGCTTCGGCAGCACTCGCACCGTGTAGCCGATCGCTCCCGGCTGGGGGAGCTTCAGCCGGGCCGCGAAGGCGCCGATGCCGTCGCCCTCCATCGGGACGGTGACCGGGTCGCGCAGCTCGTCGTCGTCGGCCACCCGGCCGACCACCGCTTGGATGTCCACTTCGGACGGTTCCAGGCCGGCCAGGTCGATGCGCGCGCGGATCGTCACCTCGGTGCCCACCACCAGCGGCTCGGTCGCCTCGACCTGCAGCTCCGAGTCGAAGATCTTCACCCGCGGCCACGACACCTCGATCTTGGTGCGGTAGTCCGCCAGCGACAGCGCGCCGCGGTAGCCGTCACCGGTGGCCGCCGCGACCGTGCGGGACGCCGGGAGATAACCGTGGTCGACGTACTCGCGGACCATCCGGGACGCCTGCACCCGCGGGCCGAGCGTCTCGAGCGTGTGCCACACCATCGACAGCCAGCCGGTGGGCACGCCGTCAGCGGACCGGTCGTAGAACAACGGCGAGATCTGCTGGCCGAGCAGGTCGTAGAGGGCCGCGGCCTCGAGGTCGTCGCGGCGCAGCGGGTCGGCGACGCCGTCCGCGGTCGGGATCGCCCAGCCGTTGCTGCCGTCGTAGCTCTCGTCCCACCAGCCGTCGCGGATGGACAGGTTGAGCCCGCCGTTGAGCGCCGACTTCATCCCCGACGTCCCGCACGCCTCCAGGGGCCGCACCGGGTTGTTCAGCCAGACGTCGCAGCCACGGTAGAGGTAGCGCGCCATCGACATGCCGTAGTCCGGCAGGAAGACGATCCGGTGCCGGACGTCCGCGCCGTCGACGAACCGGACGATCTGCTGGATCAGCTGCTTGCCGTTCTCGTCGGCCGGGTGCGACTTCCCGGCGACGACGACCTGGATCGGCCGGCGCTCGTCGAGCAGCAGCGTGCGCAGCCGGTCCGGGTCGCGCAGCATCAGCGTGAGCCGCTTGTACGTCGGGACGCGGCGGGCGAAGCCGACGGTCAGCACGTCCGGGTCGAACACCGAGTCCACCCAGCCCAGCTCCAGCGGGGACGCGCCGCGCTGCAGCCACGCCGCGCGCACCCGGCGGCGCACCTCGAACACCAGCTTCTCGCGCAGCTCGCGCCGCAGCGCCCACAGCTGAGCGTCCGAAACGCCTTCGCGCAGCGGCTTGTCGCCGGAGTCGAGGCCCCACTCGCGGCCGAGCAGCGTGCTCAGCTCGCGCGCCACCCACGTCGGGCCGTGGACGCCGTTGGTCACCGACGAGATCGGCACCTCGTCGTGGTCGAACCCGGGCCACAGCCGGGAGAACATCTTGCGGGTGACGCGGCCGTGCAGCTGCGAGACGCCGTTCGCGCGCTGCGCCAGCCGCAGGCCCATGTGCGCCATGTTGAAGAGGCCGGGGTTGTCCTCGGCGCCGAGCGCGAGCACGCGCCGCGGGTCGATGTCGGGCACCAGCCGCCCGTCGGCGAAGTAGCGCTGCACCAGGTCCACCGGGAAGCGGTCGATGCCCGCGCTGACCGGGGTGTGCGTGGTGAACAGCGTGCCGGCGCGGACCGCGGGCATGGCCTCGTCGAACGCGAGGCCGTCGGCCTGCACGATCTCGCGGGCCCGCTCCAGCCCGAGGAACCCGGCGTGGCCTTCGTTGGTGTGGAACACCATCGGCTGCGGGTGCCCGGTGATCTCGCAGTACTTGCGGACAGCGCGGAAGCCGCCGATGCCGGCCAGGATCTCCTGCCGCAGCCGGTGGTCGGCGTCGCCGCCGTAGAGCCGGTCGGTGACGCCGCGCAGGTCGTCGTCGTTGGCCTCGGTGTCGGTGTCGAGCAGCAGCAGCGGCACCCGGCCGACGCGGGCCTGCCAGATCTGCGCGCACAGCTCGCGCCCGCCCGGCATCGCGACGCCGATCAGCACCGGCCGGCCGCCCACCGTCAGCAGTTCGAGCGGGAACGCGTTCGGGTCGATGACCGGGTAGTGCTCGACCTGCCAGCCGTCGAGCGAGAGCGACTGCCGGAAGTAGCCGTTGCGGTAGAGCAGCCCGACGCCGACCATCGGCACGCCCAGGTCGGACGCGGCCTTGAGGTGGTCGCCGGCGAGCACGCCGAGGCCGCCGGAGTAGTTCGGCAGGGCCTCGGTGACGCCGAACTCCATCGAGAAGTAGGCGACCGCGGGCGGCAGGCCGGCGTCGTCACGCTGCTGGTACCAGCGCGGCTCGGACAGGTAGTTCTCCAGGTCCGCGGCGGCGACGCGGGCGCGGGAGAGGAAGTCTTCGTCGACGGCGAGCTCGTCGAGGCGGGCCGGCGGCAGCGCGGTGAGCATGCGCAGCGGGTCGCGGACGGCGTTGAACAGCTCGGCGTCCATCGACGCGAACAGGTCGCGCGTCGGCGGGTGCCACGTCCAGCGCAGGTTGGTGGCCAGCGCGCCGAGGCCGGAAAGGGACTCCGGGAGGCTGGCGCGAACGGTGAACCGGCGGACTGCACGCATGGACAGCGACGATATCGGGCCGCCCCGCGCGCTGCTCGGGGAGTACTTCGGGGATTACGCGCACACGCCCCGTAAGCCCTGGGTATGGTCCTGCCCGTCGGGTACGGGCAGGCTGGGAGTGGAGCGAGTGAAGATGACCTCAGGGGGAGGACGGCGCGCGCTGGTCGCGTTGCTCGCGATCGCGGCGGTCGCCGTGAGCGGGTGCGACAGCAAGAGCGGCTCCGGCAGCGGGCCGGTCCAGGACACCGGCGCCGGCTCGGTCGCCGGGCTGCCGGTGACGCACTTCGAGAGCGGCCTCAAGTCCGGCGCGCCGACCCCGAGCCTCGACGTCCGCAACGCCGACGGCGGCGAGGACGACAAGCTCGCCACCGCCGCGATCGACGACGTCCAGACGTACTGGGGCGAGATGCTGCCCCCGGACTTCGGCGTCCAGTTCGAGCCGGTGAAGTCGCTGCTGTCCTACGACGCGAACACCGACACCGAGGAAACCGGCTGCGGCAGCGTCAAGAAGCTCGTGAACGCGTTCTACTGCCCGACCGACGACTCGGTGGCGTGGGACCGCGGCGTGCTGCTGCCGATGCTGCGCAAGCGGTTCGGCCCGATGTCGGTCGTCGTCGTGCTCGCGCACGAGTTCGGCCACGCCGTCCAGTACCGGCTCGGCGACAAGGCCGGAATCACCAAGAGCACCCCGACCGTGGTGAAGGAGCAGCAGGCCGACTGCTTCGCCGGCGGCTACTTCCGCTGGGTCGCCGAGGACAAGAGCAAGTACTACCAGGTGTCGACGTCCGAAGGCCTGAACCAGGTGATGGCGTCGATGTTCCTGATCCGCGACCAGGCGGGCACCAGCGCCGCCGACCGCGGCGCGCACGGCACGGCGTTCGACCGCACGTTCGCGTTCCAGGCCGGGTTCGAGAAGGGCCCGAAGGAGTGCGCGGCGATGAACACCGACAACGTCAAGGCCCGGCTCACCGAGCGCCCGTTCGACAAGGGCGACAAGGGCAAGGGCGACGCGAAGTTCAACGACCAGGCCGTCGAACTGCTGAAGAAGAGCCTCGACGAAGCCTTCAAGGGCGCCGGCGTGGCCGCACCGGAGATCAACGACGGCGGCAGCTGCACCACCACGGCGCCGGCGTCCTACTGCCCGGACGACAACTCCGTGAGCATCGACCTGGCGAAGCTGGCCGAGCTGGCCCAGCCGATCGACCGCGAGGCCGAGATGAAGGGCGAGGACCCGGGCGGCATGGGCGACTTCGCGGCGTTCGCGGAAGTGGCTTCGCGGTACGCGCTGGGCATCCAGAAGGGCGTGGGAGCGTCGATCGACAACCCGAACGCGGGCCTGCGCACGTCGTGCCTGGTGGGAGCGTGGGCGGCGTTCACGAACCGCCCGGGCGACCTGCGGCTGTCGGCCGGTGACCTGGACGAGGCGATCGCGGACCTGCTGCAGCCGGAGAGCCTGGTCTCGGCGGACGTCAACGGCAAGCGCCCGGACAGCGGTTTCGACCGGGTCGAGTCGCTGCGTCGCGGGTATCTCGAAGGCTCGTCGGTCTGCTCGAAGCAGTACGGCTGAGGTTCCAAGCGGCAAAAGCCGTGAAGGCCTCCTTACCGGCTCTTATGGCCGGTAAGGAGGCCTTCACGGCTTTCCGGGCTCAGAAGAGGGCGGAAGCCAGGTCGCGGCGGGCCTTCATGACCCGGTCGTCGGCCGGGTCGAAGAGGTCGAACAGGGCCACCAGGTGCTCGCGCGCCTTGTTGCGGTCGTCGCCCGCGGTGCGGCGGACCACGTCGATCAGGCGCTTGAAGCTCGCCTCGACGTCGTTCTCCGCGATGTCCAGGTCGGCCGCCGCGAGCTGGGCGTCCAGGTCAGCCGGGTCCGCGTCGGCCTTCGTGCGGGCGTCCGGGTCCGCGGCCTCCGCTCGCGCCGTGAACTTGACCTGGGCCAGGGCGTTCTTCGCCAGCTCGTTGGCCGGTTCGACGTCGAGGATGCGCTCGTAGGCGGCCTGTGCGGCGGCGAAGTCGCCCCGCTCGAAGGCCTCCTCCGCCTCGGTGAAGCGCGGGTCCTCCGGCTCCTCGACCGGGCCGCCGCCGTTGGCCTCCGCCTCGCGGATCGCCGGCAGCTTGTCGCGCAGGGCGTCGAGCAGCGCGTTGATCCACTTGCGGATCTCGGGCTCGGGCAGCGCGCCGGAGAACGCGTCGACCGGCTGGCCGCCGCCGATGGCGACGATCGTCGGGATCGACTGCGCGCCGAACAGCTGCGCGATCCGCGGGTTGGCGTCGACGTCGACCTTCGCGACGATCCAGGCGCCGCCGGACTCGCCGGCCAGCCGTTCCAGCACCGGGGACAGCTGCTTGCACGGGCCGCACCACTCGGCCCACAGGTCGACGATCACCAGCTGGTGCAGGGACCGCTCCACGACCTCGGTCTGGAACGTCGCCTCGGTGACATCGATCACGGCCCCGGACGACGGGGCGGGCGGGGGTGCGTCACCCTCCGGGCCGGGGCCGCTCGCGGGCGGGGCCGGCGGCCTGCGCGCCGTTTCGGCACGGGCCTTGAGCGCGGACAGGTCGACCGCGCCGGACAGGGCGGCGGACAGGGCCGCTGACTTCGCTGCAGATCCGCGTGGTTGTGTCACGGTTCCATCCTGGCACGCGCGCCGGAGTGTTTCACCGGGTGCCCGGCACGTCCGCTTGGCAGGACGGCGTGGCTGGGGCAGGCTCGGCCGGGTGCACATCCGGCGGGACGTCAAAGTGGGGCTTTCGATCGCCGCCGCCGTCCTCTGGATCGGCGCGGTGACGCTGCTGATCGTGCACGAACCGGACCCGGGCGCGGCCACCCCCGCCGAGCTGCGCGACCGCCTGGCCACGGCGCTCGCCGCCCACGATCCGGACGCCCTCGCCGGCCTGCTCGACTACCCCGGCTCCGGCGCGGACGACTTCGCCAAGGACTACGTCGAGGTGCTGGCCGGCAACGGCGTCCACAGCGTCACGGTCCGCCTGGCCCCGGACGAGCGGGCCCCGACCCGCGCCACGGTCGACGGCGTCCTCGCCGACGGCCGCCCGTTCAGCTACCCGCTGACGGTGACGACCGACGACGGCCGCTGGACGGTCGCCTTCACCCCGCCGCTGCCCTGACCCCGAGCGCCCCAATGTGGCGTTGGGTGCATCTGACGCACCGAACGCCACATTGGGTGCGTCCAACGCACCGAACGCCACATTGGGGCGCATGAGGCTCAGCTGTCGCGGAGGTGGGCTTCGATCCGATCCACCTTGGCCTCGAGCTGGTCGGCGAAGCCGGGGCGGATGTCGGCCTTCAGGACGAGCCCGACGCGGGCCGAGCCGTCCCCCGCGGCCTCGACCGCGCGCTTGACGACGTCCATCACCTCGTCCCACTCGCCCTCGACGTTGGTGAACATGGCGTTGGTCGAGTTGGGCAGCCCGGACTCGCGGACCACCTTCACCGCGCGGGCGACGGCCTCGCTGACTCCGCCGTCCGGCTCCCCGCCGGACGGGCTGACACTGAACGCGACGATCATGCTCGGAAGTCCCTTCTTCGGTGCTCTTTCCGCCGGTCGGGCGACACGCGCCGGTACCCGCTGGTAACTTCGCGTGTCATGAACCGTCCGCTGCCGTTCGACCCGATCGCCCGCGCGGCACAGCTTTGGGAGGCCCGGATCGGGCCCTCCGGCACCATGGCCGCGGTCACCGGCGTGATGCGGGTCCAGCAGATCATCCAGTCCGCGGTGGACGGCGCGCTCAAGCCGCACGGCCTGACCTTCGCCCGGTACGAAGCGCTGGTGCTGCTCACCTTCGCCCGCAGCGCCAGCCTGCCGATGCGGGTGATGGGCGAGCGGCTCCAGCTGCACCCCACCAGCGTCACCAACATAGTCGACCGGCTGGAGCGCGACGGGCTCGTGAAGCGCGTCCCGCACCCGACCGACCGCCGCACGACGCTGGTGGAGATCACCGACGAGGGCCGCAAGCGCCGCGAGTCCGCGACCGCGGCGGTCACCGAGATCGACTTCGGGCTCAACGGGCTGACCGAACGCCAGACCGAGCAGCTGACCGACCTGCTGACGAAGGTCCGCCGCGCGACCGGGGACTTTACCGAGTAACCACGCGCACACAAAGAAAGGCCCGCGCCGGAAGACGCGGGCCTTTCTCACGTACTGGGAATCAAGCGGCGACGGGCTCCCGCACCTGGAACAGGCCGACACCGCCGTGGGTCAGCCGCTGCGGGCCGTCGAGCTTGCCGTTGCGCAGCGCCCACTTCTCGAACAGCCAGGTGAACAGCGGCGGGATGCTCGCGAGCAGCGCGAGGACCAGCGTCTTGGGGCGCCAGCCGAGCGGCTTCGCCACGGACAGGGAGACGACCACGTACAGGACGAAGATCACGCCGTGCACCATGCCGATGACGGGCACGCCGCCCTCACCGGAGGAGTGCACGACGTACTTGAGGAACATCCCGACAAGCAGCGCGGCCCAGGAAAGGGCTTCGGCGACTGCGGCCACGCGGAACACTAGAGCGGCCTTGCTGGACACTGCTTCCTCCTGTGGGGTCTCACCACTTTTGGTCCTGACACGAAAAAGCCGCCCGACACACCGTCCGAGGCGGACTCGCCCGCGGACGTCAACAGCGCTGTCGGACGTACTGAGACCAGTGTGAGGCGTGACGGCCCTCACCGGAACACCGGGGGCCGTGATGGTGCTCACGAACGTGGGTCCATTGTGGTCCGGACCACGTTCGTGAGCACCGCTATCTAGTCAGAACACGGGGAAATCGGTGCTGAGGACGGCGAAGTCCCCCACGTCGCCTTCGCGGCGTCGGCGGTCAGGCCGAAGTCCAGCGTCGTGCCGCTCTTCAGCTGCTCGAGACCGACGTACACCTTGTCGGACCGCTTCGAGCCGACCTTGAGGCCCGAGACGTACTGCAGCTTCGAGCCGTCCGCGCCGGGCGCCTTGATCGTGACGTCGCGGCCGTTCTCCAGGTGCAGCACGGACCGCTCGAACCGCGGCGCGTTGAGCACGAAGTTCCCAGTCCCTGGGACGGCGGGGTAGAGCCCGAGCGCGCTGAAGACGTACCAGGCCGACATCGTGCCGAGGTCGTCGTTGCCGGTGACGCCGTTGGGCGCGTTCGTGAACAGCGTGTGCGCGGCCCGCACGACCCCGGACGTCTTCGCCGGCTGCCCGGTGAGCGCGTACATCCACGGCGAGTGCAGGTCGGGCTCGTTGTTCGGGTTGTAGCGGAACTGGTCGTAGTAGTCGTACGGCCCGACGACCCAGTTCTCGCGGACGGCCGCCGCCGGGTCCTTCACCAGCTCGTCGTAGGCGAAGAAGTCGTCCAGCCGCTTCCCGGTGGCCGCCGGGCCGCCCATCCGCTGGACCAGGCCGGGGACGTCCTGCTGGACCAGCCACTGGTACTGCCAGGCCGTGCCCTCGTGGAAGCCGTCCTGGCTCTGCGGGCTGTACGGCCCGGTGGCGGGGGTGAACCAGTCGCCGCCCGCGACCTTCGGCCGGAAGAAGCCGGTGAAGCCGCGGTCGGTCTGCGACGCGTCCCAGAGCGTCCGGTAGGTCCGGGCCTGCTCCGACAGCGCCGCCGCGTCGGCCTTCTTGCCGAGCGCCGCCGCCATGACCGACAGCGAGCAGTCGCCGAGCGCGTACTCGAGGGTGGCCGACGCGCCGTGGTTCGGGTCGGTGTCCTGCCCCTTCTTCGGGAAGTCCGGGTCGTACTGCACGAACCCGTCCTGCTGGTAGCTCGCGTTGCCCGAGCGGCCCTGGAACGGCGACGACGCGGGCGGGATCCGCGTCGAGTTCTGCAGCAACGCCTGGTAGGCGCGCATCTCGTTGCCCGACAGCGCGCCGAACCGCCAAAGATCCACCAGGAACGGCGTGACCGGGTCACCGGTCATCGTGTTCGTCTCCTGGCTGGCGTACGCCCACCGCGGCAGCCAGCCGCCCTGGTCGTGGATGGCCAGGATGCTCTTGGCGATGTCCTTCGCGCGGTCAGGCCGCAGCAGCGCCAGGAGCTGGTTCTGCGTGCGGTAGGTGTCCCACAGGGAGAAGAAGTCGTAGTACGTCCAGCCGATCGCGCGGTGGATCTTCTTGTCGAAGCCGTAGTAACGCCCGTCCGCGTCGTTGGCGGTCAGCGGCTGCAGCAGCGCGTGGTACAGCGAGGTGTAGAACACGGTCCGGTCGTCGGTCGTGCCGCCCTTGATGTCCACACTGGACAGTTCGCGGCGCCAGGTGCGCTGGGCGTCGGCCTTCGCCGCGTCGAACGACCGGAGGTGCTCGGCGGCCAGGTTGCCCCGGGCGCCCTGCGCGTCCACCTGGGAGATCGCGGTGGTCGCGGTGACCTGGCCACCACCCGCGAAGGTCAGCCACGTGCCGCGCAGGCCCGCGCCGCCGCTCGACTCTTTGCTGCCGGGCGTGCCGCCGGTCGGCGACCACGTGCCGGACGCCTTGAACGGCTTGTCGAACTTCGTCGTGAAGTACGTCGTGTAGGACTTGCCGCCGCAGAACGCCTGCGACTCCACGGTGCCTTCGACGGTCCGGTCGTCCACGACCCGGATGCTGCTGCCGGTCACCGGCTCCTTGTCGTTGGCCTGCCCGACGTTGACGAAGACGTTGGCATCACCCGGTTTTGTGAAGGTGTACCGCTCGGCGCCGGCCCGGGTCGCCGCCGTCGTCTCGACGTCGACGCCGCCGTAGCCGGTCAGGTGGACCTTGTAGTAGCCGGGCTTGCCGACCTCGCCGTCGTGGGTGAACGGCGCCGCGTACTTCGTCTGGTCGAAGGTCGCGGCCTTCGTCGTGTCGAACGCCTTGCCCGGCCCGATCTCGCCGGTCGTGGGCAGCGTCGAGACGAGGCCGCCCTGCTCCCAGCAGCCCGCGCCGGAGAGGAAGAAGTGGCCGAAGCCGCGGATCGCGGTGTCGGTGTAGCGGTAGCCGGCGTAGTGCGAGGTGATGGGGCTGACCTGCGTCATCCCGAACGGCGCCGACGCGCCGGGGAACGTGTTGCCCTCGTCCTGCGTGCCGATGAACGTGTTGACGGCGTCGAGAGCGTCCCCGCCGGACGCTTCCGCGACGACAGGACTCACCCCCGTCGCCACGACGGCGAGCGCCAACGCGCCCGCCAGGACCTTGCTCCTCATCGAGCTTCCTCCCTGAAACGACGAAAAGCCGTGAAGGCCTCCTTCCCGGCCATAAGAGCCGGTAAGGAGGCCTTCACGGACAACAACTGCTAACCGATGGCGATGGCGAAGACGTGCAGCACGCCGCCGCTGACGTTCGACGGCAGCGTCACGCTGGCCACCGTCTTGCCCGCGTCGAGGGTGATCGGCGCGGTGCCGAACACCATCGTGCGGATCTGCTGCGGGTCAGTGCCCGCGGCGTTGCGGTACGGCGTGGACAGCACGATCCGGTTGCCGAACGACGGCTGGGCGCCGCCACCGCCGAGCGTCCAGTCGGACGTCCCGATCGTGGCGGTCGACTTGCTGCCGTCGGTGTAGGTGATGGTCAGCGTGCCCTGCGCGTTGCCGTTCGAGCCGGCGCCGAGCAGCGCGAGCCGGGTGCCCGTGCCGGTGACGTTGACCGTCTGGCCGTTCGCGACCGCGTTGTCGGGGTCGCCGGCCGGGAACGACGGCCAGGTGAACTTGATGCCGTCACTGGTCACCGTGCCACCCGGGGTGGCGCCGGCCGCGGCCAGCGCGTCGGCCGAGTAGCTCCAGCCGCCGCCGTCGAAGTTGGCCGCCGACGAGTCGGAGTCCGGCGAGATGCCCGCGTTGTCGACCGTGGCCAGCCAGCTGTTCGGCTGGGCGACCAGCACCGTGAGCACCGCTTGCGTCGAAGCCACACCCGGCGCCGAGAACGTCACCGGGATGCGACGCGCACCGTCGGCCAGCCCCGCGGGCACCGAAACCGTCAGGTCGGCGTGCGCCTTGCCGCCCGCCGGGACGGCGATGCTGCCCGTCGCCGGCGTCAGCGTGATCCCGTCGACGCTGCCCGCGGTGTAGGTCCAGGTCCGGGCCGTGCCGGAGAGGTCCTGGACGCCGACCGACGCCTTCGACGTCGAGCCCGCCGGCGTCACCGCGCGCGACGGGTCCACAAAGGACAGGCTCGGCTTCTCCTGCTCGCGGAACGACGGCGGCGCGTCGGCCGCGGCGCTGCCCCACGAGGTGGCCGTGGCGGAGCGGGTGTAGTCGAGCGTGCCGCCACTGGAGATGAGCGCCTCCGGCAGCCACGCCTTCGACGACGCGCCGCCGTTGACCTTCAGGCTGCCCACGTAGTCGCCGGTGCCCGGCGCGTTGACGGTGATCTTCTTGCCCGCACCGGTGGTGAGCACGGCGTGCTCGAAGCGCGGGGTGACGAGCAGCGTCTCGGCGCGGCCCGGGATCTCCGGGTAGATGCCGAGCGCGGACCAGACGTACCAGGCTGACATCTGGCCGAGGTCGTCGTTGCCGATCAGGCCTTCTGGGCGCGGGTTGTACAGCTCGTCCATCGAGCGGTGCACGATCGCCTGGGTCTTGGCCGGGGCGCCGGTGTAGGAGTAGACGTACGGCGCGTTGGAGTTCGGCTCGTTGCCCATGAAGGCGTACGGCTCCTGGGTGCCCGCGTTCAGCTTCGTGAAGAAGGTGTCCAACCGGGACTGCGTCGCCGCCGGGCCGCCGAACGCCGTCACGACGCCGCCGAGGTCGTAGGGCACCATCCACTCGTACTGCGCGCCGTTGCCCTCGACCCAGCCCTGCGAGCTGGCGGGGTCGTAGGTGCCGGCGAACGAGCCGTCCGCGTTGCGCGGCTGCAGGTGACCGGTGCCCGGGTTGTAGAGGTTCTGCCAGTTCTGCGCGCGCTTCATGAACGTCGTGTACGTCGCGCTGTCCCCGAGCCGCTTCGCGAACTCGGCGATGGAGAAGTCGGCGCTGGTGTACTCGAGCGTGTCCGCGCCGGCGCCCGGCACGTAGCCGAGCTTCTGGTAGTCGTCGAGGCCCGGCCGCTCGGTGTAACCCTGCGTCGGCTGGGTGGCGCCCTTGATCATGAGCAGCAACGCCTTCTGGGCGTCGAAGTCACGCGCGCCGAACGCGTACGCGCTGGACACGATGATGTGGTACGGGTCGCCGTTCATCACGCCGGTGTAGTCGTTGGCCACCGTCCAGCGGTCCCACGACCCGCCCTGCTCGGCGTAGGCCATCATCGACCGGACGATGTCCGAGGTCTCCTTCGGGTCGATCGTCGCCAGGAGGGGGGCCTCCGAGCGGTAGATGTCCCAGCCGGAGAAGTTCGTGTACATCGCGTGGCCCTTGTCGGCCTTGTGGATCCGCCCGTCGAAGCCCGGGTACTGGCCGTCGACGTCGGAGAAGACGTTCGGCTGGATCAGCGAGTGGTACAGCGAGGTGTAGAACGTCGTCAGGTCGGCGTCCGAGCCACCGGTGACGGCGATCTTGCCGAGCTGGTCGTTCCACGCCTTGCGCGCGGACGCGGCCACGGTGTCGAACGACTTCTTGGTGTTCTCGGCCTTGAGGTTGGCCTTCGCGCCGTCGACGGACACAAAGGACAGTCCGACCTGGACGTTCACCTGCGCGCCGTTGAGGTTGGCGAAGGTGACGTACCCGCCGCTGCCCGGGCCGCTCACGGTGGTGTCCTGCTGCTTCGCCTTGGCCGGGCGCGCGATCGAGGCGCCGACGCCGTTGGGCTGCGCGACCTTCGCCTTGGCACCACCGGTCTCGGCGGACTTGCCCGGCGTCACGGCGCCGTTCTTCCAGGTGCCGATCGACTCGAACGGCGTGTCGAACTTGGCCGAGAAGTAGACGCGGTAGCTGTTCTGCGCGCCGCAGAACCGGCCGCTCGTGGCCCAGCCGCTGATGGTGTCCTTGCCGAGGGTGATCGACGCGTCGTCGGTGCCGTTGACCGAGCCGGAGGTGTTGACCAGCAGCGTCGAGGACGCGCCGGCCGGGTAGGTCAGCCGCGCCGAGCCGGTGCGCTGGGTCGCGCTCAGCTCGACCTTCGCGCCGCTGTCGAGGGTGACGTCGTAAGCGCCCGCCGTCGCGTGTTCTCCTGTGTGCGAGAACTTCGACGTGTAGTGCGCGGGGTCGGTCGCCGGGGACGTCGAGACCTCGCCGACGTACGGGATGAACGGAATGTCCTGGTAGGTCGAGCAGCCCGCGCCCGAAAGGTGCGTCAGGCTGAAGCCGTTCAGCACGTTGTCGTCGTAGAAGTACCCGCCCGGCTGGGACTTCACCGTGTCCGGGCTCCACTGCACCATGCCGAACGGCGCGACCGCGCCCGGGAACGTGTTGCCGGCACCGCCACCGGTGCCGTGGTCCTCGCCGCCGGGCCGGGTGCCGACGAACGGGTTGACCCACTTCGCGAAGTCGGTCGCGGGGGCCGCGGCAGCGGGCATCGCGGGTGCCATCGCCGCGGTCACCGCCAGGGCTGACAAGATCGAACCGGCTCTCCAGCGCGCTCGCGCCATCGCCATCGCCTCTCCACCACATCAGCGCGACCAGAGGGTGAATGACAACCTTGTCGCGCGCTCGGTCGAACCGGGCCACCTTGGGCAGCGGCTCACGAGACAGTCAAGGGTGCTGTCAACACCTGTCCACTTCCGGACAAGCTGATCAGCCGTCTGACCTACGACTTCCGTAGTCGAATCGGCACAATCCGCGCCCAAGGCGTTGACAAGCACCGGAACCTTGGCGTTCAATCCCGTGCACTATGACAACGTTGTCTCCACCCGGCCGGGACCGGGACGGCAGCACGCGCACCGCGAGCCGCCGGGCCACGATGAGCGATGTGGCCAGGCTGGCGGGCGTGTCCATCAAGACCGTCTCGCGCGTGGTCAACGACGAACCGGCGGTGCACCCGGACACCGCCGAGCGGGTCATGGCGGCCATCGAGCAGCTGGGTTTCCGGCGCAACCTCGGCGCGCGCAACCTGCGCCGCGGGTCGACCACCGGGACCATCGGGCTGATCGTCGAGGACGTCGGCAACCCCTTCTACTCCGAGCTGAACCGCGCGGTGGAACGCATCGCGACGTCGTTCGGCCGGCAGGTGCTCACCGGCTCGTCCGAGGAGAACTCCGACCGCGAGCGCGAGCTCGTGCTGGAGTTCTGCGCGCGGCGGGTGGACGGCATCCTCGTCGTCCCGGCCGGCCTGCAGCACGGGTACCTGGTGCCGGAGATGCGCGCGGGCACGCCCGTCGTGTTCATCGACCGCCCGGCGGGCGACATCGTCGCCGACACCGTGCTCGTCGACAACCTCGGCGGCACCATCGAAGCCGTCACGCACCTGGCCAAGCACGGCCACCGGCGGATCGCGTTCCTCGGCGACAGCCCGGACATCTTCACCGCGGCCGAGCGCCTGCGCGGGTTCCGCGAAGGCTGCGTGCGCAACGGCATCTCCTACGACGAGTCGCTGGTCGCCATGCGCACGCCGACCCAGGAGGGCGTCGGCGACGCCGTCAAGCGGCTGCTGCACGGGCCCGACGCCGCCACCGCGGTGATCGCGGGCAACAACCGGGTCGCCGTGCACCTGCTGCGGGCCCTGGCCCACGCCGAGTACCGCCCGGCGATGGTCGGCTTCGACGACTTCGAGCTGGCGGACCTGCTCGACCCGCCGGTCACCGTGATCGCGCACGACGTCAGCGCACTGGGCCACGCCGCGGCCGAGCTGCTCTTCGCCCGTGTCCAAGGAGATCAGTCCCCGCCGAGAAAGGTCGTCCTGCCCGTGCATCTCGTCGCCCGTGGTTCCGGTGAGGTCGCCCCGTGACCCTCGAACCGATCCGGCTTCCGGCCAACCAGCCGCCGCAGTTCTACCGCGGGGGCGACGCCATCGCGGCGTTGCGCGGCGCCTCGCCCGACAAGAAGTTCGGCCCGGAGGACTGGGTCGCCTCGGTCAGCACCATGTTCGGCCAGGAGACCAATGGCCTGACCCGGCTCCCGAGCGGCGCCTGGCTGCGCGACGCCGTCGAGGCGGACGCCCCGGCGTGGCTCGGCGCCAAGCACGTCGAGGTGCTCGGGACGTCGACCGGGCTGCTGGTCAAGCTCCTCGACGCGGGCCAGCGGCTGCCGGTGCACTTCCACCCGTCCGACGCGTTCGCGAAGCAGCACTTCGACTCGCACTTCGGCAAGACCGAGGCGTGGATCGTGGTCGGCACCTACGGCGACGACCCGCGCGTCTACCCCGGCTTCAAGGAGACGCTCACCAAGGACACCGTGTCCGAGTGGACGCGGGAGCAGGACGTGCCGTCGATGCTGGGGGCGCTGAACAGCGTCCCGGTGACCGCGGGCGACACCGTCTACATCCCCTCCGGCCTGCCGCACGCGATCGGCGAGGGCGTCTTCGTTGTCGAGTTGCAGCAGCCGACGGACTTCTCGCTGACCATCGAGTGGCGTGACTTCCTCGCTTCGCCGGAGAAGGGCCACCTCGGCCTCGGCTTCGACACGGCGATCCAGGCGCTGGACACGTCCGGCTGGGACGCCGAGCGCCTCGAGACCATCATCAAGCGGACCGCGGGCGACACCGCGGCCACCGTCGATCTGCTGGCCGCCGGATCGGAGCGGTTCTTCCAAGCGGAGCAGCTTCGCACGACCGAACTGACAACGTTGTCACTCGACCCGTCGTTCGCGGTGCTGGTCGTCCTCGACGGCGAGGGCACCCTGCGCACCGAGCACGGCGGCGAGCACGCGCTGGCCAAGGGCGACACGTTCGTCGTCCCGTTCGACGCGGGCCAGACCGAGCTGGCCGGCACCGCGACGGTGATCCGCTGCCGCCCGCCGGCGCTCGAAGGGCGGACCGGATGAGCGAAATCCTGCTGGACGCGGTCGACCTGACGAAGCACTACGGGTCGGTCGAGGCGCTGCGCGGGGCGTCGTTCCAGGCCCGCGCGGGCGAGGTGACGGCGCTGATCGGCGACAACGGCGCCGGCAAGTCCACTTTGGTCAAGTGCCTCTCGGGCGCGGAGCAGCCGACGTCGGGCCGGATCCTGCTCGACGGCGCGCAGGTGCACGTCGACTCCCCGACCACGGCCCGGCGCCTGGGCATCGAGACCGTGTACCAGGACCTGGCCGTCGCCCCCGAGCTGGATCCGGCCGCGAACCTGTTCCTGGGCCGGGAAATCCACCGCAAGGGCATTCTCGGCAAGCTGGGCATGCTCGACAAGGCCGAGATGCGCCGCCGGGCGATCGAGGAGTTCCAGCGGCTCGGCGTGACGCTGCAGAGCACCGACGTCCCGATCGGCTCGCTGTCCGGCGGGCAGCGCCAGAGCGTCGCGGTGGCGCGGTCGGTCGTCTGGGCGTCCAAGGTCGTGTTCATGGACGAGCCGACGGCCGCGCTGGGCGTCGTGCAGCGCGAGCGCGTGCTCGACGTCATCAAGAAGGTGCGCGACAAGGGCATCGCCGTCGTGCTGATCAGCCACAACATGCCCGAGGTGCTGTCGGTCGCCGACCGCGTCGAGGTGCTCCGGCTCGGCAAGCGGGTGGCCCGGTTCGCCGGCGCCGGCACCAAGCTGGAAGACCTCGTCGCCGCGATGACCGGCGCCCTCGTGCAGGAGGAGGCGGCGTGAGCGCCCCGGCCCCGGAAATCCAGTCCACTGTGGAAGAAGGCTTCACCAAGCGCCCCTTGGGCAAGCGGCTCGTCGGCGCCAACACGTTCTGGATCGCGCTGGTGCTGGCGGCGCTGATCGTGGTGTTCAGCGCGCTCGCGCCGGACGCGTTCCCGACGGTGTACAACTTCCAGCTGCTGCTCATCGAGACGGCCGTGCTGCTGGTGCTCTCGGTCGGCATGACGTTCGTGATCATCACGTCCGGCATCGACCTGTCGGTGGGCTCGGTGCTCATCTTCGCGGGCATGGTCGGCGGCAAGACGATGGAAGCCATGTCCGGCGGAGACGCCGGCGGCGCGGGCTGGGGCGTGATCATCGTCGGGCTGGTCGTCGCCATCCTGGCCGGGACGGTGTGGGGCCTGGTCAACGGCTTCCTCATCGCGGTCGCGGGCATCCCGCCGCTGATCGTCACCCTCGGCACGATGGGCGCGGCGCTCGGCGCGTCCCTGCTCATCAACAACGGCAGCGACGTGCGCACGGTCCCGGTCGTGCTCAACAAGCAGCTCGGCTACGGCACGTCCTTCGGCGTCGTCCCGAACCTGGTGCTGATCGCCGTGGTGATCACGCTGATCGGCGCGTGGCTGCTGCACACCACGAAGTTCGGCCGCTACACCTTCGCCATCGGCTCGAACGCCGAAGGCGCGCGGCGCGCGGGCATCGGCGTCACCGCGCACCTGATGAAGGTCTACACGCTGACCGGCGTCCTGGCCGGGCTCGCCGGGTTCCTGTCGCTGGCCTACTACAACTCGACCACCATCACCGGGCACACCAGCGACAACCTCAACGCCATCGCGGCGACGGTGATGGGCGGGACGAGCCTGTTCGGCGGCGTCGGCTCGGTGCTCGGCACCGTGATCGGCGTGTTCATCCCCGCGGTCCTGAAGAAGGGCTTCAACATCACCGGCGTCCCGGACTTCTGGCAGATGATCGCGGTCGGCGCCGTGCTGATCGCGGCCGTCTGGTTCGACCAGCGGCGCCGCCGCCAGCGCAACTCCCGCTGACCCCGTTCCCGAGACTCCCGAGTTCCCCCGAGTACAAAGAGGTGCTTCCGATGAACTTGACCAAGACGCTCGTCGCGGCCGGGGCGCTGGCGTCCGCCGCCGCGCTGCTCACCGCGTGCGGTTCCGGCACGGTGGGCGACACCGGCGGGGGCAGCAGCCAGGCCAACTCGGCCAACGCCAAGAAGCTGGCGCTGATCCCGGGCGTGCAGGCCGAGCCGTTCTACATCTCGCTGCAGTGCGGCGCGCAGGCCGAAGCCAAGAAGCTCGGCTACGAGCTGACCACGCAGGCGCCCCAGAAGTTCGACGCGCCCCTGCAGACCCAGCTCGTCAACGCGCTCGGCGCGAACCCGCCGGCCGCGCTGCTGATCGCGCCGACCGACGACACGGCGATGCTCGCGCCGATCCAGCAGGTCAAGGCGCGCGGCACGAAGATCGTCGAGGTCGACACCTCGCTCAAGGACACGAGTGTCGCCGAGTCGTCCGTCTCGTCGGACAACGCCGCGGGCGGCAAGCTCGCCGCGCAGACCATGGTCAAGCTGGCCGCCGGCAAGAGCGGTTCGGTGCTGGTGCTCGACACCATCGCCGGCACGTCGACGACGGCCGCCCGCGTCAAGGGTTTCGAAGAGGAGCTGAAGAACACGCCGGCCCTGAAGTCCATCGGCGTCCAGTTCACCCAGAACGAGCCCGACCAGGCCGCGTCCAAGGTGACGGCCGCGCTGGCCGCCAACCCGGACCTGATCGGCGTCTTCGCGACCAACCTCAACACCGGTGAAGGCGCGGCGACCGGCCTCCGCAACTCCGGCAAGGTCGGCGCGGTCAACCTGATCGGCTTCGACGCCAGCCCGTCCGAGGTCGAGGGCCTCAAGAGCGGCCAGTACCAGGCCCTGATCGCCCAGGACCCGGCGTCGATCGGCACCCAGGGTGTCGACCAGGCCGTCGCGGCACTCGAGGGCAAGCCGGTGACGCGGAACCTGACCGCGCAGCTGCACTCGATCACCAAGGACGACATGGACGCCAACTCTCAGTACTTCTACAAGCAGAGCTGCTGATCCCTTCCGGTCCGTCAGAGGCCCCGTGAGAGGTGTGCGCACCACTCACAGGGCCTCTGATCTGGGCTTTCCCCCGTTGCCGGTCACCGTCGTGGGGGAACCGTTCACCGCATGACCCATTCCCCCGGACGGCCGACTTCCGTCACACTGGCTGCACATGCATCAGCACATGCATGTGTCGCCGGGAGGGGTGCGATGAACTACGAACGGCCGGCTGTGCACCGGACGATCTTCGCGGTGGACGTGGAGGGGTACGGCGACCCGCGCCGGACCACGCCGCACCGGTTGGCGCTGCGCGAGGGCCTCTACCGGGCGCTGCGCCGGGCCTTCGACGACGCCGGTGTCCCGTGGGCGGGCTGCCGGACCGAGGACTGCGGCGACGGCGTCTTCGTCCTGGCCCCGCCGGAGATCCCCAAGGGGCCGTTCGTCGAGTACCTGCCCAACGCGCTCGCCGTGGCGCTGCACCGCCACAACCGCACGCACCACGCCGAGGCGCGGATCCGGCTCCGGATGGCGCTGCACGCGGGCGAGGTCGCCTACGACGACAACGGCGTCACGGCGCCGGCGATCAACCACTCGTTCCGGCTCCTGGAGGCGCCTCCGCTGAAGAAGGCCCTCAAGACGTCGCGGGGCGTGCTCGCGCTGATCACGTCGGCCTGGTTCTACGAGGAGGTCGTCCGGCACAGCGACGACCTCGACCCGACGACGTTCCGGCCGGTGCGGGTGGCGGTGAAGGAGACGCGCACGACGGGCTGGATCTCGCTGCCGGACCGGCTCTTCCCGAGCCGCCTGGCCGAGGTGCCGGCCCCCGCGAGCGGTGAATACAGCACGTGGCGCCGCTTCCGGCGGCACGCCAAGGTGCTCGCCGACCAGGACGAGAGCCTCTAGCCCGGGGACCGCACCGTAGGATCTACTGCCCTGGACACCGTCGCCGAGGGGAGCCCGATGACCGCGCTGCACCTGCGGGCGGCGTCCCGTGCCGATCCGCTGCCGGTGCTCGCCGCGGCCCGCCGGATCACCGACGACCTGCGCGACGGCCTCTCCGGCACCCGCGCCCGCCGCGCCGCGCACGGCCTGCGGCGGCTGTTCGGCTTCCCCGGCGTCGGCCTCACCGACCTGTCCGGCGTGCTGCTCTGGTCGGGCCGTCCCGGGCCGGACGACGTCGTCGCGACGGTCCTGGACGGCGTCCTGCACAGCGAGGAGCCGGGCTCCGCCGACGACGTCCTCGTGCTGCCGCTGCACGCCCACGACGAGCTCGCCGGGGCGCTGCTGGTCGTCGGCGACGTCCGGGACTCCGTCGCCGGCCAGGCCGCGGACCTCGTCATCCGGGCGCTGGAACGCGGCCGGCTCGAGGCGTCCGCCGAACAGGCCGCGCAGGCCGAGCTGCGCGCGCTGCGGGCCGAGATGTCGCCGCACTTCGTCTACAACGCGCTCACCGTCATCGCGTCGCTGGTGCGTTCGGACCCCGACCGCGCGCGGGACCTGATGCTCGACTTCGCCGACTACACGCGCTACAGCCTGGCCCGGCACGGCGAGTACACCGTCGTCGCCGAGGAGTTCCGCGCGATCGAGACGTACCTGGCGCTGCAGCGCGCGGTGCTGGGCGAACGGCTGCGCGTCCAGGTGCGGGTCGCACCGGAGATCCTCGCCGTCGCCGTCCCGTACCTCGTGCTGGAACCGTTGGTGGAGAACGCGATCCGGCACGGTATCGAGCCGCGCCCGGAGGCCGGGCTGGTCCAGGTGCACGGCCAGGCGGAAGGGAACGACTGCGTGATCTTCGTCGAGGACGACGGGGTCGGCATGGATCCGAAGCGGGCCGCGGACCTGCTCGCCGGGCGCGTCGGCGAGGACGACCCGGCCGGTCTTGGATTGGCCAATGTGGACAGACGGCTGCGGGACGTCTACGGCGCCTGGTACGGCCTCACCGTGGAAACCGAGGTCGGGGCGGGCACCCGGGTGATCGTCCGGGTGCCGCTGTTCCAGCCGGGGGTGCTGCCGTGACGGGCCTGCGCGTGCTCGCCGTCGACGACCTGCCGCCCGCGTTGGACGAACTCTGCCGGATGCTGCGCGAAGCGCCCGAAGTCGGCGAAGTCGTCGGCGCGAGTGACGCGCTGAAGGCGTTGAAGCTGCTTCAGGCCGACCGGTTCGACGCGGTGTTCCTCGACATCTCGATGCCCGGTCTCGACGGGCTCGAACTGGCGTCGCTGCTGGCGAAGCTGAGCGAGCCGCCGGTGATCGTGTTCGTCACGGCGCACGACGGCCACGCCGTCACCGCGTACGGCATCGGCGCGGTCGACTACCTGCTCAAGCCAGTCCGGGCCGAACGGCTCGCCGCCGCGCTGGCGAAGGTCGGCCGGATGGCCACGCCGTCTTCGCGCTCGACCCCGGACGCGATGGCCGCACTGCCGGTCGAGTCCGGCGGCCGCACCCGCTACGTCCGCCGCGACGACGTCCTGTTCGTGGAGGCGCACGGCGACTACGTCCGGCTGCACACGCGCGGCGGCGTGCACCTGGTGCGGATGCCGATCTCGCGGCTCGAGGAGTATTGGGAGGGCACCGGGTTCAGCCGGGTGCACCGCGGGTTCCTGCTCGCCGTCGGCGCGGTGCTGGAGCTGCGCAGCGACAGCGCGGGCGGGCTGCTCGCGCACACCGAGGCGGGCGACGTCCCGGTCAGCCGGCGTCACGCCCGCGACCTGCGGGACAGGCTGCTCGAAGCCGCCCAGCGCGGCCGGCTCGGGCCGGGCGCGCGATGAGCAAGATCCGGCGGGTGGCCGTCACCAGCCCGCAGACGCGCCTCGCCCATGCCCGCCGTCGCTCACGCGGCCGCTGGCGCGTCCCGCGCTTGCCACCGGCGGAGACCCAGCGCGCCACCGCGCTATACCGCGCGCAGCGCCGGCACGGCCTGCCCGCGCTGGTGCTGATGTTCGCGCTGCTGCTGGGCCTGCCGGGGGTGTTCGCGATCTTCCCCGGCCTCGACTCGGTGCGGTTGCTGGGGATTCCGCTGTCCTGGCTGATGATCGCGGTCCTGCCGTACCCGTCGATGGCGCTGCTGGCGCGCTGGCAGCTGCGCCGCGCCGAGCGCATCGAGGACGAGTAGTGGGCGTCGCGCTCGCCGTCGCGCCGGTCGTGCTCATGACGCTGCTGATCGGCGTCCGCGGGGTCGCCGCGATGCGCACGACGTCGGACTTCCTGGTGGCGTCCCGGCGGATCTCGCCGCTGGTCAACTCGGCCGCGGTGTCGGGTGAGTACCTGTCGGCGGCGTCGTTCCTCGGCGTCGCGGGGCTCGTCGTCAAGGACGGCATCGGCGCGCTCTGGTACCCGGTCGGTTTCACCGCCGGCTACATCGCGATGCTCGTGCTGGTCGCCGCGCCGATGCGGCGCTCGGGCGCGCTGACCGTGCCCGACTTCGCCGAAGCCCGGCTCAACTCCCCCGCCCTGCGCCGCCTCGCCGCGGTAGTGGTGCTGGTGATCGGCACGATCTACGTCGTCCCGCAGTTCCGCACCGCGGGTCTCGTGCTGACGGCGGTGGGCGGCACGCCGTACTGGGTCGGCGTCGTGCTGGCCGGCGCCGCGGTCAGCGTCACCCTCGCCCTGGGCGGGATGCGCGCGGCGACGTACGTCCAGGCGTTCCAGTTCGTCCTCAAGCTGCTGCTGTTCCTGATCCCGGCGATCTGGCTGGTGCTGCAGGCGGGCGCGGTGAACCGGGCCGACGCGCTGAACCCCGTCGAGTTCACCCACTTCACCCGCGAGACGCCGGTGAATTTCGAAGTCGACGTCACCATGGTGATCCGCGAACCGACCGCCGTCGAACGCAACGGCGTCGCGGAAACCTTGCCACCAGGCGAGTTCACCGCGCACAGCCAGGACGTCGTCGTGTTCGGCGAAGGCACGGCGGTGCCCGCGGTCCGCGGCGGCGCACCGCTGGGCGGCCAGGACTGGCGGCGCCCGCTGCTCGACCTCGGCGACCAGGGCTACCCGCTGCTGGGCACGTGGTCCGTGCTCATCGCGACCATGCTCGGCACGATGGGCCTGCCGCACGTGCTCATGCGCTTCCACACCAGCCCGGACGGCCGCGCCGCGCGCCGCACCGCCGCGATCACCGTGGCCCTGCTGGGGATCTTCTACCTGTTCCCCGGCATCTACGGCGTCCTCGGCCGCGTCCTGGTCCCCGGGCTCTACCTCTCCGGCGCGACCGACACCGTCGTCGTCGCCCTGCCGTACCAAGTGGACAGTGGCTGGGCCGGCGGGTTCTTCACGGCGTTGCTGACCGCGGGCGCGTTCGCCGCGTTCCTGGCGACGTCGCTCGGGCTGCTGCTGGTGATGTCCGGGGCGCTCGCCCACGACCTGGTGCCGGGTGGGCTGCGCCGGCTGCGGTTCGCCGTGTTCGGCGTCGCCGGCGTGATGGTGCTGCTGGCCCTGCGCTCGGCCGAGCTGGACGCCGGGGTGCTCGTCACGTGGGGCTTCACCGTCGCCGCGTCGACGTTCTGCCCGCTGCTCGTGCTCGGCATCTGGTGGCCGCGGCTGACCGCGGCGGGCGGGATCGCCGGCGTGCTGACCGGGCTGATCGCGTCGTCCGGCTCGATCCTGTTCGCCCTCGCCGGCCCGCAGCTGCACGGCTGGGTGGCGATCCTGGTGCAGCAACCGGCACCCTGGTCGGTACCGCTGGCGTTCGGCGTAATGGCGCTGGTCTCCCTGCGCGGCCGGCCCCCGCTCTGGGCGACGTCCGCGATGCTCCGCCTGCACCTGGACGAACCCCGTTCGGCCAGGCCGCGCGACCGTTCGTCAACCGTTCGTCGTCTCGCGAGGCTGTTGAGCCGCTGATTCTTCACGCGAGCCTTACTCCTCCCTACGGTGACGCGGACCACATTCCGCAACGTCGCGAGGGAGCAGCATGAGCACGACGGAACCCGGCGGACCCCCGGACACGGCCGACGCCATCTGGGAACGCGCGCACGAAAGCACCGAGTTCCGGGAGCTGCGCAGCCGACTGCGCCGGTTCGTCTTCCCGATGGCGGCGTTGTTCCTGCTCTGGTACCTGCTCTACGTCCTGCTCGCCGACTACGCGCACGGCTTCATGAGCACGAAGGTGTTCGGCAACGTCAACATCGGCCTGATCTTCGGTCTCCTGCAGTTCGTCTCGACGTTCGTGATCACCGGGCTCTACGTCCGCTACGCGAACCGCCGTCTCGACCCGATCGCGGAGAAGATCCGCGAGGACATCGAAGCCGACAACACGAAGGGGGAGCAGGCGTGATCACCACCATCGCCGCGGGAGTCGAAGGCAGCAGCCCGCTCCTCAACATCAGCATCTTCG
This sequence comes from Amycolatopsis sp. cmx-8-4, assembly GCF_046548675.1. NCBI lineage: Bacteria > Bacillati > Actinomycetota > Actinomycetes > Pseudonocardiales > Pseudonocardiaceae > Amycolatopsis > Amycolatopsis sp. cmx-8-4. The sequence continues at coordinate 256,230 of NZ_JAEBDZ010000008.1, forward strand.
GTGTGTTCGTGATCATCACGCTGGTGATCGTGTTCCGGGCCAGCCGCAACAGCAAGACGGCGTCGGACTACTACGCCGCCGGCCGCGCGTTCACCGGCCCGCAGAACGGCATCGCGATCTCGGGCGACTACCTGTCCGCGGCGTCGTTCCTCGGCATCGCGGGCGCGATCGCCATCTACGGCTACGACGGCTTCCTCTACTCCATCGGCTTCCTGGTGGCCTGGCTGGTCGCGCTGCTGCTGGTGGCGGAACTGCTGCGCAACACCGGCAAGTTCACGATGGGCGACGTCCTGGCGTTCCGGATGAAGCAGCGTCCGGTCCGCGCGGCGGCCGCGACGTCGACGATGGTCGTGTCGTTCTTCTACCTGCTGGCCCAGATGGCCGGCGCGGGCGGCCTGGTCGCGCTGCTGCTGGGCATCGAGGGCAAGACCGGCCAGTCGCTGGTCATCGTCATCGTCGGCGTGATCATGATCGCCTACGTGCTCATCGGCGGCATGAAGGGGACCACCTGGGTCCAGATCATCAAGGCCGCGCTGCTGATCGTCGGCGCGCTCGTGATGACGCTGTGGGTGCTCGGGAAGTACGGCTTCAACTTCTCCTCGCTGCTGCAGGGCGCGGTCGACAAGGCGGGCAAGACGGGTGAAGCGCTGCTCGGCCCGGGCAAGCAGTACGGCGCCACCGGAACGTCCAAACTGGACTTCTTCTCCCTCGGCATCGCGCTGGTGCTGGGCACCGCGGGCCTGCCGCACGTGCTGATGCGCTTCTACACCGTGCCGACCGCCCGCGACGCGCGCCGCTCGGTGGTCTGGGCGATCGTGCTGATCGGCGTGTTCTACCTGTTCACGCTGGTGCTGGGCTACGGCGCGGGCGCGCTGGTCGGCCCGGACAAGATCAAGGCCGCCCCCGGCGGCGCGAACTCGGCGGCACCGCTGCTCGCGCTCGAACTGGGCGGGCCGGTCCTGCTGGGACTGATCGCGGCGGTCGCGTTCGCCACGATCCTCGCCGTGGTGGCGGGCCTGACGATCACGGCGTCGGCGTCCTTCGCGCACGACGTCTACGCCAACGTCATCAAGAAGGGCAAGGCGACGCCGGGTTCGGAGGTCAAGGTCGCCCGGATCACCGCGCTGGTGATCGGCGCGGTCGCGATCCTCGGCGGCATCCTGGCCAACGGGCAGAACGTGGCGTTCCTGGTCGCGCTGGCGTTCGCGGTGGCGGCGTCGGCGAACCTGCCGACGATCCTCTACTCGCTGTTCTGGAAGCGGTTCAACACCCAGGGCGCGCTGTGGTCGATCTACGGCGGCCTGGCCATCACGATCATCCTGATCGTGTTCTCCCCCGCCGTTTCGGGCAAGCCGATCGACCCGAAGACGCACAAGAGCGCGTCGATGCTTCAGGGCGTCGACTTCCACTGGTTCCCGCTCGACAACCCGGGCCTGGTCTCGATCCCGATCGCGTTCTTCCTCGGCTGGCTCGGCACGGTCCTGTCGAAGGAGCACAACGCGAAGAAGTACGCCGAAATGGAGGTCCGCTCCCTCACCGGCGCGGGCGCCGAGAAGGCCGTCTCCCACTAACGGCCGCCCGACACCGAAGGCCGTCGCGAGGGTGTTCCCGATCCCCTCGCGGCGGCCTTCGGCCATTTCAGTACGGCAGGGTGCCCTTGGCGACCTCGGCCAGCGTGTCGGCCAGGAACTTCCGGGTGTGGCCCCACAGGCCGCCGCCCAGCGAGATCCGCGCCACGCCCAGCTCGGCCAGGCCGGCGATCCCCGGGCTGCCCGGCCACGCGGGCGCGTTGACCGCGCCGCCGACGCCTTGCACGAACTCCGCCAGCACGTCCGGGGTCCGCAGGTGGATCGGGTAGACGCAGTCGGCGCCGGCCGCGAAGTACGCCTTCGCCCGGGCGACGTTGGCGGTCAGCACGTCGTGGGGGTCGCTCGCGCCGCGGAAGGCGTCGACGCGGGCGTTGATCACCAGTGCGTCACCCGCCGCTTCGCGCAGGGCGGCGATCCGGTCGGCCTGCACGACGACCGGCCGGACCTGCCCGGTGGCGCTGTCGGTGTCCTCGAAGTTGAGGCCGACCGCGCCGATGTCCAGGAGCCGGCCGGCCAGCTCGGCGCCGGACAGGCCGTAGCCGGACTCGGCGTCCACCGTGACGGGCACGCCGACGGCCTTCACGATCCGCGCGGCGGCCGCGAACATCTCGTCGACCGGTGCCTGCTCCCCGTCCGGGAACCCGAGAGCGGCCGCGACGGCGACCGAACTGGTCGCGATCACGGGGAACCCAGCGGCCTCGACGGCCTTCGCGGTGTCGGCGTCCCACGCGTTCGGCAGGACCAGCGGCGTGCCCGGGACGTGCAGGGCCTTGAGCGCGGCGGCGCTCACGCGTCACGCTTCGGCAGCGGCGTGTGGCTGGTGACGGCCATCCGGTTCCAGCTGTTGATCGCGATGACCTCCCACGCGATGGCGCGGTACTGGTCTTCGGTGAACACCTCGGCCGCGGCCTCGTAGACGTCGTCGGGGACGCTCTGGGTCGCGGACAGCTTGGTCATCGCCTCGGTGAGGGCGAGGGCGGCCTGCTCCTGCTCGGTGAACAGGGTCGTCTCGCGCCAGCCGTCGAGCACGAACAGCCGCCGCGGCGACTCGCCCGACTCGAGCGCGTCGCGGCTGTGCATGTCGAGGCAGAACGCGCAGCCGTTGAGCTGCGAGGCGCGCATCTTCACCAGTTCCAGCAGCTTGTGGTCGACCCCCGCGTTCGCGGCGGCCTTCTCCACCTCGGCCTGCACGTTCGCCATCGCCTTGTAGATCCCGGGCGCGTGCCCGAGTCCGATTCGCTTCGTCATGGTTTCACGCTAGCCCGAACTGGCCCACGAGTATGGTCCAGTCACATGGCAGATTCGTGGACCAGTTCCGGCCTCGACGTCCACCTCGACTGGCAGCCGGAAACCGGGCGCCCCGGCTTGGCCGCGGCGATCCGGGCGGCCATCCGCGAGGGCCGCTGGCAGCCGGGCGCAACTGTGCCGTCGACCCGGGCGCTGGCCCAGGACCTGGGCATCGCCCGCGGCACGGTGACCCGCGTCTACGCCGACCTCGCCGCCGAGGGCTACCTGCACACGGCCCAGGGCGCCCCGACCCGCGTCGCGACGGCGGGCGCGCTCCCCCAGTCCGCGCCCCGGCCGGCGCCCCGCGACCCGGCCCCGCGCTGGGACCTGCGGCCGGGCCGCCCGGACCTGACGGCGTTCCCCCGCCAGGCCTGGATCATCGCAACCCGCCGCGCCCTGCTGCGCACCCCGGCGGCGGCCTTCGGCTACGAGTCGGAACTCGGCGCCCCGGAGCTGCGCGACACGCTCGCCGCGTACCTGGCCCGCAGCCGCGGGGTGGTCGCGGACCCGGCGCGGATCGTGGTGTGCCACGGCTATTCCCACGCGATCGCCGTCCTCGCGAGGGCCCTTGTGGGCCTCGGCATCACCGAGATGGCCTTCGAAAACCCGTCTTTGCACATGTACCGCGACATCGCGGCGGCGCAGGGCCAGCGAATCGTCGGCGTGGAGGTCGACGAACACGGCATCGACGTGTCCGCAGTGGACAGTCCGGCGGTGGTCGTCACGGCGGCACACCAGTACCCCACGGGTGTGACGCTGGCCCCGCACCGCCGCACGCAGCTGACCCGCTCGGGCGCCCTGATCCTGGAAGACGACTACGACGGCGAGTTCCGCTTCGACCACCAGCAGGTCGGCGCCCTGCAGGCCCTGGCACCGGAGCGGGTCATCTACGCAGGCACAGCAAGCAAAACCCTGGCCCCCGCACTCCGCCTCGCCTGGCTGGTCCTGCCACGTTCCCTGGTAGAGCCGGTCCGCGCGGCCATGTCGGACAGCGGCTCCCGCCCGGCGATCCTGAACCAGCTGGCCCTGGCCGAACTGATCGACTCGGGCGCCTACGACCAGCACATCCGCCGCTGCCGGGCGGAGTACCGAGCCCGCCGCGCCCGGCTCCTGGAAGCCCTGCCGGACTCAGTACGCCCCCACGGCATAGCGGCGGGCCTCCACCTCCTGCTGATGCTCCCCCCAGAGGGCCCCACAGAAACAGAAGCCATGGCAGCCTGCCGCCGCCGCGCAATCGGCATAGAAGGCCTGGGCACCTACTGGATGGACCCAAACCGCCCCGGAGGCCTGATAGTCGGCTACGCGGCACCCCCCAAACACGCCTACAACGGAGCAGTCCAAACCCTGGTAGAGGCCCTCTGGGAAATCAACACCTGACCCTCACGCGCGACTCACCTCCCAGCCACGGGCCAGCCCCTCCAGACACGCGAACCGACCCCCCAAGTACGCGAACCGACCCTCCAGGCACGCGAACCGACCCTCCAGGCACGCGAGTCGACCCCTCAATCACGCGTGATGCCCGTTCAATCACACGAGATGCCTCGCCGATCACGCGAATCCCGCCGCCAATCACACGAGTCCCGCCTCCGGTCACCCGAGTTCCGGCCCCAATCACGCCAATTACGACCCCAATCGCGCGAATTCCGGGCCCAACCACGCCAGAACCGAGTCAGCCGCCCGAGTTTCTGGGCCCAGCAACCCGAGTTCCGGCCCCCATCACGCCAGTCCCGCTCCCAACCACATGAGTTCCGGCCCCCATCACAGCAGGCCAGCCGAACCACCAGACCGGCCCAACCGCGCCAGTTTCGCCATCAATCACGCAAGCCCGTACCGATCCCGCGGGCCACCCCGTCGAGGTGGCCCGCGGTACCCGTCAGAACCAGCAGTCGGGCCGCACCCGCAGCAGTTCCGTCTTCAGCACCGGCGTCCCGTCGACGGGCGCCGGGTCGTCCGCGGTCGGCTGAATACCGGCGGCGGCAACCTTGTCCAGCGTCCGCAAGCCCGCGGCGCCGACCGTGCCGAACACCGTGTAGTCCGGCCGCAGCGCGGAATCGCCGTACACGACGAAGAACTGCGAGCCGTTCGTCGCCGGACCCGCGTTGGCCATCGCCAGCAACCCCCGCGCGTAGACCCGGCGCGCGCCGGTCGGGTCGGTGGGGGCCGGCGGCAGGTCCACCGGCAGCTCGTCCTTGTACTTGTAACCCGGCCCGCCCTCGCCGGTCGCGGTCGGGTCGCCGCACTGCAGGACCTTCAGCGTCGGGTACGACGTCAGCCGGTGGCACACCGTGCGGTCGTAGAACCGGTGCTGCGCCAGGTGCAGGAAGCTCTGCACCGTGCACGGTGCCTTCGCGCGGTCGAGCCGCAGCGGGAGCGCGCCCTGGCTGGTCGGGACCGCGACGTCGACCTTGCCGCGGTCCGGGGTGTGCCGCGGGTCGGGCGGCAGCGGCACCGGCCGGGAAGCCGGCTCGTCCGGCGTCTCGGTGTACTGGCAGGGGCCGTGCGTGGTCTTCGGCGGTGGCGCGGTGTCGGCCGCGGCGGCGACGCCGCTCCCGGCCGCGAACAACGCGCCGACCGCCAGCGCGGTGACCAGTGCTTTCTTCATCCTGCACGCCCTCCCAGTGATCGCCCGGTTCCGGAGCGTCCCGCAGTCTAGGGCCCGCCACCGACAAGAAGAACCGGCAAAAGTCGCCCATGTCATCCACTCGGGTGAACCGCGGCGCCGGACCCCGGAAATTGTCGGACCCCCGGAGCACGATCTCGATCACGCGGCAAAGCGCCGCCCGGCGAAGGGGGAAGTCATGACGGTCCACGTGGTCAACCGGCGAAGAAACACCGTGGCGGCAAGCCATCCCGGCGCGCTGATCGCGGACGTGACGTCGCGCGGTCCGGAGCCGTGGGTGCGGTTCAGCCCGTTCTACCCGCACGGCGGGATCCCGGTGCCCTACTCACCTGGCGTCGAGAGCGCGTCGGTCGAAGGGATCTGGCAGGCGCTGAAAGTCTTCCGCGGCACCGGAATCGACGTCGGGAAGCTGGGCGTGACGTCGATGAAGGGCCTGAAGCGCACGGTCCGCAAACACGGCGAGGTGGTGGGTCACCGCACCGGCGTCGAAGGCTCGGAGCTGCTGGCGTACGAACAGGCCCGTAGGCGGATCTACCTGCCGTCCTACCGCTGGGTCCTGGAGAACAAGCTGGCCGACCTGGTCGGCGAACTCCGCGAAGCGAGCGCGGAGCGGGACATCGTGCTGCTGGACTACACCACGAACGGCGAGGTCGAGAACCTGTCGAAACCGTTGTCCCACGCGGCACTGCTGAGAACGCACCTGACCGGGGAGTGGCCGTGGGCGCTCTGATCCTCCGGCTCATCAGCCGCGTAGTGCGCCGCTTCCGTCCGACCGCGGAACCCGCACTAGCTCCGCAGGTCCGCGATCAGCGCGTCCGCGGCGGCGAACGGGTCCAGCTCCCGGGCGACGACCCGCTCGGCCACGCCGGCCAGCCGACCGCCACCACGCAGGTCGGTCAGCTCGGCTCGCAACCGCCGGAGCGCGATGGCCTCCACCTCGTCGCGGGCCCGCGCCACCCGGCGGCGGCCCAGCTCGTCGTGGGCGACCAGCCAGTCGTGGTGCTCGGCCAGCGCGCGGACGACGTCGTCGACTCCCTCGCCCTTGGCCGCGACCGTCCGGACGATCGGCTGGCGCCAGCTCGGCCCGCGGATCTCCCGGCGCGCCAGCGAGATCATCTGCTTGAGGTCGTGCACCGTGGCCTCCGCGCCGTCGCGGTCAGCCTTGTTGACGACGAAGACGTCGGCGATCTCCAGCACCCCGGCCTTGGCGGCCTGGATCCCGTCGCCCATGCCCGGAGCGAGCAGCACCACGGTGGTGTCGGCCAGCTTCACGACGTCCACTTCGGACTGTCCGACCCCGACGGTCTCGATCAGCACCACGTCGAAACCGGCGGCGTCGAGCACGCGCACGGCCTGCGGGGTGGCCCACGAAAGCCCGCCGAGGTGCCCGCGGGTGGCCATCGAGCGGATGAACACGCCGGGATCGGTGGCGTGCTCGGTCATCCGGATCCGGTCGCCGAGCAGCGCCCCGCCCGAAAACGGCGAAGACGGGTCGATCGCGAGCACCCCGACCCGCTTGCCCTCCGCGCGCAGCGCCGTCAGCAAAGCCGACGTCGAAGTCGACTTGCCGACGCCGGGCGGGCCGGTGAGCCCGACGATCCGGGCCCGCCCGGTGTGCGGCGTCAGCGCTCGCGCGATCTCCGCGACACGCGGGTGGGCGTCCTCGACGAGCGAAAGGAGCCGCGCGACGGCACGGGGTTGCCCGTCCCGCGCGCGGCCGACCAGATCGTCGAGGTCGAGTGCGCCGGCCACTTACGCGGACGGCACCCGCAGCAGCAGGGCGTCGCCCTGGCCACCGCCACCGCACAGCGCGGCGGCACCGAGCCCGCCGCCGCGGCGGCGCAGCTCGTGGATCAGGTGCACGGCCAGCCGCGCCCCGGACGCGCCGATCGGGTGGCCGAGCGCGATGGCGCCGCCGTTGACGTTGACCTTCTCCGGGTCGATGCCGAGCTTGTCGGTCGACACCAGGCCGACGGCGGCGAACGCCTCGTTGATCTCGACCAGGTCGAGCGCGTCGGCGGTGAGCTTCTCCTTCGCCAGCGCGGCGAGGATGGCGTTCGACGGCTGCTCGTGCAGGCTCGCGTCCGGACCGGCGACGACCCCGTGCGCACCGATTTCGGCGATCGCCGTGAGTCCCAGCTCCTCGGCCTTGGCCTTGCTGGCCACGACCACCGCGGCGGCGCCGTCGGAGATCTGCGAGGCCGACCCCGCAGTGATGGTGCCGTCGGCGGCGAACGCGGGGCGCAGCTTCGCGAGGCCTTCGGCGGTGGTGTCGGCGCGGACACCCTCGTCGGTGTCGAAGACGACCGGGTCACCCTTGCGCTGCGGAATGGAGACCGGCGCGATCTCGTCGGCGAAGTAGCCGTTCTTGATGGCTTCGGCGGCGCGCTGGTGGGAGCGCGCCGAGAACGCGTCCTGCTGCTCGCGGGTGACGCCGTAGCGGGAGTTGTACTTCTCCGTCGAGGCGCCCATGGCGACCTGGTCGAAGGCGCAGAAGAGACCGTCGTAGGCCATGTGGTCGACGAGCGTGGTGTCGCCGTACTTGAAGCCGGAGCGGGACTTGGGCAGCAGGTGCGGCGCCTGGGTCATCGACTCCTGGCCACCGGCGACGACGATGTCGAACTCGCCGGCGCGGATCAGCTGGTCGGCGAGCGCGATGGCGTCGAGGCCGGAGAGGCAGACCTTGTTGATCGTCAGCGCGGGCACGCTCATCTGGATGCCCGCGGCGACCGCGGCCTGGCGGGCCGGGATCTGACCGGCGCCGGCGGTCAGCACCTGGCCCATGATCGTGTACTGCACCGCGTCCGGGGCGACCCCGGCGCGTTCGAGGGCCGCTTTGATCGCGACCCCGCCCAGTTGCGCCCCCGTGAGGTCCTTGAGGGACCCCAGCAGGCGCCCGATCGGTGTACGGGCGGCACCCAGGATCACGGAACCGGACACGGCGTCCTCCAAGCTTCGGCGCATGGGCAGTTCGCTCGACCATACCCGGGGGGTGGGCTTCTTGATGGAGCCAGTGTGAGGCGGGGCACGCGACGATTCCGGCTCGACGCCGTGCCGCGGCCGCCTATCCTGCCTCCATGAATGACGCCCTGCGGCCGTTCGTGACGGCCATCGACCACGTCGGCATCGCGGTCCCGGACCTGGACGCGGCCATCGAGTTCCACCGCGCGCACTTCGGCCTCGAAGTGGCGCACGAGGAGGTGAACGAGGAGCAGGGAGTGCGTGAGGCGATGCTGCGCGCGCCCGGCACGGCGGGCACGGAGACGCAGATCCAGCTGCTGGCCCCGCTGCGCGACGACTCGGCGATCGGCAAGTTCCTGGCGAAGAGCGGGCCGGGGCTGCAGCAGCTGGCGTACCGCGTGTCCGATGTGGACGCCGCTGCGGCGGCACTGCGCGGTCAGGGCCTGCGCCTGCTGTACGCGGAGGCGAAGCGCGGTACGTCCAACAGCCGGGTGAACTTCGTCCACCCGAAGGACGCGGGCGGCGTTCTCGTGGAGCTGGTGGAGCCGGCCAAGAACGGCTCCGCGCACTAGCGCCGACGCGGAACCCTGCCCGGCAGAACAGGTCCGGCGCGAAACCGCGCATGCGGGGCGGGGCGGCCTTGGCGAGTGCGGCGCCTGGCGATGCGACTTCGGCGGGCGCGCTGCTAGGCGGGTGTCGCCTTGGCGGGTGTGGCGCCAGGCGATGCGGCCTTGGCGGCGAGCGACTCCGCGATGAAAGTGAGCTCGCCGTCGAACTCGGCGGGGAGGTCTCCCTCCGAGTGGCGGGCCGTCGCGTGCCGGTGGCTGACCGCGCGGGCCAGCAGACCCGATGCGCGGTCGACGTCGGCGTTCGACAAGTGGCCGCCGGTGGCCGCCAGGATCACCGTACGAACCTGGCGCACCAGGGCCTGGAAGCGTTCGTGGAGGGCGTCGCGGACGACGTGGTGGGTGTCGGCCTCGCGCCACAGCAGGTGCGACAGCCCGAGTGAGCGGCTGAAGCGGTGGTCCAGTTCACGGACGAGCCGGCGCAGGCTGCCCGCGAGGTCGCCGGGGACGACGACCACGGCCGGTTCGATGCGCTCGTCGGGCAGCCGCTCGACGAGCGCGGTGAGCAGGTCCGCCTTGTGCCGGAAGTAGTAGTGCACCAGGCCCTTCGGCACCCCGGCCCGCTCCGCGATGCGGGAGGTCGGGGTGGCGTCGAAGCCGGACTCGGCGAAGAGCGCCTCGGCGGCGCAGAGGATGCGTTCTTTCGCCGAGTCCTCGGTCATTCCGGTGCCTCCTGGTCGTCCAACTGCCGGTCGTTCGGTGTGCCGGCCACGCAAAGCCGGTCGGACTGCGCAGGCCGCCCCGTGCGGGGCGGCCTGCGCCGGTCGCTCAGTGTCGGCCACCCAAGCGCCTGCCGCTCAGTGCTGCCACTCAAAGGCCGGCCCGCGCAGTGCCGACCGCCGAGTGCCGGCCACTCAGGTGCCGACCGCTCGGTGTCGGCAGCTGAAGTGCCGGCCGCTCAGGTGCCCGGCCGATCAGTGCTGGCCCGCTGTGCGGTGCGCCGCGGTCGCGACCGGCATCGCCGCCGCGCCGGCGACGACCGTCAGCACTCCGGCGATCCAGGACGTCCAGGACGCGCCGGTGAACTCGGTGTAGCCCAGCACCCACGGCGCGATGGAGAACAGCACGCCGAGGGCTGTCCGGATGCCTTCGCCGTAGACCGCGCCGGGCACCGCGAGCGAGGCCAGGCCGTCGAGGGCGATCAACGCTCCCAGGACGACCATCGTCCACATCGCGGTCGTGTCCGTGCTCAGCCAAAGGGGTGAAAGAGCGGCGACGGCTCCGATGACGACCTCGGCCCAGTCGTGGGGCCGGGTCCATGCGCGCGGAGAGACTTCACTCATTCGTGCTCACCTTCGTAGGTGATCCTGCTGGTCGGGCGGGGTGTTCCCGGCTTCGATCGTGCACTTTGACTGGCCAGCCGGTCAAGACTGCTCCGTCACAGTTCGAGGTGAAGTCGTGCTGCTTGTCTCGTACAGTTGTGGACGCGAGTTACCGGCGAGTAATTTCGGCCGCCAACGCCGTTGACCCCGGAGGAATCAATGACGCAGCTCGGCGAGATCCAGCAGGCCATCCTGAACGGCGAGTCGGCCGCGGTCGGCTCGTTGCCCGTGCCGGAGAGCTATCGAGGGGTGACCGTCCACGCGGACGAGGTCGACATGTTCGACGGCCTCGAGAGCCGGGACAAGGATCCGCGCAAGTCGCTCCACGTCGATGACGTGCCCGTCCCGGAACTGGGCCCTGGTGAGGCGCTGGTCGCGGTGATGGCGAGCGCGATCAACTACAACACCGTGTGGACGTCGATCTTCGAGCCGATCCCGACGTTCAAGTTCCTCAAGAAGTACGGGAAGCTGTCGCCGCTGGCGAAGCGCCACGATCTGCCGTATCACGTGGTCGGGTCGGACCTGTCCGGTGTTGTGCTGCGGACCGGGGTCGGTGTGCACACGTGGAAGCCGGGCGACGAGGTGGTCGCGCACTGCCTGAACGTCGAGCTGGAAAGCCCGGACGGGCACAACGACACGATGCTCGACACCGAGCAGCGGATCTGGGGCTTCGAGACGAACTTCGGCGGCCTGGCCGAGGTCGCGTTGGTCAAGGCGAATCAGCTGATGCCGAAGCCGGACCACCTGACCTGGGAGGAAGCCGCCTCGCCCGGGCTGGTCAACTCGACGGCCTATCGGCAGCTGGTCTCGCGCAACGGCGCGGACATGAAGCAGGGTGACGTCGTCCTGATCTGGGGCGCCTCGGGTGGGCTCGGGTCGTATGCGACGCAGTACGCGTTGAACGGCGGCGCTATCCCGGTGTGTGTGGTGTCGAGCCCGGAGAAGGCGGCGATCTGCCGGAAGCTGGGCGCGGAGCTGATCATCGACCGCAGCGCCGAGGCCTACAAGTTCTGGAAGAGCGACACCGAGCAGGACCCGAAGGAGTGGCAGCGCTTCGGCGCGAAGATCCGCGAGCTGACCGGCGGCGAGGACCCGGACATCGTGTTCGAGCACCCGGGCCGGGAGACGTTCGGCGCGTCCGTCTACGCCGCGCGTAAGGGCGGGACGATCGTCACCTGCGCGTCGACCTCGGGATACATGCACCAGTACGACAACCGCTATCTGTGGATGAACCTGAAGCGGATCGTCGGCTCCCATTTCGCGAACTACCGCGAGTCCTGGGAAGCGAACCGGCTGATCGCGAAGGGTCTGATCCACCCGACGCTGTCGAAGACGTACTCGCTCGAGGACACCGGGCAGGCCGCGCTGGATGTGCACCGCAACGCGCATCAGGGCAAGGTCGGTGTGCTCGCGCTCGCGCCGCAGGAAGGCCTTGGCGTCCGCAATGAGGAGAAGCGCGCGAAGCACCTCGAGGGGATCAACGCGTTTCGCGGCGCCTGAGCGGGAAAGGGGCCGGATCGCGGCGTCGGGATCCGCCTGGATCCGGCCCGATCCGGCAAGATCCTTTCGCCGCATCGGGCGGTACTTTCGGCGCAGGCCCCGGGTGCTCACCCTTCCGTGACCCGGCTGCGACTACGGTAGGCGCATGAGCCTTGGCGATGAACGGGAGCTTGTGCCGCTGGGAGCCGGCTTCGACGTGGCGAAGCGCGGGTACAGCCGAGCACAGGTCGACGAGCACCTCGAACGGCTGGACGCCGACCTGAAGATGCTCACCGCGGATCGGGACGCCGCCATCGCGCAGGCCGGCGACCTGGCCCGGCAGCTGGAGATCGCGCGCGGCGAGATCGCGGACCTGCGCGGGCAGGTCGACCGGCTGGCCCAGCCGCCCACCAGCGTCGAAGGCCTCTCGGAGCGGCTGCAGCGGATGCTGCGCCTGGCCCAGGACGAGTCCGCGGACACGCGGGCCCGCGCCGAAGCGGAGGCCGGCCACATCCGGGCCAAGGCCGAGACGGACGCGAGCGCCATGCGCGCCCGCTACGAGCAGCTGCTCACCGAGCTCGACCTGCGCCGCAAGGAGATGGAGGCGGAGCACCGCAAGGTGCTCGAGGACGCCCGCGCGCAGGCCACGGAGATCACCGACAAGGCCGAGGCCGAGCGCACGAAGCTCGACACCGAGTCGTCAGACCGGCGGACGAAGGTCGAAGAGGACTTCGAGATCGCGATGGCCGCGCGCCGCAGCGAGGCGATGCGGGTGCTGGCCGAGCAGGAAGCGGCGAGCAAGGCCGAGGCCGCGCGCCGCGTCCAGGAGGCGACGCAGGACGCCGCCGACATCCGCACGAAGATCCTCGACGAGGAGAAGACCGCGAAGGCCGAGATCGACCGCCGTCAGCGGGAGTCGGTCGCGGACGCGAACAAGCGTCGTCAGGACTCGCTCAACGAGGCCAACGCTCGCCTCGCCGAGGCCGCGGACGAGGCCCGGCGCCGCGTCTCGACGGCGACCGACGAGTCGAACCGGCGGATCACCCAGGCGAATGAACGTGTCGACTCGCTGCGCAAGGTGCGCGGCGGGCTGGCCGAGCAGGTGCGCGCGGCGCGGGCGGTGCTCGCCGAGGCGCACACCGTCCTCGGCGACGACGTGAAGGTGCCCGCGGAGGTCACGACCGATTTGAAGGCGGCGGACCTGAAACCGGACCAGCCCGCGGCGAAATCCGACACCGGGAAAACGAAGCCGGTGAACGACGTCGAGGAGACCATCCGGATCCGGGCCTCGGACGTTCCGAAGCCGAAGCCGGCTGCGAAGCCTGCCCCCAAGCCCACACCGAAGCCCAGTCCGCGGCCAAGCGGAGCGCAGAAAGCGACTGGCGAGTAGCCTTCGACCCGACACGAGCTCGGACGAGCCCGCGCGGTCGAGGCCGACCGTCATCGTCCCTGCTCACGCGGGATCACGTGGAGGTTTTGCGCATGGGTGCGGCATATCGGACCGTGGTGGTGGGCACGGACGGCTCGGAGTCTTCGTTCGCGGCGGTGGACCGCGCGGCGGCGGTGGCCGGCGACGCGGGGGCGACGCTCGTCATCACGTGCGCGTTCTACCCGGCCAGCAAGACCGACGTCGACAAGGCCCAGGACGTCCTGGGTGACGAGGCTTACCAGGTCGTCGGCTCGGCGCCGGCCGAGGACACCCTGCAGTCCGCGCGCGACCGGGCGGTCCGCGCCGGCGCGGAGAAGATCGACACGGTCGCGGTGAAGGGCGACCCGGTCGAATCGCTGCGCAAGGTCGTCCACGAGCGCGAGGCGGACCTGCTGGTCGTCGGCAACCGCGGGTTGAACACGATCGCGGGCAGGATCCTGGGCTCGGTGCCGTCGGAGGTGGCGCGCAAGTCCGGTGTGGACGTGCTGATCGTCCACACGACCTGACGTGACCGATTCGGGCGAAGGGCTTCAGCAGCGGCTCGAGCGGATCCTGCTCGGCGGCCGGCGGAAGTACACCCGGCTCGAAGTGGCCGAGAAGGCCGGCGTGCCCGACGATCGGTCGCGCCGGCTTTGGCGTGCGCTGGGGTTCGCGACCGTCCCCGACGACGAGGTGGTCTTCACCGACGCCGACGTCGAGGCCATGCGGACGGCGGATCAGCTGGTGCGGTCGGGCCTGATCGACCCGAGCATCGAGGTGTCGGTGACGCGCGCGCTCGGCCAGCACCTGTCGCGGCTGGCCGAGTGGCAGGTCGACATGCTGTTCGAGCTGATCAAGGAGCAGCCGGAGCTGGGCCGCAGCGAGCGCCAGGTGGCCCGGCTCGTCGACCGGCTGCTGCCGGAGCTCGAGCAGGTGCAGAACTTCGTCTGGCGCCGGCACCTGGCGGCGTACGCCGGCCGGGCGTTCGCCGCGCCGGACGAGAACCTCGAGACGCGCACCCAGGTGGTCGGGTTCGTCGACATGGTCGGCTACACGCGCCTGACGCGCCAGATCGACGAGGACGAGCTGAGCCGCGTGCTCGACGTGTTCGAGCTGCTGGCGACGGAGACGATCGCCGAGCACCACGGCCGCGTGGTGAAGATGATCGGCGACGAGGTCCTGTTCGTCGCCGACTCGGCGGTGGCCGCGGCGGAGATCGCGCTGGCGTTGTCCGAGCGCACCTCGGCGGACGAGAGCATTCCGGCGGTCCGCGCGGGCATGGCGTCCGGCCGCGTCTTGAACCGCTTCGGCGACGTCTACGGCTCGGTCGTCAACCTGGCGGCCCGCCTGACGTCGGTGGCCCGCCCGGGCACGATCCTGATCGACCGCGAGCTGGCGAGCGAGCTGGCGGAGGAACCGGCGTACGAGCTGCGCCAGCGCCGCCCGGTGACGGTCCGCGGCTACAACCGCCTCCGCCCCTCGGCGCTGCGCCGCGCGCAAAAGGTCCCGACGGGCGCCTTCGCAAGCTCACAGCAGCTGGCGGCGGAGATGCTGGGCCTCACGGAGCCGAAGCCCCCGGAAGACGAGACCGCGCTTGTCGGCGAGGACACCGCCGAGACGCCCCGCTCACGCCGTCGCCGCCGCCGCCGCATGCTCTGACCCACCTCGGCACCAGCTGAAACTCCCCCGCCACTCCCAGGGGGGCGTCCCCAGGTCCAGTCTAGTGGCGACCACCGTCCGGACCCACGGAAACGGCGCTGGAGCCTCGGGTTGTCCACAAGTGAGGACCCCTGTGGACAGCCCGCGAAAGCCTCAGGCGTCGTAGTCGACCGTGACCGTTTCCGAGACCGGGTACGACTGGCACGTCAGGACGAAACCCGCCGCCACCTCCGCCTCTTCCAGGGCGAAGTTGCGGCGCAGGTCCACCTTGCCCTCCGTGACTCGCGCCCGGCAGGTGCCGCACACGCCGCCCTTGCAGGCGAACGGCAGGTCCGGGCGGAACTTCTGCGCGCCGTCCAGGACCGAGGACGATCTGGGCAGCGTCATCGTCGAAGAGCGGCTGTCCAGGACCACCCGGACTTCCGATGATTCTCCGGCGACCTCGGGGTCCAGGTGCGCGACGGGCTCCGGCGGGGTGTCGACGTAGAACAGCTCCTGGTGGATGCGTGCGCGCGGCACGTCGAGCGACGTCAGCAGCTCCTGCGCGCCCGTCACCATCTCGAACGGGCCGCACAGCCACCAGTGGTCCACTTCGGACACCGGAACCAGCGACGAGAACAGCTGCCGCAGCTTGGGGACGTCCAGGCGGCCGGTGAACAGCTCCGCTTCGCGGGGCTCGCGGGACAGGACGTGGATCAGCTCCAAGCGGGATGGTGCGCGGTCCTTCAGGTCCGCCAGCTCGTCCGCGAACATCACCGTGTCCGTGCGGCGGTTGCCGTACAGCACCGTCACCGTCGCGTCCGGGGTGGCCAGCAGCGACGACACGATCGACAGCACCGGCGTGATGCCCGAGCCCGCCGCGATCAGGACGTGGTGGCCGCCCTGCGTCAGATCCGGGGTGAACGAACCCGTGGGCGGGGCGACCTCGATCGTGTCGCCCGCGCGGACGTCGTTCAGCAGCCACGACGAGAACAAGCCGCCCGGAACCAGGCGGACGCCCACTCGCGGCGCCGTTCCCGCCGCCGCGCAGATCGAGTACGAACGGCGCTCGTCGCGGCCGTCCACCGAGCGGCGCAGCGTCAGCGACTGGCCCGGTTTGAAGTCGAAGTCCGAAGCCAGCGCGGAGGGCACGTCGAACGTCACGGCGACGGCGTCGTCGCACAGGCGCGCGATGCCCGCGACCTTCAAGGGGTGAAACGCCACCTAGATCTCCTTGACGTTCTCGAAGGGCTCCTGGCACGACCGGCAGCGCCGCAGCGCCTTGCACGCCGTCGCGCCGAAGCGGGACTGCTCCTCCGTGTCCGCGGACCCGCACAGCGGGCACGGCACCGACGGCACCGACGACACCGGCGCCGACAGCGTCAGCGGGATCGGGCCCGACCGCCGCGGCGCCGCGCCCGGCGGCGCGATCCCCGCTTCGGCCAGCTTGCGACGGCCTTCCGACGTGATCCAGTCCGACGTCCACGACGGCGCCAGCTGCGTCCGGATCTCGACGTCCGCGTAGCCCGCCGTGACCAGCGCGTGCTCCAGGTCGTCGCGCATGGTGTCCATCGCCGGGCAGCCGGTGTACGTCGGCGTGATCGCGACGACGACGCGACCGTCCTCTTCGGACACCGAACGCAGCACGCCCAGGTCGGCCAGCGTCAGCATCGGCAGCTCGGGGTCGGTGACGGTCGCGGCGACCAGAGACGCGGTCACCATTTCGCGTCCGGCATCGCCCGGGCCACACTCTGCAGCTCGGCCAGCAGGAGTCCCAGCTGCTCGGTGTGAACGCCGTCGCGGCCCGTCCGGCCCGAGACGCCGGCGATGTCACCGGACGAAGGCCGACTCAACGTCGCCGCGGACAGCACCTGGTCCAGGACAAGATCGAACTCCGGACGCAGCGAAGCAGCGTCCACCAGTTCAAGAGGGTGCGTCTTGAACAGCTCGCCGATGTACGGCCAGACCGCGTCGAGCCCCTCCTGCATCCGCTCATGCGACAGCGGCGTGCCGTCGCCGAGCCGGACCAGCCACTGCGCCGCGTAGTCGCGGTGGTAGGTGACTTCCTTGACGCCCTTGTCCGCGATGGCCGCGAGCACGGGGTCCACCGACGACACCAGTCGCTGCAACAAAGCCAGCCGCCACGTCGAGAACACGAACAGCCGCGCGATCAGGTGCCCGAAGTGCCCGCCGCCCAGCTCCGCGAGCCGGACGTTGCGGAACTCGCGCTCGACGCGGTCGAACGCGAACGAGTCTTCCGAACGCGCGGAGCCGTCGGCTTTGCCGGCGCGAGCCAGCAGCAGCCGGGCCTGGCCGAGCAGGTCGAGGCCGATGTTCGCGATCGCGACCTCGTCCTCCAGCTCGGGCGCGTTCGTGCACCACTCCTGCAGGCGGTGGGAAAAGATCAGCGCGTCGTCGCCGAGCATCAGGCAGTACGCGGCCAGCTGAGCACCGTCCACACCGGACGGAACAGACGTGTCCACTCCGGACAGCGGGTCCTCGAAGCCGGTGCCGAACGCCCAGCGGGCGTCGTTCTCCTCGGTCAGCGACTCGTAGACGTTGTCGAAACTCATATGTGCGGCACCTCCTCGGGGATGTCGTAGAACGTCGGGTGCCGGTAGACCTTGTCGCCGCTCGGCGCGAAGAACGGGTCCTTCTCGTCCGGCGACGACGCCGTGATGTCGGAGGCGCGCACGACCCAGATCGACACGCCTTCGTTGCGCCGCGTGTACAGGTCACGCGCGTGGTGCAGCGCCATCTCGTCGTCGGCCGCGTGCAGCGAGCCGACGTGCACGTGGTTCAGCCCGCGCTTGCCCCGGACGAACACCTCGTACAACGGCCAGTCGTGCTTGACCGGCCCGGGCGCGGCGGGAACACCCTCGAGCGGGACGGCCCCGTGGCCGCCTTCGGCAGTCAGGTCGCTCACTTGCGCTCCTCTTTCCTGGCCGCGTGCGCCACGGCGGCCTCGCGAACCCACGCGCCGTCGTCGTGCGCGCGACGCCGGTGGGCGACGCGCGACGCGTTGCACGGGCCGTTGCCCTTCAGCACGTTCTTGAACTCGTCCCAGTCGACCGCGCCGAAGTCGTAGTGCTCGCGTTCCGAATTCCACTTCAACGAGGCGTCCGGGAACGTGACGCCCAGCGCCTCGGCCTGCGGCACCGACATGTCGACGAAGCGCTGCCGCAGCTCGTCGTTGGTGTGGCGCTTGACCTTCCACGCCATCGACTGCGCGGTGTTCGGCGAGTCGGCGTCGGGTGGCCCGAACATCATCAGCGACGGCCACCACCAGCGGTTCACGGCCTCCTGGACCATGTCCCGCTGCTGCTGGGTGCCCTTCATCATCGTCATCAGCAGCTCGTACCCCTGCCGCTGGTGGAAGGACTCCTCCTTGCAGATGCGGATCATCGCCCGCGCGTACGGCCCGTACGAGCTGCGGCACAGCGGCACCTGGTTGCAGATCGCCGCGCCGTCGACCAGCCAGCCGATCACGCCGACATCGGCGAAGGTCAGCGTCGGGTAGTTGAAGATCGACGAGTACTTCTGCTTGCCGGTGATCAGCTTGTCGGTCAGGTCCGCGCGGTCGGCGCCCAGCGTCGCCGCGGCCGAGTACAGGTAGAGCCCGTGGCCGGCCTCGTCCTGCACCTTGGCGAGCAGGATCGCCTTGCGCCGCAACGACGGCGCGCGCGTGATCCAGTTGCCCTCGGGCTGCATGCCGATGATCTCGGAGTGCGCGTGCTGCGCGATCTGCCGGATCATCGTCTTGCGGTAGCCCTCGGGCACCCAGTCGCGCGGCTCGATGCGCTGGTCGCGCTCGATGGTGTGCTCGAAAAGCTCTTCCAGGTTTTCGGCTACAGCGGTCACGGCTGCTCCTTCGACACGAGGGTCAGGACGTCGTACTTCGCGACCGAATCGCCGTCGGAGTTGGTCACGTCGGCGTCCCAGCGGACCTCGCCGTACTCCTGGTCGATGCGCGGCGTGATCTGCTTGGCGGTCAGCGTCACGGTCAGCGCGTCGTCCACCTTCACCGGCGTGAGGAACCGCAGGTTCTCCAGGCCGTAGTTGGCCAGGACCGGGCCGGGCTCGGGCGAGACGAACAACCCCGCCGCGAACGAGACGACCAGGTAGCCGTGCGCGACGATCCCGCCGAACAGCGGGTTCGCGGCCGCGGCCGCGGGGTCGGTGTGCGCGTAGAACGTGTCGCCGGTGAACTCGGCGAAGTGGTCGATGTCGGACTGCAGGACCGTGCGCGGCCCGGCGACGACGGAGTCGCCGATGCGCAGCTCGGCCAGGGACTTGCGGAACGGGTGGACGTCGCTCTCGGTGCGCGGCGCGCCGGCGACCCAGCGGCCGGTGACCGCCGAGAGCACCGCCGGCGAGCCCTGCACGGCCGTGCGCTGCATGTGGTGCAGCACGCCGCGGATGCCGCCCATCTCCTCGCCGCCGCCCGCGCGGCCGGGGCCGCCGTGCACCAGCTGCGGCATCGGCGAGCCGTGGCCGGTCGACTCTTTCGCGTCGTCGGCGTCCAGGACCAGCAGCCGGCCGTGGTAGGCCGCCGCGCCGAGGACGACCTCGCGGACGAACTCCTTGTCGGCGCTGACGATCGAGCCGGCCAGGCTGCCGCCGCCGCGCGCCGCCAGTTCGATGACCTGCTCGGTGGAGGTGTAGGGCAGCAGCGTCGAGACCGGGCCGAACGCCTCGACCTCGTGCGGCTCGGAGCGCTCCGGGTCGGCCTTCAGCAGCACCGGCGAGAGGAACGCGCCGCGCTCGGCATCGGCGCCGACGACGTCGACCTTCTCCGGGTCGCCGAACACGATGCTGCCGGCGTCCAGCAGGGCCTTGAGCGAGCGCCGGACCTCTTCGCGCTGCTCCAGGCTGGCCAGGGCGCCCATCCGGACACCCTCGGCGGTCGGGTTGCCGACGGTCACCTTCGCGAGACGTGCGGACGCGGCCGCGGCGACGTCGTCGAGCAGCTCGGCAGGGACGAACGCGCGGCGGATGGCCGTGCACTTCTGGCCCGCCTTGACCGTCATCTCCGAGGTCAGCTGCTTGACGTAGAGGTCGAACTCCGTGGTCCCGGGGCGCGCGTCCGGGCCGAGGATCGAGCAGTTCAGGGAGTCGGCCTCGGCGTTGAACCGGACGGCGTTGCGGATGATCGCCGGGTGCGCGCGCAGCTTCTGCGCGGTGGACGCCGAGCCGGTGAACGACACCAGGTCCTGCGCGGTCACGTGGTCGAGCAGGTCGCCGACGCTGCCGGCGACGAACTGCAGCGAGCCCTCGGGCAGGATGCCGGACTCGATGATCAGCTCGACCAGCCGCGCGGTCAGGTAGGCCGTCTGGCTGGCGGGCTTGACCAGGCTCGGGACGCCGGCCAGGAACGCCGGGGCGAACTTCTCCAGCGGCCCCCAGACCGGGAAGTTGAACGCGTTGATCTGGACGGCGACGCCCCGCAGCGGGGTGGCGATGTGCTGGGCGACGAAGGTGCCGCCCTTGCTCAGCGGCTCGACGCCGCCCTCGACGTAGACGGTGGCGTTCGGCAGCTCGCGCTTGCCCTTGGAGGCGTAGCTGAACAGGACGCCGATGCCGCCGTCGATGTCGAACTTGGAGTCACCCAGCGTGGAACCGGTCTTCGCGGAGAGTGCGTACAGCTCCTCGCGGTGCTCGCGCAGGTGCGACGCCAGCGCCTTGAGCAGCGCCGACCGCTGGTGGAACGTCAGCTCGCGCAGCGCCGGGCCACCGACTCGCCGGCCGTACTCGAGCGCGCCCGCGAAGTCGACGCCCGCCGAGGAGACCCGGGCGACCTCCTCGCCGGTCGTGGCGTCGTGCAGCGGAACACCGTCTTCCGCCGCCGTGTGCCACTCGCCCGAGACGTAGCTGCGCAGCAAACCCATCGAGTCCGACCTCTCCACCGAATTACCTACCGGACGTTCAGTAATTCCATCGTAGCCGCTGGCCGCCGAGATCGGAAGGCCCCGGCGCTTGACACCGGCCCGGACCTCTGCCTTTACTGAGGCGCACCACCGGATGACCGTCCATTCGGTCAGTCAACGGAGGGGTGCATTGACCAACGCCGCGCACACCATGTTCGCCGCGGACGAGGCGTCCCGCGCGCTGGGCATCGACCTCGTCGAGGCCGGCGACGGGCGCGCGGTCGCGACCATGACGATCACCGCGTCGATGGTCAACGGGCACGACATCGCGCACGGCGGGTACGTCTTCCTGCTCGCCGACACCGCCTTCGCCTGCGCCTGCAACACCCACGGCCCGGTCACCGTCGCCGCGGGCGCGGAGATCTCCTTCGTCGCCGCCGGCCGGCTCGGCGACCACCTCGTCGCGACGGCCACCGAGCGCACCCGCTACGGCCGCAACGGCATCTACGACGTCACCGTGCACCGGGAGACCCCCGCGGGACCGGAAACAGTCGCCGAATTCCGCGGCCGCAGCCGCGTCATCTCCGGGAAACGGGAAGAAGCATGATCGAGGCGAACATCTCCGCCGACGAGCTGGCCGCGCTGCAGCTCGAACGTCTGCAGTGGACACTCCGGCACGCCTACGCGAACGTGCCCGCGTACACGAGGAAGTTCGACGACGCGGGCGTGCACCCGGACGACTGCAAGGAGCTCGCCGACCTGGCGAAGTTCCCGTTCACCACCAAGCAGGACCTGCGCGAGAACTACCCGTTCGGGATGTTCGCGGTGCCGCAGGACCAGGTGCGGCGCATCCACGCCTCCAGCGGCACGACCGGCAAGGCCACCGTCGTCGGCTACACCGAGCAGGACATCGACACCTGGGCCACGGTGATGGCCCGGTCGATCCACGCGGCGGGCGGGCGGCCGGGCCACAAGCTGCACAACGCGTACGGCTACGGCCTGTTCACCGGCGGTCTCGGCGCGCACTACGGCGCGGAAAAGCTGGGCTGCACGGTGATCCCGGCGTCCGGCGGCATGACGGCGCGGCAGGTGCAGCTGATCACCGACTTCCGGCCCGAGATCATCATGGTGACGCCGTCGTACATGCTGACGCTGCTCGACGAGTTCGAGCGCCAGGGCGTCGACCCGCGGGAAAGTTCCCTGCAGGTCGGGATCTTCGGCGCCGAGCCGTGGACCGAGCAGATGCGCACGGAGATCGAAGAGCGGTTCGCGATCGACGCCGTCGACATCTACGGGCTGTCCGAGGTGATGGGCCCCGGCGTCGCGCAGGAGTGCGTCGAGACGAAGGACGGCCTGCACATCTGGGAGGACCACTTCTTCCCCGAGGTGATCGACCCCTTCGACGAGCACGTGCTGGGCGGCGGCGAGACCGGCGAGCTGGTGTTCACGTCGCTGACCAAGCAGGCGCTGCCGATCATCCGCTACCGCACGCGCGACCTGACCGCGCTGAACCCGGGCACCGCGCGCCCGGCGTTCCGGCGGATGGACAAGGTCACCGGCCGCACCGACGACCTGATCATCCTGCGCGGCGTCAACGTCTTCCCCACCCAGATCGAGGAGATCGTGCTGCGCACGGAGGCGCTGAGCCCGCACTTCCAGCTCGTCCGCACCACGCGCGGGCGGCTCGACCACCTGACCGTGCTGGTCGAGGCGCGCCACGACGCCGTCGCCGAGGACCGGGTGCGCGCCGCCGCCGAGCTGGTGACCGGTGTGAAGGACGGCGTCGGCGTGACGGTGTCGGTGGACGTCGTCGACCCGGACACCCTGGAGCGGTCGATGGGCAAGATGCGGCGGATCGTGGACCAGCGGGAGAAGCCGTGACGGCGCCCCGGCGCGGACGTCCCGGCTACGACCTCGAATCGCTGCTGCAGGTGGCGGTGAAGCTGTTCAACGAGCGCGGTTACGACGGCACGAGCATGGAGGACCTCTCCCGCAAGCTCGGCATCACGAAGTCGGCCATTTACCACCACGTCCCCAGCAAGGAAGAGCTGCTGCGGCTGTCGGTCGACCGGGCCCTCGACGGCTTGTTCGCCGTCGCCGAGGAGACGGCCCGGCTCGACGGGCGGGCGGTCGACCGGCTGGAGCACCTGGTGCGCGGCAGCGTGCTGGTGCTGGCCGACCGGCTGCCGTTCGTCACGCTGCTGCTGCGCGTGCGCGGCAACACGAAGGTGGAACGCGCCGCATTGGCTCGCCGGCGCGAATTCGACCTCCTGGTGACGGACCTGGTGAAGCAAGCCGAAGCCGAGGGCGACATCCGCCCGGACGTCGACCCGGCGGTGATCGCGCGGCTGATCTTCGGCATGGTCAACTCGCTGATCGAGTGGTACCGGCCGCGGCGCGGTTCGGCGGCGGAGGTGGCCGACGCGGTGTGCAAGGTGGCGTTCGAAGGGCTGCGCACGCCCTCGTGAGTGGTAATGCGGGTTAGAACCCGCATTACCACTCACGAGGGCCGCGGCAGGTCACTCGCCGGAAGCTTCCTGGGGCGGCCGCCCCGCTTGCCAGAGAAGGGCTTCGCGCAGCTGCTCGATCAGTTCTTCGTCGTCCGTTTCGGACGGGTCGACGCCGAGCGGGATCCAGCGCTCGGCCACTTTCGACCCCTGGTCGAAGCTCGTGATCACGATTCCGGAGTACGACAAGGACTCGTCGTCCGCGCAGTCGCCGTCCGGGAGCGGCTCGTCCGGCTCGAAGGCGTCGTCGAAGCTGACGTGACGATGCTGCAGGCGGACGCTCACCCAGCGTCCCGCCGGCCGGATCGGCGCGTCGTCTTCGATCATCTGCTCCTACCCCCGGTCACACGGACCCCCTGTCGTCTCGTCGTGTCCGGGCGCCGGGAAGTTACCGGCGGGTTGTTCCGGTTCCGTAACGGCAGCGGCTGACGCGACTTCGGTTGCCCGCCACCGGAGTCACTCTCTTGACGAGAAGTCAACTACTTGTTGACAGCGTGCCGCTCCCCGGCGAGGCTGAGCGGATGACCAGCGGAACGCGGCCCCGTCGGCGGCTCGAGCCCGCCGAGCGGCGCGCCGAGATCCTCGCCGCCGCGCGGCGCCTGTTCGGCGCGGCCAGCTACGCGTCGGTGTCCACTTCGGACATCGCCGCCGCGGCCGGGGTGGCGCGCCCGCTGATCAACCACTACTTCGGCGGGAAGCGCGAGCTGTACCTGGAAGTGGTGCGGCAGCTGATGATCGTGCCCGCGCCGGTCACCGAGGCGCTGCCGGACACCACGATGGAGCAGCGGCTGGCGATCGGCGTCGAGCGCTGGATCGACGTCGTGGACCGCAACCGGGACGCCTGGCTGACCGTGATCGGGCCGGAGTCGGCGGGCCGCGACCCGGAGATCGAGCGGATCATGCTGGAGGCGGACGAGATCGCCGCCGACCGCGTGCTCGAAGCCGCGCTGATGACGGACGTGACCGAAGGCCGCGAGGAGCTGCGCGCGATGATCCGGTCGTTCGGCGGGATGCTGCGCGCGGCGTCGCGCGAATGGCTCATCCGCGGCACCCTGGACCGGACGGCGCTGCGTACGTTTCTCACCGATTCGATCCTCAACCTGCTGAAAATCACCTACCCGGCGGTGCTTGCCGAGCAGCGCGGAAGCGCCGGGCGAAAGCAGCGGGCGTCATCCCGGTCCAGCGCTTGAACGCGTAGATGAAGCTCGACGCCTCGGCGTACCCGAGCCGGTACGCGACGTCCTCGACGGACAGCACGCCGGTGTCGAGCAGCTCTTCGGCGAGCGCCTGGCGGACTTCGTCGACCAGCGCGCGGTAGCTGGTGCCGGCCTCGGCCAGGCGCCGCCGCAGCGTGCGCGTGCTGAGCGTGAGCTGGCGGGCGATCTCGTCCATCCCGGCGTCGACCCCGCCGAGCCGCACCAGGCGTTCGCGCACCTGCTGGGAGATCCCGGACCGCTGCCGCCGGCGGGCGACGAGGGCCTCGCACTGCGCGGCGCAGAGCGCGACGGTCTGCTCGTTGGCCTGCGGCAGCGGCAGCGCGAGGAACGCCGGGTCGAGGGTGGCGCGGCAGGCGTCGGCGCCGAACCGGGGCTCGACGCCGAACGCCGCCCGGTAGGCGTCCACTGTGGACGCGTCGTGGCGGAAGCTCAGGTCGTCCAGCGCGATCTCGGGCAGCAGGTCGCGCATCACGGCGAAGATCGCGGACAGGTCCCGCAGCACGAGGAACCGGGCGACGTCGGCGGGCACGCGGCTGTTGTCGAGCTCGATGGCGATGCGGTCGCCGTCGGCCACGACGTTCGGGATGCAGAACGCGAAGCTGAGGTCGAAGTAGCGCAGCGCCAGCAGCATCGCGTCCCGCAGCGTGGGGCTGCTGATGCAGGCGAACCCGAAGATGCCGAAGGTGGTGACGCGGTAACGGCGCCCGAGCTCCAGGGCCGTCGCGTCCGAACCGTCCACCGCGGCCAGCGCGCGGACGACGGCCAGCTCCTGGCGCGCGTCGACCTGCGCCGCCGGGTCGGCGAGCAGGTCCGCGGACAACGACGTCGCCGCGAGGAGCCGGCCGGCGGCCAGGCCGCGGTCGGCGGCGAAACGGGTCATCAGCTCGATGCTCGCGGTGCCGCGCGGGAAGTCCCAGTCCCCGACGGCGGGGGCGGCGAACTCGGCCATGGCCGGAAGTATGGATCACGCCCGGCGAGGCGGCGAATCGAGGACCGGAACTGTCCTGGGTGATCGTTAGGGTGACACTGTGACGACGTTGAGCCGACGGGCGCTGAACCGCGCGACGCTGGAGCGCCAGCTGCTGCTGCGCCGCGCGAAGCTGTCCGCCTACGACGCGGTGGCGCACCTGGCCGGGCTGCAGGCGCAGGCGCCGTTCCCGCCGTACTACGCGCTGTGGGCGCGCCTGCACGGCTTCCAGCCGGGCGACCTGGCGGAGCTGCTGGAGAGCCGCCGGGTGGTCCGGATCGCGCTGATGCGCGGCACGGTCCACCTCGTGACCGCGGCGGACGCGCTGGCGTGGCGGCCGGCGGTGCAGGTGCTCTACGACCGCGACCTCAAGCAGAACACCCTGCACGCGCAGGCGCTGACCGGGCTGGACCACGACGTCGTCGCCGCGGCCGCGCGGGAGCTGCTGCTCGACACGCCGCTGTCGAGCACCGCGCTGGGCGCCGAGCTGGCGCGGCGGTGGCCGGACGTCCCGACGGCGTCCCTCACCCACCTGGCCCGCGGCCGGCTGCCGCTGGTGCAGGTCCCGCCGCGGGCGATCTGGGGCAAGGCCGGCCAGACGACGTACGCGTGCCTGGACGAGTGGGTCGGCGCGCCGCTGCCCCCGCCGTCCCCCGCCGCGCTGATCGCGCGGTACCTGCGCGCGTTCGGCCCGGCGTCCGTGGCGGACGTCCAGACGTGGGCGGGCATCGCCCGGCTGGGCGAGGTCGCGGCGGCGATGGACCTGCGCCGCTACCGCGACCCGGACGGCCGCGAGCTGCTGGACCTGCCGGAGCTGTCCGTGCCGGACGAGGACGTCCCGGCGCCGCCGCGGCTGCTGGGGCCGTTCGACCAGACGATCCTGTCGTACGCCGACCGCAGCCGGGTGATCAGCGACGAGCACCGCAAGCGCGTCATCACGCAGAACGGCCTGGTCAAGGGGACGCTGCTAACGGGTGGGTACGTGCGCGGGTTCTGGGAACTTCGGAAGGACCGCAAGGCGGCGGCGGTGGAGCTGACGCCGTTCGAGAAGCTGCCGAAGCGGGACCTGGAGGCCCTGGAGAGCGCGGCGGCGCGGCTGCTGAGCTGGGCGGAGCCGGACGCGGCGACCCACGACGTCCGGGTGCTGACCTGAACGGCGCCGTGGCCGGAAATCTCGATCGCGTGACCGCTCGTGTCCTGTTGTCACAGGCTCCGGGTGGGTAGCTTTCTTCAGCATGACTGGTTCGGCGAAGGGGCCGTCGGTGCTGATCGCAGGCACCGGGTTCGGCGGCATCGGCACGGCGATCGAGCTCAAGCGCGCCGGGTTCACGGACTTCACGATCCTGGAGAGCGCGGCCGGGCCCGGGGGCGTCTGGCGGGACAACACCTACCCGGGCGCCGCCTGCGACATCCCCTCGCCGCTGTACTCCTACTCGTTCGAGCCGAACCCGCGCTGGCCAAAGCGGTTCTCGCACCAGCCGGACATCCTGGCCTACCTGCGCGGTGTCATCACGAAGTACGGCCTGGAGCCGCACATCCGGTACGGCGCCGAGGTCACCGAGGCCGTGTTCGACGACGGCGTCTGGCGCGTCGCGACCAAGAGCGGCGAGACCTACACGGCCGACGTCTTCGTCCCGGCCGTGGGGCAGCTGTCGCGGCCGGTCCTGCCCACCATCCCCGGGCGGGACCGGTTCGCGGGAGCCGCCTTCCACTCGGCGCGCTGGGACCACGACGTCGACCTGCGCGGAAAGCGCGTCGCCGTCATCGGGACCGGGGCCAGCGCCGTCCAGTTCGTCCCCGAGGTGCGGAAGCACGCCGACCGGGTGACCGTCTTCCAGCGGACGCCGCCGTACGTCATGGCGAAATCCGACCCGGCCTACCGCGGCTGGCAGCACTGGCTGTTCGAGCACCTGCCGCCGACGCAGCTGCTCGGCCGGCTGCGGATCTTCCTGCTCGCCGAGTACGCGACCTACGCGATGACGCGCCACCCCGTGCTGGCGAAGATGTTCGAACTGCGGACCGCGCAGCTGCGCCGCCGGCACATCGAGGACCCGGAGCTGCGCGCGAAGCTGAAGCCGAGCTACCCGCTGGGCTGCAAGCGGATCCTCTTCACCAACGACTACCTGCCCGCGCTCGCGCAGCCGAACGTCGACGTCGAGACGGCGCGCATCAGCGAGATCACCGAGAAGGGCGTCCGGACCGAGGACGGCGTCGAGCACGAGGCGGACGTCATCGTCTACGGCACCGGGTTCGCCGCGACCGACTTCCTCGGCCGGATCGAGGTGCGCGGTCTCGGCGGCCGGACACTGCGGGACGCGTGGTCCGGCGGCGCGCGGGCCTACCTCGGGATCACCGTGCCCGGCTTCCCCAACCTGTTCTGCGTCTACGGGCCGAACACCAACCTCGGCGCCGGCTCCATCATCTACATGCTCGAACGCCAGGCTCGGTATATCCGTCAGGCTGTAGAACGGTTAGCCCGTCCTGAGGTGTCCCTGCTGGACGTGCTGCCGGAGGTCGAACAGCGGTACGACGACGAGGTGCAGGCGCGGCTGGGCCGGAGCGTGTGGAGCGCGTGCACGAGCTGGTACCGCCAGGCCGACGGCCGGGTGACGACCAACTGGCCGGGCCTGGTCACCGAATACGACCGCCGGACCAAGCGGTTCGACATCGCCGACTACCGGGTGGCGTGATGGACTACGACGTCCTGGTGATCGGGTCGGGGTTCGGCGGCAGCGTCACGGCGTTGCGGCTGACCGAGAAGGGCTACCGCGTCGGCGTGCTGGAGACCGGCCGCCGGTTCGCCGACGACGAGTTCGCGAAGGCGTCGTGGCGGCTGCGGAAGTACCTGTGGGCGCCGAAGCTCGGGTGTTTCGGCATTGGAACGCTTAGCCGCTGCTGAAGAACACCTTCGTGATGAGCGGCTCGGGCGTCGGCGGCGGGTCGCTGGTCTACGCGAACACGCTCTACGAGCCGCCGGACGAGTTCTACGCCGATCCGCAGTGGGCGCACATCACGGACTGGAAGGACGAGCTGGCGCCGTACTACGACCAGGCGAAGCGGATGCTCGGCGTGGTCGAGAACCCGGCGACGACGGCCGCGGACCGGGTGCTGCGCTCGGTGGCCGAGGACATGGGCATCGGCCACACCTACCGGCGCACGCCCGTCGGCGTCTACTTCGGACAGTCCGGAGTGGACCCGTACTTCGGCGGCGCGGGACCGGTCCGGCAGAAGTGCACGCTGTGCGGCGAGTGCATGACGGGCTGCCGCGTCGGCGCGAAGAACACGACCGTGAAGAACTACCTGTACCTGGCCGAAAAGGCGGGTGCCGTGGTGCGCCCCCTGACCACAGCTGTTTCCGTCCGGCCGATCGAGGGCGGCTACGCGGTGGACACCGTGCGCACCGGGCGGCGGGCTCGCCGGACGTTCACCGCGTCGCAGGTGGTGTTCTCGGCGGCTTCCCTGGGTACCCAACGGCTGCTGCACCGCTTGCGGGACAACGGGACTTTGCCGGATCTGTCACCGCGTCTCGGGTTGCTCGCCCGGACGAACTCCGAGGCGGTGCTGGCCGCGCGGTCGCTGCGGGACGACACGGACTACACACGCGGCGTCGCGATCACGTCGTCGATCCACCCGGACGCGGTGACGCACGTGGAGCCGGTGCGGTACGGGCGTGGCAGCAACTTCATGGGCCTGATGACGACGGTGCTGGTGGACGCTGCTTCTGGTAAGCGGCGCTGGGTACTGGGGATGAAGGAGTTGTGGCGGCAGCGACGGGACGTCGTCAAGCTGCACAACCCGCGGCGCTGGTCGGAGCGGATGATCGGGCTGCTGGTGATGCAGAC
The DNA here is from genome assembly GCF_046548675.1 of Amycolatopsis sp. cmx-8-4. Taxonomy (NCBI): domain Bacteria; kingdom Bacillati; phylum Actinomycetota; class Actinomycetes; order Pseudonocardiales; family Pseudonocardiaceae; genus Amycolatopsis; species Amycolatopsis sp. cmx-8-4. The sequence continues at coordinate 285,560 of NZ_JAEBDZ010000008.1, forward strand.
GCTCGACAACTCCGTGACGACGTACACGAAACGCGGCCTGTTCGGCCGCCGCATGACGACGAAGCAGGGTGCGGGTGACCCGAGCCCTTCGTGGATCCCGGCGGGCCACGAGGTGACGCGCCGGGTGGCGGAGAAGATCGGCGGCCTCCCGCAGGGCGCGTGGACGGACCCGGCGAACATCCCGATCACCGGCCACTTCATCGGCGGCTGCGCGATCGGTGACTCGCCGGCCACCGGGGTGGTCGACCCGTACCAGCGGCTGTACGGCTACCCGGGCCTGCACGTCGTCGACGGCTCGGCGATCACGGCGAACCTGGGCGTGAACCCATCACTGACGATCACGGCCCAGGCGGAGCGGGCGATGGCTTTCTGGCCGAACGCCGGCGAGCCGGACCCGCGCCCTTCGCTGGGCGCGGAGTATCGGCGAGTGGCGGCGGTGGCACCGCGGAAGCCGGTGGTGCCTGCGGAGGCACCTGGCGCGCTGCGGCTGCCACTGGTGCCGCAGTGAGCCGCGCGTTCGCCGCGCTGCGAGTGGCAGTTTCCCGCCCGGAGGGGGCGGTTCAGCAGCGCGCGTGGATGTGCGGCTCCCCGATGTCGCCAGTTTATCCGGGGTCACCGACAGTTTCGGCCATCAGCTCCGTCGTCACCGCGACGTACGCGCGGATCGCTTCGTTCTCCTCCGCTGCGCGCCAGACCGGGACCGCGATCATCGGCGGGATGCCCGTCACCGGGACCACCTTCAGGCCCGGGAACGGGTAGCGCTCCAGCAGCGACAGCACCGTGATGTGCAGGCCGATTCCGCGCGCCACCAGCGTGAGCATGTCCTCGACGCCGATGCGGGTGCGGCCGATCAGCTGGGGGACGTCGTCCTCCGTGCGGGGGATCGGGCGGCCCGACGGCGTTCGCGGCGGGGCCCACTGGTCGCGGGCCACCGGGTTCAGCGTCTTGCTCGGGTCCAGCAGGCGGTAGTCCGCGATGTCCTCCAGGGTCACCGAAGCCCGCGACGCCAGCGGGTGGTCTTCGCGCATCAGGAGACCTCGGGGCAGGGACAGCAGCGGCGGGCCCGTGCGCAGGTTCGGCAGGTCGAACGACCGTGTGTCGCCGCCCGGTGACCAGTGCAGTACCAGGTCCAGGTCGCCCTCGGCGAGCAGGTCGTGCTCGGTCCAGCGGGCGCCGATGCGGGTCGGGGTCAGGCTCACCCGGCACGCCGGGTGGCGGCGCTCGAACTCCGACGTCAGCCGCGTCACCAGGTCGCCGCCGAGGCTTGCGACGTACCCCACGCGCAGCCTGCCGCTGATCCGCCGGCCGGACACCCGCGTCTCGGTGAAGATCGCCGCCAGCTCCGCCACGCCCGCCCGGGCGCCCGTGCGCAGCCGCTCCCCCAGCTCCGTCAGCCGGACGCCGGTGTCGTCGTGCACCACCAGCGGGCCGCCGATCTCGGCCTCCAGCTCGCCGATCTCCTTCTCCAGCGCGTCCGCCGTGCTGCGCACGCGCCAGGCCGCGGACTCGAAGTCGCCTTCGCGCGCCACGATCAGCAACGTCGCGACGGCGCGGATCGCGGCCAGCTCGATCAGCGACCCCGTCCGCACCTCCTCACGCGCGGCCGGCGGCGGTTCCAGCCCCGGGTCGCCCGCCAGGATCCGCCGGTGCAGCCCGCGCAGTCCCGGCCCCGGGTCGGCGCCCAGGTACTCGGCCAGGCGACGGCGGATGCCCTCGAAGTGCGCGAGCGCGTCGGCCTGCCGCCCGCTGCGGTAGTAGGCGAGGATCAGCTGCCCCGCGAGCCGCTCGTCGAACGGGTGCTCGGCGGCCAGCTGCGGCAGCGTCGCCAGCAGCGCCGCGTGCCGCCCGAGCCGCAGCGAGACGTCGTGGCGGTCCAGCCGGGCCGCGAACCGCTCCGCTTCCAGGCCTTCGCGGACGCCGGTCAGCCACGGCGAGTCCAGCCCGGCGAACGGCTCGCCGCGCCACAGCGCCAGCGCTTCGTCGAACAGCGTGGCCGCGGCGACGTCGTCGGACGCCGCTCGCGCGCGCGTCACCTTGTCCCGGAACCGGTGCAGGTCGACCGACGCCGGGTCGACGCGCAGCACGTAACCGTGCGGGGTCCGCTCGATCGCGCACCCGGCGGCGCGCAGCCGCGAAAGGTAGCTCCGGAGCGTCGCCGTCGCCCGGTGCGGCGGGTTGCCGCTCCAGACGCGGGTGACGAGCTGGTCCGGCGTCACCGGCCGGTTCGGGTCCGCCAGCAGCGCCGCGAGCACGTAGCGCTGGCGCGTGTGCCCGACGTCGAGGGCGGCCCCCTCGGATTCGGCTTCGAGGGTGCCGAGGACGCCGAACCGCATCACCGAACTCCTCCCTAGACCTGCTCAGACCCGCTCCGACCTGCGGATTCCACGTTTCCGCAACGATCACACACGGATCGTCCTGCAGTCTAGGTGGCGCGGGCGCGCGGCCGGGGGGTCTGCGCGCGCCGGCTGGGGGTGCCGTGAAGGGGCCCTTCCGGACGAGCGTCCGGAAGGGCCCCTTCATGACGGGTGCGTCACGGCAGGCCGGCAAGCCCAGCGGACACGGTGTTCGCGAACGCGTACCCGGCGGTCGCGTCCCAGTTGATCGACCACGTCATCGCGCCGCGGATCGTCGGGTAGGTCGCCGACGGCTTGAACGAGCCGCACGACGTGCCCTTGGCCAGGCAGTTCAGCGCCGAAACCGTGTTCGCCGGCGCCTGGTAGCCGCCCCCGGCCGCCTGCGACGACGCCGGCAGCCCGAGCCCGACCTGGTCGGCCCGCAGACCGCCCTGCAGCTGGATGCAGGCCAGCGCGGTCAGGAAGTCGACCGTGCCCTGCGCGTAGACGCTGCCGTTGCAGCCGAGCATGGTGCCCGAGTTGTAGTACTGCATGTTGACGATCGTCAGGATGTCCTTGATGTTCAGCGCGAGCTGGAAGTAGCCGCCGCCGGTGGACTGCATGTCGATCGTCTGCGGCGCCATCGTGATGACCTTGCCGCCGCCGTTGTAGATGCTGCGCAGCGCCTGGCCCATGTAGGTGGCGTTGACGCCGTTCTCCAGGTCGATGTCGACGCCGTCGAAGCCGTAGTTCGTGATCAGCGTCTTGATGCTGTTGGCGAAGTTGGTCGCCGACGACGAGTCGCCGACGCTGATCGTGCCGTTCTGGCCGCCGACCGAGATGATGACCTTCTGGCCGCGCGCCTGGACCGTCTTGATGTCGGCCTTGAACTGCGCGTCGGTGTAGCCGCCGAGCTGCGACGACAGGCCCGAGTCGAGCGTGAAGCTCACCGCGCCCGGCGTGCCGGTGGCGTCCGCGAAGGACACCGCGATGATGTTGTACTTCGTCGGAACGTCGGCCAGCTTCAGCGCCTTCGCGCCGTTGTAGAAGTTCTGCCAGTAGCCGGTGAGGACGTGCTTGGGCAGGTCACCCTGGGTCGGCGGCGTCGTGGTCGTCGTCGGCGGGGTGGTCGTGGTCGGCGGCGTCGTCGGGGTGGTGGGGGTCGTCGGCGTGGTCGGGGTCGTGGGCGTCGTCGGCGGCGGGGTGCCCGGACCGTCGAGGCTGACGTCGTCGGCGAAGTAGGTCGGCTGGCCGTACCAGCCGTGCAGGTAGACCGTCAGCGACGTGCTGGCGCCGGTCGTGAAGCTCAGCGAGAGCTGCGCGTAGCCGCTGGTGCCGGGCGTCCACGTGCTGGTCGTCGCGGAACCGGAAACGCCCAGGTAGACGTAGCTGCCCTGCACCCAGGCGGACAGCTTGTAGGCGGTGTTCGCCGCGACGGTGAGCGTCTGCGAGCACTGCGCGGTGTCCGACGACGTCGGCGTCGCGCTCAGGGCGCGGCTGCCGCTGTGGACCGGGGTGCTCACCGCGGTCGGGGCGGCGGTGCAGGTCCACCCCGAGGTGCCGGACTCGAAGCCGGGGTTGGCGAGGATGTTGGCCGCCGAGGCGTTGCCGGCGAGCACGAACGTCACGCCGAGACACAGCGCGACCGCGGAAAGTAACGACAACAGAGCTAGACGGGCTTGGGGGACCACGGGGCGACCTCCACTGGTCGTGAGGCAGGTCACCACAAAATGGACTAGACCAATCTGAATGTCAAGGACACCGATGTCAGCCCCATCCGAAAGTCGGGGCGGTCGGAACGGCAGAATGGACGGATCGGATCCACCCGAGGGCGAAGCAGGAGCGTGTTGCAGTGAGCGTGTCGGTCGAGCAGAGGATCGCCGAAGAACTGGGCGTGCGCGAAGGACAGGTCAAGGCCACCGTCGAGCTGCTCGACGGCGGTTCGACCGTCCCGTTCATCGCGCGGTACCGCAAGGAAGTCACCGGCATGCTCGACGACGCGCAGCTGCGCACGCTCGAAGAGCGGCTGCGCTACCTGCGGGAACTCGACGAGCGCCGGCTCGCCGTGCTCGATTCGATCCGCAGCCAGGGCAAGCTGGACGAGGCCCTCGAGGCCTCGATCCTCGCCGCGGACACGAAGTCGCGGCTCGAGGACATCTACCTCCCGTTCAAGCCGAAGCGCCGCACGAAGGCGATGATCGCGCGCGAGGCGGGCCTCGAGCCGCTGGCCGACGGCCTGCTGAACGACCCGACCACGGACCCGCACGCCGCGGCCGCGGTGTTCGTCGACGCGGACAAGGGCGTCGCGGACGCGCAGGCCGCCCTCGACGGCGCCCGCTCGATCCTCGTCGAGCGCTTCGCCGAGGACGCCGACCTCATCGGCGACCTGCGCGAGAAGATGTGGGGTCAGGGCCACCTCGTGGCCAAGGTCCGCAGCGGCAAGGAGGAGGACGGCGCCAAGTTCTCCGACTACTTCGACTTCTCCGAGCCCTACACCAAGCTCCCCTCGCACCGGATCCTCGCGATGCTGCGCGGCGAGAAGGAGGAGGTCCTCGACCTCACGATGCTGCCGGCCGAGCCGACCGACGAGCCGCAGGTCGGGCCGACCGACTACGAGACGCGCATCGCCGCGAAGTTCGGCGTCACCAACGAGGGCCGCCCCGGCGACAAGTGGCTGAACGACACCGTGCGCTGGGCGTGGCGCACCAAGATCCTGCTGCACCTGGGCATCGACCTGCGGATGCGGCTGCGCCAGGCGGCCGAGGACGACGCCGTGCGCGTGTTCGCGTCCAACCTGCGCGACCTGCTGCTCGCCGCCCCGGCCGGCACCCGCGCCACGATGGGCCTCGACCCGGGCTTCCGCACCGGCGTCAAGGTGGCCGTCGTGGACGCGACCGGCAAGGTCGTCGACACCCACGTCATCTACCCGCACCAGCCGGCCAACAAGTGGGACCAGTCGATCGCCGAACTGGCCGCGCTGTGCGCCCGGCACCAGGTCGACCTGGTCTCGATCGGCAACGGCACGGCGTCGCGCGAGACGGACAAGCTCACCCAGGAGCTGATCAAGAAGCACCCGGAGCTGAAGCTGACCAAGGCGATCGTGTCCGAGGCGGGCGCGTCGGTGTACTCGGCGTCGGCGTTCGCCTCGGCGGAACTGCCGACCATGGACGTCTCGCTGCGCGGCGCGGTCTCGATCGCCCGGCGGCTGCAGGACCCGCTGGCCGAGCTGGTGAAGATCGACCCGAAGTCGATCGGCGTCGGCCAGTACCAGCACGACCTGTCCGAGGTCTCGCTGTCCCGCTCGCTCGACGCGGTGGTCGAGGACTGCGTGAACGCGGTCGGCGTCGACGTCAACACGGCGTCCGCGCCGCTGCTGACCCGCGTCTCGGGCATCACGACCGGGCTGGCGGAGAACATCGTCTCCCACCGCGACTCGAACGGCCCGTTCCGCTCCCGGACGGCGTTGAAGGAGGTCGCGCGGCTCGGCCCGAAGGCGTTCGAGCAGTGCGCGGGCTTCCTGCGCATCCCGGACGGCGACGACCCGCTCGACTCGTCGTCGGTGCACCCGGAGGCGTACCCGGTGGTCCGGCGGATCCTGACCACGACGGGCACGGACCTGCGCGCGCTCATCGGCAACACGCGGACGTTGTCGTCGCTTCGCCCGGCCGACTTCGTGGACGAGACGTTCGGCCTCCCGACGGTGACGGACATCCTGGCGGAGCTGGACAAGCCGGGCCGCGACCCCCGCCCGGCGTTCAAGACGGCGACGTTCGCCGAGGGCGTCGACAAGATCGGCGACCTCAAGCCGGGGATGCGCCTGGAGGGCGTCGTCACGAACGTGGCGGCCTTCGGCGCGTTCATCGACGTGGGCGTCCACCAGGACGGCTTGGCGCACGTTTCGGCGCTGTCGAAGAACTTCGTGAAGGACCCGCGCGAGGTCGTGAAGCCCGGCGACATCGTGAAGGTGAAGGTCCTCGAGGTCGACGTGCCGCGCAAGCGGATCTCGCTGACCCTCCGCCTGGACGACGAGCCTGGTGCGGCTTCGTCGTCCCGTGGTGGTGGGGGCGGCGGTCGTGACCGGGGTCAGCAGGGCGGCGGCGGTGGCGGTGGTCAGCGCCGGGGCGGTTCCGGTGGCGGCGGCGGTCAGCGCGGTGGCAGCGGTGGCGGCGGTGGCGGCCGGGGTGGGAACTCCGGCTCCTCGAGCAGCAGCGGCTCGATGGCGGAAGCGCTTCGCCGGGCCGGGTTCGGCAAGTAGGCACCAAAGCCGTGAAGGCCTCCTTACCGGCTCTTATGGCCGGGAAGGAGGCCTTCACGGCTTTTGGCGAGCCCGGCGGCGTTCCGGCTCACTTCAGCGCTACCAGGCCCACCACGAACAGCCCTGCCGGGACCGCGGCCGCCGACAGGCTGATCAGCCACGTGCCGCCGCGCCAGCCGACCGGCGACGCGTCCAGCACCATGCCGCGCACGAGCGCCGCCTCGACGACCGCCGTCAGCAGGAAACCGAGGCCCACGCTGAAGATCGACGCCGCGCCGACGAAGAACAGGCCCGACGTCGACGCCGCGGCGAGCGGGGCCGCGACCTCCCAGCGCACCAGGCCCGCGGTCGCCGCGAGCAGGGCCAGCAGGAGCACGAACGCGACCAGGAACCCGACCCGCGCACTCGTCTGGTGCTGGCCGCGGGTGAACAGCCAGAACCCCGCGTCGAGCGCCGCCACGACCACGGCGAGCACGACGAACCCGGCACGGAAAGTCAGCACATGATCACCCTAGTGCCCGGACGCAGCTACCGGTCGTGAGTGGTAATGAGGATTAGAACCCTCATTACCACTCACGACAACCGGCACCGACCGTCAGACGAAACGCGCTTCGACGTGGCCCAGCGTGCCGAAGTCGGCGAGCACGTGGCCGCCCGCGTGGATCGGGCACGGCGGGGTCGCCGTGCCCGTCGTCACGACGTCGTCCGGGCGGAGGCGGTGGCCCGTGCGGGCCAGTTCCGTCGCGAGCCAGTGCAGCGCCAGGCGCGGGTCGCCCAGGACGAGGCCGCCGTGGCCGCGGGCGAACTCCGCGCCGTCGGCGTGCAGGACCACCGCGTGGCCCGGCAGGTCGAGGTCGCGCCAGCCCGGCACGGCCCGTCCTTCGACGAACCGGCCCGCGCACGCGACGTCCGCCAGCAGCTGCGGGCCGCCCGCGGCGCGGTGGTCGGTGTAGCGGCTGTCCGGCATCTCGAGCGCCAGGAACATCGTGTCGACCGCGTCGAGCACCCCGCCGAGCGACGGCGCCGGGCCCGGGTCGGCCTTCATGCGGAAGGCGAACTCCGGCTCGGCGACGCCCATCGTCATCGTGTCGGCCGGCACCGGCGTGCCTTCGAGCTGGTGGAAGCGCTCGAACAACGCGCCCGGCAGCGGCCCGGGGACGCCGAGGTGCTGCTGGGCGTACGCCGTGGTCGCGGCGATCTTCCAGCCGCTCACCGGGCCGGCCAGCTCGGCCAGCGCGGTCTGGGCCGCCATGCCCTCGGCGGCGTCACGCGGGCGGACGTCGGCCGGGAGCCCGTCCAGCCGCTCGCCGGTGCGCCACGCGTCCCAGAGCAGCTCCGCCGCCCGCTCGTGCCTCACGCCCGCGATCTTGCCAACCGGAACACCGGGTGTCGATCGGCTTCCGCCGCGAACGCCTCGACGGGGCCGCTGCCCTTGGCGTCGAAGTACGGCGCGGTGACCGGGATCTGCCGCACGTAGGCCTGCAGCACCGGCGCCGCGGTGGCGGCGTCGGCCTCCTCGACCTCCCACGTCTCGTGCTCGCGGCCGCGGCTCAGCCGGGCGACGGCGTCGGCCCGCAGGTTGTGCACCCAGGCGACGGCGCCGTAGGGCGCGACGAGCCACCGGTCGCCGCCGACCTCGACGACGTTTACCGGTGTCGTGCGCTCGAGACCGCTCTTGCGGCCCTTCGTCGTCAACAGCACGCCGCCCTTGCCCGCGGCCGGGACGCCGCGCGCGAGCAGCGGCTTCACCAGCGCGTTGACGGTCTTCCGCAGCGTTCCCAGCCGGTACTCCCTGGCCATCATGGGTGCATAGCGTAGGCCCCGGAGAGGTCGCGGACGAGCGCCCAGACGGCGTCGAACCGCGCTGCGTCGACGACCGGTTTGCGCAGCGCCGCCAGCGCGATGGCCTGCTGGGCCTCGGTCGAGCTCGGCTTCCCGTTCAGGTCCACCGCGGCGAGGCTGAAGTCCTGCACCAGCACCGCGAAGATCTGGTCGACGACCTGTTCGTCGAGCCCGGTGATGCCGGCCTGCTCCAGGATCAGCTGGCCGTAGACGACCAGGGTGAACAGCTCGGTGAGGGCGAGGCCGAAGTCGAGGTCGGCCTGCTGGGCCTCGTCCGGCGTCGCCTCGGTGAGCAGCTTCACCAGCGCGCCGGCCTGCTCGGTGAACAGCGCGACGTTCGGGATGTGCGACGCCTGCGCGTACGCGGCCCGCCAGTCGTGGAAGCGGACCTTCGACAGCCCGCGCGCCGGGCCCTGGCGGAAGAGGAACTCGTCGTCCGCGGCGTCGGTGCGGGTCGGCACCGGGGCGTACTCCTGCGGCGAGAACAGGTACGCGGGCATGAACTTCGCGATCAGCGCGAGGTTCACCGCGACCGTGCCTTCGAGCTTCGGCAGGCCGTCGATGTCGTTCTTGGCCATCGCGAGGTAGGTGCCGGCCTCGAAACCCTTGGCCGCCACGACGTCGGCGACCAGGCCGATCACCTTCTGCGCCTCGGTGGTCACCTTCATCTTGGTGATCGGGTTGTAGAGCAGGTAGCGGCGGTCGTCCGCGGAAGCCGTGCGGAAGTAGTCGACGGCGCGGTCGGAGAACAGCTTCATCGCCGTCAGCCGCGCGTAGGCCTCGACGAACTCGCGGCGGACGTGCGGGAAGTTCGTCACGGGCTTGCCGTAGAGGACGCGGTTGTGCGCGTGCGTGATGGCCTCGTACAGCGAGTGCGTCGCCATGCCGATGCCGCCGAAGCAGAGGTTGAACTTGCCGATGTTGACCGTGTTCAGCGCGGCGCTGAAGGCCTCGGCGCCGACGTGCAGGAGATCTTCGGCGTGCACCGGGTAGTCCTCGAGCCGGAACTCGGCGACGTACATCTGCGACGGCACGACGTTCTTCACCACGTGGTAGTTCGGGTGCTCGGCGTCGGCGTAGAAGAAGACGTACTGGTCCGGGCCCTCGACGCCGTCGATCCGGCCGAACACCGCGACCGTGCGGGCGACGTTGCCGTTGCCGATGTAGTACTTCGACCCGGTGGCGCGGTAGCCGTCGCCGTCCTTGGTGAGCACCAGGTCCGAGGAGTAGATGTCGGCGCCGTGGTCCTTTTCGGACAGTCCGAACGCGCCGACGCCGCCGGCGTCCAAGGCGTCCGCCGCGCGCTTGCGGGCGACGTCGTTGCCGCTCTGCCACACCGGTCCCAGGCCGAGGATCGTGACCTGCCAGGGATACCAGTAGTTCAGCCCGTAGAACCCCAGGATTTCCGACAGCGCGGCGACGCGGCTGGTGTCCCAGCGCTTGTCCGGGTTGCCGTCGGCGTTCGCGGCGGGCGTCAGGAAGGTCGAGAACAGGCCTTCCTTGCCGGCGAACTCGAGGAAGTCCGCGTAGAAGGTGCGCGCGTGGTAGTCCTCGGCCAGCTTCGCCTTGCCGCGCTGCTCGAACCAGTCGATGGTGGCCCGGAGCAGCCGGCGCGTTTCGGCGTCGAAGTGGGCCGGGTCGTACTCGTGCGGGTTCAGCAGCATGGGGTGAGCCTCCTTGATTACCGACCGGTAACTTAGCAAGGCGATCCTGGTGCGGGCAATCTCACTAGGAGTACGTCACTCGCGTTGGGTACACTGATCTTGCGGGCCGCTCAGTTCTGCCTCGGCCCGCTGCTGTTGTCGACTACCACGCGCCGCGGCCGTTGACCGGTCTGCGCCGGGCAGGACAACCCTTCTCAGGTTATGGAGACCAGGGCGCAGCCGCGCCCGCATGCACTTATGAGCACATTTGCTGAACTCGGCCTGCCCACCACGCTCGTGGACGCGCTGGCCGCTCAGGGCGTCACCGAGCCCTTCCCGATCCAGGCGGCGACCCTGCCGCACACCCTCGCCGGGCGTGACGTGCTCGGCCGCGGCCGGACCGGCTCCGGCAAGACCTACGGCTTCGTGCTGCCCGTGCTGGCCCGCCTCTCGGCGGGGCCGACGCGGCGCAAGCCCGGCCGTCCGCGCGCGCTGATCCTGGCGCCGACCCGTGAGCTCGCGACGCAGATCGAGGCGTCCATCCTGCCGCTGGCCAAGCCGCTGGGCCTGCGCACGACCACCATCTTCGGCGGTGTCTCGGCCAACCCGCAGATCACCAAGCTGCGCGACGGCGTCGACATCGTCGTCGCCTGCCCCGGCCGGCTCGCCGACCACATGCGCTCCGGGCACGTGAAGCTCGACGCCATCGAGATCACCGTGCTCGACGAGGCCGACCACATGGCCGACCTGGGCTTCCTGCCCGAGGTGCGGCGGATCATGGACGCGACGCCGTCCCGCGGCCAGCGGATGCTGTTCTCCGCGACCCTGGACAACGGCGTCGACGTGCTGGTCAAGCGCTTCATGAGCAACCCGATCACGCACAGCGTCGACTCGGCGCAGTCGCCGGTCTCGACGATGGAGCACCACGTCCTGCACCTCGAGGAGACCCACCGGCTGCCGGTGCTGGTCGACCTCACCGCGGCGCCGGGCCGCACGCTCGTGTTCACCCGGACGAAGAGCCGCGCGAAGGCGCTGACCCGCAAGCTGGTGGCGTCGGGTGTCCCGGCCGTCGAGCTGCACGGCAACCTCGGCCAGAACGCGCGCACGCGCAACCTCGAGGCGTTCTCCTCGGGCGCGGCCAAGACGCTGGTCGCGACGGACATCGCGGCCCGCGGCATCCACGTCGACGACGTCCGGCTGGTCATCCACGCCGACCCGCCGGTCGAGCACAAGGCGTACCTGCACCGCTCGGGCCGCACCGCGCGCGCCGGCGCGTCCGGCACGGTCGTCACGCTGATGACCGACGAGCAGGTCCGCGACGTCCGCGACCTCACCCGCAAGGCCGGCATCAAGCCGACCACCACCCAGCTCGGCCCGGGCCACCCGCTGCTGGCGGAGCTGGCCCCGGGCGAGCGGTCGTTCACGGCGGCGCCGAAGCGGCCCCCGGTGGACAACCGCCCGAAGAAGGTCACGGCCTCGGGCGCGGCCCGCCCGGCCCGCGTGCGCGACGGTGAAGAGCGCCCGGCCCGCGGCGGACGTCACGGTGGCGCGGGCGCGCCGAAGGAAAACCGCGGCGGCCAGCGGGCCCGGGCGAACTCTCAGTCCCGCCGCGACGACCAGCCGCGTTCGGACCGCCGCACGCAGTCTTCGGAGCCGGGCCGCGGCTCGGGTTCGGGCCGCAGGTCGGGTGCCCCGGCGGCGGCCGGAGCTTCGGGTTCTGCCGACCGCCGTGGTTCCGGCGGCGGCGGTCGCCGTGGCGGCGCCCCTGCCGCCGGCGCGGGCGCCGGCCGGTCGGGCGGCGCGGCGGCGTTCTCCTCGGGCACCCGCGCGGGCGCCCGCCGAGGCCGCTGACCTTCGCACCTAGCTGACATCGACCCCCGGGCTCCGGCCCGGGGGTCGAGTCGTCTGCACGGTGACGGCGTCTGTGGGTGGCCGGCTTTCGCCGATGCCGCTCCACGAGAGATCACACGTCACGCCGGGCATCTGACTGCGGATCAGAAGGTCGCACCTTCGCTGGCGATCCGTAACAGGCAAGGCCCGGTGGTCGACCAACCGTCATAACTACGATCGAGGGGGTCGGACGTCAGCTGAGGCCTGGACGATCTGCAGGGTGCTACGTCGGCGCCGCGTGAAGGAGTGAGGTCGGTGCAGTGAACGGCTGGACGCTCGCGTTGATCCTTTACCCAGCTGCAGCTGTTGGAAGTTTCGTGCCAGTTGGACGGGCGCTGCTCAAGGGGGTTGACCTGCATCCCGGCGGCCCGTCGTTTGACGAGTCCCCGCATTTCTCCGAAGAGGCCAGGAAGCTGCTTGATCAGCACTTTGAACGCCTTCGCGGCACGCTGGGTTACTGGAAGACACAGGCGAGCAAGTACAAAGCGTTCCACACGTATTGCCTGGTCTGGATCACGCTGTCGACTGCATCCGTGCCATTCTTGTCGCAAGCCATCACTGACGACGCTCAGTCCAAGTGGCTGTTGACCATCGTCGGTGCACACGCCGCGATCTTGCTCGCATTCTCGCGAGCTTTCAGGGTCGAGAACAACTACAAGGCGTTTCGACACGGCGAGTCCGAGTTCTATGACTTGTACAGGCGACTACTAGACCGGCCAAGGCTGTTCGGCCTGACCGAGCAGCAACAGCTGGCGGCTTACTTTGAGCAAGTGGAGATTGTTCGTCGTTCGATTCGAACCTCGGAGACGGACAATTTTCCCTCTGTCGACGAGATCGCACCGGTGCGGCCGGCAAACGGAGGGGACTCGCCAAGTCAGTCCGCCCCATGACGGCGAAGTGACGGCGGGCATGTACACGGGAGCCAGTTCTGGCAGCGGCTCGGTCAGCCCTGGCAAACAACCCGGACCGATGACAACTCCGCGTCGGGCCGGGTCGCGCGGCGATCACCGGGGTCCGGCCGCGGCCGTGGCATGCTCACGGCCATGGAGGACACGGAACTGGTGCAGACCGGGATCGGCCTGCTCGCGTCGGTCTACCGGCTTCGGCGGAACCTGCGCGACGGCAACGACGAGTCCGGCTCGAGCGGGTACCCCGAGCTGCTCGAAGGGGCGTTCGACTTCACCATGACCGCGGACATGAACGTCCCGGCGGAGCACGTCGCCGATGTCCAGCACATCGTCAACCAGGCCGTCGACCAGCTGGCGCACCGCCAGGAGGCCGTCATGCGCGGCCTGCTGATGGGGTTCGTCAAGGTCGTCGAGGCCTATGAGGAAGAGCAGCCCGAGCCCGACGTGCTGGAGGTCCTTCAGCAGCTCTCGCTCGAGGTGGCGACGGCCCCGCCGGAGGACTGACCGACCGGGTGGGTCAGGATCCGGCCCGTCCGGGGGCCGCCGACGCCGTCCAGGCCGTGCCACTCCTGGGCCACCAGGTACAGCGTGTCCTCGCTCAGCGCGCACGCGAAGCACCCGCGGTCCAGCTCCACCCGCTCCAGGACTTCGCCGCCTTCGCGCACCCGCGTGCACGACTTGCCCGGGACGTCCGCCACCCAGATCGCGCCCGACGCGTCGAGGGCGATGCCGTCCGGGACGCCGTCGCCGAGGTCCGCCCACACCCGGCGCTCGCTCAACGCGCCGTCCGGTGACACGGTGAACGCCGCCAGCCGGTTCGCGTACGACTCCGCCACGACCAGCGTCGAGCCGTCCGGGGTCAGGGCCATGCCGTTGCCGAACGCGATGTCGTCGGCGACCTGGCGAGCCACGCCGGCCGGCGAGACGTGCCAGACGCCGCCGGGGCGGTACGCCTCCCCCGCCATCAGGTCGAAGCCGCCGCCGTTGACGTAGCAACCACCGTCCGCGGCCACCACGATCTCGTTGTAGCCCTTCCCGCCCAGGTCGGCGTGGGTGGACAAGGAGCCGTCCCGGGACAACCGCAGCAACAGACCCTGCGACGACGAGACGATCAGCGGGTCGCCGTCCAGGAAGCCGAAGCACATCGGCATCGTCGGGAAGTCCGCGCGGAACACCACTTCGCGCTCCCCCGCCGGCGTGACCGCGACGATCTCGTGCGCCAGCCAGTCGGCGAACCACAACCGGCCGTCGTGCCAGCGCGGGGACTCGCCGAACGCGATCCCGTCGATCAGCACCCCGGTCATCGCCACACCCCCAGCACCAGCGCCACGACCACGATCTTCACGAGCCAGTCGCCCGCGTGCAAGGCGGCCAGCCGCACCGGCACGTTCTCGTGCAGCACCGACCCGGCCAGGATCAGCACCGGGAAGCCCACCCAGAGCACCAGCGCCAGGCCGAGCGCACCCGCGACGCCGTCGACGCCGACCGCGGTGCTCAGCCCGGCGAACACCGTGACCAGCGCCAGGGTCCGGACGAACTCCGCCGCCATCTTCCACGGCGCCGGACGCTCGGCGGCCGCCTCGCTCAGACCGGCCCAGACCGTCCCGAACGCCGTGTACCAGGCGGAACTCACCACGAACCCCGCCACCGAGGCCACCAGCACAGCCATGACACCCATCGCCATCTCCTTCGCGTAGGACCTGCTTGCGAAGGGGACGTCGACGCCGTCAGCGGCGCTTCGACACGCCGCGCGGAAAAGTTTCTAGAGCGACGACGTGAGCCCGCGGGCCCGCAGCACCGAGCGCTCCAGCGGGCGGAACACGATCAGCTCGATCCCGACGCCGACCAGCAGGATCAGGAAGATCGCCGCGATCACCGTCTCGATGCTGTTGAGCGAGGAGCCCTGGTTCAGGTACGCACCGAGGCCGACGCCCAGCTGCGGGGACAGCGCGATCAGCTCGGCCGCCATCAGCGAGCGCCACGAGAACGCCCAGCCCTGCTTGAGCCCGGCGAGGAAGCCCGGCAACGCCGCGGGCAGCAGGATGTGCCGGGCCGACGACAGCCGGCCCGCGCCCATCACCTGGCCGACACGCGGCAGGATCGGCGGGATCTGGTCGATGCCCGAGACCAGGCCGTTCGCGATCGACGGCACCGAACCGAGCAGCACGACGAAGTAGATCGCGCCGTCGTTGATGCCGAACCACAGGATCGCGGCCGGCACCCACGCCACCGACGGCAGGCTCTGCAGCCCGGTCAGCAGCGGCCCGATCGCGGCCCGCACCACGCGGACCTTAGCGACGAGCAGCCCGAGCGGCGTGCCGAGGACGACTCCGGCGATGAAACCGAGCGCGGCGCGGTGCACCGATGTCCAGACGAACCCGAACACCTCACCGGTGACGACGTGGCTCCAGAACTCGTCCCAGACGGCGATCGGCGCGGGCAGCTGCGTCTCCGGCCAGAACGCCGCGGCCCACAGCAGCTGCCAGACGACGACCAGCACGACGATCGCCAGCACCGGGGGCAGGAAACCCCAGGCGAACCGCTTCCAGAAGCTCGGCCGGCGGTCGCCGACCGGGGTGTCGAGCGAGTCCAGTCCGGCGCCGACGGCGTCGAGGTCTTCGACATCTGCGGACCGGTCAAGCTGCGGCATGGGTGCTGATCACCTCTCGCAGGTGGCCGGTGATCTCTTCGGTCAGCTCCTCGGCGTCGGCCAGCGGCACGTCCACCCACTCGCGCACGACCCGCCCGGGCCGCGACGACAGGAGCACCACGCGCTGCCCGAGCCGGACCGCCTCGCGCACGTCGTGGGTCACGAACAGCACCGACGTGCCGGTGCTGCGGTAGACGCGCAGCAGCTCACCCTGCAGGACGTCGCGGGTGATGGCGTCGAGCGCGGCGAACGGCTCGTCCATCAGCAGCAGCGCCTGCTCCGGGTCGCCGCCGACGCGCAGGGTCGCGGCCAGCGCGCGGGCCAGCGCGACGCGCTGGCGCATCCCGCCGGACAGCTCGTGCGGCCGCTTCGCCCCGGCGTCGGTCAGCCGGACCAGGTCCAGCAGCTCGGCGGCCTTCTCGCGGCGCTCGGCCCGGCCGAAGCCGGCGAGGCGCAGCGGCAGCTCGACGTTGCGCGCGGCGGTCAGCCACGGCATCAGCGCGGCTTCCTGGAACATCACCGCCGGCCGGGACGTCGTGAGCGTGATCTGCCCCGCCGACGGCGCGTCCAGGCCCGCGACCAGGTTCAGCAGCGTGCTCTTGCCGCAGCCGGACGCGCCGAGCAGGCAGACGAACTCGCCCGGCGCGACCGTCAGGTCGACGCCGTCCAGTGCGACCACCGCGTTCCCGCCCGTGCCGAACGTCTTGCGCACACCGTCCAGCCGCACCGCGGCCACGCCGGTGTGCCCGGTCCGGCCACTCGGGAGGGTCGTGGTCATCGCAGGCTGCCTCTCCGGATCACTTGACGAGCTCGGGCGCGTTCACGGCGGGCTGGTTCTGGACCTTGAGGACGTCGTTGAGCGGGCCGAAGTCGGCGAAGCCCTTCAGCGCGACGACGCTCTTCACGACGCCCGCGGTCACCGAGTCCTGCGCGAGCTGCGGGAACTCGGCGGGGATCGGGTCGGAGGTCAGCTCGATGTTCGAGAACGCGCGGTCGATGACCGCCGGGCTCAGGCTGCTGCCGGCCAGCTCCTTGAGCGCGCCGTTGACGACGGTCTTCGCGTCCGCCGGGTTGGCCTTCGCCCAGTCGATCGCGGCCAGCTGGCCCTTCAGCACGGCGCGGACGGTGTCCGGGTGCTCCTGCAGGAACTGGCTGCGCACGATGACGACGGTGGTCGGGAACCGGCCGCCGGGCCACAGGTCCTTCTCGTCGACCAGGACCTTCGCGCCGGCGTCGAGGACCAGCCGTGACGACCACGGCTCGGGCAGCCAGCCGCCGTCGACCTCGCCCTTCTTGAAGGCGTCGAGCGTCTTCGAGTTGTCCAGGTTGGTGATCTTGACCTGGCCGGTCAGGCTCTTGCCGGCGAGGAACTTCTTGAGCGCGACGTCCTGGGTGTTGGCCAGCTGCGGGGTGGCGATGTTCTTGCCCTTGAGCGCGTCGACGCTCGCGATGTCCGGCTTGACGACCAGCTGCGCGCCGCCCGAGACCGCGCCGGAGATCAGCTGGATGGTGCCCTTGGACTTGGTGAAGGCGTTGATCGCCGGGCCGGAGCCGATGTAGGCGATGTCGAGGGAGTTGCCCAGCAGCGCGTTGACCTCGTCGGGGCCCGCGTTGAACGTCTGGGTGGTGAGCTTGGTCGAGCCCAGTTCCTGCTTGAAGAAGTCCTTCTTGACGCCGATCAGCGCCGGGGCGTGCGTGACGTTCGGGAAGAACCCGAGCCGGACCTCGGTGGCGGCGCCCGCGTTGGCGGCGGGGGCGGTGTTCTCCGCGGCGCGGGAGCAGCCGGCGAGCACGCCCACGACGGTCAGGGCGGCGAACGCCGAGGCCAGGAAGCGGGTTCTGTGGTGGGAGCGCACGTCAGCGTCGCCTTTCACGGGGTCGATGTCGGGGGCGAGGTTCGCACGGTCACCCACTGGGGCGCATAGCCATCCGCATCCCGGGAAAACGAGTGAGATTCCTTGACATCGGCGATTCAGGCGCCTACGTGCAACCTCCTGGGCCGCTCGCGCGTGGTTCTCCCGACGACTTCCGAGGGGGAGCTGTGGAACCTGACGCGCGAAACCGGCTGACGATCCAGCTGGTGCTGCTGATGTGGGCGGGTCTCGGGCTGGGGCCGATCGGCGCCGACTGGCTGGAGACGACGGGCCTGGGCGAGTGGCCGGCCGTGGGGGCGGTCGCCGCGGCCCCGCTGCTGGGTCTGCTGGCCGGTCTAGCGGTCTGGGCGCTCTCCGGGAGGCCGCGCCCACGGGCCGCGTTCCTGCCGGACTGGGCGGCCGTGCTGTCCCTGGCCTTCGCCATGACGGGCCTGGTCACCGGCACGGCGTCGCGGGGTCACCTGTTCGTGTTGATCGTCCTGACGGGCCTGGCGTTGATCGTTCTGCTGGTCGTCGCCATCGAATTGCGGGCCGCGGGCAACCGGACGCGTCATCCGGACGTGGTACAGGTGACCACGGACTTGGGAGGGATGACATGACGAGCACCGCACACCGTGCCGGCCAGGGGGCCACCATCCGCGTGGCGCTGGTCGTTCTCTTCGTCGGGCTGGGCCAGGCGTCGTTCGAATGGCTCCGGTCGCTGGGGATGGACGCCGTGACGAGCATGGTCGTCTGGGCCATCCCGGTCGCCACCGCGGCGGCCGTTTCGCTCGTGCTGTGGCTGGCGTCGGACCGCGCGTTCGCGCTGCGGACCTGGCTGCCGGTCAGCCTGTGCATTCCGGTGTACCTGGGCGGCCTCTTCGGCCTGGCGACCGGCACGGCGAGCCTGGTGGCCTCGATCGTCAGCGGCGTCGGCCTGGGGATCACGGTCGTCGCCGTGGCCGGCCTGTACCGGGCCCGCCGCCAGGACGACGCCCGCGAACCGGCCCGCCAGTAGCGGATGTCCGTGAAGGCCTCCTTACCGGCTCTTATGGCCGGTAAGGAGGCCTTCACGGCGTTTCAGCGGCGCAGGAGCAGGGAGACGTCGCCGAACTCGTGCCACAGGTAGCGGTGGTCGACAGCCGCGTCGTAGGCGCGCTGGACCAGCTCCGGGCCGGCCACCGCCTCCAGGAGCAGCAGGTGGGACGCGTCCGGCGCGTGCAGGCCCGTGACGATGCCGTCCACCACCCGGGCCGGGCGGTCCGGGCCCAGGACCAGGTCCGTCCAGCCTTCGGACGTCCCTTCGGCCGCCGATTCGAGGGCGCGGGCCGCCGTCGTGCCCACCGCGATCACGCGGCCGCCGCGGGTGCGGACCCACGAAACCAGCGCGGCGGTCGTCGCGGGCACCCGGAAGCGCTCGGCCTGGGGTGGCTCGCCGGTCTCCAGCGACGACACCCCGGTGTGCAGCAGCAGCGGCGCGACCAGCACGCCCTCGGTCACCAGGCGGGTGACCAGCGCGTCCGTGAACGGCCGGGCCGCCGACGGCATCTCCGCGCTGCCCGGCTCGCGGGCGAACACCGTCTGGTAGTCGCTCAGCGGCCACGCGCGCGGGACGTAGCCGTAGCGGATCGGGCGGCCGCTCGCGGCCAGCAACCCGGGCACCGGCACCGACGCGGCCGCCTGCCACAGCCGCGCCCGACCCGGCACGTGCTCGGCGAGCAGCGTCAGCGACGCGCCCCCGGGCAGGTCCAGGCGCTCTCCCGCCCGGCCGTCGAGCAGCGGGCCGCCGGGGGCGCGCAGCTCGATCACCCACGCGCCGTCGTCCAGCTCGGTCGAGAAGTGGACGACGACCGCGTGCCCGCCGCGCCGCGCGTCGACCGCCGCCGGCAGTGTGCCGGACGTGTTGACGACCAGCAGGTCCCCCGGCCGCAGGTGATCGCCCAGCGCGCTGAACACCGTGTGGTGCACCGCGGACGGGCTCGCGACCAGCAGGCGGACCTCGTCGCGCGCCACCCCACGGGCTTCCGGTGGCGCCGACGCCGACAGTTCGCCGGGCAGGTCGAACCGGACGCTCATGCGGGCACCAGCAGGTCGGCGGCGCGGTAACGGCCGCTGGCCGGACGCTCGTCGAGCAGCCGCAAGAACGCCGGGACCGCCGTCTCGGGCAGCGGCCGGTCGGAGATGTCCTCGCCGGGGAAGGCGAGCTGGTGCATCGCGGTGCGCAGGTCGCCGGGGTCGACCGCGTAGACGGCCAGGTCCGGGTGCTCCGTGCCGAGCACGGCGGTGAGCTGGTCGAGCGCGGCCTTCGCGGAGCCGTAGCCGCCCCAGCCTTCGTAGGCTTCGACGGCGGCGTCCGAGCTGACGTCGACGATCGTGCCGCCGGCCTTCGTCAGGGCGGGCAGCAGCAGCTGGGTCAGCGCGAGCGGCGCGAAGACGTTCACGCGGTAGACGTTTTCCAGCTCTGCCAGGGGATAACGGCTCAGCGGCGGCAGTGGGCTGACGCCGAGCGTGCCGGCGTTGTTGACGAGCAGGTCGAGCCCGGAGCCGACGGTGGCGGCGAGTGCGGCGCGGTGGTCCGGGTCGGCGACGTCGCCGGGGACGGGGGTGAAGCCCGCCTCCCGGGCCGCGGCGGTCAGCGCGGCCGCGTCCCGGCCGTCGCCGACGACCGTCCACTTGCGACTCACCAGGGCCGCGGCGAGGGCCTTCCCCAGCCCCGCCGAGGCGCCGGTGATCAGTGCGACTGGCATGGTTCCTCCTTGCAGGGGTACCACACCATCGTTGAACCTCTACATTAGTCGAGGTCAACCGGACGGCGGCCGCGCAGCAGGAAATACGCTGCCAGCGAAACGACGAACCCGACGTAGTAAGCGAGATCGGCGCCGTGCAGGGCCGCGGCGACCGGGCCGGTGTAGAGCGACGTGTTCATGAACGGCACCGCGGCGCCAAAGCCCGCGACGAACGCCACGACGGCGGCCCAGGGACGCGTGGTCGTCGCGGCGCGAGTGTCCACCGGCCGGCCGCCGCGGGTGCGCCGCAGCCAGTCCGGGAGCACGACGCCGAGGAACGGCGGGATCCAGTAGCTGACGAACAGCAGCACGTTCTGGAACTTCGCCGCCAGTTCGCCGCTGTGCATCCAGAGGATCAGCGCGAACGCGAGCACCGTGACGAGAACCGCCGACACCGGGCGCCGCAGCCGGACGCCGACGGTCTGCAGCGCCAGGGATCCGCTGTAGTCGTTCATCGCGTTGGACGACACCGCCGCGAGCGCGATCACCGCGAGGGCCAGCGAACCGAGGAAACCGCCGCCGAGCAACGTCGCGACGCCGGTCGCCGTCTGGTCGCCCAGCGACGACCCGAGCGCGAGCCCGAGGCCTTCGCCGATCGCGTACGACGCCGTCAGACCGAGGAGCGTGAACCAGAAGACGCCGCGCGACGACGTGTCCGCGGGCAGGTAGCGGCTGAAGTCCGAGGCGTACGGCGCCCAGGAGATCGCCAGCGACAGCGCGATCGTCGAGAACAGCACGACGGCGCCGGTGTGGTCGCCGCCGGTGGCCGTGTCGGCCGTCGCGACCGGGTGTCCGGAAAGGACCTTCACGGCGAGCGCGGCGAACGCGAGCACCAGCAGGACACTCATCACGGCCTGCACGCGGTGGATGAGCGCGTAGCCGAAGACGCCGAGCGCGCACTGCAGGACCAGCACGATCAGCACCGCGGCCCAGAACGGCAGCCCGGTCAGCTCGGCCAGCGCCTCACCGCCGAACAGGCCGACCAGTGCGTCCCAGGCGATGGAACCGAGCCACTGCACCAGGCCGGGCAGCACGACGCCGCCGCCGAACGGCAGCCGCGCGAGCGGGAGCTGGCCGGTGCCGGTGCGCGGGCCCCAGGTGGACAGGTAGGCCACCGGCAGCGACCCGAGGACCGTGCCGGCGAGCATCGCGACCAGGCCCGTCCAGAAGCCGAGGCCGAGAGACGCGGCGAGGGTGCCGGTGAAGACCGCCGTCATGGTCAGGTTCGGCGCGAACCACACGCTGAACAACCGCCACGGCCGCCCGAACCGGTTGCCCTCCGGCACCGGCGTGATGCCGTGGGTTTCGATCGCCAGGTCCGAGCCCCCGGCGGGCATCCGCCCGCCGAAGACCTCGGCGTCGAGACCGCGTCCGCTCATGTCCTGCCTCCACTCGGGTGATCGAGGCAACCCTAGGGGATGCGTGATCACCCACCGGCCCGGCGAGCTCGCGACCGGGCCTCGACGGTCAGTGGTGGTTGGTGTGGAAGGTCCAGGCGTCGGCGACGATGTCGCGCAGGTCGGGCCGGCCGGGCTGCCACCCCAGGTCCTTCCGGGCCTTCTCACTGCTCGCGACGGTGACGACCGCGTCACCGTCGCGCCGAGGGGCGAGCACGACCGGGATGGGGTGCCCGGTGACCTCGCGAACCGCGGCCACGACCTGCATGTTGGTGTAGCCGTTGCCGTTGCCCAGGTTGTAGATCTCGTGCCGGCCGGGCTCGGGTAGTCGTCGCCGTACATCTGCAACCGCTCCCGCTTGCCCGCCGCGACCTGCACCACGATGGGGATGAGGTGGCTCTCCGGGTCGTGTCGCTCGCCGAGGTCGCCGACCGCGCCCGCCGCGTTGAAGTAGCGCAGGCTAGTCGCGCCGAGGCCGAACGCCGCGGCTTCCGCGGACAGCATCAGGTCGACCATGAGCTTGCTGGCCGCGTAGGGGTTGCGTGGTTCCACCCTGGCGGTCTCGTCGCCCTCGCCCCGGTACATCGAACCGGTCGACGAGAAGATCAGGCGCCGGACGCGCGCCGTGCGGGCCGCTTCCAGCAGCGCGAGGGAGCCGCGCACGTTGACGTCCAGTAGCGGTCCGGCCGGGAAACGGACTCCGCGACCTCACCTTCACCTCGTGCCCGGCCGCCAGCAGCGCCCGGGTCACCACGCTCCCGATGTAGCCCGCACCGCCCGTGACCAGCAGTTTCACCGTGAGGCCCTTCCTCGCCGAATGGTCAGGGGAGCTTAGCGACCCAGCCGGCCGCGAGTGCGCGGCGCCACACCGTGCCCGGACGGCCGCGCGGTGTAACGCGGCGGGCCGAACGGGCGAATCACGGTTAGCCGTCCGGGGAGGGGTTCGCGTGGTGCAGCACCCCCGGACCGTCGTGCTGACCGGGCTGCTCAGCCTCGGCTTCGGCCTCGGCGTCACCGCGCTGACGCTCAAGGTCGCCGACGGCAGCCACGCCGCGCTCGACACCGCGCTCAGCACCACCACGGGGTTCCTGTTCCTGCTCGCCGGCGCGGTCGCGCACGTGCGGCGCCCGGCCAACGCGATCGGCGTGCTCATCGCGCTCGTCGGCGTCGCGCTGTTCCTCGAAGACCTGCAGTTCACCGCGAACCCGGTGCTGTACACGCTCGCCGTGCCGCTGCGGGCCGCGTCCAGCCCGGTGATCGCGCACCTGGTGCTCGCCTTCCCGCACGGCGGGCTCCGGTCGCGGTGGGAACGGCTGCTCGTGGCCGCGTCCTACCTGGTCGTGCTCGGCCTGGGGGTGCTCGGGCTGCTGTTCGGCGACGACCCGCGCGACCTGCTGGCGATCTCCGCCGACCACGACGGGCGCGGCCTCGCCGACCGCGTCCTGGGCCTCGCGGCCGCGGTGATCAGCGCCGGCGTCCTCGTGGTGCTGCTGTACCAGTGGCTGACCGGCCGGCTGCCCCAGCGGCGGCTGCTGTCGCCGGTGATCGCGATCGCCCTCGTCGGCGCCGCGACGTCGGCGGCGGGCACCGCGCTCGGTGATGCCAGCCCCCTGTGGGAGCCGCTGCTCGGGATCTACCGGATCGCGTTCTGCCTGTGGCCGCTGGCGTTCCTGGCCGGCGTGCTGCGCGCCCGCGTCGGCAACGCCGAGATGACCCGGCTGCTGCTGGAGCGCGACGGCACCGGGCTGGCGGCGCTGGTGCAGGACGACGAGGTGTGGAAGGACAGCCGCTCGATCGACGCGCTCAACGCGGCGGCCGGGCTGGTGCTGGACAACCAGCGGCTCACCGCCGAGCTCGAACAACGGCTGGCCGAGGTGCGCGCGTCGCGGGCCCGGCTCGTCGCGGCCGGCGACGAGGAGCGCCGCCGGCTGGAACGCGACCTCCACGACGGCGCGCAGCAGCGGCTGGTCAGCGTCGTCCTGTTGCTGCGGATGGCCAACCGCCGCGCGGAGCTGCCACCGGCGGTCGGCGAGCTGCTGACGAGCACGGTCGACGAGCTGCAGACGGCGATCACCGAACTGCGCGAGCTGGCCCGCGGCATCCGCCCGGCGATCCTCACCGAGGCGGGCCTGGTCGCGGCGGTGCGGTCGCTGGCGGACCGCGTCCCGATGGAGGTGGCGCTCTCGGTCGGCACCGTCCCGCGCCTCGACGCCGCGGTGGAGGCGACGGCCTACTACGTCACGTCGGAAGCGCTGACGAACACGTTGAAGCACGCGCGGACCGGCCACGCGGACGTCCGCATCGCAGTGGCCGGTGCGCGGCTGCGGGTCGAGGTGACGGACCGGGGCGTGGGCGGCGCGGACCCCGGCGGCGGCTCGGGGCTGGCCGGGCTGAGCGACCGCGTCCAGGCCCTGGGCGGCGAGCTGTGCGTGGAGACTTCCGGGGAAGGCACGACGATCCGCGCGGTCATCCCCCTCGCAATGCGGCCTAAAACGCCGTGAAGGCCTCCTTACCGGCCATAAGAGCCGGTAAGGAGGCCTTCACGGACCTCGATGGAGCTGACTAGACGAGGAGCAGGAACAGCAGCCCGCTGGGCGAGCCGAGGCCGGTCACGTCGTCGTAGCCCTTGGTGGTGTGGATCGTCAGACCCTGGTAGTCGAACGTCCGCACCGAGCGGAGCAGACCGTCCGACGCGTCGACCGCGTTGGCGTAGTCGACCCGGGCCACCGCGGCGTCCACGTGCTGCACGTCGCTGATCGCCTTGGTGCGGGAGGTCAGCTTGTAGATCACGGGGTTGATGAAGCCGTGGTGGAAGTGGTCGAAGCTGTCGGCCACCGCCATGATGCCGGCGAACACCGGCGACGCGAGGCTCGTGCCGCCGATCCGGTACTGGTCGTAGTGCGCACCCTCCGGGAAGGTCTGCGTCTGGCCGACCAGGAAGCCGGTGTTCGGGTCACCGATCGCGGAGATGTCCGGAACCACGCGGCCCTTGTTGCCGGCCGTCTGGTTCTTCGTGGACAGCGCGTCCGGAACGACGCCCTTCTGGTAGAAGGGCTGCGGGAACAGGCGGCTCGTGCCACCACCGGAACCGGAGGTGTAGTTGGCCGGGCCGTAGACGCCGTTGGTCAGCACCGACTTGCTGGTCTCCCAGCCGGTCTCGAAGATCTTCTGGCCGTTCTTGCCGATCGCGATGGACGTGCCACCGACCGCGGTGATCCACGGCGCGGAGGCGGAGAAGTCCGGCGACGGCGTGCCGAGGCGCGCCACCTCGTCACCGTTGTCGCCCGAGGAGAAGTACACGCCGATGCCCTCGAGGACCGCCTGCAGCGAGATCTGGTTGAAGACCTTGACCTCGTCGGCCGGGATGTCCTCGCCGGTGTCGCCGTAGGAGTTCGACACGATGTCGGCCTTGTGGCCGGCGATCACGTAGTTCAGCGCCACGTCGAGGGCGTTGTCCTCGCAGGACTCGCCGCCGACGTAGAGGATGTTCGCACCCGGGGCGAGACCGTGGGCGGCCTCGACGTCGAGGGTCTCCTCGCCGTACCAGCCCGCCGCGTCACACTGGTCCGGCGGCTCGAGAACCGGGTTCGCCGGGAAGATGTGCTGCGAGAACTGGCTCTGCTTCAGCGGGTGCTGCGGGTCGTTCTTCTTCGCGTACGTGCTCGCGTCGGCGTAGATCGTCGGCGAAGCGAAGGCGTCCACGATGGCGATCGTGGTGCCGTGGCCGTCCGCGCCGAACCGCGCGGCCTGGTCGACACCGTAGGCCGAGCGGAGCTGGGCCGGGGTGTAGCCACAGGGCGCGTACGGCAGCTGCTTGCCGTTGTAGGCGGGGTCGGTGGTGTCGACCTTCTCGCCGTAGTAGGAGCTGCACGGCGGCGCGTTGCGGAAGCCGGGACCGGGCGCGACGTCCGACGGCTGGACCGACTTGGTCGCCTTGCCGGAGTCGATGCCGTCCGTGTGGTCCGGCTTGAACAGGTTGGTCGCCTGGTCCACGCCGACGACGCCGAGCACGTCGTTCGCCAGGTTCGCGGGCACCGACAGGTTCTTGTCGGCGGCGCGGAGGGTCTGGCCCTTGACGCTGTACTTGCCCAGCTTGACGCCGAACGCGTTCTGCGTCTGGCCGGCGGTGCCGGTGGCCTCGACGTAGGCGCGGTTCGACGGGATGTCACCGATGCTGAAGCCGCTGCCGGTCAGCCACGCCTTGACGGCGTTGACCGTCGCGTCGCCGGCCGCGAAGCGGTCCCGCACCTGGTCGGTGCTCAGGAACTGGCGGTAGGTCTTGCTGTCCGGGTCGGACACGGCCTGGGCCAGCGCCTCGGCTCCGGCGTTGTCGCGCTGGTTCAGGTAGACGCGGAAGCTCAGCTTCGCCGCGGGCGCCGTGTCGGCGACCTTCGCCTGCGCGTTCGCCCACAACGGGTGCGACTGCGGAATGTCCTGACGCCCCTGTGCCGACGCCGCTGCCGGCATGGCCGCGGTGAGACCACCCACCACCGCGAGCGAAAGGAGCAGGGTGGAGCTTCTTCGCACAGAAATCTCCCTCTTCTGATTCGGCCCAGGTAACGGACCTAGAACACCGGACGAGACTAGATCGGGGTTCCGGCCCCGGGGAAGTACTTGCGGAACCGTTATCTGGTCGCGAATTCACCGGATCCGGAGCGCGGGACGGAAATCCGATTTGTCGTCCGAAATACGCGAGGATTGCTCCGCGATGCGCGGTAAGTCCGTTTCGTGGCCGTATTACGGACCACGCGATCGGAGTACCCGCCACCTACGAAAGTCGGTTGCTCCGTCCACTCCGGACAGTCCCGCGATGACGGCACTTAGGCCGTCAGCAACCGGCTCGGCCGGTGATCCGGGTCGGGCCGCGGCCCGGCGTCAGGCCTGCGCCGCCAGCCGGCGATCCACTTCCACCGGGGAAAACACCGACTCCACGACCATCGCCACCGCGCCGCCCACCGCGAGCCCGGTACCGCCGATCTCCACCTGCAGGCTCTGCGTCGCCCGCGGCAACGCGCGCCGGTACAGCACCTCGCGGACGCCGGCCACGAAATGCGGCTCGGCCAGGTCGCCCGCGATCACCAGGACGCCCGGGTTGACCACCGACACCAGCGTCGCGAGCACCTCGCCCACCTGGCGGCCCGCGAACCCGGCCAGCCGGACCGCCGCCGGTTCGCCGGCCACGATGCGATCGCGCACGCCCGAGCCTGACGTCGTCGGCAGGCCCTGCTCGGTCAGGCGCGCGGCCAGCGCGCCGCCGCTGGCGACCGCCGCGAGGCAGCCCAGGGAGCCGCACATGCAGCGGGCCTCCGGGAACGCCGGCAGCCGGATGTGCCCGATGTCGCCGGCGCCGCCGTCGACCCCGCGGTAGACCTCGCCGCCGATGACCAGGCCGGCGCCGATGCCGGTGGACACCTTGACGACCACCAGCGCGGGCGACTCCGGGTGGCGCGCGCGGTGCTCGCCCAGGGCCATCAGGTTCGCGTCGTTGTCGACCAGCACCGGGGCGCCGAACCGCTCCCCCAGGTACTCGCCGATCGGGTAGCGGTCCCAGCCCGGCATGATCGGCGGCTGCGTGACCCGCGCCTGCCCCGGTTCGACCGGCCCCGGGACGGAGATCCCCACGCCGCAGACCGGCAGGTCGACGTCGGCGAGCAGCTCCTCGAACCACTCCGCGATCCGGCCGAGCACGGGTTCCGGGCCGTCGGCGACGCGCACCGGGCCCTCGCGGCCCCCCAGCCGGCGTCCGGACAGGTCGGTCAGCGCGGCTTCGGCGTGCATCGTGTCGACGCTCGCGGCGAGGACGACGGCGTGCCGGTCGTCGAACCGCAGCTGCCGCGCGGGGCGGCCGCCGGTGGAGTCCTCCTGCCCGCCTTCGGCCAGCAGGCCCGCCGACTGGAGCAGATCGAGCCGCGCGGTGAGCGTCGAGCGAGACAGCCCGCTGCGCGTGAGCAGGGCCTTGCGCGTGGTCGCCTGACCGGTCCGGACCAGTCTCAGCAGCTCACCGGCGCTGGTCGGCGTGGTCATCCGGGCCCCCTTCGCTGTGGGTCACATCATCCCAGGGGCCACTTTTGTCCATTGACAAGACATAAGTAGGAGATAGATTGGACACATGGACGTAACATGGGGGTCCGCTGAGGCTGTGCTGGCCGACAACTGGATCGGCGCGTCCACCGTGCCTTCGCGGGGGTTGTACCCGCACCAGTGGAGCTGGGACTCCGCCTTCATCGCCTTCGGCCTGCGCCACCTGGCCCCGGAGCGCGCCCGGCGCGAGCTGGTGACGCTGTTCTCCGCGCAGTGGCGCGACGGCCGCGTCCCGCACATCCTCTTCAACCCGGACACCCCGCCCGAGGCGTACTTCCCCGGCCCCGCGTTCTGGCGCGCCGGGCGGACGTCCGGCCTGATCCAGCCGCCGGTGCACGCGCGCGCCGTGCTGGCCGTGCACCGCGCCGACCCGGCCGGTTCCGGCGCCGAGACGTTCCTCGCCACGCTCTACCCGAAGCTCAAGGCCTGGCACGGCTACCTGCGGACCTACCGCGACGCCGGCGGGCGCGGGCTCGCCTCGATCGTGCACCCGTGGGAATCGGGGATGGACAACAGCCCGGCGTGGGATGGCCCGCTTTCGCGCGTCACGCCCGCCGACCCGGCCGGGTTCGTCCGCCGCGACCTGGAGCACGGCCACGCCGCCGACCGCCCGAGCGACGAGGACTACGGCCGCTACGTCCGGCTCGCCTCGGCCTACCGCGACAGCGGCTACCTCGACGCGCGCTGGGCCGACGTCGACGGCGGCTTCACCGTCGAAGACCCGGGCCTCAACGCGCTGCTGGCCGACGCGGAGCTCGCGCTGGCCGAAATCGCCGAGGTGCTCGGCCTGCCCGCGGCCGCCGCCACGCACCGCGACAGCGCGGCCCGCGTCGCCAAGGCGCTGCAGGAAACGTTGTGGGACAGCAAGTCCGGCTTCTTCTTCGCCCGCGACGTCCGCACCGGCGAGCGCACCCGCGAGTACACCTGCGCCGGGTTGCTGCCGCTCGTGCTGCCGGATCTCGCTGTCGCGCCCGCGTTGCTGGCCACCGCCACCGGCCCGCGCTTCCGGCTCGGCCAGGTGCACGGCGTCCCGAGCTACGACCTGACCGCGGCGGACTTCGACCCGGGCCGCTACTGGCGCGGCCCGTCGTGGTTCAACGTCGGCTGGCTGGTCCGCCAGGGGTTGCTGCACCACGGCGAGCACGCGCTGGCCTCGTGGCTGCGCGACGACCTCGTCGAAACGGCCACGCGCACGGGTTTCGCGGAGTACGCGGACCCGTTCACCGGCGCGGGCCACGGCGCCCGCTCGTTCGGCTGGACCGCGGCGCTCACCGTGGACCTGGTGTCCACCGCCGGCTGACGGCCGGCCCAGCCGCGTCGGGGGCGGGTGGGCCGGCCGCCGCTTCGGGTTGTGCTGTGCCGGGCCGACGACGCCATCACCCAGGCCCGACGTGCCGCGAGCGCCAGAAAGCGTTTTCCACGGCTGACCGGGGGACCCGCACCACCCCCAGCCGGGTGCGGGTCCCCCGTTGTGCGATGGTGCGGTGCTCCGGTTTTCGTGGCGGCGAACCGGTCCTGACACCGGAGACCTCTGCCGGCTTCGGTGTCCTATCAGGATTTTCGCAGTCTACCTTCGCGAAGGCCGCGGCGAACGTGCATTTTTCATGGTCCACACCATGAATCGGGCATCAGCCGAAACCTACGCCGGACGACAGCAGGCCGAACGCCCGATCGGCGGCGGCGACCGCGTCCGGATGGCGCCGCTCGGCCGGAATCCCCGCCGCGACGGCGTCCATGTTCGCCGTGGACAGCAGCCGGCGGACCGCCGCGATCTGGGCCGCGGCCAGTTCGGCGTCCGGCGCGGGCACGCCCGCCTCGGTCAACGCGGCCGTCAGTGCCGCCTCCCCCGCGGAGACGAACTCCGCCAGCCGCGCCACCAGCGCCGGGGTGCCGGTGACCAACCGGAACACCGCGACGACCTCGGGGGCGTCGCACAGGCCGGTCACCGGCTCGCGCTCGGCGAGGCCGCGCAGGAACGCCTCCCGCAGCGCCGCCAGCGGCCCCTGACCCGGGCGGCGCGCGCGGACGACGTCCGCCGCGTCCGTCTCGTGGTCGGCGAACCGGTGCAGCACCAGGTCCTCCTTGCTCGGGAAGTAGGCGAAGAGGGTCCGCTTGGACACCTCGGCCACCCGCGCCACCTCGGCGACCCCGACGGCGTCGAACCCGCGCTCCAGGAAGAGCGTGATCGCCGCCGTCGAGATCGCCGCCCGCGTGCGGAGCTTCTTGCGCTCCCGCAGGCCCAGTTCATCGGTCACGTCACTCAGCGTAGCGCCCGGGCTTCAGACCTTCTGCAGGCCAGGCGTCCCTGCTTGCACTACGTAGCTGGCGTCGTTCTTGATGACCACCTTCGCCGGGTCGTAGACGCTGGTGTCGGACGTCGTCATGAAGTCCGCCCGCGTCTGCGACGGCGTGGCCGTGACGCGGACGTAGCCGCGCTCGCCCTTGCAGTACTTGACGTGCGGGTTGTTCGCCAGCCACGCCGCGCTCGGCGGGGTCGCGGTGTCGCTGTTGCTCGTCACCGACGTCGTGACGAGCTCCGAGCCGATGAGCGGGTCGCTGTGGTCGAAGTAGTCCAGGCGCAGGTCGGCGGCCCAGTGCCGGTGGACGTCGCCGGTCAGCACGATCGGGTTGGCCACCTTCCGGTCGACCCAGCCCTTGGCGATCCGGTCGCGTGAGGCCTCGTAGCCCTGCCAGGAGTCGGGGCTCTCGCAGGTGGCCTTGTTGCCGTCGCCGTCCCGCGTGGCGAAGAAGACCTGCTGGCCGAGGAAGTCCCACGTCGCCGGGTGCGACTCGAACTGCTTGAGCAGCCACGCCTCCTCCGTGGCCCCCAGGATGCTGCGCGAGGTGCTGCGCATGTCGGCGCAGGCCGGGCCGGCCGAGCCGGACGGGTCGGCGACCTGGGCGTTGCGGAACTGGCGGGTGTCGAGCATGTGGAACCGGGCGAGGTTGCCCCACATGAGCTGGCGGTACAGCTGGATCGACGAGCCGTTCGGCTTGGCGGTCGAGCGGATCGGGGTGTGCTCGTAGAACGCCTGGAACCCGGCGGCCTTGCGGGTGGCGGGCGCGGGCGAGGTGGTGCCGTTCCAGTTGTTCATCACCTCGTGGTCGCACCAGGCGCGTCAACTGACTACACTCGATCACGGCGTCTACCAGCGAGGATACCGACCATGAGCGCACCTGCACCCCGGAAGAAGCGCCGCTACAAGCTCCAGGCCAGCAAGCGGCCGGAGGTGGTGCCGTTCACCCCGGAGGGCGACGCGGCCCTGTGCTACGTCCGGCAGTCGTTCTTC
Organism: Amycolatopsis sp. cmx-8-4; assembly: GCF_046548675.1. Lineage (NCBI taxonomy): Bacteria > Bacillati > Actinomycetota > Actinomycetes > Pseudonocardiales > Pseudonocardiaceae > Amycolatopsis > Amycolatopsis sp. cmx-8-4. The sequence continues at coordinate 316,488 of NZ_JAEBDZ010000008.1, forward strand.
ACCGACGAGAGCACGTCCAAGGAAGTACAGACGGACGCCACGCATCGGTGGACGAATGCCTACGGAATCCCGATCGTTGACACCGTCGAAGACTTGCACGTGTCCGGCGATTTGGAGCCCTATAAGCGGACCGGCCTTAAATCCTGGCTGTCTGATGCGCCACCGAAACCGTGGAAGACACTCGTTGTTTCCAAGCTGGATCGTCTGGTCCGCAATGTCATGGACGCTCTCACCTTGCTAGAATGGCTGAGGGCGCGTGGGAAGCGGCTCATCTGCATTGCCGAGGGCATCGACTCCAGCAACTCTATGTCCGAATTCCTGATCACGCTGATTGCCGCCTTCGCCCGAATGGAACGCGAGCGAATGAAAGAGCGTTTCCGTTCGGCCAAGGCAAAGCTTAAAGAGGAAGGCCGCTGGGGCGGCGAGGGGCATCATTACGGCACCATGCCGGTAGAGCTTCCCAGCGGCGCCGGATGGGTTCTCGGACTCGACCCGTACGCGGTGAGGAACCTTCATTCACTATCGAAGCTCGCACGCAAAGGCAAGGGCCTTACCGAAATGTGCACATGGCTTAAAGCGAACAAGGTTCTAGCCCCTCGCGATCGGCAATTGCAGCTCGGAGCAGAACGACGCGGCGAAGACCCTGCTACTATTGAATACAAGGGGCACGAGTGGAATCCTTCCGTCCTGCGCCGCCTACTGACACACCCCGTCCTTGTGGAGTACGGGATCTTCGAACCCGCCGAGCAGGCAGAGATAGCCGCCCGACTGGACGAGAAGTCCATCCGGAAGGTGCGCGGCAGTAATCAGCCTTATGAGTTCTCCGGCGTCCTGGTGTGCGCACAATGCTTCGACCCTCTCTGGCACCGTATCGCCCACCATGACCGGAAACGCAAAGACGGAACGTCAGTCGTGTACGAATACAATTACTGGCGTTGCCCGTCACGCAAACACGGCCCGGCGATGCGAGCTGAGGAAATCGAGCCACTAGCCACGCAAGCTTTCTATAAGATCTTCGCATTGGTTCCCGTTCGCGAACGCGTGGTGTTGCCGCCGACCAACCACGCGAACGAAATAGCCAAGCTGGAACGCGAGTACGGCAAAGTCATGTCGAGCGTGGCGCGGGCCAAGTCAGCAGAAGAACGACGCCGAGCCAAAGAAGACGGCGACAAGATTCTCACTGACTTGGACGCACTGAGGGAACAACCCGTCGACCCTGGCGGCGTGCAATGGGTCCCGACCGATCGGACATGGCAGCAGGAATTAGCGGGCATGACGTCGGAAGACCGTCGCCTCAGGTGGCTGGAACTTGGGTTCTCCTTCGCAATTCAGAAACGGCCCGATGGCGTATGGAAAGCTGGTTGGCAGTTGCCAGAAGGGTGGAGGGATGCCATGCCGGAACTAGCCGAGCAAGTCACCGACGCCGGGAACACGCTGGAAATCACCGATCTGCTCGATTGGAATCCGGGAACCGGCAAGTCGGAACACGGCTGAGAGCGTTTTACGTGGCGACCGGTCACTGATGAGCGATGATCTTGGACGCGGTTGATCGGTTGTCGTTGCGGTTGGGGCCGGATGAGCTGTGGGCGTTGGCGGAGCCGCTGGCCCCGGTGTTCGAGCCACGTCCGCTGGCAGTGGGAAATCTTTAGTTTTTTGGATCCAGACTCTCGACCACGGGCTCGCAAAACATCCGAACAGGCGGTGCGAAATCATACCGATCCAACACGGTATTCGGGTAATCAATCTCGAGCGCTCTAAAGTGCATGCCATCATCGACGCTTAAACTAACTGACGTAGGCTTTATCCGACGCCTTCGTGCGTCGAATACCGCCAGATAGCCCCTGGTCTCCTCATGTGTCGCCTCTCGCGCGTAAAGATCAAGATAGTCCGAAAGTTGCGTTGCGCCATCGCGAGCCCTTGAGGCAGTCCAAGTCACCATCTTCGCCTCTGGACCTTCACCATGACTCATTCCGAGCCATTTGATTTCTACTAGCGCAACGCGGTTTTCACCAGACCAGACAACCTTGATATCTACAGGCCTCGACTCATTAACGTTTTGCTCCGGCATGATACAAATCTCTGAGTAGTCGCGCAGCGATGCACGTAAGTACGACTCCAGAGATCTGCGCATGTCCGCCTCAGGCTTCGGGCGGAACATTAGCCGCTTCTCATCACGCCAAGTCTTTGCAAGAACGGGACACTGGGACTTCTTCGCCAGGCTCTGACCGTAGTCAACAAGAGCATCCTGAAGCTCTCGAAAGTAAGGAACACCGAAGTAGCTAGGTGCAGCGGATAGCTCAGGCACCGGATGTTCCGCTATTGGAGTTACAAAGTATTCATTTCTAGGGCCATCAAAGCGATATGCAAGAAACTTTCCTTCAAGGTCATCGAGCGAAACCTCTTGCGCCCATGCATAAAAACTCCCATCGGCGCAAACTTGGATCGAAAGAGGATCACCACCGTTATGAAAAGTCGTAAGATGCCTATGTTGCGAAATTGTCGCAGGTGGTAGCGCAAGGATGCGCTCACTGTCATGCTCGAGCGCAACAACAGTGAGTCCTCTACTAAGGCGCTCGGTGCTCACTGCTCGGTGTATGGAGCGCAGGCTACGAAGCATTGACTGGAGAGTAACACTCCCCCACCGCCCTAGATCCTCCGCAATGCGCGGCGCGAACAGCTCACTAGCAATCGCTTTGAGCTCATCAGGATTGACTCGTGTCACTTTTTATCCCCCTCGGTCAATCTCAACGAGCCTCCTATATCTTCCTTCGCACCGGAAAGGCGATCGTCCACAGCCTTTGAGAGGTACGAAAGCCATACAACTGCGGGAACAAATAGATCCGACTGATCGGGCAATGCATCAGCCAAAGCAGCAAAGTGCTCCATGATAGCCGCTTCGCCCTGGGCATCCAACAGCGGCCTGCTGCTAGATAGCTCGAAAGCGCGCCGAAGCTGGGGTTCTTCAGCCAGAGATTTCCCGACTTCTGGAAGTGGCATTGCGAATGCGCTAGAGCACGAAGCACGTAGAAACTCGCCGCGAAGAGCGAACCGACGCAACAGTGAGAATCCGTCGAGTTCTGCACTACCTTTTGATGTTAGATTTAGTCCAGCATCTTGTTCGTCAAGAAGATTTCCCGCCAACAGCACATCTACAGCCTCCGCGAGGTCGTCACTGTATGGCGAATATGTACGAGTAGCGGCAAACCGATACCCCCACGAACTTGGCGGCTCACCGCGGTAGACAGACAACAAGCAGGAGAGATATGCGAAGAGTGTCAACTCGTTCCGAGTTACTCCACCTGCGATCTCAGTTATGCGAGCAGTAATGAACAATACGTCATAGTGCGCCTCGGGCGCAGCAGACGCCACGATCATACTTCCGTGAAGAGCGTCAACTGCGGATTAGCCGCGACCAGCGCCTTCTCGATGAATTGAAAGGCTTTGTCGAAAAGATCTTCAGACTCAGCCTGCACCTCACTTAGCGGCGCCCATTCTGTCATCCGGACCAGCTTCATGCGGTCCTTGCCGCAGACAGAAGCAAGCTGAACCAGCAACTGGCTAGCGTTGATGTTCGCAGTCATTACGATCTGATAACCATCATTTATAAAACCAGCGAACATAGAACCCGCACGCTTCTCGTATGAGATATCTAGGGATCCTTCGGGGGTGTCGATAAGCATCCCTGCACCGTGCTGGCCGCTCATATGTTGGAGCAGAGCCATGCGTAGTGCGATATCCAGAAAGAACCGCTGACTCTCCGAAAGCTCAGATGTTGTTTGGCGGCGTGTTCCTTGAACCTCCAACTGAAGATTGTAAGATTCCGCTTTTCCTTCAGCCTTAGTCTTTCCAAGAAAAATGTCTAGATCGAGTCCGATGAACTGATGCGCTAACTGTCGAAACAACGGAACGAATCGAAGTTCCGCGTCTTCGTATGCTGTTGCGAGTTTTTTTTGCAGTGGCTTAAGTTCGCGTCTGAAAGCTTCGCGCTTTGCCCGTTGCTCATCACGGCGCTTTACAGCATCATCGAATTCCGTCTTCGCCGCCGCCCTTCGAGCGATGGTCGAGATATTAGGATCAGCAATCAGTGCAAGCGCAGAAGTATGCTCTGCCTCGAACTTCATAAGCGCGTCCGATGAGACCTCAACGCTGCGGCCGCGTTCGTCCATCTCTGAGCGCAGACGCCTTGCCCTTACTTGGGCGTCTTTCAGATCTTTCTGTAGGCCAGCCAGATCTCTATCGATAGATTCCAACTCGTCCATCGCGCCAGGATTTGTTGCGACAACCAGCTCACTGGCGCACAGCGGGCAATGGCCAGACTCCAGGATCTGCTCAACGTGCCGCACAACTTGTTCGCCCTCATTTCCACAAACTTCACACTTGTGAGAGTTTATGGCACTCTGCACGACAGGATGAAGTCGAGGCGTCCTGTTTGCTTGCATGCGATGAGCGAAAGCATGGTCGTAACTTTGTCTAAGCTGCGTGTGCTTTGCACTCAGTTCGGCGACCCGCAGCTCGGCATCGTCATATTCGCGCCGCGCAGCTGCGAATAGCTTTGATGTCTCGAACGACACTTCACAGAGGTCATCATACTGCCGCTTGAGGTCCTTTAATTGCTCCTCATCAGCAGGATCTCCTAGAGCATTCAGACGTTTCCGTGCCGCAGTCGCTTGCCACTGAGCGTTTCTTGCTAGAGAATCAGCGCGCTCAATATTTCGCCTGAGTTCTCCCGCCATGCTCGCTTCGTGAGCCTCAAGTCCAAACGCTAGGTAGAGCGCTGGCTCAGTTACGGTGGCGTCCCAAAAAATAAGATGCCTGCGCTCATCGAACGTGACCAAGAAGAGCTGCAAAAACACAAATTGTTCGAATTTGTTCAACCTACAGTCTTGCAGGATACGGTGGGTGTACTGCGTATGCAAGGCCGCACCATCTAGACCCTCGGTGTCAATAAGGGGATTGCCCTGATCGTCTTTGACCGAGAGATACGTAAGCGACTGGGGTTCAAAAAAGTTCCGAGCCACTTCGTAATGGACAGAATCAATCGAGAATGAAATTCTTACCTCGGCTGAATCTCGGTCAGTTTCATCGACACGACCATCGAAATAGTCTGCCGCGTACGGCAGACTAAAGCGATAGTACTCGTCGACAGATTTGAATGTTCGATCAGGTTGCGGGACGATTCCGGTGTAGCCGTAGTTGACGGCAGCCAGGAAGGTCGATTTACCCATGCCGTTAGCGCCTGCGAGGCAAAAAACGCCCGGGCCGACGGTCACGTCAACGTGGCGCATGTTTTGATAAAGGGTAAAATTCTTGAGCTCAACCCGCTCAAGTACAGGAAGCTTCCTCTTGACGCTCAAGCCAACTACCCCCTAAGTTAATTCGTTAAGTTCGCAGGTGCTATTCACTCGGCCCCAGAATTACCATCGACTCTCGCAGGTAGGGCGATGTGACCCGTCTTCTGTGCAGCGTCCTGGCAATGCGAATCTCCTCCACGCGCCAGCATGACAACTCAGCAAGCCTTGCCATGATGAGATCCGCCGCGATCACAAAGTTCGATCCAGGAGCGCCGTGTACTGAGTTACCAACAACAAATGCGAGCCGCCCATCGTCTGCGATCACTGTTCGAGCGGAGCGGAGCACTGCAAGCATGTCGTCTGCGTATCCACGGATGATCATCTCGCGTCCACTCCGGTATCGATCTTTCGGCACCGCCGCCAGCAGTGGCGCTAGGAGCCGTTCGACTTCCGCAGCGTTCTCAGATTCGTTATAGTGGTATACGTCTTCATACTTTACACTCGGATGGCTTCGCACGGTTGAAAGGCGCTGGTTTCGGAAATCCTCCTGACTTCCGTATGCACCTAGATACCAAGCCTCGGTTTTGTAGACCTCTGTGTAGTCGATGTTGTTCGGGTACGGCGGTGAAAAAATGATAAGGTCAAATTGCTGGCCTTCATCTACGTATTCGGCAGCCTTGCGTCCATCCCCCAGATGAACCACTGCCCGAACGCTTTTCCTGGGAACGTTTACGGCAAGATCCTCAACGACAACCTCAACACGCCGCGAAAATTCTTCCCACGGATCGCGCAGAATCTTTGATTCTGCGAACCGCAACGTGCGTCCGTCCCGACGAAGTCTGCTTGATGGCTCGACGGCGGCGGCGGCGCAGAGAAGCAACACGTCCCGCGACATGGATGACTTGAGGCCTTCTACTGCGGCATGTAGCGCCAGAAGCCTCCGCCGCTGCCGCGGAGGGAAGTAGTGATCGTTTTTCCATGTTGTTAGTTCGGGAACCTGGTGACGCCTTTTGAGTTGTACCTCAAATTGTCTCTCTACTACAGCAAAGTCATCGTTAATTTGCGAGATAAGTCCAGATTCTCCCGAAGCAGCCGCTCTGGCCTTAGTTGACGCGAGGTGATGCAGGAAGGGATTACGCTCGATTCCTGCGGCCAACACACCGTCTGGAAAGTCTGAAGCCATCTGCACTGCACTGACCAGAGTTGTGCCACCACCGGCAAAACAATCCAGGATGCGAAGTTGTCGACGACTATCGAGGTTGAGATCCTTGACGACACGTGCAAGCAGGTGAGATGAGTAGGCTTCTTTGAAGTGGAACCATCGATGAATAGGCTCATCGGAGTTGCCGAATGGTACAACAAGCCTGCCGTACTCGTTGACACCGTCGGTGACGGTCCATCGATTTTCGAGCGTGGCGTAATGCTGCTCCACCCTACCGTTCGGTTCGTCCACGTCAGGTAGTCCTAGTTCCTTCAGTCCGCAGGAGTGGTTTGCTTTACAGGTAGAGTGGCCGATGCGTCTTCTGATGTTGTCGGGTGACGCACCGCATGAGCCTCCACTTGCTTGCCGTCTGGCAATCCACCTTCCGTCGCAACTCATTCGCACTGATACGATATCGCACGCTCTGGCTGCTGATGGCTTCTGGCCGCATTGCGTCGCAGTAGGATCTCTGACTACTACCTTTAGGGGACTTTAGGTGGAAGTCTTGACTTTACGGACCTGGACTGCTAGAGGCGTGTCTCATCTGGTGAGTTGGCGGAGTTTTGTAGCAGGTGAACCGATCAACCACACCCAAGATCATTGCTCATCAGCGACCGGTCACCACGTAAAACACGCTCAGCGCTGGGCGTAGTCCCCGTGACGACTTAAGAGACTGACGACTCCGTTCGCAACGGAGCCCGGCAACCTGGTTTGTGGTTGCCGGGCTCCGTTGCGCGGACCGTGTGAGGCCCCTCCGTCCCATAGGCCGGGGGCCGCTGCGCTGCGGGCCGTCACCGGGCTGAGCGCATCCGGGATAGGGCGTCGCACGCTGCGGTAATCCTGCCTGCCAGTTCCTCGATATCCGTACCGTCGACTGCAACCCACAGTGTGCCGTCCGAATCCGCAGTCAGCGCCACCGTGGGACCATTAGCCGCCGGGTCCGCCGGTGTGCTCGAGGCGTATGGCTCCGAGCAGCCTACCGCTCGCTCAGGTCGTTCTACGGTGGCGCTCTGCCGGGTACGCCGGGACTGGTCGGTGTCGGACTGGTCTCCGCTGTCCGGGCAGTCGGCACGGTCACCATCCGATGTGCTCGGCCCGATCGCTCCCCCGTCGTGGAGCGGACCGCCGTCCTCTGCCTCGCGGTGGTGGTCATGATCGCTGCCTTTCCGGTCCTGCCGTGTGGTCGTCTGCGGTGCGTCGGTGAAGTGGTCGGGCAGAGGGCCGGTCACCTCCCCTCATCCGGTCGGCGGGGAAGGCAGGGAGGGACCTTCGCTGGTCCCGGAATCACCCCGGCTTCGGCCCGATTTGGGTCAGGCTGGCGGTGAGTCCCTGGGGTCCCTGATCCGTATTCACGCTGGTCAGAGGCAGGACTTTCAGTCAGGGGCCTCTCAGGGAGAAGTCCCTGAGTCCCTGCCGGGTCCCTGCCCGCCTCCCTGCCGTCCCCGTCGGTGTCGTCGCCGGCGCGGTCGGCGAGCGCGGCGGCCACGTCCTCAGCCCGGATGACCTTGTGCCCGTCCGACTTGCCGGGCGCGATGCCGTAGACGGTGAGCGCGGCCGTGAGGTCCCGGAACGCCCACCCGTCGTACTCGCCCGGGTTGTGCCGGGCCAGCCGCGTGAGGATCACCTGTGTCCGGACGCGACGCTGTCCGTCCATCACGGCGTCCACATCGGCCAGGTGGTCGACGACCGGTGCCGCTTCGATCACCGGACGTGCGCTGGACTCGACCGCCCGGCCCATCTCCTCGATCAACGCCACCGCCCGCGCGATGACCGGAGACACGTCGTCGGCCCCGTCCTCGAACGGGACGTAGAACGTGCGCACCAACTCGAACGTCTCATCCGTGATCCCGACCGCCACACACGTTCCCCGGTCGGTGTTGATCCGCAGATCGGTCGCCCGGATGCCAGCGGCGTACTTGCCCGACCCCAACAACCCGTCGTTGGCCACCTGATCAGCCACCGAGAACGCCACCCCGCACGAGACGTTGCGGGTGACCTCCCTCGGGATGCTGTCGCGTGTCGGCGACTGGGTGGCCAGCAGCAGCACAATCCCGTACTTGCGTCCTCGCTTGATCAACCGCACGGCCAGTTCGGCGGCTTTCTTCCCGTAGGTGGGGTGCTGGAACAGTTCGTGACACTCGTCGATCCCACAGACCAGCGGGTGCAGGCCAAGCCCGGCCTTGTCGGCGAGCTTGCGTGAGACCTTCGGCGGGCGGCCCGGCTGCTCCCCGAGGATCTTGCCGCGTCGCTCCATTTCGGCCAGCAGATCGGCCAACGCCTGCGTTGCCGCTTCGGCGACGCTGTCATCCATTCCCATCCGGTAGCGGGACAGGCGCGGTGCGAACGGGTCGAAGTCGGGTGACTCGCCCATCACGAACACCCACAGCTCCGCCGTGGGGTCCAGCGCCGCACCGAGCAGCAACGTCCGCAACGCAGCCGACTTGCCCTGCCCGGGTCGGCCACCGATCAGCCAGTTCACCCCGATCAACGGCGCGTTGATGACCAGGCCACGTTGCGACAGTCCGAACGGGACACCGTCGAACACGTCCACCTGTCCCTCGGCCACCAGCGGCCAGCCGCCGGCACCGCCCCGCAAGACGCCCTTGTCGGCGATCCACAGGTCAAGGATTCCGTCTTCATCTCCCTTGGTAGGCCACGTTTCCAACGACGCCCGCCCGAGGTTGGCGGCCAGTTTCGACCGACGCCCCGCGACCATGTCCGCGGTGACCCCCATCGGCAACCGGACCTGCGCGAACGTCCCGTCACCGTCCTTGCGGGCCGCCACGGTGTAGACGAGTTCGCCACCGTCCTTGTAGAACCGATCCAGCGGACTGATGCCCAAGTGCGCCAACGCTTTGCTGATCATGCGTTCGTCGATCCAGGAATCGGCGTCGTCTCGGTCGGGCCGGACCAGCCACCCCGCCCCGGGCGTGCGGTCGCGTCCTTCGAATGCCGCTGCCACCGCCCACACCACCGGCACCAGGACCAGCAGCAGCGGCACCGTCACGGTCACCACCGACCACGCCGTGTTGACTCCGACGTAGACGTCGGCCAGCCACGGCCACATGTCCGCCCGGTCCATCACCGAATCGACCAGCCACAGCACCGCTGCAACCGGCGCGGCAACCCGCAGCGTGATCACCAACCTGCGCAAAACGATCCCGAGTTTCGCCCACCGCGCGGTGGCGTCGGACCGGATCAGCTCCTGCGCCGCGCGGCGGGCGTCGGCGTCTCCGGCCAGCCGGGCACGGCGGGCGTCGGCCCGCAGGTCGGCATAGGTGGCCCAGTTCCAGAACTTGACCAGCCACCGCCAGTTGCCCCGCAGCACGAACCACACCAACCGCAGGACGTCATGTGGGACCTTCCGCACCCGATACGCCACCAGCGACCGCGACCGCAGCACCGGCCCGGACCGCCACAGCCGCCCGGCGACCGCACCGCAGCGTTGCCGCCACGACACCACCCGACGTGAGGCCGTGCGGCTACGCGGCTGAGGCAACGTGTCGTCGATCAACTCACCGTCGAGGACCGGACCGACGTGTTCGACGTCCCGCCCGGCGGCGCGGGCCAGCTCGGCGTGGTCGTGTTCCTTTCCGTGGGGTTCAGTCATCGTCGCGCACCTCCCCGCCGGTCTCGGCGGTCAAGGTGGCGGCGACCCGCAACGACACGCCACGGGAACACCCGGTGACCTCCCGCACCCACGCCGGAGTGATCTCCACCCCGGGCGTCCACGCGTGGCGGGCGTCGGCGAGATAGTCCGCGAACAGCTTCCGGCGGGCCGGACGCTCCTCGTGCGGTTCGCGGACCGCCGCGCCGGGTTCGTGGACCAGTGCGTGCGGTTCGCGGACCGGTCCACGAACCGGTCCAGCCGGTTCGTGAACCACTGGCGCGGCCGGTTCGTGAACCGATCCACCCGGTTCGTGGACCGGCTCCGGTTCACGAACCTGTGCCTGGTCGGTGGCGTTCCTGAACGCCACCGCCACGGCGTCGGTGAGCTTGTCCCGCAGATCGGTGACCGCCTCGGCGGCCACGAACACCACCAGCGGCGGAACCGAGTGCAGCACCACCCCGGCGGGTGAGCCGGCCAGCCAAGACGACCAGGTGTTCATGACGTACGTCGCGGCCAGCGTGAGCCACTTCGCCGCCCGCACCCACGCTCCCGTGTGGACCTGGTACCGGGCGGTGACCTGTTCGGCTCGCAGGATGGCCAGCAGGATCAGGCACACGGTCGGGTCCAGCAGCCACGCCGTGAGCCACGGCAGCGACCCCACGCCCGACCCGGCAGCGGCGAAGAACTGCACGTTGGCCGTGGTGAACGCCAACCCGAGCACGATCCCGGACCAGCACAGCCGGTCCACCTGCGCCCGGACCCGCTCCACCCGCAACGCCACCACGTCCGGGTGGGTCTGCCACCGCCGGACGTCGGCCGCCTCTGCCGCGTCGGCGGCCAGCCGCTGCGCCCGACCCGCCACGGCGGGAAGGTCCCGCACCGCTGCCAACCGGCGACGAGGTTCGTTGGTCGTGTTCATCGGCGACCACCGCCCCGGCGTCGGCTGGTGGTGGTGGTGTCCATGGACGTGACCGTCAGGACCCGCGTCAGGACATAAGCGGCGATCAGGTCCGGCAGCCCGAGGACCACCAGCACCAACGTGGGGTTATGGACGTGGGTGATCACGAGCCACTGAACGCCCATGAACGCCGCACCCGTGAACAGCACCCGACCGGCCAGCGACACCACCCGGGCACTGGCCCGTGCCTTGTCGGCCGCCCGCTGCGCCTTGCGGGCGCTGTAGCGCCACACCGCGAACAGGGCCAGCAGCACCCCGGCCCCGGCGAGGACCTGTGAGGCAGTGAGGTTGAGCGTCATCGCGCCTCACCACCCCGGCGGTGCAGCCACACCGGGTGCAGGGCACGCCGGTCGGTGTCGGGCAGCGCACCCCACACCCCGACCGTGTCCGGCCCGGCGGTCCGCAAGTCCAGCTCGCGGCACTGGTCGATCACCGGGCACCCGCCGCACATCCGCGCGGCCAGCTCCCGATCCGGAGAACACTCCCCGGACAGCCGGGGGACGTCGGTCCGGTCGAACGCCCAGAAACACAGGCCCTCGCCGGTCACCACGCTGGTAAGCACGTCGTCCGGCACGTCGGCGTACCGGTCGAGCTGGGAAGCCATCTCCGTGTAGTCGTATTCAGTCATCGCGCACCGCCGTCGAGCACCCGGCGCAACTCGGCGGCAGGGATCACGAGCCGAGACCGGCGGCGCTCCGCCCGAAGTACGCCGACTCGAACAGCGCGGTGAACCTCGTTGCGGTCGACCCCAAGAATCCACGCGGCGTCGGCCAGTGAGTAGAACGCCGGGATACCGACGTCAGGAAGTTTCTTCGTCATTAGATTGAGTCCCTAAGAGTCAAGAACGATGATTTAAGCGGACAAAACAAGCTGATTTAGTCTCTTACGTGCACGCGAGTAGGCCGAATGCGCGACGCGGTGTCGATCTCGGTACCGCGCAATCCGTCAAGCGCTAATCTCGGCACTGAGGCGGACCACGGAGGAATGGGTGTTGGAAGATTGGGCGGCGGTCGCGAGGACCATCAACGAGCGCGTTCACGAGCTCGGGTGGAAGCAACGCGAGCTGGCGGAACGCTCGCAGGTTTCTCAGGCGATAGTCCGCGAGATTCAGAACCACACCGTTGAACGCAAGCGCAGTGACCGGACTCTTGAGGCGCTGGCCCAGGCGCTCGGCCTGCACCCGCAACACCTGCTCGCGGTACTGCATGGCCGAATTCCGCCGGCTCCGGGGCAGCCTCGCGAGGACATGGAAGACGCCGTGTCGGCACGGCTGGCCGTCATCGAGCGCCGACTGTCGGAGATCACCGAGCAGCTTGCCGCACTGCGCGGAGAAATTGCCGTCGTGTTGAGTCGGCCCGACAGACGTTAGGAGTCTGATGCTGACCGGTCCACACTGCCTCTGCGACCTGCACAGCGGGCTGCTTTCGTTCGTGTTCATGCCTCCAGGAAACGGCAGGGAGGCACCTTTACACAGGTGGCTGAGGTTAACCGCGGTCCCATTAACTTCAATTAACTACGCAGGTCAGGGTGGTTATTTGCGGGTTGCGACTGATGGCTGAGACCAGGCTTCAGGCAGTGCGCAGGCATCTCGGTTACAAGGCCGACGATGTAATCAAGATGCTGTTGCGACGCGCGGATACACTCAATGTCCCGGCCATGTCGGCCACGAGCCTTAAGACCAAGCTGTCGCGCTGGGAGAACGGTCGCGAGGGTGTCAGCCAGCCGTACCGCCGCCTGTTCCGCGACGTCTACGGCCGTACCAACGAAGAACTTGGCTTTCCCGAAGAGGAAGTGAACGACGAAGCCGATGAACTGATCTCGCGGCTCGCGCTGGCGCGCTCAGTCGACACCGAGACCATCGAAATCTTCAAACGGCAAGTCGATCAGGCGCGGCATGTCGACCGGAGGTTCGGCGGCGTTGCACTGCTGGATCAGTTGCGCAGCAACATAGAACAGATACAGAGCTTACTTGGCTTCAGTACGCTACAAGGCCAACGCCAAGCATTGGCCAGCGTGCTCACTGAGGCGTCCGCGCTGGCCGGCTGGGAGGCACTTGACCGCAACGCAATTCGGCAATCGTGGGAACACCACGAGACAGCCAAGGCGGCAGCCCGCGAAGCGGGATCACCGATTCTGCTTGCTCACTCGACCGCACAGCAGGCGTTCATCTTGATTGATCTCGGCGAAGTTCAATCGGCCGTGGGGCAACTCGCCGAAGCACGCGCTCTTGCCGAACGCACTGCACCACCCGTCCTGCGGGCATGGATGGCAGCGGCACACGGAGAAGGGCTTGCGGCGGCAGGCCAGAGGGATGATGCGTTACGCGCATTCGACACGGCGGACCAGCAGTTGCCAACCGACCCCGTGGACCCGGCTTTGCCGTTCCTCTTTCTGGGCGGAGCGCACCTGGATCGCTGGCGCGGCAACGCGTTGAGCAAACTCGGCGAGCCGGATGCGATCCAACGGCTCACCGATGCGTTACCGCGCCTGCCGCCGGATTTCATCCGTGCCAAGACTGGCATGTTGGTCGACCTGGCATTCGCTTTTGCAGCGGCAGGCGACCGAGACGCTTCGCTCGAACACGCACGGCAGGCGCGGCGGCTCGCCGCACAGATCAAGTCAGATCGGCAGTTACGCCGTCTCAGTGGGCTGATCTTGCCCGGCAGTGCCATCGACGACATAGCGTGAGGCGATGTAGTACAGCAAGGGAACCAGCGCGCCCGCGCCTAGAATTTCTTTGCGCTGGGCCAATTCCGGAATCCGGCTCAGCGGAACCCACTCAAGCCGTCCGACTTCTTCAGTGTCGGTCGGTTCGCCAACCTTCTCGGCATTGCGCCACAGGTAGACATCGGTCGGTGCTGTCACCTGCCCGGGGAGAGGTTCGAAGCTGATCAAGTGTTCAGGGTCGCCGATAGGCTGGTAACCGCTCTCTTCCCTGATTTCACGGGCGGCCGTCGCTGCCGGTTCCTCGCCGTCCTCGACCAGCCCGCCAAGCAGTTCGTAACCCCATTGATCCGTGGCGAACCGGTAGCGCCACAACATCAGGACTCGATCCTGATCATCCACGATCAACCCGATCGCGATCGGAGCCAGGTGGACGACGTGGTACTCCCACCGCTCACCGTTAGGCGCTTGTACGTCGGTCAGCCCGAGCCGCACCCACTTGTTGTCATAGACGGTCCGCTCACCGAAGGTCTTCCACGACCCCACGTCTTCAGTCACGCAGGGAGCCTAGCGTGATTCGACGCGCGCCTTAAGCCTTTCGAGCCGACGGTGCTGGCGCGCCGAGCCGATGTCCGCAGCGAGAGCCTGAGCGCGTCCGATGTGCTTATGGGCTTGCTCACGCTCATGCATCGCCACGAACGCCGTGGCTAAGTCGACCCGCAACGCGGTCTCCGCTCGGACGAACGTGGGATCGAGACGATCAAGCGCATCCGTGAGCACGTCGACTGCCTCAGGCTCACCGACCCTCGCAAGAGCGTGGCCACGCCAGCGGCCAAGGTGGACGGGGTCGAGCGCGAGATACGGCCCGCCGTCCTGACGAACGTTATCCGGGAGCAACGCGGCAGCGTGATCGAAAGCGCGGAGGCTCGCCGAACGCTGCCCATCGGCGGCTAGCGTTTCCCCGTGCGCGGCTGCCAGCCACGACCGGAGCAACCGGTCCGTCTTTCGCTCCACCCTCCGGCGGACCGTCGTCATCAGGTCAACCGCTGCCGCTGAATCGCCGACGTCCAACAACACGAACGCCTGGCCTGCCCAGGTGTGCGCCTCGAAAGCGGGATTCGCCGGTTCCTTGGCAGCCAGCTTGCCTTGCTCGTAGTGCTGCCAGGACTGCGAGACGTTGCCCAGGTCGAGGGCTTGCCAGCCAGCCAGCGTGCGAAGCTCCGAAAGTAAAGCGGCCAATGCCTCGCGGGTGGTCGGCATGACGCTGTGACCCATCAGTTTGCCAACCTGGCTGATTTTCGCGACCACTTCGTCATGCGCGAGGATCGCCCCCAACTGCCGATCAAGTCGGCGCGTCGCGTTGAGTTGATCGCGCAACAGGTTGAGCACCGTGCCGTCGATCCGAGCCGACGTGCGGAGCAGAGCCCGAAACTCTCCGTCGTTCTCACCGGAGGTGCGGCGCTCCCGGGGCGGGGAAAGCAGCTCGTCGATACTCACGCCGAAAATGCGCTCAAGCAGTCTCACCGTGGCTTGCTGGGGGCGACCGAGAGGCTTGCCGCCATCGCCACGACCTGACGCCAGCCGCTTGAGGTGCCGACTGCTGAGCGTGCCGGGTTCGCCGCAGTCCCTGGCAAAGGTCATCGCGAATCCGGCGAACTCCTCGAACGTCTCTCGCCGCTCCCGGATGAGCTGTTCGAGCACGGTGCGCGAATGGCGCGGCTCCTGCTCATCGCTCATGCTGCGCTCCCCGCATCTCCGGTGGCCCTGCCAGGGCACGGCCGTGGCCCTTCCACGACCTTTCGACGAAATCATCCTATACGCAAGGCTGATCTCAGCGTTACCAGCCGTTGTAGCTGGTCAGAGCAACAGCCGAGCGGAGTGGCACATGAACAAGTCGGGCCGGACGGAGCTGGCCGGCGACCTATACACGACCTGGAGTCGATGCCTCACCGATGGCCGCGATCACGCGGTCACGGATGAGGAGTTCGCACGCGGAGTCCGGGGGCGATGCGGACAGTTTTCCGCCTTGTGCGGGCACCGGTTGTTGATCGCGTCGAGCCTCATGCCACCCGGCCCGCCGTGCGCCCGATGCCGCGCGTACCTGGCGGCACGCGCCAGGTTGCCAGACGTGAACGAGCGCCTGCGGGCACCAAAGCGTCAAAAACGAGGTTTGCGGAGTCGGATCTTCCGGCACGCACGATCGTCCGCCACCACGTCCCCTAAACGTGTCGGTGGACCCGAGAGTTCGGCGGGGACGGGTTGCGCCCCGACCGCGCCCGTTCCCGCCGAACGCCACGCGCGGCGAGGTGAGCGATGACGGTTCGCCTGTTCTTCGGCCGCCCACGGCCCGGCGTCGTGGGCGAGACGCGCCGCGTCGTACACGTATTCGAGGCGCCGGACCAGAACACCGCGCCGGACCGATTGACCGCGTTTTGCTCGGCATCGTTCGATCCCGGCGAACTCGAATTGCTTGATCGTCCACTAGGGATGCCATGCGAATCTTGTCTTCGTCGGACTCCGACCACCGAGCCTCAGCTTCCGCTTCCCGACGGTTCACCGGAGGTTTGACATGACAGATCAAACGGCGCCTGACTCGACGGAGGATCAGGACTTTGAGCGACTGGCGCGGGAACGGGTACCCGGCGAGCCAATGACCGACGAAGACTGGACGGCAGCGCAACACATTGCAAACACCTATTGGCCCCGGTTCCGTCCATCTCGTCCACTACCTGGGAAATATCGTTGACACAGAAGAATGAATCGCAACCTAGCTGGCCAGGTTGTGCACTTGATCGTCATCTGATCACGCCCGTTCGACTGTTCATCGTAACTCTGCTTGCCGAAATGAAGTGGCGTGACTACCAGTTCGTCTGCGAGTCCATCGAGGTTAAGCAGAGCAGCTTCGAGTACCACGTAGCCGTTCTTCGACGCGCGCAGATCGTGCAGACCCACCGTGGACGAGGTCGACGGATGCGGGTGCGCCTTACACTGTACGGGTCTCAACGACTGGTGAGCCACCTGGAAGCCGCTCAGGCAATCGTTTTACGAGCAAGGGAAGTACTTACCGCGAGTATGAATCAGTCACAAATCGACCCCCCAGAGGTGCGGCAGCTCACTTCTGGCGAATGTCCCGCCTTGACACCAGAGGAGCGGAACACGAAGGGCGCCAACCCCGCTTCGTAGCTACGACCACGAACACTCGACAACGCTAGTCGCCCACGAAACGAATGGCCTGAAGCATGACCCGAATTTCCGCCCGCCCCACTGTTATCATAGTCGCAAACGAACTTCGCAGGCTCCGCGAGCAGCGCGGACTTAGTCTTCGCCAGGTCTCCAGAATTGCAAAAATTAGCCCGAGCAAACTGTCGGGGCTCGAAACTTATCGTCGACAGGGGGTCGCCACGGTGGCGTATCTCCTTGGCATTCTGGGCACCTCAGAAGTCGTAATGAAACAACTCGTCGACGTGGCAAGCCGTGTCGACGAACCCGACTTCTTCGATCCGACGGGACACAACGATAGATTGCTTCGTTCCGGATTCGAGCGGCTGTCCAGGAAGATATTCGAATGGTCGCCGACGTTGTTCCCGAAAGTGCTGCGCTCAGCCGAGTACTCCAGCGCGGTTCAGGTGCCAGAATTGGCACACACCGACACCAGCGCCAATGACCTTGTCCCAGCGTCGGCGCGGATCTGTCCGGAGGAAAGGGGGCAGCAGTTGTACGTGTTTCTTCTCGGGGAGGCCGCCACTCGGCCAGACGCCTGCACTCCGAGTGTGCTATACGATCAGATCGAGGAGGTGGCGACGGTGTCGAAACTGCTGCGCATTTCCGTCAGTCTTGTTTCGGCGTCCTTCTGCCCGCCAGGCCTGATCGAGCCGTTCACCCTGTACGAAGATGACCATGGCCCGTTCGCGGTCGCAATACCACATCACGGTGGTGCTGCGTTCCTTACTAATCAAGTCTCTGTGAAGCAGTACGCGAAGACTGCCAAGTGGCTACGAGGTGGCATCGTCGGCGACCCGTGGCCTTAACCCGCCTCCAGTGTGGAGCGGCTACCGAATCCGGCCGCGACGAAGCACCTGCGATCACCCGAGCATCAGAGTGAGCCGTCCGCCAACCTGTCCGGCGTGGTGCCGGGCAGCTCCTCACCTTTCCGCTGTTCAGAGGGTGATACACTGTTGTTAGTTGACTCACCTCGTGGTCGTCGAAGACGACGATCCACGGCGCGATGGCGTGCGCGGCCTGCAGGTCGGCGTCGGTCTTGTGCTGCCCGTGACGGGCGCGGTAGATCGCGAGCGTGGTCGCGTCGTCGGCGACGGCGAGGCTGCGCGGGTTGCGCTCCGCCGCGGCGCGGCCCGACTTCTTCTCGTAGATGTAGTCGCCGAGGAACAGCACCAGGTCCGGGTCGTCGGCCACGACGCCCTTGTACGCGTGGTAGTAGCCCTCCTCCCAGTGCTGGCAGGAGGTGAAGCAGTACTTGAGCTGGTTGACGGCGGCGCCCGCGGCGGGTGCGGTGCGCGTGCGGCCGACCGGCGAGATGTAGCCGGAAGTCTTGAAGCGGTAGAAGTATTCACGCGCGGGCTGCAACCCGGCGGGTTCGATGTGGACACTGTGCGCGGACGCGCGGACCGCGCTCGCCGAGCCGCTCTGCACGACGGAGGAGAACGCCGCGTCGTTCGCGATCTCCCAGTCGACCGCGTACGTCGCGTCGGGCATGCCGCCGTAGCCGTCCGCGTTGAGCGGCGCGGGCGCGAGTCTCGTCCACAGCACCACGCTGTCGGGCAGCGGATCGCCGGAGGCGACACCGAGCTGGAACGGATCGTGGATGGCGGGCGCGGCCGCGGTGGTGCGGGCGTTCGCCCAGGACGGCAGGGCCGCCGAAGCCGCGGTGGCGGTGACCGCGGCGAGCCCGCCGAGGAGCACCTTGCGCCGGTTGACCTGACCCATGTCGGAAGTCCTTTCGGGGAAGGGGAAGACGCGGTCAGGCCGCGAAGTCGGTGATGCCGTCGCTGCAGGACTTCAGGTCCGGCTTGCCGGTGGTGTAGTTGGCGACGCAGACCTTGTAGAAGACCCAGCCGCCCTTCGTGACGGTCACGGCCTTGTCGACCTTCGTGCCCTCGCCGCCGGAGTTCCAGACGTAGAACGGGCCGGCGCCGCCCTTGAGCCAGTACGCGACGACGGCGGAGTAGCCGTCGGCATCGGTGTCGTAGACCAGGAAGTGCGAGTCGGACGAGCGGTACTGGCCCTCGCCGGCGCAGGCGTCGGCGCACTGGCCGCTGCCCGTGCCGACGCCGCAGTCGGGCGCGATCCGCGTGTCGGAACCGGTGAGGACGTAGGTGTCGGAGATGTAGCCGCCGAGCGCGGGCACGTAGTCCCACAGCGTGCTCGTGCCGTAGGTGCCGGTCACGGACGTGCCGGCGGTCTGGCAGTCGATGCTGACCGACGCGCCGTTCGCGACGGTCTTGACGGCCGTGGCGCTCGTGGTGGGCGCCCGGCGGACGTTCAGCGGGTCGCCCGCCGTCTTCACGGTGCCGGTCGCCGCGGCGGACGCCTCGAGCGCGCCGCCCACCGAGAGCGTGCCCACCGCCGTGAGAATGATCCCTAGACCGGCGATACGCCGGAGGTTCAAACGCTTCATGGCGGGAGCGTGACGCAACCCGGTACACGTCCCATACAAAGCGCTGGCCTGCGGACAGACACTCCGAATGGATCTATCGGGCACGGTGGTGGGGAAATAACATCCGGGCATGGGGGAACTCATCGGGCAGGTTGAGACCACCTCGCTTACCATCCGCGTCCTCGGCCCGCTGGAGGTCACCGCCGGTGGGCGGGTGATCGCCCTCGGCGGGCCAAAGCCCCGGCTGCTGCTGGCCGCCCTGGCGCTGCAGCCGAACGTCGTCGTGTCGACGGACGTGCTGGTGGAAGTGCTGTGGCCGGATTCGGCGCCGCGATCGGCCGCGGCGAACATCCGGACGTACGTCCATTCGCTGCGAAGGCGGTTCGCCGAGATCGACCCCGAACTCGGCGAACGGATCAGCAGCCGGGCCTCCGGCTACCTGCTGACCGCGTCGCCCGGCGAACTGGACCACCTCACGTTCACCGCGGCGGCGGGCGACGCGCGGGAAGCGCTCGACCGCGGTGACTCCGAAAGCGCTCTCAAGGTGCTCGACCGCGCCGAAGGCCTGTGGCGCGGCGAAGTTCTCGAAGGGCTCCCCCACGACCACAGCTGGGGCGCGACCGTCGCCCGGCTCGCCGAGCTGCGGCTTTCGGTGCAGGAACAGCGGCTGCGCGCGCGGATCGACCTCGGCCGCGGCGGCGAGGCCGTCGCCGAGCTGCGCGGCCTGGTCACCGAACACCCGCTGCGGGAAGAGCTGTGGGCGCAGCTGATCGTCGCGCTGCGCGCCGCGGGCCGGACCGCCGACGCGATCGACGCGTTCGACTCGGCCCGGCGGGTGCTGCGCGAGGAGCTCGGAGCCGAACCGGGCGCCCGGCTGCGGGAGCTGCGGGCGACGCTGGTGGTGTCCGAGAGCGTGCCTGCCACGCGCCTCGCCGACCTCTCCCCGATCTGCCAGCTGCCGCTCGACCTGCCGGACTTCACCGGCCGCGACGACGTCATGCGCGAGATCGTCGCGCTGATGCGGGAGCGGGCCGGCTCGGGAGCGCCCGCGGTGATCGTGCTGTCGGGCGCGCCCGGCGTCGGCAAGTCCGCGGTCGCCATCCGTGTCGCGCACACCGTCCGCGACGACTTCCCCGACGGGCAGCTGCACGTCGACCTGGCCGGCACGTCGTCGTCGCCGCGCGCGCCGATGGGCGTGCTCGCGGAACTGCTGCACGCGCTGGGCATCCCGGACGCCGGCCTCCCGCGCGAGCTGGCCGAGCGGGCCGCGCTGCTGCGGTCCCGGCTGGCCGGACGGCGGATGTGCGTCGTGCTCGACGACGCCGGCAGCGCCGCGCAGGTGCGGCCGCTGCTGCCCGGCGCCGGCGCGTGCGCGGTGCTGGTGACCAGCCGGCTGCGGCTGCCCGGGCTCGCCGGGGCGAAGCCGGTGGACGTCGACCTGCTGCCCGAGGCCGACGGCGCGCGGTTGCTGGAGGGCATCGTCGGCGCCGAGCGCGTGGCCGCCGAGACCGACAGCGCCGCGGCGATCCTGCGCCTGTGCGGGCACCTGCCGCTGGCGATCCGGGTGGCCGGCGCGAAGCTCACCCACCGGCCGGGCTGGACGCTGCGGCTGCTGGTCGACCGGCTGCGCGACGAGCACCGGCGCCTCGACGAGCTGCGCGTCGGCGACCTCGCCGTCCGCGCGAGCGTGACGCTGTCCTACGACCTGCTGCCGATGTCGGCGGCGACGGCGTTCCGCGGGCTCGGGCTGCTCGGGCCGGTGCAGTTCCCGGCCTGGGCGGTCGCCGCGGTGCTGGGCCGCCGCGAGGCCGACGACGTGCTCGACGTGCTCGTCGACGGCCACCTCGTCGAGCTGGTCGGGTCCGACTCCGCCGGGCAGCCGCGCTACCGGCTGCACGACCTGCTGCGCGTGTACGCCGTGGAACTGGCCGAGCAAAGTGACCCCGCGAAGACGCGCGCGGGGCTGCGGCGGGTGCTGGAGGGCTACCTGGCGCTCGCGCTCGAAGCCGCGCGGCTCATGCCGATCCACTTCTTCGGCAGGTACCGCGACGACGAGCTGCCCCGGCCGCAGCTGCCCGCCGACGTGCTGCCGCCCGAGACCGCGGCGTGGTTCACGGCCGAGCGGCACACCAGCGTCGCGGCGGTCTCACTGGCCGCCGAGCACGGTTTCGACGACCTGGCCTGGCAGCTCGCGTCCGCGTTGACGCCGTACTTCGACCTGCGCGGCCACCAGGACGACTGGCACAGCACGCACACCATCGCGCTCGCCTCGGCCCGGCGCACCGGCTCGCTGCGCGCCGAGGCGATCGTGCAGCGCAACCTCGGCCAGTACCTGCTCTACCAGGACGAATACGCCCGGTCGCGGGTGGCGTTCGAGGAGTCGAAGGCGCTGTTCGAGCGGGTCGGCGACGCCCAGGGCGTCGGCATCGCGCTGACCGGGCTGGCCACGATCCTGCGCATCGAGGGCGAGGGTGACCACGCGCTCGACCACTGTCACGAGGCCCTGAAGGTGTTCGCCGAGGCGGACGACCGGCACGGCGAGGCCGTCGCCCGGATCAGCGCGGGCGCGGTCTGGATGTCGCGCGGCTGCTACGCGGCGGCGAAGCGCTGGTTCACCGACGCGCTCGAGCTGTCGGCCGCGATCGGCGACCGGCACCGCGAGGCCCACGCGTTCAAGCGGCTCGGCCTGCTGTACCAGCACCAGGGCAACCTGGCCGCGGCCCGTGAGCACGTCGACCGGGCGATCGCGATCTTCACCGAGCTCGGCGACGACCACTGCGTCGGCTACGCGAACCAGAACCTCGGCGAACTGTGCCTGCACAGCGGCGACTTCGCGCACGCGCAGCTGCTGCTGGTGAACTCCCTGTCGGTGCACCGCCGCAACGGCGACCGCCGCTCGGAGGCGGAGGTGTCCCAGCTGCTCGGCGAGCTGCACCAGGCCCTGGCGCAGCCGGACCGGTCCCGGGAGTACTCGGAGCGCGCGCTGGCGCTGTGGCACGAGCTGTCGACGCGGCCGCAGGACCCGGCGCAGCCCGCCGAACCCCCGCACACCGTCTCCGCCTGATCCGCTCGCCGCCTGCCGTGAGGGGCACCTTCAGGGCGTTCCAAGCCGTGAGGGGCACCTTCAGGGCATTAGACGCCGGCCGATTCGCCTGCGAGTGACTTTGTACGGATCATGTATGGGCCCCCGCCAGGCTTTGCCACGTTCGAGTGAACGAGGGCGAAGGGAGACCGGGGATGATCCGGATCAGGAAGACCGGCCGAGTGACCGCGGCGGTTCTGGCCGCGGGGGCGGTGACGGCGCTGGCCGGAGCCCCCGCACAGGCGGCGGCCGCGGCGGCGAGCGGCTGGACCGCCGACCTGTCCACTGTGGACGGCGATGACGTCAACGTCACCGGCGCGGGCGGAACGCTCACGCTGGCCGACCCGGCGTGGCACAGAACCGCGCGGGTCTTCGCGGGCAGCGAAGGCCGCCTGCTCCTGCCGGAGCACGCGCTGAGCGGCCCGGCCGACCGCGTCACCGCGGCGGTCGGCGCCGACGTCCCGGCCGGCACGAGCGTCGAGGTCGACGTCCGCGGCCGCACCGGCGTGAACGACTGGACGGAGTGGACGCCCGCGGGCACGGCGCTGCGGGCGAGCGTCGGTTCCGTGCAGGTGCGGATCAGCCTGCACAGCACCACCGACGGCGTCCGCCCCGCCGTCCGGAGCGTCGCGCTCAGCGCGGACTCCGTCCCGCAGGTCAACGCGCTGGCCGCGACGACCGCGTTGACCTACAAGGTCTACGGCACCCGCGAGGGTCTCGTCGGCGGCACCACCGCCAACGGCCACAAGATCGTCAGTCACGACCACTTCGTCTCGTTCCCGTCGGGGAAGTCCGTGTCCCCCAAGGGAACCGGCAACTACACCGCGCGCGTCTGCCGCACCGACGGCAGCAAGTGCGAGTACGCGCCGGTGTGGGAGGTCGGCCCGTGGAACGAGCGTGACGACTACTGGAACCCGGCGTCGGTCCGCTCGGAGTTCAAGGACCTGCCGCAGGGCAAGCCCGAAGCGCAGGCCGCGTACCTCGACGGCTACAACGGCAAGAAGGACGACTCCGGCCGCACGGTCCAGAACCCGGCGGGCATCGACCTCGCCGACGGCGTGTTCTGGGACGGTCTCGGCATGTCCGACAACGGCTACGTGAACGTGACGTACCTGTGGACCGGCTCCGGCCCGACGGGCGTGGTCGGCACCGCGGGCGACCCGCTGAACGTAAGGGCGAGCGCCAGCACGTCGGCGGCGGTCAAGGGCCTCGCGGCGAACTACGCCAAGGTGACGATCGAGTGCTACACCACGGGCGACACGGTCACCGGCAAGTTCGGCACGAGCAACATCTGGGACCGCATCGGCGCCGGCCACTACGTGTCGGACACGTACCTGCAGACCGGCTCCGACAGCCCGGTCGCCCCGCTCTGCTGAGCGGCCGCGGCTCGAGTGAGCCTTGATCGTCGCGTGGTTGACTGCCCTCACCCCCGCGATAACAGCGAAGGCCCGGCATCCCCCGCCGGGCCTTCGCCCATTTCCGCGCCCGGCCGGACCCCAAGACCCGGCACAGTCGCGACCCGGACCCGCCCGGCAACGGCCAACTCACCGACCGGAACCGCCAACACAGCGCCCGGAGCGGCCAACACGCCGATATTCCGGGCGTGTTGGCCACTCCGGGCAGCGTGTTGGCCACTCCGGGCAGCGTGTTGGCCACTCCGGGCAGCGTGTTGGCCACTCCGGGCAGCGTGTTGGCCACTCCGGGCGGCGAGTTGGCCATTCCGGGCGGTGTGTGGCGTCTCCGGGCGGTGAACCCCGCCCAACGCGCCTTCGCGCCGGGCCTTCGCCCATTTCGCGCAGTGTGTATTCCGCTCTCCGGGACATCAATTCACAACCGTGAACGACTATCCGCCGGGTGTACAAGCACATGTCCGTTGTGTAAAACTTCCGGCACCTGGAGCATTTCCCCACACGGAATGGCGGGCACCTGTGAGCGTTACCCGGAGAACCCTGCTGACCACCGCGGCCGGTGCCGCGGTGGCGGTGAGCGCCAGCACCTCCACCACCGCGTCGGCGAGTACACCCACTGCCGTCGACCAGGCAACCGTCACCCGGACGCTCCGCCAAGCGGCCGACTACGCGGTGGCCAAGCTCCGCGCCGTGGCCCCCGGGGTCACCGCGTTTCCGACCGGCACGAAGTTCGAGAAATGGGCTTATTCGCAGAATGGCGACTGGGTCGGCGGATTCTGGCCCGGTCAGTTGTGGCTGGCGTACCTGCACAGCGGCGACGAACAATTCAAGACGCTCGCGCTGGCGGCCGCGGACAAACTCGCGCCGCGGCAGTTCGACACCGGAACGCACGATCTCGGCTTCCTCTTCTACCCGTCGTGGGTCACCGCGTGGCGGCTCACCGGCGACGAGAAGTGGCGGGCCGGCGCGGTGCAGGCCGCGGCGTCGCTGATCAAGCGCTTCAACCCGGCCGGGAAGTTCATCCGCGCCTGGGGCGCGCTCGACGACCCGAAGGACGCGGGCCGCGTCATCATGGACACGATGATGAACCTCGACCTGCTGGCTTTCGCGAGCAAGCAGACTCAGGATTCGCAGTACCTCGACGTCGCGATCGCGCACGCGAAGACGGCGCAGCGCAACTTCGTGCGCCCGGACGGCTCGACGCCGCACGTGTTCGACTTCGACCCCGTCACCGGGGCGCCGATCGGGCAGAACACCGTGCAGGGCTACAGCCCGACGTCGTGCTGGTCGCGCGGGCAGGCGTGGGGGATCTACGGGTTCACCACGATCTACCGGCGCACCGGCGACAAGGAGTTTCTGACGACGGCCCGGCGCCTGGCGGACTACGCGCTGTCGCGGCTCACGCCCGACAACGTGCCGGTGTGGGACTACCTGGCCCCGCAGGCGCCGAACGACATCAAGGACGCCTCCGCCGGCGTGGTCATGGCGTGCGGGCTGCTCGACCTGGCCGAGCAGACGCACCGGCCGCAGTACCGGGACAGCGCGCTGCGGATCCTCGACGCGACGTCGAAGACGTGCCTGACGACGAAGTCGACGCGGGCCGAGGCGACGGTCGCGCGCTGCACCCGCAACCGCCCGGCCGAGGACGGCATCGAGATCTCGCTGCCGTACGCCGACTACTACCTGCTCGAAGGCATCCTGCGGGTGCTCGACCGCGCCAAGGTGGACCGCGCCGTCGACCTGTCGAGCCGGTAGCCACCAGGGGAGGCCGCCACCTCCCCGAGGAGGCCGTCAGTGCTGGTGGTGGGCGTGCACCTTCGCGTGCCCGAGCCCGCGGCCGATCATCCACTTGTTCACCGGCACCGTCACGACGAACGCGACCGCGAGCGAGATCACCAGCGACAGCCAGAAGAGCACGCTGGCCAGGCCCGCGTCCATCGCCCCCGGGATCGCCACGACCACCGTGTTGTCGATGACCTCCATGACCGCGATCGACACCGTGTCCGCGGCCAGCGCGACCTTGAACGCCGCCGCCAGGTCCAGGCCCGACTTGAGCACCCCGCGCATCGTCAGGCCGTAGCCGAAGACGAAGGCCAGCACGATCGACAGGACCACCGTCGCCGCGTTGTGCAGGCCGAACGCCGTGCCCAGCACCATGCCGAGCACCTCACCGATGGCACAGCCGGTCAGGCAGTGCACCGTCGCCTGAACCGCCGTCGCCCACGAAGCCGCGTGCTGTTCGCTCATGCCCGCGACTATACCCCCAAGGGGTATCGACGTGCTTGTCCCGCCGGCCACACCGCGGGCGAGCACGCACAGCGACGTCCGGCTCGTCGCCGTGCTACCCAGAGTGCCATCCAGCGTCGCTCAGCGTAGCGAACACCGCCGACCAGGCGTTCTCCCGGCGGAAAGCCTCCAGGTAGAACTCACTTTCGTAACCCTTTGCGCACATCCCGTTGACCACAGTTACCCGGGGCCCTACGTTCGCCGTGGGTCTCCACCGCGCGCAGACCGTCGCCGAAGCAGTGAGGAATGGGTGGGGATGCGAGGGCCGACGAGGACGTCCCGGCTGATCGCGACGCTGCTGCTGAGCGTGGCGTTCGCGCTCGGCGGCTGCTCGGAACAGCTCGGCAGCACGCCGCCGCCGGCACCGACGCGGATCGTGTTCGTGCCCAAGATCGCCAAGATCCCGTACTTCGAGGCGATGAACAGCGGCGGCATGGAGGCCGCGAAGCAGCTGGGTGCCGAGTGGACGATGACCGCCCCGGCGTCGGTCGACCCGGCCGCGCAGGTGACGATCCTGCGCACGCTGATCGCGCGGAAGGTCGACGTCATCGTCGTCGCGCCGAACGACCCCGCCGCGCTCGCGCCGGTGATCGCCGAGGCCCGGGCGAAGGGCATCCACGTGCTCACCTCGGACACCGACGCGCCGGGCACGCAGCGCGAGGTGTTCGTCAACCAGTCCAGCGCCGAGGGCATCGGCACCGCGGTCACCGACGCGCTGATGGCGAAGACCGGCGGCGCCGGCAAGTACGCGATCGTCTCGTGCGGCCCGGCCGCGGCGAACCTCAACAGCTGGATCTCGGTCCAGAAGGAGTACACGGCCGCGCACTACCCCAAGGCCCAGGTCGTCGAGACCGTCTACGCCGGGGAGGACGAGGACACCGCGACGGCGTTGGCCAAGCAGCTGATGACCCGCTACCCCGACCTGACCGGCCTGGTCGGCGAGTGCACGACGTCCGCACCGGGCGTCGCGAAAGCCGTGAAGGAACAGCAGAAGATCGGCCAGGTGTTCACCGTCGGCGTCGGCACGCCGCAGTCGATCAAGCCGTACCTGCTCGACGGCTCGTGCTCGCAGTCGGTGCTGTGGAACGTCGAGTCGCTGGGCTGGCTGACCGCGTGGACGGCGAAGCAGGTCGCCGACGGCAAGCCGCTGAGCCCGGTCAACAAGGTGAGCCTGGAGTTGCCGGCGGTGAAGTACGACGCCCCGTCGAAGACCGTCCTGCTGGGCGATCCGCTGCTCATCACCGCCGACAACGTCGACCAGTTCAAGTACTGATTTCTACCGGACGTCGATGGTGACCGTCGCCGTGCTGGTGACCGCCGGGAGCCGGGTGGTGTCGACCGCGAGGTACTCGCCGTCGTCCTGACGGCCGTCCGGCAGCGTCTTCGGGTGCAGCGCGTACGGCGGGGCCGCGTTCGTCACGCCGTCGATGCCGAAATCGTTGTCGTTGCTGATCACCAGGGTCCGGCCGCCGTCGGTGGTGGCGACGCCCTCGACCTTGTCGTGCCCGAAGAAGCCGCCGGCCGGGTCGAGGCCGGTCACCAGCGCGCCGAGGTCCAGGCTCAGCTTCTTGCTCACCGGCGTGATCCCCGCCGCGGCGAGGTCCTTGGTCGCGGCGGCGGTGGTGTCCTTGCCGACGTAGGCGTCGATGCTCTTGCCGCCGACCAGCACGCCACCCTTGACGGCGTCGTAGCCCGCCGCCCGCGGCCCGACGTCGGTGGCGCCGGCCAGGTCGATCTCGAAGAGCTTCTTGTACGCGCCCGGTTCGAGCTTGCCGTCCCGTTCGTCCACCAGGAAACGGGTCGCCGACAACGCCGTGATCTCGCTGACCGCGGTGCCCGTCGTGTCCGGGTCGTCGAGCAGGTAGAGGTACTCGTGCGTGGCGCGGGTGCGCAGGTCGACGGTGACGATCCGCAGCGTGGTGACGTTGCCCGGCTTCTTCGTCAGGTCCGGCTGCTGCAGCGCGGACTGCATGACGCCGACGAGCGTCCGGCCGTCGGGGGTCAGCGCGAGGCCTTCCATGCCCTTGTTCGGCACCCGGTACTTCAGCTCGGCCGGCAGCGAGCCGTCGAACGGCGAGAGCCGCTCGAGCGCCCGGCCATCGCGGCCGAAGTGCGTGATGAACGGGCCGTACTCGTCGGACACCCAGAACGTGCCGTCGCGCTGGGCGACCAGGCCTTCCGAGTCGTAGCCGTCCGCCGACTTCGGCAGGACGTTCCCGTTCAGGTCGACGATCTTCTCGCCAGTGTCGGCCTGGGGGCTGACCTGGCCGTTGTACGGCGTGCCGTCCGCGGCGCGCAGCGGGATCGTCCTCTCCAGCACGGCTTTCCCGTCGTGGAGCCGGAACTTCCCGATGGCCGGGGTGAACGCGGGCAACGGCTCGATCTTGCCGCCGTCGGGCGCGTCGACGTTCGGGCCGCGGTCGGTGAGGCCGTAGAACTCGTCACGCTCCCCGGGGACCGGAGTCAGCGCGGAGCCGTACGCGCCGCCCTTGAGCTGGACGCCGCCGATGGTGGCGAGCGGCTTCAACGCGGTCGGGTAGAGCTTCACCGCGTCGGAAACGGTGTAGGTGAAGGAATCACGGCCGTGGAAGCCGGGCGCCGGGGTGTAGTGGAACGCGCCGTCGGCGCCGATCGTGACGCTGCCGTGCGCGGCCGCGGTGTGCCGCACGACGGCGGTGGCGCCGCGGTCGTTGCCGAGCACGTCGTCGTGCAGGGTCTGCCCCGCGCGGACGCGGTAGTGGTCGTCCTTCGCCCGCGGCCCGTGCTCGTGCGCCGAGGCCGGCCCCGCGGCGGCCAGCGGCAGCGCCAGGACCGTGGCCACCAGGGCGATTCTTACCCGCTTCATCGGTTTTCTCCTCCTCCGGCGCGTGACTGCGCCGGAGGAGGAGTCTGAGTGGCCGAAGTGGACAACGCCCGTCTTCGAAGAGGCCGTGGCGTTAACGGTGCCGGTGAGTGGTCTGCCGCGGCTGGTCGTGAGTGTTTAGGGCGGTTCTAACCGCCCTGAACACTCACGACCCCGGGCCCAGCGTTAGCGGTGGCGGCGGGCCGCGGCGACCGCTCCGGCGCCCAGCACCAGGATCAGCGTCGTGAGGCCCCAGCGGCGCTGCTCCTTCGTCCGCACGGCGGTGTCCTGCGCCACGGGTTCGGCCTTCTTCGTCGGGACGGCGTGCGGTTTCTTCGTCGGCGGCGCCGGGGTCGGCGGCGCCGTCGTGGGCTCTTCCCGCGGTGACGGCGTCGGCGTCGGCGCCACCACGGCGACCGGTTCCTCCACCGGCGGCGGCTGCGACGGGGGCGGCGGCTCGGGCGCCGGGGTCGTCGGTTTCGGTTTCGGCTTCGGTGTGGGAGTGGGCGTGGGCGGGTTCGGCGGCGGCGAGTCGGGCGGCGGGCTGTTGGGCGGGGGCGTGTTCGAGGGCGGGGTGTTGGGCGGCGGCTCGGTGGGCGGCGGCGTGTTCGGCGGCGGCTCGGTCGGCGGCGGCGGGGGCACCGCCGCCTCGGCGTAGCAGCCGGCCGCGTCGCCACTGGCCAGCACCGGGCCGGTCGAGATCTCGACCGCCGGGCCCGAACCGTCGCGGGGCAGGCGGTACGTCACGCTCCGGCGGCCCTCGTGGTTGGCCGTCGCGTAGATCGCGCCCGGGCCGAGGACGACCGAGCCGTACGCACCGCCACTGGGCAGCCGCAAGCCGGACACCACCGCGACCTTGCCCGACGACGGGTCGAGCGTCACCACCGAACTGTCGCCGCGCGACGACGTCGAGACGCCGTACAGCAGCCCGTCCGCCGGGTCGTAGGCGAAGTCGTCGACGCCGTCGGCCAGCGACACCGGCCGCAGCGACGTCCGGTGCACGACGCGCACGTAGTCGGCGCTCGCCGGGTCGACGTCCACTGTGTACAGATCGCTGTTCTGCCGGACGTACCAGCGGTTCCCGGCCACGACCCCGGCGGTGGCGCCGGTGACCTGGCTCCACACCGGGTGCGGCGTGCCCGCCTTGCCGACCACGCCGAGGTCGGTGACCGCGCCGGTCCGGCTGATGCGCACGGCGTGCGCGCCGTCGTGGTAGCGGCCGGCGCGGGTGCCGTCGGCGACGCCGTACACCACGTCCTGCGCGGGCGCGTAGCCCATCGCGTTGATCCAGTACCCGACCTCGGTCAGGCGTTTCGTGAGGCCGTCGGGCAGCGAGAGCAGCCGCAACGTCGTCGGCGCGCCGCTGCGTTCGTTCTCGGCCCGCAGGATCGTGCAGCCGTTCGGGGCCGGGGCCGCCGGGCGCTTCGGCGACGAAGGAGCGAGCCACCCCGTCGCCGCGAGCAGTGCCGAAACCACCGCGGCGATGCCGAGCATCGCCGCCCAGCGGGCCCTCCCGCCGGTCAAGCCAGCCTTTCCAGCGCCGACTTGAACGCGTCCGGCGGGATGCTCGCGCCGCCGCTGAACGGGTTCTGCAGCTGGTAGATCGCGAACAACAGCAACGTGATCGTGCCGGCCAGCGTGGAGACGATGATGATGTGCGCGGCGAGCCGGGTGCCGCCGAAGAGGTTGGGCAGCAGGATCGCCGTGATGATGCTGCCGAGGACGAGCGCGAACCAGACGACCGCGCCGACCCCGCCGCCGCCGGCGTTGTTCAGCCGCTGGGTGCGGGACTGGTACACCGACCAGAGCTGGTTGCTGGCCTCGGTCTTGCGGTCGATCTGCCAGTCGCCGTCGACGTTCGCGGCCGCGACGGCCTGGCGCATCTGGTCCAGCTGCGTCCAGCCGGTGGCCGGGATCGCGCCGCCGTCGGCCAGGCGCGGCCACTCCTGCTGCTCGACCGTCTGCGAGTAGGCGGTGGCGAGCTGGCGCACGCGGTCCGCGGTGTCGGGCGGGAGCGCGTCGGCCGCCCAGGTGGCCGCCACGAGGCTGTCGGCCTCGGTCTGCGCGTCCTGGGTCGCGCCGCCCACCGAGTCGTAGAGCGAGATGAGCACGAACGCCATCAGCACCGCGTGCAGCCCGCCGACGATGGTGAACACCTGGCCGGCCGCGTCGTTGTTGTCGGCCCGCCCCTCGTCCCAGCCGAACCGCCGGACCAGGTACCCGATCACGGCGCCGACGAGCGCCGCGCCGACCACCCACAGAGTGCCGGCCAGGAAGATGTTCATCCGAGTCCTTTCACCCGCCGAACGCGGGACGCGCCGCCCGGTGAATTCCGCGACCGGACCCGCTCAAGTTAGTCAGCAATTTCCGGGCGGACAACTTGGTATTGTGGGAATCATCCGAGTGGCCGCACCCGCGCTCCGATTATCGCCGGTTCGGCCCAGTCGACCGGCACCGGGGTCCGTCTCGCCACCGCGTCGCGCTACTCCGAATTCCCCTTACGAGCAGGGAACTTTCCCGACCGAGTGACGCGTGAGCACCTGTCGTGACCAACTGTGGCCGACACTCCGCCGGCAGGTGTCCGGAATGGGCGGACGGAGGCCTGGTGAATATCCCGGTGACCCGATCGTGTCATTGTGTGGCTCCGCCCGGTTGCTATGTTGATTTCGCGGCGCCGGCAACCGCACATTATCGAAAATCGCAGGTCGCAACTCCGCGCGCCGCAGGGCGGGCGCGCACCGACTCCGAACGAATGGTGGTTCTCGCTGTGACTGTCACCGACCCGGTGGACTCCGCGACCGCGGAACAGGCACCTCTGAGCCTCGGCCGGGCCGCGGCCCGGACCCTGGCGACGACGACGAAGTCCGTCCCGCAGATGCAGGGCATCTCGTCGCGGTGGCTGCTGAAGCTGCTGCCGTGGGTCGAGGTCTCCGGCGGCGCCTACCGCGTCAACCGCCGGCTGAGCTACTCCGTGGGCGACGGGCGGGTCACGTTCACCACGACCGGCGCCGAGGTCCGCGTGATCCCGCCGGAGCTCGGCGAGCTCGCGCCGCTGCGCGGGTACGACGACGAAGAGGTCCTCAACGAGCTGGCGAGCCGCTTCGGTCAGCACGAGTACGAGCCGGGTGACGCGCTGGTCGAGTTCGGCAGCCAGGCCGACCACGTCTTCCTCATCGCGCACGGCAAGATCACCAAGGTCGGCACCGGCGCCTACGGCGACCAGACGGTGCTCGGCACGATGGCCGACGGCGACTACTTCGGCGAGAACGTGCTGATCAGCGGCGACGGGATCTGGGAGTTCACGGCGAAGGCCGTCACCCGGTGCACCGTGCTGAGCCTGCCGCGCCAGGCGTTCCAGGACGTGCGGGACCGTTCGGAGACCCTGCAGACCCACCTGGACGCCTTCGTCGCCGGTGGCGCGTCGGCCCGCAACGACCACGGTGAAGCGGAGATCACGCTCTCCGCCGGCCACGACGGCGAACCGGCGCTGCCGGGCACGTTCGTCGACTACGACAGCTCGCCGCGCGAGTACGAGCTGAGCGTCGCCCAGACCGTGCTGCGGGTGCACTCCCGCGTCGCGGACCTCTACAACCAGCCGATGAACCAGATCGAGCAGCAGCTGCGGCTCACCGTGGAGGCGTTGCGGGAGCGCCAGGAACACGAGCTGATCAACAACACCGACTTCGGGCTGCTGCACAACGCCGACTTCGCCCAGCGCGTCCCGACCCGCACCGGGCCGCCGACGCCGGACGACCTCGACGACCTGCTTTCGCTGGTGTGGAAGGACCCCGGGTTCTTCCTGGCCCACCCGAAGACGATCGCCGCGTTCGGCCGCGAGTGCAGCAAGGCCGGAATCTACCCGGACGCCGTCGACATGGGCGGGCACCAGGTGCCGGCGTGGCGCGGGATCCCGATCCTGCCGTGCAACAAGATCCCCGTCACCGAGACCCGGACCAGCTCGATCCTGCTGATGCGCACCGGCGAGCAGTCCCAGGGTGTCGTCGGGCTGCACCAGACCGGGCTGCCCGACGAGTACCAGCCGGGCCTGAACGTCCGCTTCATGGGCGTCTCGGAGCAGGCGATCATCTCCTACCTGGTCAGCGCCTACTACTCCGCCGCGGTGCTCGTGCCGGACGCGCTCGCCGTCCTGGAGAGCGCCGAGATCGGCCGGGAGGGCTGATGCCCGAACCCGCCACGCCACCCCGGAAGCCGGACGCGGAGCCCCCGCGACTGCGCACCGTGGGGGTCGAACCCCCACACCCCGCGCCGGTGGCGCTGCCCCCGGACCCCCGTAAGGCGGGGTATGGCCTGCCCCCGTCGGCCTTCGGGCCGACGGGGCTGGGCACGGCCGCCGCCCGGATCGTGCCGAAGCCCGCGGGCGTCCGTCCTCCTGAAGCCCCAGAACCCGATCGGCGCGTGAAACCTTGACAGTCACCGAAGATCCGGCGCCGCCGCAGCTGTCGCTCGGCACTCGAGCGGCCCGCACGCTCAGCACCACCACCAAGTCGCTCCCGCAGATGCGCGGCATCACCCCGCGGTGGCTGCTCTCGCAGCTGCCCTGGGTCGAGGTCCCGGCGGGCAGCTACCGGGTCAACCGGCGGCTGACCTACACGATCGGCGACGGCAAGCTCAGCTTCTTCAACACCGGCGCCCGCGTCCAGGTGGTGCCCGCCGAGCTGACCGAGCTCGAGCTGCTGCACGGGTTCGGCGACGAGCAGGCCCTGTCGGCACTGGCCGACGCCTTCGAGCAACGCGAGTACGAACCGGGCGCGACGATCACCACCGCCGGCGACCCGCTCGACACGCTGGTGCTGATCGCGCACGGCAAGGTGACCCAGCACGGCCGCGGCGAGTACGGCGACGAGACGCTGCTGGGCACCGCCTCCGACGGCGACCACTTCGGCGCCGACCTGCTCGCCCGCGACGACGCGACGTGGAAGTTCACCGCCCGCGCGAAGACCCGGGTGATCGCGCTGATCCTCCCGGCGTCGGCGTACGCCCGGCTCAACGGCCGCTCGGAGTCGCTGCGCGCGCACGTCGCCGAGATGGCCGGCCGGGAACGGAAACCCCAGAACGCCCGCGGCGAGGCGAGCATCGACCTGTCCGCCGGCCACGACGGCGAGCCGATCCTCGCCGGCACCTACGTCGACTACGACCCGTCGCCGCGGGAGTACGACCTCGCCGTCGCGCAGACGATCCTGCGCGTCAGCAACCGGGTCACCGACCTCTACAACCAGCCGATGAACCAGCTGGAGCAGCAGCTGCGGCTCACCGTGGAAGCGTTGCGGGAGCGGCAGGAGCACGAGCTGATCAACAGCACGGAGTTCGGGCTGCTGCACAGCGCGGACCTCAAGCAGCGGATCACCACCCGCAGCGGCCCGCCCACGCCGGACGACATGGACGAGCTGCTCACCCGCCGCCGCAAGACCCGGTTCTTCCTGGCGCACCCGCGCGCGATCGCGGCACTCGGGCGCGAGTGCACCGCGCGCGGGCTCTACCCGGCGACGACGGTCCTCGACGGCCGGCGCGTGAGCGCGTGGCGCGGCGTGCCGATCCTGCCGAGCGACAAGATCCCGGTCACCGACGCGGGTACGACGTCGATCATCGCGATGCGCACCGGCGAGGACGACGCCGGCGTGATCGGGCTGCGGCCGGCGTCGCTGCCGGACGAGTACCAGCCGGGCCTCAACGTGCGGTTCCTGGGTATCAACGAGCGCGCGGTGACGTCGTACCTGGTCAGCGCCTACCACTCGGCGGCCGTGCTGGTGCCGGACGCGCTCGGCGTGCTCGGCGACGTCGAGGTCGGGCGCTGATGACCACCTTGGACACGCGCACCGCGGCCCGTCCGCTCTCCGACGTCCTGACCTGGAGCAAGAGCCTGGTCGACGCGGCGACGCGGACGGCGGCCGAACGGCTGCCGGAGTCGATGCGGCGGATCGCGGGTTACCACTTCGGGTGGTGCGACGCGAACGGCGAGCCGACGCGGGGCGACGGTGGCAAGGCGCTGCGCCCGGCGCTGGTGCTGCTGTGCGCGGAGGCGGTGGGCGGGGACGCGGCGGACGCCGTCCCCGCCGCCGTCGCGGTCGAGCTCGTGCACAACTTCTCGCTGCTGCACGACGACGTCATGGACGGCGACACGACCCGGCGGCACCGGCCCACGGCGTGGACGGTGTTCGGCACCGGGCCGGCGGTGCTCGCCGGGGACGCGTTGCTGTCGCTGGCGTTCGAGCTGCTCGCGCCGAGCGGCGTCGCGAGCACCCGGCTGCTGTCGGCCGGGGTGCTCGACCTGCTCGACGGCCAGGCCGCGGACCTCGGCTTCGAGCAACGCGACGACGTCACCCCGGGCGAGTGCATCCGGATGGCGGAGGGCAAGACGGCGGCGCTGCTGGGCGCGGCGTGCACGCTCGGCGCGTTGGCGGGGCAGGGGAAGCCCGAGGACGCCGAGCGGCTGGGCGCGTTCGGCCGGTCGATCGGGCTGGCGTTCCAGCACATCGACGACCTGCTCGGCATCTGGGGCGACCCCGACGTCACCGGCAAGCCGGTGTACTCGGACCTGCAGAACCGCAAGAAGTCGCTGCCGGTCGTGACGGCGCTGTGCTCCGGCACGCCGGCGGGCGCCGAGCTGGCCGAGCTCTACGCGGGAACGGACCCGCTCGACGTGGCCGCGCTGGCCCGCGCGGCCACGCTCGTCGACGAGGCCGGCGGCCGCCAGTGGAGCCAGGCCCAGGCCGAGGCGTTGCTGGCCAAGGGCCTCCGTGACCTGGCCGCGGTGAACCCGGTCCCACGCGCCGGCGCCGAACTCGCCACTCTGGCCCGCCTGATCACCACCCGCACCCATTGACCCCGTGTCCGCAGGGTCGACACGCGTGATCAGAACGCCAACTCACGTGATTGGAGGGTCGACACGACGCCACGGCCCGTGTCGACCCTCCAATCACGCGTGTCGACTCCTCAATCACGCGCGTCGACCCTTCCATCACGGCTTGCCGGGGCGGGTGAGGCCGTCTTTGTCCGCTCCCAGTGCCAGGATGTTCTTGTCCGTGTCGGACAGGGCCTTTGTTACCTGAGTTGACGCCGGGGATGTCGACAAGTCGATCAGACGGATGGGCGCGTCCAGCTTGATCAGGGTCGGGACGTACTCGGCCTTGTCGACCTTCCAGCGGTCGCCGTCGCGGACGAAGCGGAACCGGGCCGCCGCGCCCTCTTCCGTGTCCCCGCGCGGGTCGGAGTGGCGGGCGACGCTGTTGCCGAGGCCGTAGGCCACCCACTTGTCCCCCACCTTCTCGAACGGCTGCACCACGTGCGCGTGGTGGCCGACGATCAGGTCGATGTCGGCCGACCCCAGCAGCTTCTTGGCCTGGCTGCGCTGCTCGGCCGTCGGGTCGTGCTGGTACTCGACGCCCCAGTGCAGGCTCGCGATCACGACCTGCGCGCCCGCCTCGCGCGCCTTCTTCGCCGCCGCCAAGACGTCGTCGACGTCGATCTGGTTGGCCAGCCACGGCTTCCCGGCCGGCACCTTGATCCCGTTGAAGCCGAAGGCGTACGACACCTGCGCGACCTTGACGCCGTGGACGTCCATGATCAGCGGTTTCGCCGCCTCGGCCGCCGAGCGGGCCGAGCCGGTGTGCTTGACGCCGTTCGCGTCGAGCGCGTCCAGGGTCCGCTCGACGCCGCCGGCGCCCTGGTCGATCGTGTGGTTGGACGCCGTCGAGCAGGTGTCGTACCCGGTGTCCTTGATCGCGGCCGCGATCTCCGGCGGCGCGCTGAACGACGGGTACCCGCTGTAGGGCCCGCCCTCCGGCGCCAGCGGCGTCTCGAGGTGGCAGATGCCGAGGTCGGCACCGGAGATCAGCGGCTTGATCCCGGCCAGCAGCGGCCGGTAGTCGAACTTGCCGTGCCCGTCGGCCTCGGCCTGGTCCGACAGCGCCGGGTGGATCAGGACGTCGCCGGTCGCGACGACGCTGAAGGAGCCATCGGGCGCCGACGACGGCTGCTCCGAAGACGACTCCGGGAACGGCGTCGGCGCCGGGCCCCGCTGCTGCGGCGGGCTGCTGCAGGCGGCCAGCAGGACGGCGGTCCCGGCGAGCGCGGCGAAGCGGTAGCTCGTCATCGATCCCCCTTGTGACGTGGTCCGGCCATCCTCCCAGTCGGGCGAATCCGACATCCCCGGGGCAACGTCCTCAGTCAACCAGCGCAACAGTCGACAACACCGATCACAACACTCACACCGGACAGCCACCGGACAACGCGCAGGTCGAGCGGTAATTAATACGATTAATGGCCGGGCCCGCACGACGCGGCGGTCACACAGAGTAGATCTCGCTCCGCTAACTGCCAGGCCGGAGCGTCTTGACGTCACCCGAACGAGTGTCTTGTAATACGAGTCACACGGCGTTCACGCGCCCGCAACACTCACCCCCGGCCCCCATGGGAGCACTCGATGTCCACATACCCGCACAGGTCACGGACCTGGGGCGTTGTTGGTTGTTGTTTGATTGCCGGTGCCATGTTGGCCGCCTGCTCCTCCGGCAAGACGGAAGCACCGGCGTCGCAGCAGGCGCCCGCCAACGGCAAGATCACGCTGTACTACCTGCAGAAACAGGGCGACCAGCAGTACTTCGTCGAGCAGGCGCAGGGGGCGCAGGAGAAGGCGAAGGAGCTCGGCGTCGAGCTCAAGGTCGTCAACCTCGGCCAGGACGCCAACAAGGCGATCACCGAACTCGACGCCGCGGTCGCGCAGGGCGCCAACGGCGTCGCCATCGTCGTCCCCGACCAGGCCATCGGCCCGCAGGTGATCGACAAGGCGAAGAGCGCGGGCATCCCGATCATCGCCTCCGACGACGTCATCAAGGACGGCTCCGGCGCGAAGGCCCCGTTCGTCGGCTTCAACGGCAGCCAGATGGGCGACTCGGTCGGCACCGAGGCCGGGAAGCTGTTCAAGGCCGCCGGCTGGACCGCCGCCGACACCAAGATCATCAGCGCCTACAAGCAGGACCTCAGCGTCTGCACCGACCGCGTCAACGCCGCCAAGTCCGCGTTCGCGAAGGCCGGTGACCCGAGCATCCCGGTGATCGACGTCGGCACGGACAACTCGCCGGTCGACGCGCAGAACCGCTCCGGCGCGGTGATCGGCTCGAACCCGGGCGTCAAGCACTGGGTCGTCTGGGGCTGCAACGACGAGAACGAGACCGGTGTCGTGACGGCGCTGGCCAACTCCGGCGTGCAGGCGAACAACATCATCGGCGTCGGCCTCGGCGCGTACCTCACCTGCAAGGACTGGGCGGCCGGCAAGGACACCGGCAACAAGTCCGCGCTCTACATCTCCGGCGCCGAGGTCGGCCGCTCGGCGATCCAGGTGCTGGTGGACAAGGTGAAGAACGGCAAGGAGCTGCCCGCGGAGACGATCGCGAAGACCACGATCGTCAACAAGGACAACTACAAGCAGGCCGGCGTCAACTGCACCTGACCGACCCCCTCGTGAGTGCGTAACAGTGTTCTAACACTGTTACGCACTCACGACCGCCGTACGGAAGGCGATCATGTCCAGCTCTGCTCCCGCGCTCGCCGTCGAGGGCATCGGCAAGCGTTTCTCCGGGGTCACCGCCCTCGACGACGTCTCGCTGGAGTTCCGCTCCGGCGAGGTGCTCGCGCTGATGGGCGAGAACGGCGCCGGCAAGTCGACGCTCCTGCGTGTGCTCTCCGGCGACCAGGGCCCCGACGACGGCCGTCTGCTGCTCGACGGCACCGAGGTCACCTTCGACACCCCGCGCGCCGCGATGGCCGCCGGGGTGCGCGTGATCTACCAGGAACCCGAGATCATCCCGCACGTTTCGGTGGCGGAGAACGTCTTCGTCGGCGAGCTCCCCGCCAAGGCGCGGGTCTTCAACCGCCGCACGCTGCTGAAGGCGACGCAGGACGCGCTCGCCGAGTACGGCTTCGAAGGCGTGCTCAACCCGGCGACGCTCGGCGTCGCGCTCTCGGCCGCCCAGCGGCAGATCGTCGAGATCCTGCGTGTGCTCACCGCGGACACCCCGCCGAAGGTGATCGCCTTCGACGAGCCGACGTCGTCGCTGTCCGAACACGAGGTGGACGCGCTGTTCCGGCTGATCGGGCGGCTGCGCGACAACGGCGTCGCCGTCGTCTA
The DNA here is from genome assembly GCF_046548675.1 of Amycolatopsis sp. cmx-8-4. NCBI lineage: Bacteria > Bacillati > Actinomycetota > Actinomycetes > Pseudonocardiales > Pseudonocardiaceae > Amycolatopsis > Amycolatopsis sp. cmx-8-4. The sequence continues at coordinate 355,589 of NZ_JAEBDZ010000008.1, forward strand.
CGTCTCGCACCGGCTGAAGGAGATCTTCCGGCTCGCGGACCGCGTCGCGGTGCTGCGCGACGGGAAGCTCGTCGGCGTCCAGCAGGCCGCGGAGACCGACGAAGCCAGCCTGGTCCGGATGATGATCGGCCGCGACCTGTCCGCGCTCGAACGCCGTGTCACGCAGGACACCGGCGAAGTCGTGCTGAAGCTCGACGACGTGACCACCGACGACGTCACCGGTATCTCGCTGCAGGTCCGCGCGGGCGAGGTCGTCTGCCTGGCCGGGCTGGTCGGCGCGGGACGCTCAGAGCTGGCGCGCGCGATCGTCGCCGACCTGCCGATCCGCTCGGGGACCATCGAGCTCGCCGGGAAGCGGCTGCGCGCCCGCAACCCCGGCGACGCCGTCAAAGCGGGCATCGGCTTCGCGCCCGAAGAACGCAAGACGGACGCGCTGCTCATGCAGCGGTCCGTGCGCGACAACATCTCCATCTCCGTGCTCGACCGCCTTCGCCGCTTCCGCGTGGTGAAGCGCGCGAAGGAACGCGCGCTCGTCGAGGAGTACATCCGCGAGCTTCGCGTGCGGACGCCGTCGATGGAGCAGGAAGTGCGGAAACTGTCCGGCGGCAACCAGCAGAAGGCCGTCCTGGCGCGGTGGCTCGCGCGGCGGCCGAAGCTGCTGATCCTCGACGAGCCGACCCGCGGCGTCGACGTCGGCGCCAAGGCCGAGATCTACCGGATCATCGACGGCCTCGCCGCGGAAGGCATCGCGCTGCTGGTCATCTCGTCCGACCTGCCCGAGGTGCTGACGCTGGCCGACCGCATCCTCGTGATGCGCGCCGGACGGCTGGCGGGCGAGATCGCCAGTGCCGACGCGACCGAGGAAGCCGTGCTGACCCTCGCCATCCCCGAAACCGAACCGGCAGTAGAAGAGCAGCAGGAGATCGGCGCATGAGCACCCCCACCCAGGAGAAGGCCGCCCAAGAACCCGGAGCGCCGCAGCAGCCCTCCCCGGTCCGCCGGGTGCTCACCGGCATCGGCGTGCAGAACTCGAGCCTGATCATCACGCTCGTCGCGTTGATCGTGCTGCTGAGCATCCTGAACGACAACTTCCTGCGCACCAACAACCTGCTGCTGATCGGCAGCGCGATCACCATCATGGGGCTGCTCGCCCTGGTGCAGACGCTGGTGATCATCCTGGGCGCGCTGGACATCTCGGTCGGCTCGATGGCGGGGCTCGCCTCGGTCGTCTCGGCGATGGTGTTCACCTCGTCCGGCAACGCCGAGGTCGGCATCCTCGCCGCGGTCGGCGTCGGCATCGTCTGCGGCCTGGTCAACGGCATGATCATCATCTTCGGCCGGGTCAACCCGGTGGTCGCGACGCTGGCCATGCTGGCCACCTACAAGGGCATCGCGCAGGTCATCTCCGACGGCAAGTCGCAGGGTTACACCGGCGGCGACGACCTGTTCATCTTCCTGGCCAAGGGCGCCATCCTCGGCCTGCCGTCGCTGGTGTGGGTGTTCCTGATCGTCGCGGCGGCGCTGCACTTCCTGCTGAAGTACACCGACATCGGCCGCAACGTCTACGCGATCGGCGGCAACGACACCGCCGCGCGACTGGCCGGCATCAACATCAACCGGTACATCATCGGCGTCTACGCGCTGGCCGGCGTGGTCGCGGCGGTCGCGGGCGTCCTGATCACCGCGCGCACCGGCTCGGGCCAGCCGGTGTCCGGGTCCGAGGGCCTGGAGCTGCAGGCCGTCACCGGCGCCGCGCTCGGCGGCACGATGCTCAAGGGCGGGCGCGGATCGATCATCTCCACCGTGCTCGCGGTGATCATCCTGGGCGTGCTCGACAACGGCATGTCCGGGCTCGGCATCAACCCGTTCTGGCAGAACGTCGCGCACGGCGCCCTGCTGGTGATCGCGGTCGTGCTGCAGCAGCTGCGCAGCGGAGAGCGCCGCGTCGGCCTGCCCGAGTAGCGGTGAACCTCCACGCTCGGATAGTGGACGAGCTGGGCAGGCTCATCGTCGAAGGCGTCCTCGGGGACGGGCAGCCGCTCGTCCCCGAGGAACTCGGACGCCGCTTCTCCGCATCCCGGACGGTGGTCCGCGAAGCGCTGCGCGTGCTGGAGTCGAAGGGCATGGTGACCGCGCGGCCGCGCGTCGGCACGTGGACGCTGCCACCGGAGGCGTGGGACGCGATCGACCCCGACGTCATCGCGTGGCGCGTCAACGGGCCCGACGGCCGCAAGCACCTGCACGAGCTGCTGGAGCTGCGGCTGACCATCGAGCCACAGGCGGCCCGGCTGGCCGCGCACCACCGGCGCCCGGGCGAGCTCTCGGCGATGGCCGCGGCCTACGAACTCATGGCGGACGCCGTCGAGCGACGGGACACCACGGCGTTCCAGGAGGCCGACTCGGAGTTCCACGCAGCCTTGATCCGCGCTTCCGGCAACGCGCTCATCGCGCAGCTACAGGTGCCCGTCGTCGCGGCGCTGCGGGCGCACGGCGAGCCGCTGGAGCTCGTCGCGCACTCCCGCGTGCTCACGCTGGTGCTGGCGAAGAACGCCGACGGGGCCGAAGCCGCGTCGCGTCGGCTGCTGGAAACCGTTGCGCCGTACCGCTCACCGGCACCTTGACACGTCCAGCGGGAAGCCTGAACACTCGCTGCGACCCACCCGCCGCCACGACCTGCTGAGGAGGACGCTCCCATGCGTTTCCCGGGAATTCGCGGCTTCGGCGTGCTCGCGGCCGTGACGCTGACCGGCGGGCTGCTGTCCGCTCCGGTCGCCACCGCGGCCGCCGCGGACTGCGCCGTCGCGGACCAGATGGTCTCCGCCGGCAACTACTGGGTGGCCAACGGCACGAACCTCGACGCGATCGACTGGCAGAACGCGACGTTCCACGTCGGCAACCTGGCGCTGGTCCGGACCACCGGCCAGTCCAACCACAAGACGCTCCCCTGGGCCGAGGCCGCGAACTACCAGCTGCCACAGGACCCGAAGCGGCCGTTCTTCCCGGACGACCAGGCGGCCGGCGAGGCCTACCTGGACCTCTACACGTACTTCCACCCGGAGATCTCGCTCGACTCGATCCGCACCCGGATCGAGGACGAGGTCGCCAGCGTGAACGCGGGTCACAAGGACTACTGGAACTACGTCGACGCGCTGAACATGGCGATGCCGTCGTTCGCGCGGATGAGCGTCATCGACCACGATTCGTCCTATGTGGACGCGATGGACAAGCTGTTCAAGTCGTCGGAGCACAAGCTGTTCAACGAGCTGACCGGTCTGTGGTACCGCGACGCGCGCTTCACCGGCTCGGGTGTGTTCTGGTCGCGCGGCAACGGCTGGGCCCTGGCGGCGCTGGCGAAGGTGCTGCAGGCCCTGCCCGCCACCGACCCGCACCGCGCGGAATACCTGCGGGTGTACAAGAAGATGGCGTTTTCGCTGTCCCTGCTGCAGCGGCGTGACGGCTTCTGGAACTCGGACCTGCTGAACCCGTTCGACCACGGCGGCCCGGAGAGCAGCGGCACGGCGTTCTTCGCGTACGGCATCGGCTGGGGCGTCGACGCGGGCATCCTCCCCGCCGCGAAGTACCGACCGGTCGTCGACAAGGCGTGGACCGCGCTGTCGACGAAGGCGTTGCAGCCCAGCGGCCTGGTGGGTTACGTCCAGGGCGTCGGCGACCGCCCGGCGACCGCGAAGGCCACGGACACCGCGGCCTACGGCGTCGGCGCGTTCCTCCTGGCCGGCCAGGAGGTCGCCAAACTCCAGGGCTGCTCGGCCGAGTAGGTCTCAGTGCCGTAAATGGCACATTGAGGGACTTAGAGTCCCTCAATGTGCCATTCACGGCTTTAACGCAGGCAGTCGCCGGGCTCGCCGCGGCGCAGGGCCGGGTCGTCTTGGGGGAACGTGCGGGCGGAGCCGGGGCCCGACGTGCGGTGCTCGAAGCGGACCGTCACGCGGCCGTGGCCCGCCCCCTGGACCCAGCCCGTGCCGTGCTCCTCGTGCATCACGTCGTCGCCCTGGCGCCACGTCGAAGGGGGTGGGGCCGGGGCGGCCGGGGCGGCGGAAACCACCGTGGAAGCAGGAGTTTCCGGGACGGCCAGGGTGAACAGCGCGTCCTGGTGGGGTACCGAAAGGCTGCTGTACGCGACGCCCGCCAGCCGGATGCCGCCGAACTCCGCGGGGTCCAGCAGGAGCCGTTCCGCCGTCGCGGCCAGCTCCGCCAGGTCGTCCGTCGGGGCGGAGATCGTCTCGGAGCGGGTCACCGTGTGCATGTCGGTGTGCCGCAGCTTGATCACCACCGTGCGGGCCACGCGCTCGGCCTTCACCAGCCGCTGGTGCGCGCCCACCGCGATCCGCCGCACCTGCTCGCGCAACGTCGCCAGGTCCTTGATGTCGATGTCGAACGTCGTCTCGGCGCTGACCTGCTTGGTCTCGCCGCGGTCGGCGACCGGGCGGTCGTCGAAGCCGGTGGCCAGCAGGCGCAGGTCGCGCCCGACCACGCCGCCCAGCGTGCCGACGGCGTCCTTTTCGGACAGTGCCGCCAGCTGCCCCAGCGTCTGGACGCCGATGAACCGCAGCTTGCCCTCGGCGACCGGGCCGATCCCCCACAACGCGCGCACCGGCAGCGGCGCCAGGAACTCGCGTTCGGTGCCCTGCGGCACGACCAGCAGCCCGTCCGGCTTGGCCTCGTCGGAGGCGATCTTCGCGATCTGCTTCCCGTTGCCCGCGCCGATCGACGCCACCAGGCCCGTCTCGGAACGGATCCGCTCCCGCAGCGACGCGCAGAACTCCGTCACCGCTTCGAGCGACGCACCCACGAGCGACGGCGGCTCGGCGAACGCCTCGTCCAGGGAGATCTTCTCCAGTACCGGCGCCACCGACGTGACGACGGCGAAGACCTCCTGGCTGAGCCGCTCGTACACGCGGAACCGCGGCGGCACGATCACGCCGTTGGCCGGCAGCAGCCGCCGCGCCTGCGCCATCGGCATCGCCGAGTGGATGCCGAACGCGCGGGACTCGTAGCTCGCGCCCGCGACGACGCCGCGTGGCCCGGCGCCGCCGACGAGGACGGGACGCCCGGCCAGCGTCGGCCGGGTGAGCTGCTCGGCCGAGGCGTAGAAGGCGTCCAGGTCGAGGTGGATCACCCAGCGGGCCACGTCAGTCCCCGCCGGTCGCGTCCAGCAGCTGGTGCAGGGCCTTCGTGTAGCTCTCGAACGCCGCCCGGCCGGCCGAGGTCAGCCGGACGAGCGTGACGGGCGTGCGGTGTTCGTAGGCCTTCGTGATCTCGACGTACTCGGCGTCCTCGAGCTTGCGCAGGTGCGTCGAGAGGTTGCCGGCCGTCATGTCGAGCAGCTGCTGCAGCCGCGGGAAGGTGATCTGGTCGCTCGAGTGCAGCCCGGCCAGCGCGACCGTGACCCGCAGCCGCGCCTGGGCGTGGATGACGGGGTCGAGCTGGGGCAACGGATCGCTCATCGGCGACCGGACTTCTCACGCACGAAGTACACGATCGCGCCGAGCAGGAACCCACCGCCGCCGCAGACGGCGAGCACGAGGAAGTTCGCCGGGAACCCGACCAGCACGCTCAGCGCCGACGAGACGATCATCCACGCGCCGAGCCCGTACATCAGCTTGTCCTGCCACAGCATCCCGCCCGCGAGGTACATGACGCCCGTCAGCAGCAGCCAGGTGCCCGACCACAACAACGACACCTGATCGGAGGACAGCGAACCGAACTGCGTGATCCGGATGTCGACCACGCTCAGCCCGATCGACGAGAGCGCCCAGCTGTAGCCGTACATCGCGCCGGTCGTGCGGGACGGCCCGCGGATGCCCCGCCCGCTCCGGGCGCTGACGTAGGTGGTGTAGCCGATCGCGGCGAAGAACAGCACCGCGACGACCACTCCGGCGATCCAGCCGGGCACGTTCCCGGTCCGCGTCGCGTAGTAGGCGAAGCCCCAGCCGACGATCCAGGCGAGGGCCCACGCCGCGAGCATCCGCGCGGGGCCCCCGCCCAGTTCCCGGCGCATCTGCCGGTTCTGCTGGGCGATCAGGTTCAGCGACTCTTCGGCCGACATCGGCTCGTCGTCCACCTGTCTCACCCTCCCGTGCAGACCCCGCAGTACTGCACGGAAGTTAACACGCATTCACAGCCGCGCCGTGTCCAGCCGGAACCGGCGCACCACCACGAGGGCCGGGACGATCAGCCAGCCCGCCAGCACCAGCGCCGCCAGGCCCATCCCGCCCGCGTGGGCGAGCGGTTCCAGCCCGACCCGGCCGAGCCAGAACGTCGGGAAGAAGTGGGCGAGCGTGGCCATCCAGTCCGGGAGGACGTAGAGCGGGATCCACAGGCCCCCGAGCATGCCCAGCGGCATCATCAGCGCGCCGGTGACCGCGCCGACCGTGTCACCCTTGCCGAACAGGCCGATGGCCAGGCCGAGCACGGCGAACGGGAGCGTGCCGAGCCACAGCGACACCAGGACCAGGCCCCACTGCGCGGCGCTCATCTGCACCCCCATCGCCAGGCCCGCGGCGAACACCACCACGAGCACCGGCAGGGCCACGGCCATGGCCGAGATGACCTTGACGACCAGGTAGCCGGGGCCGCGCATCGGCGTCAGGCGCAGTTGCCGCTGCCAGCCGTCGGTGCGTTCCTGCGCCACTCTCGTGCCGGTGAACAGGGCGCCGCCGCTCGCGCCGTACGCGGCGAGGTTGATCATGGTCTGGACGTCCGCCGGGAGGCCGTTCGGCGCGACGAGCTTGCCGAAGATCGAGCCGAACAGCAGGAACATGGCCACCGGCATGCCGATGGTGAAGATCGTGAACTGCGGGCTGCGGACGATCCGCTTGATCTCCAGGCTCAGGTACGTCGTGTTCACGCGACGGCTCCTTCGGTCTCGTCGGCGGTCAGGGCGAGGAACGCCTCTTCCAGGCCGAGCGCGGTGATTTCGATGTCGGCGGCGAGCGGGTGCGCGGCGAGCAGGCCGCGGATCGCGGCGTCGGAGTCGGCGCAGGCCAGCTCGGCGCGGCCGGCGCGGATCTGCACGCTCGTGACGCCCGGCAGCGCGGCCAGGTCGCTCTCGCCGGCGCCGGGCACGACGGCCTTCAGCACGCGCCCGGACACCGCGGCCCGGACCTCGGCGACCGGGCCGTCGGCGACGACCTTGCCGTGGCGCATCAGCACGACGCGGTCGGCGTAGTCCTCGGCCTCGGCCAGGTAGTGCGTCGCGAACACCACGGTGCGGCCGGCGTCGGCGAAGGCGCGGATGGACGCCCAGAAGGACCGCCGCCCGTCGACGTCCATCGCGGCGGTGGGCTCGTCGAGCACGAGCAGCCGCGGGTCGCCCGCCAGGGCGAGCGCGAACCGCACGCGTTGCCGCTCGCCGCCGGAAAGCTTGCCGCAGCGGCGTTTCACGAGGTTCTGGAGGCCGGCCCGGGCGATCACCTCGGCCGCCGGCAGCGGCTTGGCGTGCGTCGAGACGACCAGCGCGACGATCTCGCCGACGGTGACGTCCGGCAGCAGCGCGCCGTTCTGCATCATCGCACCGACCAGCCCCCGGTCGACGGCCTCGCGCGGGCTCCCGCCCCCGACGACGACCTCCCCCGCGTCCGGCTTGGTCAGCCCCAGCAGCATGTCGACGGTGGTCGACTTGCCCGCGCCGTTCGGCCCGAGCAGCGCGACGACCTCCCCGCGCGCCACCTCGACCGACACATCGGCGACGGCCGTGACCGCCCCGAACCGCTTGGTCAGGCCGTGGAGCGCGAACGCCGGTCCGGTGTCCATGGGTCCCCCTTCGTGAACTTTGAATCGCAAAGTCGCATGGACTTTGTAACACAAAGTCCGCTCAACTTCAAAGCCCCCGGTGCGGGAGAGTCCCGAACGCCCCAATGTGGCGTTGGGTGCGCTGGACGCACCGAACGCCACATTGGGTGCGTCAGATCCACCCAACGCCACATTGGGGCGCTTGAGGTGACCACAGACAAAAGCGGGGTGCCGGGCACTGGGCCCGACACCCCGCTTTCAGCGGTTACCGCAGGTCAGCCGGCGAACCGGCCCGAAACCAGACCCTGAGTGTCAGCCTTGGCCGATGCGGCCGGAGCCGGCGCCGGGGGCGTCGGCTGGGGCAGCGGCGCGCACTCGACGTCGGCCGTACGGCCCGGCTTGCGGGCCGGGAGCGCGCCCGTCGCCAGGTAGTCGGCGATCTTGTTGTCGACGCACGCGTTGCCGCGCGGGGTGATCGCGTGGCTCGTGCCGCCCGGCTCCGAGATCAGCGACGCGCCCGGGAAGCGGCTGCGGACCTCGAGACTGCCCGGGAACGGCGTCGCCGCGTCCAGCGTCTCGTCGATCATCAGCACGCTCTGCACGCCGTGGCCGTCGACCTTCGTCGGCGTGCCCGGCTTCACCGGCCAGTTCAGGCACGGCGCGTTGTACCAGGCGTTCTGCCAGGTGAAGTACGGCGCCTTGGCGAACGTCTTCCAGTTGTCGGCCTTCCACTGGTTCCAGCTCGTGGGCCACTGGACGTCGGAGCACTGGACGGCGAGGTAGACCGCGTAGCCGTTGTCGTCGCCGAGGCCGCCGAACGCCTCGAACAGCGACTTCATCGTCGCCACGTCACCGTTGTTGACGAACTTCGACAGCGCGTCGCCGAGCAGCGTCCAGCGCAGCTGGTAGTAGGACGCCTGCTGGATGACGTCGATCAGCTCGTCCGAACCGATGACCCCGCCCGCGGGGTGCAGCGCCAGCTTCAGCAGCTGCTCGTTGACCAGGTGCTGCACGGCCGGCTGCGTCTTGCCGAGGTGGTAGACGTCGTCGTGCTGGGCGAGCCAGCCGAACCAGATCCGGATGTTGACGTCGAACGCGACGTCCTGGTTCAGGTTGTCGCCGTACCAGACGCCGCGCGGGTCGACGGTCGAGTCGAGGATCATCCGGCGGACGTTCTGCGGGAACAGCGTGCCGTAGACCTGGCCGAGGTAGGTGCCGTAGGAGTAGCCGTAGAAGTTCAGCTGCTTCCGGCCCAGCGCCTTGCGGATGGAGTCCATGTCCTTGACCGTGTCGGTCGTCTTCATGTTCTGCAGCAGCGCGCGCGAGTTGTTCTTGGCGCACGCGTCGGCGTAACCCTTGGCCTTGGCCAGCCAGGTGCGCTCGAGCTGCGGCGTCACCGGCACGTACTCCGGCCGGTCGTAGGTCATGTAGTTCGGGTCGCACGACAGCGCGGGCTTGCTCGCGCCGACCCCGCGCGGGTCGAAACCGATCCAGTCGTAGGCGTCGCCCGCGTGGTTCGGCACCCTCGGGCCGCGGGTGGCCAGCAGCAGGCCGGAGCCGCCGGGGCCGCCCGGGTTGGTCAGCATGACGCCCTGGTACTGGGCGTCGGCGACCTTGTGCTTGACGCGGCTGACGGCGAGCTGGACCTGCTCGCCGTTCGGCTTCGAGTAGTCGAGCGGGACCGCCAGGTATCCGCATTCGGCGCCGGCGGTGACCAGCGTCGGGTCGGTACACGGCCCCCAGGCGATCGACGCGGCGGCCGGCGCGGGCGCGGCGGTCGCGGCCGGCGCGGCCACGAGCGCGGACGCCAGCGCGGCGGCGGCCACCGCGGCGATTACAGCACGTCTCACTGTTTTCTCCCTTTTCAGCTCCGACGAAAGCGGGTGAACCCTAGACCCGCCTCCCGGCCGCAGGTACCGCAAACGGTTGCCCGTCGGCGAATGCCCTACGAAAGGAGGAAATCGGGTGGCGCGCCGAATCGGACATCCCGTACGGTGCCGGTCATGATCTACTTCATCCGCCTCCGCCGCGTCTGAGACGGCGTGACCGCAGGACCGCCCGCGTACCGGGCCGGTCCCCTCACCTGCGCGCCGTCTGCCCTTCTTCCTCTTGAAGGAGACTCATGCTGCGCAAGCACATCGTCATGGTCGGCTGCACCGCGCCGAGCCACGTCTACCCGTCGCTCGGCGTCACCCACGAGCTGGTGCGACGCGGGCACCGCGTGTCCTACGTCGTCGGCTCGCCGCTGGCCGGGCTGGTGTCGCCGACCGGCGCGTCCGTGGTCGAGCACCCGACGAGCTTCCCGCTCGGCGAGGCGGCGGTCTGGCCGGACGACCCGGCCGACGCGATGCGCGTCTTCCTCGACGAGGCGATCGCGATCCACCCGCGGTTGACGTCGACTTTCGACGAAGATCGGCCCGACCTGCTGCTGTACGACATCGGCGGGCTGGGCGCGCCGGTGCTCGGGCGGCGGTACGGCGTCCCGGCCGTGCAGCTGTCGCCGACGCTGGTGGCCTGGGACGGCTACGACGAGGACATGGCCGAGGTGCTGGCCCCGATCAAGGCGTCACCGTCCGGTGTGGACTATGCCGCGACGTACACCTCCTGGCTGCGGGCGAACGGGATCTTCGCGGACGCTTGGGAGTGGCTCGGGCACCCGGCGCAGATCCTGTCGCTCATCCCGCGGGCGATGCAGCCCCACGCGGATCGCGTCGGGGACCACGTCCGGTTCGTCGGGCCGTGCCTGGACCCGTCCCGGCTGGCGGATCGGTCGTGGAAACCACCGGCTTCGGGACGTCGTGTGCTGCTGGTGTCGTTCGGCACGGCGTTCAACGACCAGCTCGACGTCTACCGGGCGTGTACCGAGGCGTTCGCGTCGGAGTGGCACGTCGTGATGTCGATCGGCAAGCACGTCTCACCGGACGCTTTGGGACCGCTGCCGTCCTCGGTGGAGGTCTTCGAAAGCGTGCCGCAACTGGCCGTGCTGGAGGCGGCGTCGGCGTTCATCACGCACGCCGGAATGGGCGGCGCGACGGAGTCACTGTGGTTCGGCGTCCCGACGGTCGCGATCCCGCAGGCCGCGGACCAGTTCGGCAACGCGGCCCAGCTGGAGGCCCTGGGTGTCGGCAAGCACCTGCCGGCTGCCTCGGTGACCGCTTCGTCGTTGCGAGAAGCGGTGGACGAGGTGTCGTCGTCGCCTGAAGTGGCGGCACGGCTGGCCGAGCTGAAGACGGAGATCCGCGGCCACGGCGGTGTTCCCGCGGCGGCGGACGCCGTCGAAAGCTACCTGTAGGTCCTCGAGCGGGGCGGGTGCCACCCGCCCCGCTCAGGCGCGGATTTCGTTGAGGTAGTTGTAGATCGTGTAGCGCGTCACGTCCAACCGCCCCGCGAGGTGGTCGACCGCGTCCTTGATCAGGAAGTACCCCGCCTCGTCGAGTTCGCGCACCACCCCGGCCTTGTGGCGCTTCTTCATCAGGTCCACCGGGATCCCGGCCTTGCCGATCGCCCGGTCGACCAGGAACCGTTGCAGGCTGTCGACATCCGGTGGGAAAGTCTCCGGCTCGCCGTTGCCGCCCGTCGACGCGGCCGCGTCGACGCTGTTGACGCACAGGCAGCCGACCGCGACACCGTCGGCGTCCCGCAGGAAGAGCGTCGACGACCGGATCGCGCGGCCGTCCGGGCCGTGGGTGCGGTAGTTCGTCAGGTCCTGCGTCGTGCCGCGGCGGACCAGGCCGAGCAGCAGGTCGGTCATCGGGCCGCCCACGTTGCGGCCGGTCAGGTCACCCGCGATCGCGACGATCGAGTCCGGCAGCCGGCTCAGGTCGTGCAGCAGCACCTCGTTGCCCGGGCCGAGCATCGCCGCCAGCCCCGGGATCGCCGGCACCAGCGCGGTCAGCACCTCGTGCGTCGTCGCACCCGCGGCCGGGATGGCCAACGGTTCCCGGGGCTTGGTCAGCGTCTCCAACGCCTCGCGGAGCAGGTCCGCCGCGGCCGCCGGCGTGGACGCGTGTGGCGACAACCGGACGTGCTCGGGCCGGACGGTCGCGGCGATCCCGGCGTTGGCCAGCGCCGCGCCGACCTGCTCGGCCGGGTGACCCGGCAGCGTGAACGCCAGGATCCCGGCCCGCCGTTCGGTCGCCGAGACGACCTCGGCGCCGCAGGACGCCAGCACCTCCTCGAAGGACCCGATCCGCTCGGCGATGCGGGCGGCGATGGCGCCGACGCCGGCGTCTTCGACCAGCTCCAGGGCCTCGGCGAACGCGCCGGACGTGATCGGGCTGAGGTTGGAGATCGACCAGGCCTGAGCGTTGGTGTCCGGCGGGTGGATCTCGTCGTCGAACAGGCCGGGGTCACGGGCGCCGGTCCAGCCCGACAGCACCGGGTCCAGCCGGTCCAGCGCCCGGTCCGACAGCACCGCGAAGCCGGTGCCCCAGCCCGCGCGCAGCCACTTCTGGCCGCCGACGACCAGGACGTCCGCGACCTCCCACGGCGCCTCGATGACGCCGAAGCCCTGGATGCCGTCGACGATCAGCAGCCGGTCGCCGACGACGTCGCGCAGCGCGGCGAGGTCGGCGCGGAAGCCGGTGCGGAAGTCGACGGCGCTGACGCTGACGGTGGTGATCTCGGGTGTCAGCGCCTCCGCGGTCCGCTCGGGCGTCACGTAACCGCCGGTCAGACGCCTCAGCTTGAGACGTCCGGCCTGTTCGGCGCGGGCCCACGGGTAGGTGTTGGCCGGGAACTCCGCGGCCGACACCAGGACCTCGCCACTGCTGTGGAACGCGGCCTGGAACAGCCCGAGGCTCGTGTTCGGCAGCAGGACCGTGTGGTCGGTGTCCGAGCCGGACAGCCGCGCGGCGGCGGCCTTGGCCCGGATCTCCTGCCGCATCAGCTCGTCCACAGTGGACGGACCGGCCGTGGTGGCCTGGTCGAGCAGCGCGGCCGTCGTGTCGAGCACCGCGTGGGACGGCGGGCCGAACCGGGCGAAGTCGAGGTAGCCGGCGGGCTCGTCGAACTGGAGCAGGTACCGGGGCGAAATCCGCGTCACGCGAGGATCCTCGCCAGGAACTGCCGGGTGCGTTCGTGCTTCGGCGCGCTCAGTACTTGATCAGGCGGCCCGGTCTCGACGACGGCGCCGTCGGCCAGGAACACCACCTCGTCGGCGGCCTCCGCGGCGAAGCTCATCTCGTGCGTCACGACGACCATCGTCATCCCCTCCCCCGCCAACGTACTCATCACTTCGAGCACCTCGCCGACCAGCTCCGGGTCCAGCGCCGACGTCGGCTCGTCGAACAGCATCAGCTTGGGTTTCATCGCCAGCGACCGCGCGATCGCGACCCGCTGCTGCTGCCCGCCGGACAGCTGCGCCGGGTAGGCGTCGCCGCGGTGGGCGAGCCCGACGCGGTCGAGCAGCTCGAGGCCCTGCTTGCGCGCCTCGTCCGCTTTGCGGCCCAGCACCCGGATCGGGCCCTCGACGACGTTCTCCAGCGCCGTCCGGTGCGCGAACAGGTTGAACCGCTGGAACACCATGCCGATGTCCCGGCGCTGGCGGGCGACGTCGCGTTCGCGCAGTTCGTACAGCTTGCCGCCGCGTTGCCGGTAGCCGATCGGCTCGCCGTCGACCCAGATCTGGCCGGCGTCGATCGTCTCCAGGTGGTTGATGCAGCGCAGGAAGGTGCTCTTCCCGGCGCCGGACGGACCGAGCAGGCAGACGACCTGTCCCTTGTGGACCTCCAGGTCGATGCCGCCGAGGACTTCGGTGTGGCCGTAGGACTTCTTGACGCCGACGGCGCGAAGCAAAGGCTCAGACACGGGCACTCCTCACCAGCGGCACGCCGCGCAACGCCTTGCCGGCGCGGGAAAGCGGCCCGCGATCGGCTTGGCCGAACGCGCGTTCCAGATAGTGCTGGCCAACCCCGGCGACGGTCACCACGACCATGTACCAGACGGCCGCGGCCAGCAGCGTCTCCATGACCAGCAGGTTGTTCGACGAGATGTTGTTGGCCGCGTGGATCAGCTCGGTCACGCCGATCACCGACGCCATCGACGTCCCCTTGAGCATGTTGATGAAGTCGTTGCCGGTCGGCGGGATGATCACACGCATCGCCTGCGGCAGCACGACCCGGCGCAGCGTCGCGGCCGGCGTCATACCGATCGACTTCGCCGCTTCCGTCTGTCCGCTGTCGACGCTGTTCAGCCCGGCCCGCACGATCTCGGCCATGTAGGCGCTCTCGTTGAGCGCCAGGCCGAGGAACGCCGCGGTGAACGCGCTGATCAGCACGTTCGTCTGCGCGTCGACCAGGAAGGGGACGTGGATGACCGGGAAGACGAGCGCCAGGTTGTACCAGAGCAGGATCTGCAGCAGCACCGGCAGGCCGCGGAAGATCCAGATGTAGCCGGCGGCGAACCACCGGGCGACCGGGTTGGCGCTGCGGCGCAGCAGGGCGATGACGATGCCCAGCACGATCGCGACGGCCTGCGACAGCACGGCGAGGACGACGGTGTTGAGCAGCCCGGTCGCCATCACCTTGAAGAAGACGAAGTCCGGGACCTGGCTCCACTCGATCTGCGCGTTGCCCAGGGCGACGCCCAGCAGCACGAGCAGCGCGAGGATCACGACGGCGGCGACCCACCGGCCCCAGTGCCGGAGCCGGACGATCGGCAGTGGCTCAGCTTCCGCCATTGATCGCGACCTCCTTGATCGCACCCTGGTCGACCCCCCAGGCCTGCAGGATCTTGCCGTAGGTGCCGTCGGCGACGAGCGCCTGCAGCGCCTTCTGCACGGAGTCCGTCAGCGCCTTGTTCTGCTTGTTGACGCCGATGCCGTAGGGCCCGCCTTCGATCGGCTCACCCGGGACGACCTCGAAGAACTTGCCGTCGCCCGCCGTCCGCGAGATGTAGACGGCGCTGGGCAGGTCGTTGAGGATCGCCGCGACGCGGCCGGTACGCAGCTGGTTCTGGTTCTGGTTGTCGCTGTCGGTCGCCGTGACGTTGACGGCGGGCTTCCCGGCCGACGTGCACGTCGTGCTCTGCGTCGCGGCGAACTTCTGGTGACTGGTCCCCTGCACGACGGCGACGTTCTTGCCGCACAAGGCGTCCGGCCCGGTGATGCCGTCCGGGTTGCCCTTGCGGGTCATGATCGTGATGCCGGAGGTGAAGTAGTCGACGAAGTCGATCTGGGCCTGGCGGGCCTTGGTGTCGTTCATCCCGGCCATGGTGAGGTCGATGCGGCCGGACTGGAGGCTGGTGATGAGCGAGCCGAAGGCCATGTCCTGGTGCGTCACGGTCACGCCGAGCTTGGCGGCGATCGCCTTGGCGAGATCGACCTCGTACCCGATCGGCGTCTTGCCGTCGGCGGCGTAGAAGTTGTTGGGCGCGGACTGCAGGTTCGAAGCGAGATGCAGCACCCCGGCCTGCTTGACGTTCGCCGGCAACGCGGCGTTGAGCTGGGCGTCCTTCTGCACACCTTGGACGATCGCGGCGGTGTCGGGGATGCCGGACGCGGGCGCCCCGGGAGCCTGCGACGTCCCGCCGGCACCGTCGGGGCCACCACCGCAGGCGGTCACCAGGACGGCCAGGCTCGCGAGCAACACCGCCTGGACTGCACGGGAACGGGACTTAGCGGACCTCCACTGTTCGACTGGCCGGAACGGTACAACTCGTTGTTGAAGAGGTCAACTGCCTGTTGAAATCTGACTGGGTCGGCCACTCGCTGTCATTAAGGGCCGTTCGAGCCGACAGGCGATCAAGCGGGCGAGCGCGCGACCAGGCGACCGGGCGACCCCACACCCGCCGGTGCTAGCTTCGCGCCCATGAGCCTGCGGATCGGCATCCTGGGTGCGGCCCGGATCGCACCCATCGCCCTGGTCAAGCCCGCCGCCGACCGTGCCGACGTCGAGGTCGTGGCGGTCGCCGCGCGCTCGGCCGACCGGGCGCAAGCGTTTGCGGCCAAGCACGGCATCGGCCGGGTGCATTCGTCCTACGAAGCGTTGGTCGCCGACCCGGACGTCGATGCCGTCTACAACCCGCTGCCCAACGGTCTCCACGGCTTGTGGACGAAGGCGGCGATAGCAGCCGGGAAGCACGTCCTCTGCGAGAAGCCCTTCACGGCCAACGCCGCCGAAGCCCGCGAGATCGCCGACCTGGCCGCGGCGTCCGACCGCGTCGTGATGGAAGCCTTCCACTACCGCTACCATCCCCTCGCCCTGCGGGTGGAGGAGATCGTCGCGTCCGGCGAACTGGGCGAACTCCAGCGCGTCGAGACCGCGTTGTGCTTCCCGCTGCCCAAGTTCTCCGACATCCGCTACGACTACGACCTCGCGGGCGGCGCGACGATGGACGCGGGCTGCTACGCCGTCCACATGGCCCGCATCTTCGGCGGCGAAACCCCGGAAGTCGTGTCGGCGCAGGCGAAGCTGCGCGACCCGCGGATCGATCGCGCGATGACGGCCGAGCTGCGCTACCCGTCGGGTCACACCGGGCGGGTCACCTGCTCGATGTGGTCGTTTTCGGTCCTCAAGATCAGCGCGAAGGTGACCGGCTCGCTGGGGTCGCTGAGTGTGCTCAACCCCGCGTCCCCGCAGGTGTACCACCGCCTGACGGTCCGGGCCGGCGGCGCCCGCCGCGCGGAGCGGTTCCCGCGGCGGGCGTCGTACGCCTACCAGCTGGACGCCTTCGCGGCGGCGGTGCTGGAGGGCGCGCCGGTGAAGACGTCGGCGGAAGACGCGGTGCGGACGATGGGCGTGATCGACGCGATCTACCGCGCGGCCGGGCTCCCCGTGCGCGAACCGAGCTGAGCCCGGACGTCGGCGAGGGCGAAGCCGAGCAGGTTCAGCCCCCGCCAGCCGCGGGGGTTCCCGGTGCCGGCCAGGTAGCGGCCGAGATCGGCGTGCTGGGCGAACTTCGCGACGTTGCCGTCGACGACGATCTCGCGGCGGGAACCGACCCACGTCGTCGACGACGAACGGCGACGGCCAGCACTGGCTGAGGCAGCCGGAGCCGGCCCACCGCCGCGCGGCGGCTGGTTGCCCCAGAAGCACACGTACTCACGCACGAACCGGCCGCCCCGCACCCGAAATACCGGTGCGGGACGGCCGTCGCGACTAAGCGGCCACGTAATTACCGGTCAGGATGAGCAGCACCTGGACCGTGATGCCCGTTCCGTAGTAGTCCGTCGAGTCCGGGGCGAACGCCGCGATCGACGTCCACAGCTTGTCCAGCCACGCCTGGCTGCCCGGGTCCGTCATCGCCGCCACGGCGAACGGCGCGGTGAAGCACGGGTGCTGGCCGCTCTCGGTCTTCGTGCCCGACAGCGAATAACCGCTCTGGATCTTCGACGGGTCGCCACCCGTCGCGGACTTGATCCACGTGTTCATCTTGGCGACCTGGGCCTTCGCCGCGCTGCCGGACGCCGAGATCGCGTCCGCGCCGAGGCGCCACGGGTCGCGGCAGGCGTTCCAGCTGTACTTGCCGTCGTACGGACCCTCGAGGAAGTCCGCCGGCGCCGGCTTCGGCGTCGAGTTCGTGTTCACCACGAAGTCCGGCAGCAGCCCGGTGTTCGGCGCGTACTGCGACTGCAGCCGGCTCACCGCGGTCTCCGAACGGGCGCGCACGGAGTCCCAGAAGCTGTCGCCGGTGGCCTTCGCGAACGCCCGCAGGTGCCCGGGCATCCAGTCCGACGAGCGCGAGCTGTTCTTGTACTCCGCGTCGTTGCCCCAGTCACCCAGCAGCGTGAACTTGGTGCTGTTGTTGACCTCGCTCTTCTTGATCGCGTTGATGATCCGGACGGCCTCGGCCTTGTAGTCGACCGACCCCGTGCTGCCCCACTTCGTGTCCGCGATCAGCAGGCCGTACGCGATCTCGAGGTCGCCGTCGGTGGCCGAGTCGCTGCCGTTGACGCTCTTGCAGTTCGCGTCCTGCTCGGCCGCGTGCAGGTCCTTGTTGTTGACCGACGGGTGGGCCTTGACGAACTTCACGATCCCGTCGACGATCGCGCGGGCCTGCGGGTCCTTGTCGGCCATCATCGCCGAGATCGTGACGCCGTAACCCTCGCCCTCGGCCACGAACGAGTGATCGGCGTCCTTCGACAGCACGGCGTAGGTGCCGCTGCCGCACTTGGTCGTCAAGAAGTTCTTCTTCCAGAAGTCGTAGTACTTCTGGAGCACCTGGTCCTGCGTGGCCTGCGAGACCGAGGGCCGCAGGGTTCCCGGCACGTACGGGGTGCCGGCCGCGGACGCGGTCGTCGGCACGCTCAACAGCCCGGCGGCCAGCGCGGCCGTGGCCACCACCGCCCGGACGATCTTCTTCATCGTTCCTCCGTAAAGGACATCGTTTCGGCTGCGGCGACAGCGGTTCGAGAGTGACAGAAAGTTCAAGAGCTGGTCAAGACTGTTAAGAAACTTTCCTTACAATTACCGTGAGTGGTTTCACGGCCCTTCGCCCGCCCGGACGGACTAGCGTGGGGGCATGGAGATCGACCGCGGCGCGGACTTCCGCGCCTTCTGGACCGAACGGCGCCTGGCGTCCCTGACGACCGTCCGCCCGGACGGCACCCCGCACGTCGTCGCGGTCGGCGTGACCGTCGACTTCGAAGCCGGCCTCGCCCGCGTGATCACGTTCGACGCGTCCGTCAAGGCGCGGCTGATCCGGGCCGCGGGCGCCGGCGGGATCCCGGTCGCCGTCTGCCAGCTCGACGGCCCGAAGTGGTCCACATTGGAGGGACGAGCGGTGCTGCGCGACGACCCGGAATCGGTGCGGGACGCGGAAAACCGCTACGCCGCGCGCTACCGGCAGCCGAAGCCCAACCCGCAGCGGGTGGTCCTCGAAATCACCGTGAACCGCATCCTCGGCAACGCTTGACCCGGCTTGTCGTGAGTGGTTAGGGCGGTTAGAACCGCCCTAACCACTCACGAGCCGCGGGAGTGCACCAGCCGGGTGTACTCGGCCAGCAGCTCCGCCAGCTCGCTGTGCTCCCCCGCCGACGCGAGCTGCTGGTGCCCGACGAGCATCGCCATGCCCAGCGACGTCAGCGTCCGGGCCAGCTCGCGGTCGCCGACGATGCCCGTGACGGCCTTGCCGACCGTCCGGACGCGGGCCTCGTCGACGCGTTTCTGCGCCGCGCGCACGCTCTCGTCGTTCATCCCCCACGCCCGGATGGCCGCCTCGGCCTCGTGGTGCAGGCCGAGCGTGAGGTCCATCAACGCGGCGAAGTCCGCCGACGGGCCGCCGGTGCCGAAGTCCCGTTCGCGCAGGATCAGCACCTGCCGTTTCTCCCAGTGGTCCAGCAGCTGCTCCACGAACCCCGGCCAGCCGCCGAAGTGGTGGTAGAACGACCCGCTCGTGACGCCGAGGTCGCGGCAGAGCCGGCCGACGTTCAGCTCGGTGAACCCGTGCTCCGCCAGCGCTTTCAGCGCGGCCTCGAAGTAGGCCCGCCGCGTGACCGGCGGCATCAGACGTTCCGGCTCCGGTCCCGCCAGTACGGTTCGCGCAGTGAGCGCTTCAGGATCTTGCCGGTCGCGTTGCGCGGCAACGCTTCCACGACGTCGACGCTGCGCGGGCACTTGTAGTGGGCCAGGTGCTCACGGCAGAACTCCATGAGCTTGCCGGCGTCGAGCTGGTCGCCGGCGACGACGGCCTTGACCTGCTCGCCCCACCGGTCGTCCGGGACGCCGATCACGGCCACCTCGGCGACGCCAGGGAACTCAGCGACCACCCGCTCGACCTCCGGCGAGTACACGTTCTCGCCGCCGGTGATGATCATGTCCTTGACGCGGTCTTCGAGGAACAGGAACCCGCCGTCGTCGAGGCGGCCGACGTCGCCGGTGCGCACCCAGCCGTCCACAATGGTCTCCGCCGTCGCCTCGGGCTTGCCGAGGTAGCCCGCCATCCGCTGGTCGGTGCGGATCCAGACCTCGCCGGCGTCGGCGTCTTCGAGCGTGACCGGGTCGACAATCCGGATGTCCACTCCGGACAGTGCGGTGCCCGCGGAGGCCAGCCGGTCCGGTCGGGAGTCGTCGCGGTGCGCCTCGGGGTCGAGCGCGGTGACCGCGCCGGACAGCTCGGTCATGCCGTAGACCTGCGCGAACTTGACGTCGGGCCAGGCCGCCAACGCCTTGCGCAGCAACGGAAGAGGCATCGGCGAAGCGCCGTAGCAGAGGTACCGCAGCTTCGCGAACGCCTGCATCGCCTGGTCGCCGGCCTGCGCGATCCCGGCGACGACGGCGGGCACCAGGAAGGCGTGCGTGATCCCGGCCGCCAGCGCGGCGAACAACGAGGCCGCGTCCGGCTCGCGCGTCAGGTAGGACGGTTCGCCGTACAGGAAACCGGAAACCGCGTAGCAGCTGCCGCCGACGTGGAACAGCGGCATCGCGACGAGGTTGACGTCGCCCGGCCCGATCGGGAACGCGGTGCCCGCGGCGAGGCCGTGCGAGAGGATGCTGCGGTGGGTCAGCACGGCGCCCTTGGGGAAGCCGGTGGTGCCGCTGGTGTACATGACCAGGACGCCGTCGTGCTCGTCGAGTTCCCGCGGCGCAGCGGGTTCCGCGGACAGGAGCGGCTCGTACTGGTCGTCGTCCCCGCCGACGACGACCACCCGCTCGACGGCGGGCAACCGGTCCCGGACCGCTTCGACGACAGAAAGGAGTTCGGCGCCGACGAAGACCACCTTGGCACCGGCGTCCGCGAGGACGTAGGCGAGTTCGTCGCCGGAGAGCCGCCAGTTGACCACGGCGTTCGCGGCGCCGATCCCGGCCGCCGCGAAGGTCGTCTCCAGGCAGGCGGGGTGGTTCTTGTCGACGAACGCGACGCGATCACCGCGGCCGATCCCGGCCGCCGCCAGCGCACCCGACAGCCGCCGGACGCGGTCGTCGAGCTCCGCCCAGGTCCACGCGCGGTCGCCGTAGATGAGCGCGGTGTCCGTGGCGCGTTCCCGCGCCCAGTGCGCGAGAAGCTCGCCGAACAGCCGGACCCGGGGGCGGTGGTCATCGGGCATGGCGGGTTTCCCTTCGGGCCGACGCTGGACCGTAGACCGCTCTATGGTGCGTCGTGCCCGAGCGGCCGTCAAGGTCGGACAACGGCCGCCGAACCGCTCCGCCGGTCGGTGTTTTCCTTGCCACCTCAGCCGAACAGGGCCAGCAGCCCCTCGGTCGACCGGACCACCACATGCGCCGCGGTGCGTTCCGCGTGGGGGCGGTCCGGGCGCTCGGCCTCGTGGCGCCAGCGGCGCAGCGCGTCCAGGCTCGAGTCGTAGATCTCGCCGGGGTCCGCGTCCGGGTCCAGGCCGAGGCGGTCGGCCGGGGCGGTGCCCTGGGCTCCCAGCAACCGCACCGCTTCCTCGGCCGGCTCGCCGGACAACGCCGTGCGGCCGCCGCGGATGTCGGCGATCAAGCGCAGCTCGCGGAAGTCGTGGGCGGCCGCCGCGAAGCGTTCCACTCGCGACACCAGGCGGTCGCCGCCCGCGCGGGGTTGCGCCGCCAGCAGTGCTTCCAAGCGGATCACCGCCGTGCGCGCCTTCAGCGCTTCGGCCCGTGCGACGAAACAGCCGGCCAGCGTGTCGCGCAGTTCGCCGAGACCGCTGCGGCGGACCAGCTCCGCCGAGAGCTTGACGCGGTCGTCGCAGCCGGTGCGGATCAGCGTCAACGCCAGCCGGACGCCGAACATGCCGAACCGCACGATCAGCGACCGGCGCGTCTCCACCGGGATCGGGCCCGGGAACGCCGGGTCGGTGAACGAGTCCACCGAGAGCACGTGCCGTTCCAGCTCCTCGCGCGGCACCGCGGCGAACGCGGCCAGGAGGTCGAACTCGTCGTCGCGCAGGGAACGACCGCCGTAGGCCAGCTGCCCGGCGACGGCGATCACGCCCAGGAACCCGGTGCACAGCGGGTCTTCGCGCCACGCCCGCCGCGCGAGCTGCTTCGCCGTCAGCAGCGCGTCGATCCGGCCCGCGCCGACCTCGTCGGCCCGCGAGAGCACCAGCACCGAGTTGACCGCGCTCTGCCGCGCGAACGCCGAGCCGCCCGGCGGGTGCGCCGCGGTGAGCTCGTCCGGCTCGAGGTGGCGCACCAGGCGGACCGTCGCGTCGGGGAAGTCGTCGGCTGGGCCCGGGTCGTCGAGCAGCAAGAGGTCACGCAACGCCCGCGTCGGCCACTCCCCCAGCGCGGCGGACAGGGTCGTCTTCCCGGACGACGGCGCCCCGGCGAACGCGACGCGCAGCGGTTGCTCCAGCCGGTGCTGGCAGTCGAGCAGCAGCGCCGACGCGCGCGGGTCGTCGCGGTAGAGCCCGGCCGCGGCGGCCAGCAGGTCGCGGACGTCCTGGGTCACGCCGAAAGCTCCCGCCGCGTCGTCCGGCCGGCGATCGTGCCGAGCTCGCCCGCGCGCTGGTGCAGACCGGCGAGCCGGTCGATCTCGCGTCTGATGTGGACGGTCCGCCGCTCGCGCTCGGCCGTGCCGGCCAGGATCGTCTCGCGCTCGTGCGTCAGCTCGTCCGCGAGCTCTTCGGCCAGGCCGGTGAAGTGGTCGCGCAGGCGTCGCTGCACGACGCGGATCGCGTCACGGCATTCCTTGCCGAAGCGCAGGAAGACGTCGTCGACGTGCCGTTGCGCGGCCTGCTTGGCGACGGCCTGGCGGCGCTGCAGCCGCATCCCGCCCTCGTCCTTGATCGTCTTCGCGGCGAACGCCGCACCGGCGCCGAGCGAGACCGGGTTGATCAGCGGCAGCCCGGCGAGGCTGGTCACCAGGCCGAACATCAGCACGCCGCCGTACGACCCGCGCAGGCCGGTGAAGGCCTGCTGGCCGACCTTGAACTTGTCGATCTTCGGGCGGCGGACGTCGTCGAGGGCGTCGATGCCCGGACCGTCGAGCCGCAGGTCGGGCAGCGCGCCCTCGTACTGGGCACCGAAGCAGGCCGCGGTCGCCTGCGCGATCCACTCGGCCCGGTCGGCGAGCCACGTGTAGTTGGTGTCGACGGCTTCGGCGAGCGCGCCGTCCAGCCACGGCGCGAACTCGTCCCACACCTTCGCCGGGTCGCCGTCGTCGAAGGTCTGGTCGATGGTGTTCACGATCTTGCGGGTCCGCTCGCGCAGGTCGTACTCGGCGTCGGACAGCAGGTCGGTGATCTCGTCGGACAGCAGGTTCTGCCAGCGGGTGTTCTGCCGGCGCAGGTCGTCGGCCCGGCGTTGCGCCCGCTGCAGCAGGGCCGCCTGACCCAGCCCGGCGTCCTGCCCCGCGGCGTCGGCGCGGTCGCGCAGGGATTCGACGAGTTCCGCGGCGGCGGCACGCACGCCCACGGCGGCGAGCAGCGCGCGGGACTGCTCCGGCGGCCGCGCGGCCTGCTCGGCGATCCAGGACAGCAGCTCGGGGAAACCCGAGCGGGCGTTGAGGTCGGCGTCGCCCGCCTTCGCCGCGGCCTGGCGCACGACGGCGGACACCGGCAGCACCAGCGCGTCGATCCCCGCTTCGGCGAGCATCGCGCGGTCGCGTTCGGCGACGGCGCGCCAGCCCGGGGAGGCGTCGATCTTGGTCAGCGCCAGCACGACGTGCGGGCACCACGTGCGCACGTGCCGGGCCAGCGCGAGCTCGGCGGGGCTCAGCGGCGCGGTCGCGTCGGAGACGAGGATCACCGCGTCCGCTTCGGCGAGCAGGTCGAGCGCGGCGGCGGTGCGCGGCGAGCGCGGGTCGCCGACCGGCGGGGTGTCGACCAGAACGAGCCCGGCCGAGAGGAGTTCGCGGGGCACACCGACTTCGACGCGGCTGAGCGTGCCGGCGGGCCGGGCACCGAGCTCGCCGGTGAGCCGTTCGACCGCGACGGGGATGCGTTCGAGGGACCGGCCGACCAGGGTGGCGGCGGGTTCGTCGGCGTACCCGATCTCGGTCGGCACGGCGGGGGTGGCGGCGTCGCCGACCGCGCACACCGGCGCGTTCAGGACGGCGTTGAGCAGGTAGCCCTTGCCCTGTTTGGGAAAGCCGAGGACGCCCAGCCGGATCTGCTCGGCGGGGGCGTCACGACGTCTGCGCAGGAGCTCGGCGAGATCGGCGCGGCCGTGGGTGCGGCACGCGTCCAAGGTCTCGTTGAGCACTTCGAGCCAAGCTGGGGCGGTCACGACGAAGGAGTCTCCCCCGTACGAGTGATGGACGCGAGCCGGGTGCCCGTTCCGCGGTCGCACCCTGACCGCGGAACGGGCACCGGAGGGGATCAGTGACCCAGGTGGATGTCGTTGTGACCGAGGTCGCCGACGTGGATGTTGCCCAGCGCGTTGTGGCTGAGGTTGTCGGTGACGCCCGACACCACGTCGTGCACCGCGTCGACACCGTTGTTGCTCGCGATGTCGCCGACCGCGTTGTGGTCGACGCCGCCGACGGCACCGGTCACCGTGGTGACGGTGTTGTGGGTGATGTCGCCCAGGCTGTTCTGCACCGCGCTGGTCAGGTCGCCGCCGACGTGCTTGACGTCGAGGTCGCCCACGTTCTTCAGCGTGCCGGTGAAGTCGCCGATGTGGTTGGTGACTTCGCCGACGGGGCTCACGGCGCCGGTGACGGCACCGGCCAGGTCGCCGCCGTGGACCGGGGCCGCGACGGTGCCCGTGACGCCGGTGACGACCTGCTCGACCTGGCCGACGCCGTTGTGGCCGTCGACGGCGCCGGTGACGGCACTGCCCAGGCCGAGCGAACCGGCGTCGATGCCGTGGGCGAGGTCGCCGCCCAGGCCGAGGGAGTTGGTGACACTGCCCGCGAGGGCCGTCACGTTCGCGGCGTTGGTGACGTCGGTCACGCTCGACAGCTGCTGACCGCCGAAGACCGCACTCGTCGGCAGGCCGAGGTCGCCGACGACGGGCAGCTCGCCGACGCCGCCGACACCGAGGTCGCCGACACCCGGCAGCACCGAGGTGGCCGGCAGGCCGAGGCCCGCGGTCAGGGCGGTGAGCTGGTCGATCGCGCCCTGGATGCCCGTGGTGTCGGTGCCCAGGGAGGTCAGGTCGCCGACCACCGGGAGACCGCCGACGGCGGGGAGGCTGTCGACCGGGACGTAGTCGAGCACCAGCGGGATGACCTCGTGCACGTCGGCGGCACTGACGTCGCCGAGGCCGGCGAGGGCGAGCGCCTGCTGCGGGTCCGTCCCAAAGGCCGCGAGGGCGGTCGGGTCGTTGAGCAGGTTGAGGGCGAAATCGTGCAACGTCTGCACGGAGTCCATGGAGGTTCTCCTGATCCGGTGGTTCGGGGGACGGCATCGGCCGCTGGGACCGGTGTCCATGGCCAAGTTAGGGAGCCGGTCCCCCCACGCACATCGGGGATCACTCCGAGTCGCATCCGGCTCAGCCGATAGGGGATCGATATGTCATCGTTAGGGAGTTAGGGGCTCATCCGAGATGCTCGCAGTTGGGTTAAATCCCCCCAGACCCTTGCCTGACTAACCCGTTTGGGTGAGGATGCCCCGAGCCCTAGGGGGACTAGCCGCCCCCGTTCGGCCCCGCGAGGTGAGGAGGAAGTGCCGTTGCCCTACGTCCTCGGGATCGATGTGGCCCAGGGGCGGACCCACGCCGCGATCAGCCACCGCCACGGCCCCGGCTGGGGTGCTCCCGAACCCCTGTGGCTGGGTGAACGGTCCCCGGCCGCGGCGTCCGCGCTGTTCCTGGACGACGAGGGGTACCTGCTCACCGGCGACGCGGCGGCGCAGGCGGGTACCCAGGTCCCCTCCCGGCTGCTCACCGGTTTCCACCGGCGCATCGGCGACGACGTGCCGATGGTCGTCGAAGGTGAGTCCTTCCCGCCGGAGACGCTGACCACCGTGCTCGTCGAAGGCATCGCCGAGCACGCCGAGAACCAGTTCGGCGAGCCCCCACAGCACCTGGTGATGACGCACCCCGGCGACTGGGGCGGCTACCGCCGTGACGTGCTGCGGCGGGCGCTGGCCGACGCCGGGTTCACCGCGGTCACGCTGGTCCCCGGCTCGATCGCGGCGCTCGGCGCGCACCTGCCCGTCCCGGGCCCGGGGGTGACCGGCGCCGGGGTCTGCGAGTTCGGTGCCGACGGCGTGAACGTCACGCTGGCCACCCCGAGCGGCGCGAACGGCTGGCAGATCGGGGCGAGCGCCGAAGGCGTGTCCCCGGCGGCCGCGTTGAGCACGCTGTTCGCGCTCGCCGGCTCCGCGTCGACGTCCCCGCGGGGCCTCGCCGGCGTGGTCTTCTGCGGCGACGTCCCGCCGCACGCGCTGCCCGCCCGGCCGCCGTGCCCGATGTTCGCGGGACCGGTTCCGCCGGCCACCACCGCGCTCGGCGCGGCCGCCCTCGCCGGGCTGCGCGCCGAGGGCCGGGGCACCGCCCAGGAACCCCCTGCCGTCGAGACCACCCTGCTCCCCAAGATGGACACGCTCGGTGAGCTCGGCGAGCGGCCACCCCGGCCGCCGGTCGAGATCACGCCGTTCGAGCTCCCCGAACGCACCGGCCCGATGGACCTGTTCCGGCGACGGCGGCCCCTCGCTGCCGCGGTCCTCGTGCTCGCCGCGGCCGTCTCGGCCGTCCTGATCACCATCACCGCCCGCGACGCCACCGCCGGCCCCGACCAGCCCCCGGCTCCGAGCCAGTCCACCCCGAGCCACTGCGCCGCTCCCGGCGCCCCCTCCGGTGAAGGTCACTGTTGAACACTCTGCTCACGCAGGCCGCCTCGCTCCACCCCGTCCCCGTGCACCCGGCGGCCCGGCAGCTGCTCCGCCAGGTCGCCGCCGACCCGGCCGCGCGGCTGCGGATCGCCGTCGTCGCCCCCGGCGGCTACGGCAAGAGCGTGCTGCTCGCCGCGCTCGCCCGCGCCTACCGGGACGCCGGCGCCGACGCGCTGCTCGTCGACGACGCCGACCGGATCGACGCCGACCAGCTCGAAGAGCTGCTGGCGGGCGCCGACGGCCCGATCGTCGTCGCGCACCGCCCGGCCGCGGTCGCGGCCGGCTGGACGCTGCTGCAGCTCGCCCCGCTCGGCGTCAACGATGTCGCGCGGCTGATCGAGGCGCTGACGGGCACCCCGGCCGAGCCGGCCGCGGCAGCCGAGCTGCACCGGGTGAGCGGTGGTGTGCCCCGGCTGGCCGAGCGCGCGCTGCTCGGGCGGCTGGAGGAGTTCCGGCCCGAGCTCGACGAGCTCGACGACGACGTCCTGCGCTACCTGATCGCGGCCGAAGCCGGCGCGGGCCGCAACCTCGACCTGCTGTGCGTGCTGCTGGACCGCACGCCGGACCAGCTGCCGGGCATCGTCGACGGCGCCCGCGCGACCGGCCTGCTCGCCCCGGACGACACGCTGCTGCCGCTGGCCTCGGCCGCCATTCGCGACTTCGGCCCGCCGGCGCGCCGGCTGACCACCGTGCAGCGGCTCGTCGAGCTGCAGCTGGCGAACGGCCTCCCGGTGCTCGACCTGGCGCGTTCGCTGCTCGGCACGGGCAGCACGGGCACCTCCGCGGCGGCCGCCTTCGCCGCGGCGGCCGCCGAAGCCCTGCCGACGGACGCGCGCCTGGCGACCAGGCTCTTCGAAGCCGCGGCCGAAGCGGGCGACCGTTCCGCGTCGGTCACCGCGGGCTGGGCCCGCGCGGCGGCGTTGTCCGGCGACCTGGACACGGCGTTGCGCCTCGGCGACGGCATGCTCGGCGCCCCGGACGCCGAAAGCCGCGTGGCGGGCGCGGAGATCGCGGCCACCGTGCTGGCCCATCGCGGAGAGCTGGCCCGCGGCGCGGAGCTGTACCAGTGGGCCGCCCTCGGCGGGCAGACCCACGGCCGGCACTCGGCCGATCCGAACCCGGCGGGCCACGGCACCGGCCCCGGCTCCCCGGCGGGACGGGGCGGCACCGACGCCTTCGCGGTGATGGCCCTGGTCGGCACCGGCGACCTCGAGAGCGCCCGCCGGCTGCTCGACTCCCCCGCCCCCGGCGTCGCGCCGACGTTGTTCGCCGGTGCGGCCACGCGGATGGCCCGCGGCATCGCCGACTCGGTGTCCGGCTGCGCGACCGAGACGTTGTCCACCCTGCTCGGCGCGGCGGCGATGCTGGAACCGGCGCTGGGCGGCACGTTGCTGCCCGACAGCCCCGCGGCGCTGGCCGCGCTCGCCGCGGTGCACACCGGCGAGCTGGCCCTGGCGGAGTCCGTGCTGACTCGCGCCCTGGACGGCCGGATCGGCGGCGACCTCCTCGCGGTGCGCCACCGCCTGCTGCTGGGCTGGGTGGCGATGACCGCGGGCGACCTCGCGACGGCGGCGGGACACCGCGACGCCGTCGCCGGCCGGCCGCTGGAAGCCCGCGACGAGATGTTCTTCACGACGTTGGAGCTCGGGCTGGCCCGGCGGTCCAGCGACCTGGTCGGGCTGCAGCGGTCGTGGGACCGCGCCTACCAGGCGTCGATGCGCCAGCAGACGGACCTGTTCACGCTGCTGCCGCTGGGCGAGCTGGTGATCGCGGCGGCCCGCACCGGCGCCCACGCGAAGCTCGCCGGCCAGCTCGAACGCGCCCACACCCTGCTGGCCCGCCTCGGTGAACCTCCACTGTGGACGGTTTCGCTGGTCTGGCACGAACTCCACGCGGCGATCACGCTGGAGGACGCGGAAGCGGCGAAGGCGCACCTGGCGACGTTGACGTCCCACGCCCACTGCGGCCGCCACCCGAGCGCACTGGCCACGGCGGCCCGCGGCTGGCTCGCGGTCCTGAGCGGCACGTTCGCCCCGGATGAGATCTCGGCGGCCGCGGCGGAGCTGCACGATCTCGGGCTGCGCTGGGACGCGTCGCGCCTGGCCGGCCAGGCGGCGATCCGCACGTCCGACCGCAAGGCGATGGTCCAGCTGCTGGAGGCGGCCCGCCAGTTCCAGGGCACGGGCGTCCGCCGCGAGGCGGGTGCGGCGGAACCGACGTCCTCGGGCACCGGGCTCGCGGCGTTGAGCGAGCGCGAACTGGAAGTCGCGCGGCTGGTGGTCGAGGGCCTGACGTACAAGCAGGCCGGCAGCAAGCTGTTCATCTCGAGCAAGACGGTGGAGCACCACATGGCCCGGATCCGCGGGAAGCTGGGCGCGTCGGACCGCCGGGAGCTGCTGGCGACGTTGCGCGAGCTGCTGTCCCGCCCCGACACCCCCTAGATGATTGATTCCGTGAAGATCATGTGAGCTGACCCGGTTCAGGACGTGAGAGGAGGGTGTCCAAGATCAATGTGTGAGCAAAGAACTAGACACCCTCCTGACAGCACTCTACGTGCTCGTGG
>NZ_JAEBDZ010000009.1:0-380574 GCF_046548675.1 Amycolatopsis sp. cmx-8-4
CGTCGCCGCGATCCGCGGTTTCATCGCCGGCTGGAATGACCGCTGCCACCCGTTCACCTGGACCAAGACCGCCGAGGAGATCCTGCCCCACGCCACCCGCCAACGAACTTCAGACGCGCGACACTAGCGTCGTGCGTCTGAGGTTCGTTGACGGGGTCCGGGCGATGCGCCCCAATGTGGCGTTGGGTGCACTGGACGCACCGAACGCCACATTGGGTGCGTTGGACGCACCCAACGCCACATTGGGGCGTTTGGGGCCGGGACGCTCCCCGCAGCCGGACTGTCTGCTGCGATGAGCCGGTTTTCCTTGTCCGGAAAAGGAAAACGGCGGGCCCCGCACCGAAGTGCGGGCCCGCCGTGGTTCCCGGGGCTAGCGGCTCAGAACAGGCCTTCGACGGCGCTGTCCGTCGACTGGTAGCCGTCGGCGATCTGCGGCAGGGCGGCGGCGATCTGCGCCAGAACCTGCTTCAGGTCCTCGAAGCTCTGGTCCCACGCGCGCTGGGCCTGGTCGTACTGCTCCTTGGCGGAACCGGTCCAGGTGGTGATCAGCGGCTTCAGGTCGTCCTTGAGGCGGTCGAACGCCTGCTGCAGCTCGCCCCCGGTCTGCGTGCAGTCGTCCGCAGCAGCGCGGATGGTGGCGTAATTGACGACAATGCCGGCATCGGACATGACGTACTCCTTCAGAAATCAAGAATTTCGGGTGAATGAAAGAAAGACGAGGGTGAAGCTCAGCCGAGCGCGTCGAACCCGCGGTTGACGGCGCCCAGGATCTCCTGCTGCTGCTGCTCGGACTTCTCGTACTTCGAACCGGCCTCGCGGAGGAGCTCCGCGATCTTCTGCAGCGCCTGGTTCATCTTGCGGGCGTCCTCGTCGAAGCGCTGCATGACGTGGTCGAACGCCTTCTGCGCGTCGCCCTGCCAGCCGGCGCGGGTGGCCTCGATGCGGTCGCGCAGCGTGGACAGGTTGCTGTCCATGCCCGCGCGGACCTCGGTGACCTTGCCCTCGGCGTCGGTGAACTGAGCAACTGTCCCTGTGAATCCAGACATGCTGGAAACCCCCTTCATAAGAGTGGTTGGCCGTGCCAGGTCGTTCGTTTGTACGGCCCTACGACGCAGACCCTGCCATGCCCGGTTCCCTCTTGTCGTGCTTCACCGGCAAGTAGTTGCTTGCGGGAACGCTCCCCCTGGGAACTGATCGCCGCCCGTTGCGGCGAATCACCCCGATCCAGCGACCAGTCACCCGAAAATACGTTCTCCACCAGCGGGGTTAGCACACGCACAGCGAACACGCGGTGAACTCACCGGCCGCGATTCATGATTCGCATTTGGGAAAAGTCTTCGTCATCGTCACTCGTTCGAGGAGTCCGAGCGGGAGATTGCGAACGCGAAGGAACCGAATCGGGAACCACGGGAGTCTCGGGGACCTCCGGAACCGCCAGCCCGCGGGCCCGGCGGAACCGTTCGGCGGCCGCCCGCAGGGTGCCGGGCGTCGGATCGCCGGACTTGGCGCCGCGACCCGTTCGCTTCAGCAATTCGACGTTTTCGCTGTGGTGGCGCTGATTGCGCGCCTTCGCGTTCCCGGAGACGCGCCGGGCGTGCGTCACGGCATCCTGGCCGATCCGCTTGAAGGACGCCGCGGCGCTCTCGAATTCTTCGGACGGCACCGCGTGCCCTCCTCTCAGTTGAGGATTTCCACCGTCCGCACGGCCTGCGTGCAGGCGGCGGCGACCCGGTCGCGCAGCTCGGGCTTCACGTACTGGCAGCCGACGTGGACCCGGATCCGGCCCTTCGCCACGACGTACCAGTCGACCTGGATGTCGGGGCGGTCCGGCTTGACCTGGTGGTAGAAGATCACCGTGCGACCCGCGTACGAGGCGCTCGGGTTGTACGCACTGTACTGGTCCGGGTCGTTGTCGGCGCTCTTCTTGAGCTCGTCCGAGAGCTTCTGCGGGTCCGCCGTCGCGTCGTAGTCCATGACGTACTCCTGCGCGACGAGCAGGTCGTTGCCGTCCGCCGACTCCTGCGGGTGGATGACGACCTGGCGGTCGGCGACCCGGTCGTCGGTCTGGACCCAGTCGGTGGGCGAGACGAACTTGAAGTCGTACTGCGAGAGCGTCCGGCCCGTCTCGGCCTGGGTGCTGTCGCGTGTGAAGAAGAGCACCCCGCCGACGACGAGCGCGGCCACGACGACCACCGCGACGGCTACGACCCCCCACAGTTTCTTGCGGTCCTTCGCGGGCGGCTCGGGCGCGGGCGGAGCCGCGGACGCGCCGCCGGGCCGGCCACCAGGGCCACTAGGGCCACCGGGGCCGCTCTGGGCGGGCTGGCCGGCCGCCGGCGTCCACGGGCGGGCCGCCGGCTGGCCGTGGGGCGGTGACGGTGGCGGCCCGGGACGGTTCGCGTTCGGCGGGGTGAACTGAGCCGGTGCGGACCGGGGTGGCGCCGGGCGCGGGGCGACGTCGCCGGGGCGGACGACCTCCGTGCGCTGCGCCGCCGGGTTCAGCGCGCCCCCCGGCACCGCGCCCATCCGGGCCATCGCCTCGCCGGGCAGCGCGCCGGTGCGGTCCGGGTCGACCAGCACCGCGCGCAGCGCGCCGCGCGCGACGACCGTCTCCGGCTGGTCGAGGCTCGTCGGGACGACGCCGGTGCGTTCGTGCACCAGCCGGGAGATCATCGGGATCCGGCTCGACCCGCCGACCAGGAAGATCGCGGTGAGCTGCTTCGGCCGCAGGCCGGCGTCGCCGATCGAGGCGACGGTCAGCTCCACCGCGCGCCCCAGCGGCGCCGCGATCAGCCGTTCGAGGTCCTCGCGGGTGACGTGCGCGTCGGCGAACGGCGGCGGCATCGGGACGTCGGTGTAGGCGTGCCGCGACAGGGTTTCCTTCGCCCCGCGCACGTCTTGGCGCAGGACACGGCGGCGTCGGCGGTCGACGAGCTCCCGGCCTTCGACGAGCTGGCGCCAGGCGTCCTGCTCCCCGCCGGCCACGAGCTCGCCGACGTGCTCCAGCAGCGCCTGGTCGATGTCCGCGCCGCCGAAGGCGGGATCTCCCCGGGTGGCGAGGACCTGGAAGCCGCCACGCTGCGGGCGGCCGGCCCGGTCCCGCGCGGTGTCCGGCGGAAGCCGGCGCACGACGCTGACGTCGACCGTGCCGCCGCCGAGGTCCAGCACCGCGAGCGCGTCGCCCGGGCGGCCGCTGAACTCGACGGTGCGGTCGTTGGTGACGTCCTGCGGTGCGAACGTCGCGGCGTGGTAGACCGCCGCCGCGACCGGCTCCGGCACCAGCGCGACCTCGCGCGCCAGCCCGCCGGCCGCCTGCCGCAGCAGCCGGGTGCGGATGGCGCCCCAGTCCGCCGGGTGGGTCAGCACGAGCAGGTCGACCTCGGCCTCGCCGGCCAGCCGGCGCGCCTCGGCGACCGCGCGGCCGAGCACGGCGTGCACGACGTCGGTGACCCGCAGGACACTGTCGCCGAGCAGCAGCTCGCCCTCGTCGATCCGCCGCTTGGGGTTGGGTTCGTAACGCGACGGGTCGACCGCCGCCTGCCGCTCGGCCTCCTGGCCGACGAACAGCGTGCCGTCGGCCGCCGCGTACACGGCCGAGGACATCAGCGGCTGGCCGTCGATCACCACGACCTGCGGATCGCGCCCGTTCACCGAGGCGACGACACAGGTACTCGATGTCCCGAAGTCCACCGCTACCCGCACTGTCACCCGAAGCTCCCGCAATATTCGCCGCGATCCCCCGCGCCACCGCGATCACGCCGGCGGGGCGCACCCTCGGGGAGGAAACCTACCCCGTCGTCGAAGGTGCGCTCCGCCGCACTGTTCCCGATCCGGCCAAAAGCAGGCCGCCACCCCCGGAGGACGCGACCATTCCACGAAACCCTTCGGCCGTGGCTGTGGCCGGATCGGGGACGAACGGCACAGTTCAGTCCGGCTGGATCCACGACACCTGGATCAACTGCTTGCCGTACTTGCGGGTCAGCATCAGGCCCCGGCCCGGCGGCATCGCACTCGGCTTGATGTTGCCGATCAGCGCACCCTCGTCGCGCGAACCGTTCATCACCATGCCCGGCGCCGCGATCTCCTTCAGCTTGCCGATGATCGGGTCGTACATCGCCTTGCTCGCACCACCGGTACGCCGCACGACCACCAGGTGCAGGCCGACGTCCTTGGCCTGCGGCAGGAAGTCCGAGATCTTCCGCAGCGGGTTGTTGGACGAGGTGGCCACCAGGTCGTAGTCGTCGACCAGGATGAACAGCTCCGGGCCCTTCCACCACGACCGCGTCTTCAGCTGCTCCTGCGTGACGTCCGGGCCGGGCAGGCGCCGCGTCATCGAGTTGAAGACGTCGTTGACCATGCTCTCCAGCTGCGCCGCCGACACCGCGTAGCCGAGCAGCGAATCGCCCTGGACGAACCCGAGCATCGAGCGCCGGTAGTCGACCAGCAGGATCAGCGCTTCCTTCGACGTGAACCGCTCGGAGATGCCCCGGGCGATCTGTCGCAGCAGGTTCGTCTTCCCCGACTCGCCGTCGGCGAACGCGTAGAAGTGCGGCTCGGCGTTGAAGTCCAGGTAGATCGGCTGCAGGTCCTCTTCGTTGACCCCGATCGGGATCAGCTTGGAGTCGCGGGCCTGGTCGAGCTTCAGCACCTCGTCGTAGGTGATCATCTCCGGCAGCAGGCGCACCTGCGGCGCCACCCGGCCCCGCCACGCCGCCTTGATCTTCGCCACCGCGTCGGCCACGCCGGACGCGATCGTCTCCGCGTCACTCGAGCCGTCGATCCGCGGCAGGCCGCCGAGCAGGTGCAGCTTCTCCCGCGTCAGGCCGCGGCCCGGCCGCCCGGCCGGGATGTTGACCGCGATCCGGCGGTCGATGTCCGACTCGGTCGGGTCACCGAGGCGCAGCTCGAACCGGGTGCCGATCATGTCCTTGATGGCCGGGCGGATGTCCGCCCACCGGTTGGCGGAGATGATGACGTGCACGCCGTAGGACAGGCCCTGGGTGGCGATCCGGGTGATCGTGGTTTCGAGCTCTTCGAAGTCGTCGCGCAGGGCCCGCCAGCCGTCGACGACCAGGAACGCGTCGCCGAACGGGTCCTGATCCGGCCGGATCTCGCCGCGGCGCTTCCGGTTGCGGAACTCGGTCATCGAGTCGATGCCCATCGCCCCGAACCGGCCTTCCCGCTCGACGAGCAGGGTGGTCAGCTCGGCCACGATCCGGCGGGCCTTGTCCGGCTCGCGCCGGGCCACGGCCACCCCGCCGACGTGCGGCAGGTCGGCCAGCCCGGCCAGGGTGCCACCACCGAGGTCGAGGCAGTAGAACTGCGCCTCTTCGGGGGTGTGCGTCAGCGCCATCGACATGATCAGCGTCCGGAGCATCGTCGACTTGCCCGACTGCGGGCCGCCGACGATCACGCCGTGGCCGGCCGCGCCGGCGAAGTCCGCCCAGAGCGGGTCACGGCGCTGCTCGTACGGCCGGTCGACGATGCCGAGCGGCACCTGCAGCCGGCCGTTGCCGAAGAAGCCGACCGGGGACAGGCCGCGGTCGTCGGTCGGGTTCAGGTTCGGCAGCAGCGTGTCGAGCGAGTTCGGGTCCTTCAACGGCGGCAGCCACACCTCGTGCGCCGGCGGGCCCTGCCCGATCAGCCGCGAGACGATGACGTCCAGCTCGCTGGGCTCGACCGCCTCTTCGGGCTGCTGCCGCTCTTCGACCTTCGGCGCCGCGTCGAACAGCTCCGGTTCCGGTTCCTTCGGCAGCTCGACGAAGTCCGGGACGAACAGCTGCGGGCGCTTGTCCGCGCGCACCACCGTCGCCGCCGGGCCCGCGGCCTGGATGCCGGCCGGCCGGTACGGGCCGGACACGTAGGACGCCTTGAACCGCACCAGCGTCGAGGTGTCGAACTTCAGGTACCCGCCACCGGGGACCGAGGGCAGCTCGAACGCGTCCGGGACGCCGATCGCGGCGCGGGACTCCGCCGCCGAGAAGGTCTTCAGGCCGATCCGGTAGGACAGGTGCGAGTCGAGACCGCGCAGCTTGCCCTCTTCCAGGCGCTGCGACGCGAGCAGCATGTGCATCTGCAGCGACCGGCCCAGCCGGCCGATCGCCACGAACAGGTCGATGAAGTCCGGCTTCGCCGCGAGCAGTTCGGAGAACTCGTCGCAGACGATGAACAGCGCGGGCAGCGGGTCGAGGTCGGCGCCGTTCTCACGGGCTTTCTCGTACTCCCAGACGTTCTTGAAGTTACCGCCGTTCTTCAGCGCTTCCTGCCGGCGGTTCATCTCGCCGGCCAGCGCGTCCTTCATGCGGTCGACCAGCGTGACCTCGTCCGCGAGGTTGGTGATGACCGCGGAGACGTGCGGCGCCTTGTCCAGACCCAGGAAGGTCGCGCCACCCTTGAAGTCGACGAGGACGAAGTTGAGCGTGCTCGACGAGTGCGTGGCCAGCATGCCCAGCACCAGCGTGCGGAGGAACTCCGACTTGCCGGAACCGGTCGCGCCGATGCACAGGCCGTGCGGGCCCATCCCCTCGGCGGCGGCTTCCTTGATGTCCAGCTCGACCGGCTGGCCGTACTCGCCGACGCCGAACGGGACGCGGTAGCGGTCGCGGATCGGCCGGGGCCGCCACGCCTGCTGGACGTCGAAGGTCATCGGGTCGCCCGGGATGCCGAGCAGCTCCAGCAGCGACGGGTTGGACAGCAGCGGCTCTTCGTCGCTGACGTCCTGCCCGGCCGCGCCGCCGACGCGGTACGGCGAGATGAGCCGCGCCAGCGACTCCGTCTCGACGACGCTCAGGGTGTCCGGGCGGCCGAACCACTCGACGCCGCCGGCACTGCGCGCACCGAGCCTGTCGGCCTCCACGACCAGCCGCAGCCCGCGGCGGGCGGCGAGGTTGCCGATGGAGTCGGACAGGTCGATCAGCGTGACGCCGACCAGGCCCTCTTCGAGGATGATCTGCTCTTCGCGGGTCACCTCGGCGTCGTCGACGATGATCACGACGTGCGGCTGGTCCGGCGCCGGGGTGGCGTTGCGGGAGAACCGCTGGCGGTCACGCAGTTCTTCGTCGAGCCAGTTTTCGATCTGGGCCAGCGAGCCGGCCATCATGCGGAGCTGGCCGATGCCGTCGGACATCGTCGGGTGCTGGGCGTGCGGCAGCCACTTCGCCCACTCCCACTCCTCCTTCGCGCGCCCCGCGGTGGCGACCGCGATCAGCACGTCGTCGGGGCTGTGGAAGGTGACCATCTGCGCGAGCATCGCGCGGGTCAGGCCGCGGGTCAGCGCCCGGTCGCCCTGCATGCTCACCGCGGCGAACCCGCGCAGCGTGATCTGGGTGGGCAGGTCCGGCACGATCGAGTGCGCGCGCACGAACCGGCGCAGCGCGAGGGTGGCGATCGGCTCCAGCTCGTCGACCGGCCCGGTCTGCGGCGGGACCAGCCGCGTCGCGAGGCGGTGCGAGCTGCGCCCGACGCGCAGGTGCAGGAAGTCCTGGTCGTTCTGCCGGCGCTCCCACATCCGGCGGCTGCCGGCCAGCGGCCACAGGGACTGGGGGTCCGGGTGCACCCACTCGAGCGCGGCCCGCTGATCGACCATCGCCTCGCGGGCGCGATCGCGCATCTGGCCCAGGTAACGGAGGTAGTCCTTGCGGTCCTCGTCCATCTCGGCGCGCTTGGCGCCACCGCCCTTGCCGCCACCGCCGGCCATCATCCCGAGCGTCCCGACGACCATCATGCCGCCCATGGCCATCATCATCGGGTTCCGGTTGCTGGCCTGGAACATGAAGACCATCATCCCGAGCGACGCCACGATCATCACGATCGGCAGCGCCTTCATGACGATGTTGCCGGGGATGACGCGGGGCACCTCGGGCGGCGGCTCGAGGTGCACCTCGCCACCCGGCGGGCGCGGTGCCGCCAGCCGCGGCGACTTCTTGAACTGCAGCGTGCTCATCGAAGGACCCCTCATTCAAACTCGACGATGGCGGCCACCGTTTAGTGCGCAGGGTGCGCGGAACAACCTAGCGAACGTCGCGGAGGAATTCCGGCGGATGCCGCAACCGCCTCTGTGACCCACGTCGGGCGTCCCTGCCCTCGTCCGGCGAGTGTACGGCCCACGACCGACAGTCATGATCGCTCGGCGAAATCCGCTTTCACACTCTTGGTTACAGCCGGTTCACCCTTGGCGACAAGCGTGCTGACCATGATCCGGCGATGATCACCGTGCGGAGGGCCTCTTCTCCCGCTTCTCCCGCGACGACGTCATCACCAAGAAGCGAACTCGTACCGACCTGCGGCGGGCAGTGATTTCGGACGTTCGATGATGTCGGCGCCCGGGTCCGGTATAAGTTCCCCCGGGAGCAGTATCAACCGAGCGGGGGCAGTGCAGTGGCTACGGGCACGACAGTTTTCAGCAGGGTGACGGTGGTGGCGCCCTCCACCCGGATCGACGTGGCGCTGCCCGCCGACGTCGCGGTGGCCGATCTCCTCCCGATGCTGCTCGACATGGCCAAGGAGTCGTCGCCCGACGGCGGCGCCCGCCACGGCGGCTGGGCGCTGGCCAAGCTCGGCGACGCCCCGCTCGACCCCAGCCGCACGCTCGCCTCGCTCGGCGTCGTCGACGGCGAGCTGTTGCAGCTGCGCAAGCGCAACGAGAACCCGCCGCCACCGCTGTACGACGACGTCGTCGACGCGATCGCCGAGTCCTCCCCGGACAGCTTCCGGCCGTGGACCAAGGAAACGGCCAACCGCTTCGGGCACGTCGCGGGCGGGCTGGCGCTGGTCGTCGCCGCCGTGGCGCTGTT
This sequence comes from Amycolatopsis sp. cmx-8-4, assembly GCF_046548675.1. Lineage (NCBI taxonomy): Bacteria > Bacillati > Actinomycetota > Actinomycetes > Pseudonocardiales > Pseudonocardiaceae > Amycolatopsis > Amycolatopsis sp. cmx-8-4. The sequence continues at coordinate 8,793 of NZ_JAEBDZ010000009.1, forward strand.
CTTCAGCGGATCGTTCTACGGCGGCAGCGCGCTCGGCGCGGCCATCGCCGGCGGCATCGGCGCGATCGCGTGCGTCGCGGTCGGCGCGACGCTCGCCAAGGCGTACCAGGCCGAGTCGACCGGCGTGCTGGTCGCCGCGGCCGGCGGGCTGCCACTGGCCTTCGTCAGCGGCTTCTACATCGTGCCGGGGCTGTCGCTGCGCGCGAACCTGCTGCTCGGCGCGGTGCTCGTGATCATCGTCGCCTCGGTCTGCATCATGGTCATCGGCGCCGGCATCACGACGTTCATCGCCGCCGCCACCGCGGGCACCTTCGGGGCGCTGGCGTTCCTGTTCGGCACGCTCATCGCGCACCCGGCCGCCGGCATCGCGGCCGGCACCATCGCGGTCGCGCTCGCCTGCATCTCGATCCTGCCGCGCGCCACGATCTGGCTCGCGAAGCTGCCACTGCCGCACGTCCCGGGCAGCGCGGAGGAGCTCAAGGAAGACTCCGGTTTCCCCGACTACCGGGCGATCGAGCACCGCACGGCGATCGCGCACCACTACATGACCGGCCTGATGATCGGCTGCGGTGCCACGGTCGCGGTGGCCGCGGTCATCGCCTCGTCGGCGCCCGGCGTGTTCGGCATCATCCTCGGCGTCGTCGCGACGCTCGTGCTGCTGCTGCGCGCCCGCGCGTACGCGAACGGCAGCCAGGCCATCGCCCTGCTCACCACGGGCATGGTCTCGGCGACCGGCATCGCGATCGGCTGGCTGACGACGTCGAGCCCGCAGAACCGCCTGCTCATCGTCTTCGGCGTGCTGATCCTGCTGGCCGCGGGCGCGCTCGTGGTCGGCGTGATCTTCCCGAACCAGCGCTTCTCGCCGCCGCTGCGGCGCACGGTGGAGATCATCGAGGCGCTCTGCATCGCGTCGGTGCTCCCGCTCGCCCTGGGTGTGATGGACCTCTACACCACCCTGCGGCACCTGAACTTCAAGTGACCGGATCGGGTGAATCTCGGATGGCAGCAGGACGCCGCTTCGGCGCGACCCGGCGAACGACCACGGCGTTGCTGGCCGGCACCATCGGCGTGCTCGCGCCGCTCGGCGTCGCGTTGCCGGTGTGGGCGCAGACGGCCCCGGCGGACGGCTACTACGCGACCCCGCCGCCGGTGGACGACAGCAAGCTGATCCCGGACGAGCGCAAGCCGGACAAGGCCTACAAGCAGTCGAAGGGCTGCGTCCAGCGCGCCGTCCTCGGCCAGACCGTCGAGATCAAGAACCGGCCCTGGGGCCAGGAGTACCTGCAGATCGCCAAGGCGCAGGACATCGTCAAGGCCGCCACCGGCAGCGCCGGCGGCGGGATCAAGGTCGCGGTGGTCGACACCGGCGTGACCCCTCACCCGTGGCTCAAGGACCGGCTGGTGTCGGGCGGCGAATACGTCTCGACACCGAAGAGCGCCGCGCCGGGGCTGGAGGACTGCGACGGGCACGGCACCGAAGTCGCCGGGATCATCGCGGGCAAGCCGGACAACCCCGAGGTCGGGTTCGTCGGCGTCGCCCCGGACGCGACGATCGTGTCCTACCGCCAGCTGAGCGAGAACTACGAGCCCGACACGACTCCCCCGTCGTCGACCCCGCCGGCCAGCAGCAGCGGAACCCCGTCGTCGAGCACGAACCCGCCGTCCGGCTCCGAAAGCTCACTGCCTCCGAGCGGCAACGGAGGCGGCAGCGGAGGCGGTGACGGGACTTCGCCCGGGCAGACCAACAGCGGCCGCCAGCTGGAGAAGGCCGGCACCGCGGGCACGCTCAAGACGCTGGCCGAAATCATCCACGGCATCGCCCAGCGGGGCGAAGCCAGTGTCATCAACATGTCGGTCGACAACTGCCGCGCCGCGACGGGGTCGATCACCGAGGGCGAGCAGCAGGTTCAGGCAGCCGTGCACTACGCGGCGTCACAGAACATCGTCGTCATCGCCGCCGCGGGCAACGCGACGGACACCTGCCCGCAGAACGACCAGGCGGACGCGCGCAAGCCGAAGACGATCGTGACGCCGCCGTGGTTCGCCGACGACGTCCTGTCCGTGGGCGCGATCGACAGCACCGGCGGGGTGGCGCCGTTCAGCGTGCACGGCCCGTGGGTGGGCGTCGCGGCCCCCGGTACCCAGATCATCTCGCTCGATCCCGCCGTGGGGTCGCCGGGCTTGGCGAACCTGACGTTCGAAAGCGGCGACAAGGCGAGCGAGATCCAGGGCACGAGCTTCGCGGCGCCCTACGTCGCCGGCCTCGCGGCGCTGGTCCGGGCGAAGTACCCCGACCTCGACGCGAAGAAAGTCATCAACCGGATCAAGGAAACGGCCCAGCACCCGGCCGCTCCGGGTGGACGGGACAACTTCGTCGGTTACGGCGTCATCGACCCGGTGGCGGCGCTGACGCAGAGCCTGCCGTCGGAGGTCGGGGTCGTGGCCTCGGACCCCGGCCCGCAGATGGCCCAGCTCCCTCCGGCCAACGACCACAGCTCGACCCCGATGATCGTGGCCCTCGCCGGCACCGGTGGCGGTCTGGTGGCCCTGCTGATCACGCTCTTCGTGATGCGCACGATCCGCCGCAACCGCCCGGAGCCCACGGGCCCGGTCCGCTGACCGCGGGCGCTACTGCTTCGCGGGCGGCTTGGGCTTCGGCGCCGTCTCGTCCTCGCCGATCACCGGCGGGGCGACCAGGTCCGGCTCGCCGAGCAGTTCCGACGACTTGATCATCGGCCGGTTCTTCGACGGCCGGCGGGCCTGGCCGCCGCCTCCGCCGAAGCCGCCGATGCCCATCATCGGCATCATCGGCATGCCCGACGCGCTGTGGTCCGGGGTGCTTTCGACCACCGGTGCGACCGGCTGCTGGACGGCCGCGTCCGCCGGCTGACCGGAGCCGGTGTGCTTGCCCTCCTCCACCGCAGACGCCGTCATGACCTCGTCCGAACCCGAGTCCGCCGAAGTCGTCGAAGTCGTCGAAGAAACCGCCGTCGCACCGGATTCCGTGTCCTGCAACCGAAACCGGTCCTGCGGGTACCGGTGGTTGATCTCGACGCTGCGGGTGACGACGTCGGGGTCGTCGACCCCGTCGCACAGCCGGTCGAACGCCTCCAGGACATCGCGCGCGGTCTCGTACAGCGCCTTCGCCGACTCCTGCGTCTCCCGCAGCTGCGTCCGCGCCCGCCGGGTGCCGCCGCTGGGGAGCGTCATCGACTCCGACACCAGTTCCGCCGCGTCCACCAGCACTTCGACGAGGTCGACGACGACGTGGCGCAAGGTCGTCACCAGGTCGTCGAGGGCGCCGGCCAGGACGGTCAGCGCTTCCTGGAGGTCGCCGCCCGCGGCGCCGATCTCGCGGATGTACCCGACGAACGCGTCCGCGTCCCGGCCTTCCCAGCCGCCGTCCAGGCGGCCGAGCTGGTCGTCGAGCCGGGCGGACACCTCCGCCGCCGCGGCGGCCGCCTGGCGCAACCGGCCGGCTTCGGCGCCGAGGTCGCTCCAGCGGCCGATCAGCGGGCGGAAGTACGTCTCGACGGGGTCGATCAGCCCCAGCTGGCCCGAAAGGTCCGAGAGGTACGCCAGGTACGGCTCGGCCGCGGCGGCGATCTCGTCGCCTTCCGCGTTCGGCCCGAAGGTGACGGCGGGAACCGCCGCGGAGGCGACCGTCCGCTTGGCCAGGGGGTGCGGGATGGAAGCGGTGGACGCTTCCGGTTCGGCGAACGTCATTCGAGCCTCCCGGCGCGCTCGATCAGCTCCGCGGCCTGGGCGTCCTGGTCGCTGTGGCGCACCGTGACGTGCCGCAGCGCCTCCGCGGCCGACCGCAGCGCCTCGGCGCCGTCGGCCAGCTGCTGCCGCAACGCGCCGGCCGCGCGGCCGTACGACGCACCGAGGCCGATCTGCGCCCCCAGCGCGCCGTAGGACTCGTCGGAGACGCCTTCGCCGCCCACCTCGGCCGCCGCCGAATCCAGCTCGGCAGCGGCCTCCTCAGCCGTCTTGGCGTACCCGGCGACGACAACGCCGTCCATCCTCAAGCCGGCCACGGCACCTCCGCTCGCGAAAAGACCATCCGAGCCTGTGACGCGCCGAGCGGCCCGATGGTTCCGCTCAGCTGCCCGGCTGCGGGCCGGGCGTCGGGAACGAGCCGGCGTTCGGGTCGATCGGCACGGAGTCGAACTCCCGCAGGACGTCCTGGGTGTTCAGCGAAGCACCGGTCGGCAGCAGGCCGATGATCGACTCCGGCGCCGGTTGCCGGTTGTTCAGGCCGATCGCGTCCGCGGTCGTGGCGTCCGGGACGCTGTAGCGGATGCCGCGATCGGAGATCAGCTGGATCGAGCCCTTGCCGAAGCTCGCCTGGCCGGTGGCGGACTGGACGACCGCGGCGAACCCGGGCTGCAGGTAGAACCCGTTGACCGGCACGCGGTTCGGGCCCGGCGTGGTGACCTTGATCGTGCTGAACTTGTCGCCGTGGCTGTTCTGGCCCGGCAGCTGGGTGTCGATGTACACCGAGGTGTGGGCGTCGCGGTTGTTGCCGTCGCCGACCACCGACCAGCCGAGGCAGGCGACCGCCGAGTTCTTCGTCGCGTCGAGGATCGTCGGGACCGAGCGCGGGAAGTCGTCGACCTTGATGTAGTCCGGGTCGGTGGGCTGCAGGACGCGCACGCCGGAGAGCTTGTCGAGGCCGAGCGTCTGGAGCTTGCTCGCGCTGCCGTGCTTCGCGACGCGGATGACGTCGGCGACCGCGTTCGACACCTGCTGGATGCCGCCGGTGGTGATGGCCCAGTACTTCGGCTGGTCGCCGGTCGGCTGCGTGGAGAAGACGTCGCCCGCGGTCAGCCCGTCGAAGTCGGCCGGCGCCGCGCCGTCCGCGATGTTCGGCGGCGTCAGGCGCGCGACCTCGGGGATCGCGTTCAGCAGGCCCTGCGTGATCTTCCGCGGCTTCTGCTGCAGCCCGAGCGCCGTGCGGACGGCGTCGTTGGTGTTGTTGACGTCGATCTCGGCGCGCACCGTGTTGGCGTTGGGACGGTTCTGCGTGCTCGGCAGGCGGTAGATCAGGTACGTCTTGCCGTTGTCCGCCGCCGCCAGCAGCGCTTCCTTGTCCCCCAGTTCCGTGCCGAGGGCGCTCGGCGCGATTCCGCCGAAGACGTAGGTGTTGGTCTTGTTCACGCTGTCGGGCTGCGGCAGCGACGGATCGAGCTGAACCTGGTCGCAGACGGCCCAATTCGCGGAAATCCGCTGCGAATCCCCCGGAATCAACTGAGGGCCGTCCGGAATTCCGGTCAGCTTTCCGCGCGGGATGTTCTTCAGCTGTTCATCGGAAACGACCGTGGGATTCTTCACAGCGGCCGGGCTCGCCGCTGCCGCCGGCGCCGCCACGCTGTTGCCGCCGGCCGCACCGGACGACTGCTTCGACTGGGCGAGCAGCAACAACCGCGCGGACGCGAGGTTGAAGGTCGGGACGAGCGTCTTCGGGTTCCCCATCACGACGTAGACCGTGCCGGACTGCTCGCCGATCACGATGCCGCCGGCCTCGGGCACCGACGGCGCCGGGCTGAGCAGGCCCCAGACGACGAACACGATGGCGCCGAGAGCGCCGAGCACAACACCGACGATCGTGGCCCTCGTGTGGGTGCGCATCGGGTCGTGCAGCATCACGGCGTCGCGCCGGACCAGTGCCGACTGCATCCGGCGCAGGACGAACTTGTACGCCTGAACCTGAGACTTAGTCGTGGGTGTTGATGGCATTCTCGACCTACAGCTCTCCCCGTCGCGGTACGGTTCCGCAGGATAGCCGTACGGGGACCGTCTGGTGTGGGGTTTCTACCAACTCAAGCTAGTGTCGGACTCCCCGGGACCCGGCTTCCGGGTACGCAGCAAGCACGAGGGGAAGAGAAAGCGCGGATGTCCGTCACCAACCCTCCACGTCCGCCTGGCCCGCCCGGGCCCCCGCCGCCCGGCCGTCAGCCGGGCCCGCCGCCGCGGCCGGGCAGACCGACCGGCCCCAACGTCCTTCCCGGTGGCCCTGGCGGACCCGGTGGGGTGCCGAGTGGCCCCGGTGGCGGACCCGGCGGACCCCAGGGGCCTGGTGGCGGACCCGGCGGACCCCCTCGCGGCCCCGGCGGACCCGGTCCCGGCCCTGGTGGCCCCGGCGGACCGGGTCGTCCCGGTCCCGGTGGCCCGGGCGGACCTGGCGGACCGGGAGGTCCCGGTGGGCCTGGTGGCCCGGGCGGACCTGGTGGCCCGGGCGGTCCCAGCGGCCCCCAGGGGCCCGGGGCCGGTGACTCCGGCGGCCCGGCCACTTCCCCGGCCGGCGCGACCCGGATGGCCCCGCCCGCGCGGCGCCGGTCCTCGGGTGTGAACCTCGGCCCGCTCCCCGTGGCGAACCTCGTCGTGCTCGAGGTCGGTCTCGCGGTCGGGCTGGTGCTGCTCGCCATCGACATGTCGTTGAAGTACGTGGGGATCGGCATCCTCGCGGCCGCCCTGATCGTCGCGCTGCTGCGCTGGCGCGGCCGCTGGTTCACCCAGTGGGTCGGCCTGACGATGCGGTACTCCTTCCGGTCCCACGACCGCGTCGCCGAGCCGCTGCCGCCGAGCAGCGTCGAGGCGATGGCGGCCGAGGAGACCGCGGTGACCGGCGCGGACGACGCCCGCGTGAACCTGCTCCGCATCGCCGTCCCGGACCTCGTCGTCGCGCACGGCGTCGACCACGAGCGCCAGCAGGTCGGGCTCGCCTGGCACGACGGCTCCTGGACGGCCGTGCTGCTCGTCGAGCCCACCCCGGCGATGATCACCCAGGCCGGTGACGCGCCGAGCCTGCCGCTCGCGGCGCTCGCCCCGTGCCTGGAGGACCGCGGCGTCGTCCTCGACTCCATCCAGATGATCTGGCACTGCTACCCGGGCAGCGCGGCGCTGCCGTCGGACTCGCCCGCGCTGAGCTCCTACATGGAGGTGCTCGGCCCGCTGCCCGCGGCGGCGCGGCGGACGACGTGGGTCGCGATCCGGCTGGACCCGAAGCGCTGCCCGGCGGCGATCCGGGAGCGCGGCGGCGGCGTCGTCGGCGCCCACCGCGCGCTGATCGGCGCGCTTTCCCGCGTGCGCAACGCCTTGGAGTCCCAAGGCGTCCCGACCCGGCCGCTCGACCCGGACGAATTGCTGCGCGCGAGCATTTCCGCCGCGGAGCTGACGTCGGTCGCCGGCTCGCCGGACAAGGTGATGCTGCAGGAGCGGTGGTCCGGCGTGACCGCGGCCGGCATCGGCCACGCGAGCTACGCGATCACCGGCTGGCCGAAGGGCAAGATCACCGGCAGCCTGAACGCGCTGACGAGCGTCCGCGCGCTGTCCGCGACGGTCGCGATGTCCATCTCACCGGCGTCCGACGAGGGCAAGATCGGGCTGCGCGGCGTGGTCCGGCTCAGCGCGCGCAACCCGCGTGAGCTCGACGCCGCCGACCAGCGGCTGCACGGGCTGTCCGAGCGGCTGGGAGTGGTTCTGACGCCGCTGCGCGGGCTGCAGGTCTCCGCGCTCGCCGCGACGTTGCCTATCGGAGGTACGGCATGACTTCCCGTCTCCGCGACGCCGGGCAGAACACCGGTGTGGCGCCGGAGTTCACCGTGGACCCCGCGATGCTCGACGCGATCAGCCCGTCGGGTGACCGCGGTGGCATCGTGCTCGGCTCGGGCCTCAAGGGCGAGCCGCTGACGATCTCGGCGCTGCGCTCGACGCCGACCCGCATCGTGCTGGTGGGCGGGCTGTACCTGGCCCGCCAGGTCGCGATGCGCGCGATGGCCGTCGGCGCGTGGGTCGTGGTGGCCACGGGCCGCCCGACCGAGTGGCAGGTGCTGTCCCGCGCGGCCGGCAGCCGCGACGGCCGGCCGTCCCCGCTGGTCCAGATCCGCCGGCTGTCCCCGGTCGAGCTGCCCCGCCCGTCGGAGGACGCCCCGCTGCTGGTGGTCACCGACGGCGGCCCGACCCCGCAGGACCTGTTCCCGCCGAGGTCACCGTGGCAGACGACGATCTACGTCCTCCCGTACCTGCACCCCCAAGCGGGCGCGACGGCGAACGCGGCGGACCTGGTGCTGATGCAGCGCCTCCCGGCCGGCCAAGCCGAGCTGGCGGCCCGCATCTGGCGCCTGCCGCCGCAGATGATGCGCCAGCTGACGACGTTGAAGGACGACCAGGTGGTAGCCCTGGGCCGCAACCTCTGGCGCCCGCTGCGCCTGGTGACGACGGGCAAGGAGCAGCAGCTCCTGGGCCCCGTCCGCCGCGGCGACTGAGGTCCTCCCCGCTCGCAGGAAAGCCGTGAAGGCCTCCTTACCGGCCATAAGAGCCGGGAAGGAGGCCTTCACGGCTTTCAGGGCGAGGTGCGGACGTTGCGCGTCTGCTCGGCCCGTGCGGCGAGTTCGGTGTCCGGCGGGTAGTCGACCGCGGTCAGGGTCAGGCCGTGGGCCGGGGCCACCGCGCTGTCGCGGACGCCGCTCGCCAGGACCTCCGCGGGCCACGAACCGGCGCGGCGGCCGTCGCCCACCAGGAGCAGGGCTCCGACCAGGCTGCGGACCATCGAGTGGCAGAACGCGTCCGCGGAGACCTCGACCTCCAGCAGGTGCTCGTCCACCCGGCGCCAGACCAGGCGCTGCAGCTCGCGGATCGTCGTGCCCGTGTCGCGTTGCTTGCAGTACGCCGCGAAGTCCTGCAGGCCCAGCAACGCCGAAGCCGCGTCGTTCATCGCGTCCGTCGACAGTGGACGGTTCCAGGCCAGCGTGTCGTTGCGGCGCAACGGGTCCACGCCCCAGGGGGCGTCCGAGACGCGGTAGCGGTAGTGGCGGCGGACCGCCGAGAACCGGGCGTCGAAACCCGCAGGTGCCACGCGGGCGCCCAGGACGCGCACGTCGCCCGGCAGGAGGCGGTTCCAGCGCCCGGCCATCCGGGTCAGGTCCGGAATGCCTTCGGCGGAGATCGGGACCCGGCTCGAAGCCGAAGGGGCCAGCGGCACGACGTCGACGTGCACCACCTGGCCGGCCGCGTGCACCCCGGCGTCCGTGCGGCCCGCCACGACCACCGCCTTCGGCACCGAGGCGCCCGGCGGCTGACGCTGCAGGGCCTCCTCCAGCACCGCCTGGACCGTGCGGCGGCCCGGCTGGCGGGCCCAGCCCGAGAAGTCCGTGCCGTCGTAGGAGACGTCCAGGCGCAGACGAACGAGCCCGCCGTCCCCAGCGGGGATGGCGGGCTCGTTCGGAACGGCTTCCGTCGTCAGGACTCGTCGTCCTGCTGCGACGGCGGCAGCGAGAAGCCCGCGGCTTCCGCGGCCTCGGCGGTGGCGAACCACACCTCGGCCTTGGTCTGCTCGTAGTACGGGCTTTCCTCGGTGTGGTAGTACTTCGACTCGTCGTTGCCCTTGATCGGGAAGCCCTCGGGCTGCGTCCCGTCCTCGAGCGGCGCGTGGCTGCCCTCACCGTAGGGAGCCTCCGAAGCGGCTTCCTCGGCGGCCGGAGCGGCTTCGACAGCGGCGGCCGGCTTCTCGTCCTTGGCGAACTTGGTCTTGCGCGCGCGCTCGGCCTCGCTCGTCACGGTCTTCTCGTTCACCAGCTCGATGACGGCCATCTTGGCGTTGTCGCCCTTGCGGGCCATCGTCTTGGTGATGCGGGTGTAACCACCGGGACGCTCCGCGAAGTGCGGACCGATCTCGGCGAACAGCTTGTGGACAACGTCCTTGTCACGGACGACGCGCTGAACCTGACGGCGGTTGTGCAGGTCGCCCCGCTTCGCCTTCGAGATCAGCTTCTCGGCCAGCGGGCGGACCCGCTTCGCCTTCGCCTCGGTGGTGGTGATCTTGCCGTGCTCGAACAGCTGCGTGGCCAAGTTGGCCAGGATCAGCCGCTCGTGCGCGGCTGATCCGCCGAGCCGGGCTCCCTTGGTAGGGGTGGGCATTGGTTCTCCTACTAGTTCAGCTCGCAGCGTCCAGGCACAGAGCCCTAGAGCTGCTCGGTCTCTGCGTAGTCCTGGCCATCGTCGTGGCCGTCCGAAATCCCGTCGGCGATGCCACCGACACCCTCCGACCAGCCTTCACCGTCGTAGCTGGCGGCTGCCGCGGTCGGGTCGAACCCGGGCGGGCTGTCCTTCAGCGCGAGGCCGAGACCGACGAGCTTCAGCTTGACCTCGTCGATCGACTTGGCGCCGAAGTTGCGGATGTCGAGCAGGTCCGCCTCGCTGCGCGAGACCAGCTCGCCCACCGTGTGGATGCCCTCGCGCTTGAGGCAGTTGTACGACCGGACGGTGAGATCCAGGTCCTCGATCGGCATCGCGTAGGCGGCGATGGTGTCCGCTTCCTGCGGCGACGGGCCGATCTCGATGCCCTCGGCGTCGACGTTCAGCTCGCGGGCGAGACCGAACAGCTCCGTCAGCGTCTTACCGGCCGACGCGACCGCGTCGCGCGGCGTGATCGACGGCTTGCTCTCGACGTCCAGGATCAGCTTGTCGAAGTCGGTGCGCTGCTCGACACGGGTGGCCTCGACCTTGTAGGTCACCTTCAGCACCGGCGAGTAGATCGAGTCGACCGGGATCCGGCCGATCTCCGCGCCCGCCTGCTTGTTCTGCAGGGCCGGAACGTAACCGCGGCCGCGCTCGACGACGAGCTCGATCTCGAGCTTGCCCTTGCCGTTCAGCGACGCGATGTGCAGGTCCGGGTTGTGCACGGTGACACCGGCCGGCGGCACGATGTCGGCCGCGGTGACCTCACCGGGGCCCTGCTTGCGCAGGTACATGGTGACCGGCTCGTCCTCTTCCGAGGACACCACGAGCTCCTTGAGGTTCAGGATGATGTCGGTGACGTCTTCCTTCACCCCGGGAACGGTGGTGAACTCGTGCAGCACGCCGTCGATGCGGATGCTCGTCACGGCCGCGCCCGGGATGGACGACAGCAGCGTGCGCCGCAGCGAGTTGCCGAGGGTGTAACCGAAGCCGGGCTCCAGCGGTTCGATGGTGAACCGGGAACGGGTCTCGTTGACCGTCTCTTCGCCGAGAGCCGGCCGCTGGGAAATCAGCATTCTTCCTTGTTCCTTTCCAGACGACGCCCGCCATATGACGTCGAAGGGATGGCGAGGCGGCGGCGCACTCTGGGCGCCGCCGCCCGTAACCGGCCCGAGAGCCGGATTACTTCGAGTAAAGCTCGACGATCAGCTGTTCCTGAACCGGAACGTCGATCTGCGCACGCTCCGGCAGCTGGTGGACCAGCACGCGGAGGTTCGACGAAACGACCTGCAGCCACGCCGGGATCGGGCGGTCGCCGTAGGACTCCTTGGCCACGACCAGGGGCAGCATCGTGAACGACTTCGGCCGCACGTCGATGATGTCCCACTTCGAGACCTGGTAGGACGGGACGTTGACCTTGACGCCGTTGACCAGGAAGTGGCCGTGGCTCACCAGCTGCCGCGCCTGACGGCGGGTGCGGGCGATGCCGGCGCGGTAGATCACGTTGTCCAGGCGGGACTCGAGGATCTGCAGCAGGTTCTCACCGGTCTTACCCGGGCGCCGGACGGCTTCCTTGTAGTACCGGACGAACTGGCGCTCGAGAACGCCGTAGGTGTAGCGAGCCTTCTGCTTCTCCTGCGACTGCAGGAGGTACTCGGACTCCTTGATGCGCCCGCGGCCGTGCTGGCCCGGCGGGTAGGGGCGACGCTCGAAAGCCTGGTCGCCGCCGATGAGGTCAACCTTGAGGCGACGCGAAATACGCGTCGCGGGGCCGGTGTAACGAGCCATTTCTTCTTACTCCTCCCCGTTCCTCAGACCCGGCGCCGCTTGGGCGGGCGGCAGCCGTTGTGAGGCTGCGGGGTCACGTCCTGGATGGTGCCGACCTCGAGGCCGGCCGCCTGCAGCGAGCGGATCGCCGTCTCGCGGCCCGAACCCGGGCCCTTCACGAAGACGTCGACCTTCTTCATGCCGTGCTCGGCAGCCTTGCGGGCGGCGTTCTCGGCGGCCATCTGCGCGGCGAACGGGGTGGACTTACGCGAGCCCTTGAAGCCCACGTGTCCACTCGACGCCCACGCGATCACGGCACCGGTCGGGTCCGTGATCGAGACGATGGTGTTGTTGAAGGTGCTCTTGATGTGCGCGTGACCGTGCGCGACATTCTTCTTTTCCTTGCGGCGGACCTTCTTGGTCCCCGCCGCGGTACGAGACTTCGGTGGCATGTTCTGAGGGTTCTCCTGTTAGCGCGCGTTCTCTTGGTGAGCGGCGACCGCTTCGGCCTGTCCGCGCCGGATGATCGAACCGGCGTCGGTGTACAGGTTGCGGAGCGCCATCGGGCGGGCGTAGAGCGCCTTGGGCGAGACACAAGCCGAGCCGCGACGCTGAGCGCCGCCCATCTGCACGACCTTCTTGCCCTGGACGCTCACTTCTTGCCAGCCTTCTTCTTGCCGGCGACCGTCTTCTTCGGACCCTTGCGGGTACGGGCGTTGGTCTTCGTGCGCTGACCGCGGACGGGCAGTCCGCGACGCCAGCGAAGGCCCTCGTAGCACCCGATCTCGATCTTCCGACGGATGTCGGCGTTCACCTCGCGGCGAAGGTCACCCTCGACCTTGAAGTTCTCTTCGATGTACGTACGCAGCTTCGCGAGGTCGTCATCGCTGAGGTCCTTGACGCGGGTGTCCGCGTTGAGCTCGGCAGCCTTGATGAGCTGCTTCGAGCGGGTACGGCCGATGCCGTAGATGTAGGTAAGCGCGATCTCCAACCGCTTTTCGCGGGGGAGGTCTACGCCAGCGAGTCGTGCCATTGGCGTTGATGCTCCTTCTTAGAATTCATCCTCAGGTCTGCTCCCCGTCCGGTTCCGGGACCGACTCGCCTGTCGTGCCCTCGGCTTGCGCTTCGGGTGTCCCGGCCCCGGCCTGAAGTCCGGGGGTGAACCGGATCACTCGCGTGACCCGGCAGGTGCGGGGAGGTTGTGTAGCCGTCAATCCACTCTGGTCGAGTGCGGGCGATCAGCCCTGCCGCTGCTTGTGCCGCAGGTTTTCGCAGATCACCATGATCCGGCCGTGACGGCGGATCACCTTGCACTTGTCGCAGATCTTCTTGACGCTCGGCTGGACCTTCACGTCTTCTGCTCTCCTGTTAGCTGCTCTTCGTGATCACTTGTAGCGGTAGACGATGCGACCACGAGAGAGGTCGTAGGGCGAGAGCTCCACGACAACCCTGTCCTCGGGCAGGATGCGGATGTAGTGCTGCCGCATCTTGCCGCTGATGTGTGCCAGGACCTTGTGACCGTTCTCCAACTCGACGCGGAACATCGCGTTGGGGAGCGGCTCGACTACGCGGCCTTCGACCTCGATGGCCCCGTCTTTCTTCGCCATGTCCTCCGCATTTCCTTGTCGGCATTGCCTGTCGCTACACTGAGTGATCAGATGAGCACGAATGCCTGTCTGGTGTGCAACGTCGGCACACTCGTGCCCGAGTCCCAGTACCGTGAATTCACGAACGCGCAGGATCCGGGCGCGATAAGTGCGCCGACTTGGTAGTGTACGCAACCCGTGTCGCGACCCCCAAACCGGGGGTAACCATGCTAGAAGAAGGCGCAGGTCGCCGTGCGGATGATCAACACTGACGAGTGAACGCGCAGGTCAGGCGTCTTCCGGAGCGGTAAGCACCCACGGACCGTCGTCGGTGATCGCCACCGTGTGCTCCCAGTGGGCCGCGCGGGAGCCGTCGGCCGTGACGACCGTCCAGCCGTCGTCCAGCTCGCGGGTCTCGCCGCCACCGCCGGTGAGCATCGGCTCGATCGCCAGGGCCATGCCGGGCTTCAGCCGCGGGCCCTTGCCCGGCTTGCCGACGTTCGGCAGGAACGGGTCCATGTGCATCTGGCGGCCGATGCCGTGACCGCCGTACTCGACGATCATCCCGTAGTCGATGCCGTCGTCCTCGGCCGCGCGCTCGGCGGCCGACTGGACGGCGTAGGAGATGTCGGTGAGCCGGCCGCCGGCGGTGACCGCCTCGATCCCGGCCCACATCGCCGCTTCGGTCGCCGCGGACAGCGCCAGGTCGGCCTTCGCGACTTCCCCGATGGCCAGCGTGACGGCGGAGTCGCCGTGCCAGCCGTCGAGGATCGCGCCGCAGTCGACCGAGATCAGGTCACCGTCGGCGAGGACCTGGGTCTTCGCCGGGATGCCGTGGACGATCTGCTCGTTCACCGACGCGCAGATCGACGCCGGGAAGCCGTGGTAGCCCTTGAACGACGGCACCGCGCCGGCGTCCCGGATGGTCTGCTCGGCGAGCTCGTCGAGCTCGGCGGTGCTGACCCCCGGGACCGCGGCGGCGCGGACGGCCGCGAGCGTACGAGCGACGACGAGCCCCGCGGCGCGCATCGACTGCAGCTCGCCCGGGGTCTTGACCTCGATCATGCGCCCACGCCGGAGCACTTGCAGAACACGCAATCCTCCGAGATTCACGTGCGGTCGCGCAGCGCTTTCAGCACGCGGTCCGAGATCTCCTCGACACTGCCGACGCCGTCGACGGTCACCAGGATGCCGGCGTAGTACTCGAGCAGCGGCGCGGTGTCCGACACGTAGATCTGCTGACGGCGGCGGATGACGTCTTCGGTGTCGTCCGCGCGGCCCCGTGACATGAGGCGGCCGACGACGACGTCCTCCGGCACCTGCAGCTGGATCACCGCGGTGAGGGAAGCGTCCGCCTCGCCGAGGATCTCGCCGAGGACCTCGGCCTGCTTGGTGTTGCGGGGGAAGCCGTCGAGCAGGAAGCCGGCCTTCGCGTCCGGCTCCGCGAGCCGCTCGCGGACCATTTCGTTCGTCACCGAGTCGGGCACGAGCTCGCCCGAGTCCAGGTAGCGCTTGGCTTCCTGGCCGAGCGGGGTCTCCTGGCCGACGTGGGCGCGGAACAGGTCGCCGGTCGAGATGTGCGGGATCCGCAACTGCTCGGACAGCGCCACCGCCTGCGTACCTTTGCCCGCGCCGGGCGGACCCACGAGAACCAGCCGCGTCACTTCAAGAACCCTTCGTAGTTGCGCTGCATCAGCTGGCTTTCGATCTGCTTCACGGTGTCGAGCCCGACACCGACCATGATCAGCACAGCTGTGCCACCGAACGGGAAGTTCTGGTTGTTCCCGCTACCGGTCAACGACAGGAAGAAGTTCGGGAGGATCGCGATGATACCGAGGTACAGGGAGCCCGGCAGGGTGATCCGGCCGAGCACGTAGCTCAGGTACTCCGCGGTCGGCCGGCCCGGGCGGATGCCCGGGATGAACCCGCCGAACTTCTTCATCTCATCCGCACGCTCGTCCACGTTGAACGTGATCGTGATGTAGAAGTACGTGAAGAAGATGATCAGGGCGAAGTACAGCGCGATGTGCACCCAGCTGGACTGGTTCACGATGTAGTTCTTGATGAAGACCTGCCAGCCGGAGTTGGCGTTCTGGTCGCCGACGAGGCGGCTGATCAGGTCCGGCAGGTACAGCAGGGAAGACGCGAAGATGACCGGGATGACGCCGGCCTGGTTCACCTTGATCGGCAGGTAGGTCGACGTGCCGCCGTACATCCGGCGGCCGATCATGCGCTTGGCGTACTGCACCGGGATCCGGCGCTGCCCCTGCTCGACGAAGATGACGCTGGCGATGATCACCAGTCCGAAGACGCAGACGATCGTCAGGCCGAGACCACCCGCGTTGCTGAGGATGTTGCCGCCCTCGACCGGGATGCGCGCGGCGATGTTCAGGAAGATCAGGACGGACATGCCGTTGCCGACACCGCGTTCGGTGATCAGCTCACCCAGCCACATCATGACGGCGGTGCCCGCGGTCATGGTGATGACGATGATCGCCAGCGAGTAGACGCTGTTGTCCGGGATGATCGGCGAGTCGCAGTCCGGGAAGAGCTGCTTGCGGTCCGCGAGCGCGACCACACCCGTGGCCTGCAGGATCGCCAGCGCGACCGTCAGGTACCGGGTGTACTGGGTCAGCTTGCCCTGGCCGGACTGCCCTTCCTTCTTCAGCTCCTCGAACCGCGGGATGACCACGGTCAGCAGCTGGATGATGATGCTCGCCGTGATGTACGGCATGATGCCGGTCGAGAAGAGCGACAACTGCAGCAGCGCACCACCGCTGAACAGGTTCAGCAGCTGGTAGACGCCCTCCTGCTGCGCCTGGGAGCTGCACGCCTGAACGGCTCCGTACGAGATCCCGGGGGCCGGAATGGTCGCACCGATTCGGTAGACCGCGACGATGGCTAGCGTGAACAGGATCTTCTTGCGTAGATCCGGCGTCGCGAGAGCCGAGCGGAAGGCGCTGAGCACGCGGGGGACCTCCTCGGCGTCGTCGGCTGTCCTAACCGACGATCGGCTTGGCCGGCACGGGTGGCCGGCGGGAACACAGCACTACTGGCACGCAAGCCAGGAACGCTTCGGGGCACACTCGTCCCGAAGCGTGTCGCCGACTCTAACAGCTTCACAGGGCGTGTCCGCAGTGCGTGTGCGTTTTCCGTACCAAGGTTGCTCCGGCGGGTTGATCCACTTCGGCGTCTTGGCTGTATTCCTTGACACACCGGGCCGTGATCATGGTGGATCCGGGCCCTTCCGGCTCAGGAATTGGCCGTCGCGAGGACGCCGGCCAGGCCGACCAGGACCACTCCGGTACCGCGGTCCACGTTGCGCCGCGCGCGCGGCGACGGCTTGATCGACTTCACCGCGGCGCCGACGCCGACGTAGGCCGAACCGGCCAGGAACTCGGCCAGCAGGTACACCCCGCCCAGCAGCGCGATCTGCGCCGGAAAGGGCCCGTGAGCTGGATCGATGAACTGCGGGACGAAGGCGGTGAAGACGAGGATGGCCTTCGGGTTCGTGATCGCGACGCCGAACTCCTTGCGCGCGACCCGCCACGCGGACACCGGCGTTGTGGGCTGTTCGGCCGCTTCGGCGGCTTCGCCGGCGTCGTCACGGCGGCGGATCGTGGACCACAGCAGGCGCGATCCGAGCCACAGCAGGTAGGCGGCACCGGCCCACTTGATGATCGTGAGCGCGGTTTCGGACGCGGCGAGCAGCTGCCCGAGCCCGGCCGCCACGGCCGTGATCAACAGCGTGAACGCGACCAGCCGGCCGACCAGCCCGGCGAGCCCGCGGCGAACACCGTGCGTCATGCCGTGGTGCAGACCGAGCAGGTTGTTCGCCCCTGGCGTAAGCGCGACGAGCACCGACGCGCCGAAGAAGACCAGTACCCACACGACGACCACCTCCACGTCCACCGTAACGACGGCGGCGAGCGGTTAACCGCGCTCCGGATCCTCCGGCGGCAGCACGGTGATGGCGATGCCGGACGGCGGGGTGGGCGTGTCCGCGTAGGCGGCGCCGGGGTCCGCCCAGGCCGGGCTCGGCTCGGCGGGCGTCAGGTGGCCCAGTACCGCGGACGCGGCGGCGAGGACGACGCCGAGGATCAGCGACCACAGACCGAGGCCGAGGCTGACGTCCAGGCCTTGGTCACCGAGGCCGGAGGAGAACCCGAAGGCGCTCATCCCGATGGTGGCGGCGACGCCGGCGGCGAAGCTCGCCCCGATCACGGTGAGCCGGACACCGAGCCGGCCGGATCGTCTCGTGAAGCTGAAGACCGCCGCGGCCGCCAGCACCGCGACCGCGACCACGATCGGGATCCCGACGGGCGCGGCGGGCTGGTCGATCGAGTAGTTGCCCTCCGCGGAGACCTGGCTGCTCCACGCGGACTCGGTGAAGACCAGCTTGGGGGTGAAGAAGGTCTGCTGGGGCGTCACGTGCTGCTCGATCCGGAGCAGCGGCAGGAAGCACGCGCCGAGGACCAGCACCGTACCGAGCACCACGAGGATCGGCGCGAGCACCCGCGGCGGTCCGGTGGCCGGTTGCGGGGCCTCCGGAGCGGGTGTCTCGGCCGGTGCCGTCGGTGCGGCCGGCGGCGAGCCGGGCAGGACCGCGACCGGGACCGGTTCGGTGGGCGGGCTTTCGCTGTCGGACAGCGAAAGCGGCGGTTGCGGGGGCCGCGGCGGTTCGACCGGGAAGGAGCCGGCGGGTCCGGGCCGGGGCGCCTCCACGGGGAACGCCAAGGGCGACCCCTTCGCCGCCGGTCGCTCTGCCGGGGGCTTCACCGCCTCGGGGTCGGCCGGGCCGAACAAGTCCCCCGTCGCGGACCCCGACGTCTCCACCGGGAAGGCCAGCGGCGACGCGGGGCCGTCCGGCTCCGCAGGCCGTGGTGCCCCGGGATGCGCAGGTTCCGGCGTTCCGGACGGCTCCGCAGGCCGCGGCCCGTCGGACGGGTCTGGCGGGTTCGGGTCCTGCGGCGATCTGTCCACTCTGCGATCTTCCGCGCCGGATCCGGTATCGGCAAGAAACTCCGGTTCAGCGGCCCGGTCGCTCGGGTGGTGCTTCCGGCGGGAGGACCGTGATCGAGACCCCGTCGAGCGCCTGAACCTCCGGCATCGCGAACCCCGACGGCGGGGTGTCCGTGTCGGCGTAGGCCACCGCCGGGTCGGCCCAGTCCGCACCGCGGTGGCCGGCCGTCCGGTGGGTGACCACCGCCGCGGCCGCGGCCACCAGCGTGCCGCCGATGAGGAGCCACATGCCCGGCTCGGTGGTCAGGTCGATGCTGTCGTAGTCCGCACGCGCCCCCTGGCCGAGGCCGACCATCTCGATGGTGAGGACGACACCGGCGGCGAAGACCACGCCCACCTGGCCCAGCCACGCGCCCAGGCGCCGGCGGGCGAGGAGGAGGCCCGTCGCGGCGGCGAGCAGCACCACCATCACGATGATCGGGAAGCCGAAGGGCGCGCTGGGCCGGGCGAGGGACTCCTGGGCGGTGAACTCGATCCGGGTGCCCCACGCCGACGTCGTGATGACGGCCAGGGCGCCGGCCTGCAGCTGGGAAATCGGGTACACGGCGCGGAAGAGCGGCAAGAAAAGCCCGCCGGCCATGAGCACGGTGGCCAGCGCGTAGAGCCCCGGTGCGAGGAGAGCTCGCTTCCGCCGCGGCGTCGTGGCGGGCGGCGGGGGCTGCTGAGGGGTGTCCACTCGCTGATCTTCCAGGCGAAATGCCCGGTGGGCAAGGCTGCCGCACGAGGGCGCGGGAACGCCGAAGGCCCGCCTGGCTGGGCCAGGCGGGCCTTCGGTCAGTACTGCGAACGAGCTCAGTTGGTGGTGGCGGAGCCACCGGCCGCTTCGAGCTTCTCCTTGGCGGAGCCGGAGAAACCGTCGGCGGTCACGTCGAGCTTGACGCCGTCGACGTCACCGTTGCCGAGCACCTTGACGAGCTTGCCCTTGCGGACGAGACCCTTGGAGACGAGCTCCTCGGCGCCGACCTTGCCACCGTCCGGGAAGACGCGGGCGATGTCGCCCACGTTCACCGGCTGGTACTCGGTGCGGAAGCGGTTCTTGAAGCCGCGAAGCTTCGGGAGCCGCATGTGGATGGGCATCTGCCCACCCTCGAAGCCGGCGGGCACGTTCTTCCGGGCCTTGGTGCCCTTGGTACCGCGACCGGCGGTCTTGCCCTTCGAACCCTCACCACGACCGACGCGCATCTTCTCGCGCTTGGCGCCCGGAGCCGGACGCAGGTGGTGGATCTTGATGGCCGTCATGCCTGGACCTCCTCGACCTCCACCAGGTGGCGGACGGTGTGGATCAGGCCGCGCACCTGGGGGGTGTCATCACGCACGACGCTCTGGCGGATCTTGCGCAGCCCGAGGGTGCGCAGCGACTCGCGGTGAGCGTGCTTCGTGCCGATCTTGCTCTTGATCTGGGTGACTTTGAGCTGAGTCATGTCAGGACCCCTGACCCGCGCGCTGGCGCAGCATCCGGGCCGGAGCGACGTCCTCGAGCGGGAGACCGCGGCGGGCCGCGACCTCTTCGGGACGCTGCAGACCCTTTAGGGCCGCCACAGTCGCGTGCACGATGTTGATCGCGTTGTCGGAGCCGAGCGACTTCGACAGCACGTCGTGGACGCCCGCGCACTCCAGCACCGCGCGCACCGGGCCACCGGCGATGACGCCGGTACCGGCGGAAGCCGGACGGAGCAGCACGACACCGGCGGCTTCCTCACCCGTGATCGGGTGGGGGATGGTGCCACCGACGCGGGGGACGCGGAAGAAGTTCTTCTTCGCTTCCTCGACGCCCTTGGCGATCGCCGCGGGAACTTCCTTGGCCTTGCCGTAGCCGACGCCGACCTGACCGTCACCGTCACCGACGACGACGAGGGCGGTGAAGCTGAAGCGACGACCACCCTTGACGACCTTGGCGACGCGGTTGATCGTCACGACCTTCTCGAGGTGCGGGGTCTTGTCCTGGCCGGCCCCGCCACGGCCGCTGTCGCGCCGGTCCCGGCCGCCACCGCGACGGTCATTGCGGTCGTTGCCGCCCTGCCCGCCGGGTCCGCCCTGTCCGCCGCCGAATTGCCGTGTACGTCCCGGCATCAGGCTGTCCCTTCTTGCTTCTGCAACTGCATGGTCGTCAGAACTCCAACCCCGCCTCACGGGCGGCGTCGGCGAGCGCGGCGATGCGGCCGTGGTAGGCGTTGCCCCCACGGTCGAACACCACAGCCGAGATCCCGGCGTTCTTGGCACGGGCCGCGACGAGTTCCCCGACCTTGGCGGCCTTGGCCTTCTTGTCGCCGTCCAGCGCCCGCACGTCCGCCTCGAGGGTGGACGCCGACGCCAGCGTGTGGCCGGCGAGGTCGTCGATGACCTGCACGGCGATGTGCCGCGAAGACCGCTTGACGACCAGGCGCGGACGCTGTTCGGTGCCCGCGACCTTCTTGCGGAGCCGGAAGTGCCGACGGGTCTTCGCAACGCGTCGGCGGGTCGAGATGTCCTTGCCCACCGGCTTGCGCTTCGTAGTCGTGTCGCTCATGATCACTTACCCGTCTTTCCGACCTTGCGGCGGATCTTCTCACCCTCGTACCGCAGGCCCTTGCCCTTGTACGGGTCCGGGCGCCGCAGCTTGCGGATGACGGCCGAGATCTGGCCGACCTTCTGCTTGTCGATACCGGAGACCGAGAACCGGGTCGGGGTCTCCACCTTGAAGGTGATGCCTTCCGGGGCTTCGATCTTCACCGGGTGCGAGTAGCCCAGGGCGAACTCGAGGTCCGAGCCCTTGGCCTGCACGCGGTAACCGACACCGTGGATCTCGAGCTTCTTCTCGTAGCCGGCGGTGACGCCCACCACGAGGTTGTTCACGAGCGTGCGGGTGAGGCCGTGCATGGCCTTGCTGTAGCGCTCGTCGTCCGGGCGCTTGATCAGCAGGGTGCCTGCCTCGTCGCGCTCGACCGTGATCGGCTCGGCGATGGTGTGTTCCAGGGTCCCCTTGGGGCCCTTGACGCTGATGCGCTGACCGTCGATGGTCACCTCGACCCCGGAGGGGACGGCGACCGGCAGCTTTCCGATGCGTGACATGTCTGTGCCCCCTTCCTTACCAGACGTAGGCGAGGACTTCGCCGCCCACGCTGTTTCGCTTGGCCTGACGGTCCGTCTGCAGCCCCGAAGACGTCGAGAGGATCGCGACGCCGAGGCCACCCAGAACGGACGGCAGTTCGGTCGATTTTGCGTAGACCCGCAGGCCGGGCTTGGACACGCGCCGGAGGCCGGCGATGCTGCGCTCACGGTTGGGGCCGTACTTGAGCTCGACGATCAGGTTCTTGTGCTTCTCGCCCGGCTCGTCGCGGTAGCTCGCGATGTAACCCTCACGCTTGAGGATCTCCGCGATGTTCGCCTTGAGCTTCGAGTGGGGAAGCACGACCTCGTCGTGGTACGCCGAGTTCGCGTTACGCAGACGGGTCAAGAAGTCTGCGATCGGGTCGGTCATCGTCATGGTGACCTGTCAACCTTTCTCGCCTGGTTCCCCGCCACCCGGGAGTTCCGGGCAGCGGGGCCTGTGGCGAAGTGGGAGTTAAAGATAAAGAAACGCTTCTACCAGCTGGACTTGCGGACCCCGGGCAGCTCGCCCGCGTGCGCCATCTCGCGAAGGCAGATCCGGCAGAGCCCGAACTTGCGGAACACCGCGTGCGGGCGGCCGCACCGCTGGCAACGGGTGTAGCCGCGCACGGCGAACTTCGGCTTCTTCGAGGCCTTGTGGACCAGTGCTTTCTTGGCCATCGGCTCAGTTCTCCTTGAACGGGAAGCCGAGCTTGCGCAGCAGCGCCCGGCCCTCGTCGTCGTTCGTGGCGGTCGTGACGACGGTGACGTCCATGCCGCGCGGGCGGTCGATGGAGTCAGGGTCGATCTCGTGGAACATCGACTGCTCGTTGAGACCGAACGTGTAGTTACCGTGGCCGTCGAACTGCTTCGGCGAAAGCCCGCGGAAGTCGCGGATACGCGGCAGCGCGATGGTCAGCAACCGGTCGAGGAACTCCCACATCCGGTCGCCGCGCAGCGTGACGCGCGCACCGATCGGCTGACCCTCGCGCAGCTTGAACTGCGCGATGGACTTGCGAGCCTTCCGGACCTCGGGCTTCTGGCCGGTGATCAGGGCGAGGTCCTTGACCGCGCCATCGATCAGCTTGCTGTCGCGAGCGGCGTCACCGACGCCCATGTTCACGACGACCTTCACGACGCCCGGGATCTGGTGGACGTTGACGAAGGAGAACTCCGCCTGCAGCTGTCCCTTGATCTCTTCGCGGTAGCGCACCTTGAGGCGCGGCGCGACCTTCTCTGCGGTGGTCATCAGATGTCCTTACCGTTCCGGCGCGAGATCCGGACCTTCTTGCCGTCCTCGCCGATGCGGTAACCCACCCGGGTCGGCTTGCCGTCCGCGTCGACCACCATCACGTTCGAGATGTGGATGGGGGCTTCCTGGGTGACGATGCCACCGGACTGCGCGCCGCGCTGGGTCTGGCTGATCCGCGTGTGCTTCTTGATCCGGTTCACGCCCTCGACCAGCACGCGGTCGCGCTCGGGGTAAGCCTGGATAACCTTGCCCTTGGCGCCCTTGTCCTTGCCGGCGATGACGACGACCGTGTCGCCCTTCTTCACCTTCATTACAGCACCTCCGGCGCGAGCGAAATGATCTTCATGAACTTTCGGTCGCGCAGCTCGCGGCCCACCGGGCCGAAGATGCGGGTGCCGCGGGGCTCGTTGTCGTTCTTGATGAGCACGGCGGCGTTCTCGTCGAACCGGATGTAGGAACCGTCCGGACGACGACGCTCCTTGACCGTGCGGACGATGACCGCCTTGACGACGTCGCCCTTCTTCACCCCGGCAGCCGGGATGGCGTCCTTCACGGTGGCGACGATGATGTCGCCGATGCCGGCGTAGCGCCGCCCGGAGCCACCGAGAACCCGGATGCAGAGGATTTCCTTTGCACCCGTGTTGTCGGCTACCCGAAGCCGCGACTCCTGCTGGATCACGTCAACTCCTGTATGTCGCGCCGGTTCTCGCCAGCTCGTGAAAGGTCACAGTGAGCGAGCCTTGCGGAACTAAGGACTCTCGAGAGAGCCCTGCTTACTTGGCCTTCTCCACGATCTGCACCAGGCGCCACCGCTTCGTCGCCGACAGCGGGCGGGTCTCCATCAGGGTGACCCGGTCGCCCACGCCCGCCTCGTTGTTCTCGTCGTGCACCTTGACCTTGGTGGTGCTGCGAACGACCTTCGAGTAACGGGGGTGCTTCTTGCGGTCTTCGAGCTCGACCACGATCGTCTTGTTCATCTTGTCCGAAACCACGTAGCCCTCGCGGACCTTGCGGTCGTTCCGGGCCGGCGTCTCGGTGGTGGGCTCGCTCATGCGGCACCTTCACTCTCGGCGTCGGGGGCCACGGACAAGCCGAGTTCGCGCTCGCGCATGACCGTGTAGATCCGCGCGATGTCCGTGCGGACGGTGCGCAGACGGCGGTTGTTGTCGAGCTGCCCGGTCGCCATCTGGAAGCGGAGGTTGAAGAGCTCCTCCTTGTATTCCTTCAGACGCAGGACGAGCTCTTCCGCGGTGAGCTCACGCAGCTCCGATGCCAGAGCGGCACCTGCCTTCGCCATCAGAACTCACCACCTTCACGGGTCACGATGCGGCATTTCATGGGCAGCTTGTGGATCGCGCGACGGAGCGCCTCGCGGGCGGTCTCCTCGTTCGGGAAGCTGATCTCGAACATCACGCGACCCGGCTTCACGTTGGCGATCCACCACTCGGGCGAACCCTTACCGGAACCCATGCGGGTTTCGGCCGGCTTCTTCGTCAGCGGGCGGTCCGGGTAGATGGTCGTCCACACCTTGCCACCACGCTTGATGTGACGGGTCATGGCGATACGAGCGGACTCGATCTGCCGGTTCGTCACGTAGCTGTGCTCAAGCGCCTGGATGCCGTACTCGCCGAAGCTGACCTTCGTGCCACCCTTGGCGGCGCCGTGGCGCTTCGGGGAGTGCTGCTTCCGGTGCTTGACCCTGCGCGGGATGAGCACGTCTCAGCCCTCCGTCTTTTCTGCGGTCTCGGTGGCCGGGGCCGCCTCGGTCGTGGCGGCAGCGGCAGCGCGACCGGCTTCGGTCGAGGTGGCGGTCGTGCCCGACGCGCCGGAACGACGCGGGCGGGCCGGCCGGTCACTGCGCTCGCGACGCGGCGCGCGCTCGGCGGCGTCACGGGCTTCGCGGGCCTTCAGGCCACCGACGAGCTCACCCTTGTAGATCCACACCTTGACGCCGATGCGACCGAACGTCGTCTTGGCCTCGAAGAAGCCGTAGTCGATGTCGGCGCGCAGCGTGTGCAGCGGGACACGGCCGTCGCGGTAGTGCTCGGAGCGGGACATCTCGGCACCGCCGAGACGACCGCCGCACTGCACGCGAATGCCCTTGACCTGCGGCGAACGCATGGAGGTCTGGATCGCCTTCCGCATCGCGCGGCGGAACGCCACACGGTTGGAGAGCTGCTCCGCGACCGCCTGGGCGACCAGCTGGGCGTCGGCCTCGGGGTTCTTGACCTCGAGGATGTTCAGCTGGACCTGCTTCTTGGTCAGCTTCTCCAGCGCGCCGCGGATCCGGTCGGCCTCCGCGCCGCGGCGGCCGATGACGATGCCCGGCCGGGCGGTGTGGATGTCGACGCGGACGCGGTCACGGGTGCGCTCGATCTCGACCTTGGAGATGCCGGCGCGCTCCATGCCCGTCGCCAGCAGCTTCCGGATCTTGACGTCCTCGGCCACGTACTCGGCGTACTGCTTGTCGGCGTACCAGCGCGACTTCCAGTCCGTGGTGATACCCAGGCGGAAACCGTGCGGGTTGATTTTCTGGCCCACTACCGGCCACCTGCCTTCTTCTTGCTCTGAGCCTTCTGCGCGGCGGCCGGACGCGACTCCACCTCGACGGTGATGTGGCTGGTCCGCTTGCGGATCCGGTACGCGCGCCCCTGGGCCCGCGGACGGATGCGCTTGAGGGTCGGGCCCTCGTCGGCGTACGCGTTCTTGACCCAGAGCGTCTCCGGGTCCAGCTGAAGGTTGTTCTCGGCGTTGGCCACGGCGCTCGCGAGCACCTTCGCGACCGGCTCGCTCGCCGCCTGGGGGGCGAAGCGGAGCACGGCCAAGGCGTCGGCGGCGCTACGTCCCTTGATGAGCTCGATGACCCGGCGCACCTTGGTAGGCGAGTCCCGGACAAAGCGAGCCCGCGCGTATGCCACAGGCAGAGCCTCGGCTACGTCGTTCTGGGCGTTCATCGCTAGTTCCTTGATCTCTCGTGCCCGCTCAGCGGCGGCGCGACTTCCGGTCGTCCTTGATGTGACCCTTGAAGGTCCGAGTCGGGGCGAACTCCCCCAGCTTGTGACCCACCATTGCCTCGGTGACGAACACCGGGACGTGCTTGCGGCCGTCGTGCACCGCGATCGTGTGACCCAGGAAGTCCGGGATGATCGTGGACCGACGCGACCAGGTCTTGATGACGGTCTTCTTGCCCGACTCGTTGAGAACGTCCACCTTCTTGAGCAGGTGGTCGTCCACGAAGGGGCCCTTTTTGAGGCTACGTGGCATGTTCTTCTACCTCCCTGCTCAGCGCTTGTTCTTGCCGGTACGGCGACGGCGGACGATCATCGCGTCGGATGCCTTGCGGCGACGCGTGCGGCCCTCGGGCTTACCGTTCGGGTTGACGGGGTGACGACCACCGGACGTCTTGCCCTCGCCACCACCGTGCGGGTGGTCGACCGGGTTCATGACGACACCACGGACCGTGGGGCGCTTGCCGCGCCAGCGGTTACGGCCGGCCTTGCCCCAGTTGATGTTGGCGTGCTCGGAGTTGCCGACCTCGCCGATGGTGGCGCGGTTGCGCACGTCCACGTTGCGGATCTCACCCGAGGGGAGACGCAGCTGGGCGTACGGACCGTCCTTGGCGACGAGCTGCACCTTCGCGCCCGCGGACCGCGCCATCTTCGCGCCGCCACCGGGGCGGAGCTCGATCGCGTGGATCACGGTACCGACCGGGATGTTGCGCAGCGGCAGGTTGTTGCCCGGCTTGATGTCGGCGCGGGGGCCGTTCTCAACCGTGTCACCCTGGCGAAGCTTCTCCGGTGCGATGATGTAGCGCTTCTCACCGTCGGCGTAGTGCAGCAGCGCGATGCGAGCGGACCGGTTGGGGTCGTACTCGATGTGCGCGACCTTGGCGGGAACGCCGTCCTTGTCGTTCCGGCGGAAGTCGATCAGCCGGTACGCACGCTTGTGGCCACCACCCTTGTGCCGGGTGGTGATCTTGCCGGACGAGTTGCGACCGCCCGTGCCGCTCAGCGGACGCAGCAGCGACTTCTCGGGAGTCGAGCGGGTGATCTCGGCGAAGTCCGAGACGCTCGAACCGCGACGACCCGGGGTCGTCGGCTTGTACTTGCGGATGCCCATGTCAGCTCAGTCCTTTACGCGGTGGGTCCGCCGAAGATCTCGATCGCCTTGCTCTCAGGCGAAAGAGTCACGATGGCGCGCTTCGTGTCCTTGCGCTTGCCGAAGCCTGCGCGAGTCCGCTTCCGCTTGCCCTGGCGGTTGGCCGTGTTGACGCTGACCACCTTGACGCCGAACACCTTTTCGACCGCGATCTTGATCTGGGTCTTGTTGGCGTCCGGACGAACGATGAACGTGTACTTGTGGTCCTCGAGCAGTCCGTAGGACTTCTCGGAGATCACCGGCGCGAGCAAGATGTCGCGGGGATCGGCAATGGCGACCGAACTCACTGCTCGTCACTCCCTTCCGAAACCTCGCTCGACCGCACTGCGTCCGAGCCTCCAGCGCCGGCGGGCGCGCCAGCCTTCGCTTTGTGGCTCTTGCCCCGGGCGGGGCCGGCGACGAAGCCGTCGTAAGCGGCCTTGGTGAACACGACGTCGTCGTTGACCAGCACGTCGTAGGTGTTGAGCTGGTCGAACCAGATCAGGTGAACCTCGGGGAGGTTCCGCAGGGAAACCCAGCTGTACTCGTCGTCCCGGTGCAGCACCACGAGCACGCGCGTCGCCTGCGTCACCGCGGCGAGAACGGCCTTGGCGGCCTTCGTGGACGGCTTCTCACCCGTCACCAGTTCGGTGACGATGTGCAGCTGGCCGGCGCGAGCCCGGTCCGAGAGGGCGCCACGCAGAGCGGCGGCCTTCATCTTCTTCGGGGTGCGCTGGGAGTAGTCACGCGGCGTGGGGCCGTGGACGACGCCACCGCCGACGAACTGCGGCGCACGGGTCGAACCCTGGCGGGCACGGCCGGTGCCCTTCTGGCGGTACGGCTTCTTGCCGCCACCGCGAACCTCGCCACGGGTCTTCGTGTCGTGCGTGCCCTGGCGGCCGGCGGCCTGCTGGGCCACCACCACCTGGTGCATCAGCGCGACATTGGCCTGCACGTCGAAGATCTCCTCGGGGAGGTCCACGGTGCCGTCGGCTTTACCGGCCGGGGTCTTCAGCTCGACGCTTGTCATTCGGAGTTACCACCCTTCGCGGCGCTGCGCACGAACAGCAGGCCGCCCTTGGGACCGGGCACGGCGCCCTTGATCAGCAGCAGGCCATCCTCGGCACGCACCGCGTGCACGGTCAGGTTCTGCGTGGTGACGCGGTCGGAACCCATCCGGCCGGCCATGCGCACGCCCTTGAAGACGCGGCCCGGGGTGGCACAGCCACCGATCGAGCCCGGCCGGCGGTGCACGGCCTGCGCACCGTGGCTCGCGCCCTGGCCCTTGAAACCGTGGCGCTTCATGACGCCCGCGTAGCCCTTGCCCTTGCTGGTACCGGTGACGTCGACCTCGACGCCGGCGGCGAACACCTCGGCGGTGATCTCCTGGCCGACCTCATAGGTCTCGGCGTCGGTGGTGCGCAGCTCGGCAAGGAAGCGGCGCGGCGTCACGCCCGCCTTGTCGTAGTGGCCGGTGCGCGGCTTGTTCACCCTGCGCGGGTCGACCGCGCCGAACGCCAGCTGCACGGCCGTGTAGCCGTCCTTGTCCTGGGTCCGAACCTGGGTCACCACGTTCGGACCGGCCTTGACGACCGTGACCGGGACGACCCGGTTCAGTTCGTCGAAGACCTGGGTCATGCCGAGCTTGGTGCCCAGGATGCCCTTCATTTGCCTGTCAGACATGAGTCTCTTATCTCCGCCGCTCGCCCAACGCTTACTGGATGTTGACGTCGACGCTCGCCGGCAGATCGATGCGCATGAGCGCGTCGACCGTCTTCGGCGTCGGGTCGAGGATGTCGATCAGACGCTTGTGCGTGCGCATCTCGAAGTGCTCGCGCGAGTCCTTGTACTTGTGCGGCGAGCGGATGACGCAGTAAACGTTCTTCTCGGTGGGCAGCGGCACCGGCCCGACAACACGGGCGCCGGTGCGCGTGACCGTCTCCACGATCTTGCGCGCCGAGGTGTCGATCGCCTCGTGGTCGTAGGCCTTGAGCCGGATGCGGATCTTCTGTCCCGCCATGGTGGCTGCTCGTTCCTTGTCGTCTCGTGCCGCTATCTCACAAAACCCGCCCCGGATGTTGCCATCCGGTCCCGAGTTTCCGCAGTTCAACGGCCCTGTCCCCGGTCCACGCGGTCGGGCGTGTCGCGCCCGACGCACAGACGGATCCCGCGGGATCGTCGTCTTGCCTGGTCTTCCTCAACGTGAGGAGGCTATGAGCCGGCACGCTTTCGCAAGCGCTGTCGGCTCACCGCCTTTGCCCGCTCGCCTCACCCGAAGGAAAGTGCTCCGCGGACCGTGACCACTCGCACCGAGGCGGCCGGACCCCCGAAAGGGATCGGCCGCCCCAGGACGAGCAACCTGAATAGTGTCGCACACGTGATTTGACGCCCCGGACCCGGGGGTGTATCAGCCCCGGGCGGGGCGCCGAATCACTTGATGATCTTGGTGACCTGACCCGCACCGACGGTGCGGCCACCCTCGCGGATGGCGAAGCGCAGGTTCACGTCCATGGCGATCGGCTGGATCAGCGCCACCGAGATGTCGGTGTTGTCGCCCGGCATGACCATTTCGGTGCCCTCGGGGAGGGTCACGACGCCGGTCACGTCCGTGGTGCGGAAGTAGAACTGCGGACGGTAGTTGTTGAAGAAGGGGGTGTGACGGCCACCCTCGTCCTTCGACAGGATGTAGACCCGGCCCTCGAAGTCGGTGTGCGGGGTGGTGGTACCCGGCTTCACGACGACCTGGCCGCGCTCGACGTCCTCACGCTTGATACCGCGGACGAGGAGGCCGACGTTGTCGCCCGCCTGGCCCTGGTCCAGCAGCTTGCGGAACATCTCGACACCGGTGACAGTCGTCTTGGTCGACTTCTCCTTGATGCCGACGATCTCGACCTCTTCGTTCACGTTGACCACGCCACGCTCGACGCGGCCGGTGACGACGGTGCCGCGACCGGTGATCGTGAAGACGTCCTCGATCGGCATCAGGAACGGCTTGTCGAGCTCGCGCACCGGGTCCGGCACGTTGTCGTCGACAGCGTTCATCAGCTCGAGAACGGCTTCGCCCCACTTCTCGTCGCCCTCAAGGGCCTTGAGGCCCGAGACGCGCACGACCGGAGCGTCGTCGCCCGGGAACTCCTGCGAGGACAGCAGCTCACGGACCTCAAGCTCGACGAGCTCGAGGATCTCCTCGTCGTCGACCATGTCGGCCTTGTTCAGCGCGACCACGATGTAGGGCACGCCGACCTGACGGGCGAGCAGCACGTGCTCGCGGGTCTGCGGCATCGGGCCGTCGGTCGCCGCGACCACGAGGATCGCGCCGTCCATCTGAGCGGCACCGGTGATCATGTTCTTGATGTAGTCAGCGTGACCGGGGGCATCGACGTGCGCGTAGTGACGCTTCTCGGTCTGGTACTCGACGTGCGAGATGTTGATCGTGATACCACGCTGGCGCTCTTCGGGCGCGTTGTCGATCTGGTCGAACGCACGCGACTCGTTGAGGTTCGGGTACTTGTCGTGCAGAACCTTGGTGATCGCCGCGGTCAGCGTGGTCTTGCCGTGGTCGACGTGACCGATGGTCCCGATGTTGACGTGCGGCTTGCTCCGCTCGAACTTCGCCTTCGCCACTGGAATGTCCTCCTGGACTGATTTCGCTTTGTGCTCGGGGGCCGGCGTGGCTGCCAGCCCCCGAATGTTCCTTCGTGCTGCGGACGTTCAGGAGAGTCCCTTAGTGCCCGCGCGCGGTGGGGGAACTACTCCCCCGTCGCCTTCGCGATGATTTCCTTCGCGACGTTCGCGGGAACCTCGGCGTAGGAGTCGAACAACATGGAGTAGTTCGCCCGGCCCTGGGTGCGGGACCGAAGGTCGCCGACGTAGCCGAACATCTCCGACAGCGGGACCAGCGCCTTCACGACGCGGATGCCCGCCCGCTCCTCCATGGCCTGGATCTGACCACGGCGGGAGTTGAGGTCACCGATGACATCGCCCATGTAGTCCTCGGGCGTGGTCACCTCGACCGCCATCATCGGCTCCAGGATCACCGGGCCGGCCTTCTTCGCGGCTTCCTTCATCGCCATGGAACCGGCGATCTTGAACGCCATCTCCGAAGAGTCGACCTCGTGGTAAGCACCGTCCAGCAAGGTGAACTTCAACCCGACGAGCGGGTAGCCGGCCAGGACGCCGTACTGCATCGCGTCCTGCGCGCCCGCGTCGACCGACGGGATGTACTCCCGCGGCACGCGGCCACCGGACACCTTGTTGACGAACTCGTAGAGCGCGCCATCGGTGCGCTCGAGCGGCTCCAGCTTCACGATGACCTTCGCGAACTGGCCGGAACCACCGGTCTGCTTCTTGTGGACGAAGTCGAGCTTCTCGACCGTCTTCTTGATCGTCTCGCGGTAAGCGACCTGCGGCTTGCCGATGTTCGCCTCGACCTTGTAGTCGGACTTCATCCGGTTCACCAGCACCTCGAGGTGCAGCTCGCCCATACCCGCGATGATCGTCTGGCCGGTGTCCTCGTCCAGCTTGACCTGGAACGTCGGGTCCTCTTCGGCCAGCTTCTGGATCGCCAGGGACAGCTTCTCCTGGTCGGCCTTCGTCTTCGGTTCGATCGCGACCCGGATGACCGGCTCGGGGAACGTCATTGACTCGAGCACGATCGGGTTCTGCGGGTCCGCCAGGGTGTCACCCGTGGTGGTGTCCTTCAGCCCGATGACCGCGTAGATGTGGCCGACCTGGGCGTCATTGACCGGGTTCTCCTTGTTGGAGTGCATCTGGAAGATCTTCCCGATGCGCTCCTTCCGGTCCTTGGTCGCGTTGACGACCTGGGCGCCGGCGGCGACCTTGCCCGAGTACACCCGGATGTAGGTCAGCTTGCCGAAGAACGGGTGCGCGGCGATCTTGAACGCGAGCGCGGCGAACGGCTCGTCGACCGACGCCTTGCGGGACGCGACGGTCTCGCCGTCGGGCAGCAGGCCCTCGACGGCCGGGACGTCCAGCGGGGTCGGCAGGTAGTCGATGACCGCGTCGAGCATGGGCTGCACGCCCTTGTTCTTGAACGCGGAACCGGCCAGCACCGGGAAGACCTGGCTGGTGATGGTGAGCTTGCGGATGCCGGACTTGATCTCGGCCTCCGTCAGCTCCTCACCCTCGAGGAACTTCTCCATCAGCGTGTCGTCCGCCTCGGAGACGGTCTCGATCAGCTTCTCGCGGTACTCCGCGGCCAGCTCGGCCAGCTCGGCCGGGATCTCCTCGACGGAGTAGTCCTCGCCCTTCTGCACCTCGCCACGCCAGGTCAGCGCCTTCATGCGGACCAGGTCGACGACGCCTTCGAAGTCGTTCTCGGCACCGATCGGCAGCTGGATGACCAGCGGCCGGACGCCGAGACGATCGATGATCGTCTTGACCGTGTAGTAGAAGTCCGCGCCGAGCTTGTCCATCTTGTTGACGAAGCAGATGCGCGGGACGTCGTACTTGTCCGCCTGCCGCCAGACCTGCTCGGACTGCGGCTCGACGCCTTCCTTGCCGTCGAAGACGGCGACCGCGCCATCGAGCACCCGGAGGTTGCGCTCCACCTCGACGGTGAAGTCGACGTGGCCCGGGGTGTCGATGATGTTGATCTGGTGGTCGTCCCAGAAGGTGGTGGTGGCAGCCGAGGTGATGGTGATACCCCGCTTCTGCTCCTCCTCCATCCAGTCCATGGTGGCGGCGCCGTCGTGGACTTCACCGATCTTGTAGTTGACCCCGGTGTAGAACAGGATCCGCTCGGTGGTGGTCGTCTTGCCGGCGTCGATGTGGGCCATGATGCCGATGTTGCGGACCTTGTTCAGGTCGGTCAGCACGTCACGTGCCACGAGAGTGTTCCCCTGTTCTCAAGCTTGGGGCCCGGCATGGCTTGATCGACAGCCGGGCGATCATCACCAGCGGTAGTGCGCGAAGGCCCGGTTGGACTCGGCCATCTTGTGCGTGTCCTCGCGGCGCTTCACGCTGGCACCGAGGCCGTTGGAAGCGTCGAGGAGCTCGTTCTGCAGGCGCTCGATCATCGTCTTCTCGCGACGAGCCTGCGAGAAGGAGACCAGCCAGCGCAGCGCCAAGGTCGTGGAGCGACCCGGCTTGACCTCGATCGGCACCTGGTAGGTGGCGCCACCGACGCGGCGGCTCTTCACCTCGATGGTGGGCTTCACGTTGTCGAGAGCGCGCTTCAGCGTGACGACCGGGTCGGTGCCGGACTTCTCGCGAGCGCCTTCGAGCGCGCCGTACACGATGCGCTCGGCGAGGGAGCGCTTCCCGTCCTTCAGCACCTTGTTCACCAGCTGGGTGACCAGCGGGGAGGCGTAGACGGGGTCAGAGATCAGCGGCCGCTTGGGGGCCGGACCCTTGCGGGGCATTAGCTCTTCTCCTTCTTCGCGCCGTAGCGGCTGCGCGCCTGCTTGCGGTTCTTCACACCCTGGGTGTCGAGAGAACCACGGATGATCTTGTAGCGGACACCCGGAAGGTCCTTCACACGACCACCGCGCACGAGCACCATCGAGTGCTCCTGCAGGTTGTGGCCCTCACCGGGGATGTAGGCGGTGACCTCGATGCCGCTGGTCAGCTTCACACGCGCGACCTTGCGCAGCGCCGAGTTCGGCTTCTTGGGGGTCGTGGTGTACACGCGAGTGCACACGCCACGCCGCTGCGGGCTCCCCTTGAGGGCCGCGGTCTTCTGCTTGGCAGCCTTGTCCTGGCGGCCCTTGCGGACCAGCTGCTGGATCGTGGGCAATGGACCAGCTTCCTGTCGTGATCTTGCTTCTACGTGTCTTCACCGGCCCCCGCGGTCGGGCGTGTCGGCCCGCGTCACGGTCTCTCGACCGGTAACTTCCCGTAGGGATTTTCCGTCGCAACCCCGACCTGCCGAAGCCGGTGACCGGGTGCCTGAGCACCCCGCCCATGCCGCACGGCACGCGGAGCGGCCCGACGCCTGCCGGGCACGGTCTCCAAAGATACCCGCCCATCTACCGGACGGGCGAAGCGGGGGGTCTGAAGGTCGACGAACCCTCAGCCTACCTCTCAACACGGGCGGAGCGCCGGACATTCCGCAGGGTGGCGCGGCCGGGCCCGACGGGGCCGGGAACGCCGCCACGGCCCCGTTTCGCGCCCCGCCGCTCAGTCTTCTTCGGGCTTCGCGTGGTCCGGCTTGCCCGGGTTCGGGTCGCGCGAGAGATCGATCAGCGGGTGCACGCCTGCCCCCTCGGGCGCCGCGTGGCTGCCGCTCTGCTTCCGGTCTTCCTCTTCGGACCGTCCGGCCCCTTCGGTGCTGCTCATCACACACTCCTAGCGCTTGTCCCCTGCTTCCCCTTGCGGCCGAAACCTACCCATTTCCCGATCGGGTGACGCAGTGGGATCGGATCCGCCGTTCCCCGCGTCACACCGTCGCCGAGGGGCCACGATGGGTGGACCACGTACCGGGCGTTCGGGAGGAAGAAGGACATGTCGGCGGAGTTCGACCAGCTGGTCGCCGAGTTCCAGCGGTTCGAGGCGGGTATCCGGGACGCCGACGAGCGGTTCGCCGGGCTGGCCGGGATGCGGCAGGAGCTGACCGGGCTCCGGGCGACCGCGGCGTCGCCGGACGGCGGGGTCACGGTGGTCACCGGGCCGGGTGGCGCGGTCCTCGACGTCAAGTTCACCGACGCCGCGCTGGCGAAGGGCCCGCAGGCGCTGTCGACGGCGCTGTCGACGGCGCTGATGGCGACGCTGCGGGAAGCCGTCGGCGCGGCCGCTCGGCGCCAGGCCGTCATCGTCCAGGAGCACGTGGGCGACGACGGGCTGGTCGAGCAGGTCCTCGAAACGCAGGCCGAGGCGTTCGGAACCAGCGTGGAAGAACTGCGGTCGAAGCTGGCGGAAGAGACCGCGCCGCCGATCGCAGCTCCCGAAGACTTCTCCGAGGACCGGGTCCTGCGGAAGGCCGACGCCCCGGACCCGCCGGCGGCCCCGCCCGCGAGCGGCGGGTCCGCGGGCGACAGCTTCCTGCGCAACCTGTTCGACGAGGAGGACTGATGCCCGACGGTGCCGGTGGTTACCAGGTCCGGGTGGACGCGCTGCACAGCTACGCCGGTGTGCTCGGCGAGTACCGCGAGCAGGGCGCGAAGTTCACCGAGAAGGTCGGTCAGGCCGACGTCGGGGATAAGTCCTGGGGCGTGGTGGGCCTGTTCACCAAGCACGGGTACGACGAGACGCTGCGCGAGCTGCGGGACCTGCTGGGGTCGATGGCCGACGGCCTGACCTCGGCGCAGGAGAAGTTCACCGACGCGGCGCGCGTCTACCAGGGCACCGAGGACGACCACAAAGCCTTCTTCGGACAGGTGGAAGTCCTGCTCGACGGGCCGAAGAAGCCGTAGGGGGACGCGGACGATGGCGGAGTTCCAGGACGTCGCGAGCGGCGTCACGGTCAAGCCGGACGACCCGGCCACCGTGCTCGGGGTGAACACCGGCAACGCGGTCAAGGCGACGCCGTTCGTGGGCAGCGCGGTGACCGTCGGCCAAGACGCCGTCTCGGTGGTCAAGGCCGTCGCCGCGCCGCACCCCGACGGCGCGGACATCACGCTCGGGCTCACCTCGATCGCCACCGACACGGCGGGCTTCATCCAGTCGAGCTCCAGCACGATCACCGACATCGCCACCGACCCGCTCGGCTGGCTGGTCGGCCAGGGGCTGAACTTCCTGCTCAGCGCCGTCCAGCCGATCCAGGACGCGATCCACTTCGTCAGCGGTGACGGCCCGGCGCTCGGCGTCGCGGCGGAGAACTTCAGCGCGATCGCCACCGGTCTGGACCAGCTGGCGAAGAACTTCGCCGAGGTCGCCGACTCGTCGCTCGCGCAGTGGAAGGGCGACGCGGGTGACGCGGCCCGCCGGTCGCTCGGCGAGTTCGCGCACGGCATCGGCGGCGTCTCCGCGAAGTCCGGGGACCTGGCGCGGATGCTGCAGCTGAGCAGCATGCTGATGAGCTTCGTCGAGGACCTGATCAAGGCGATCCTGACCGAGCTGATCACCTGGCTGATCATGATCTGGGTGCCGGCGCTGGCCGCCGCGGTGCCGACCTGCGGGGCGTCGGTGGCCACCGCGGGCACGGCGTCCGAGGTCAAGCTCGGCGCCACCACGGCGAAGACGACGCAGAAGGTGTCGAAGGTCCGCGAGCTGCTGCAGAAGATCCTCGCCTGGCTGGAGAAGATGAAGGCCGAGCTGGCCGCGTCGAAGCTCGGCCAGGTGTTCGCCGGCTCGGACACCGGCAAGGCGCTCGCGAAGATCACCAAGGGCAACGAAGGCCAGACGCTGCTCGAGAAGGCCATGGGTGAGAGCGGGATGCTCGGCAAGCGCTGGGCGAAGGCCTGGGAGAACCCGGTCAAGGACGCGGCGGGCAACATCCGGTACACGCCGACGATCCTGAAGACCGGGGCCACCGAGGTCCTGAAGAAGGGCGGCGAGGCCGCGGTCAAGGGTGTGTTCGGGTTCGACCCGGCCAACCCCGGCGACAACCCGGCCAAGACGGTCAACGACCACCTCGGCAAGCTCAACAGCCACGTCAAGAACGCCAAGAAGGCGAGCGACTACGGCGAAACGGGCCGCGACCAGTCGGACGACGAAACCCGTGCGGACCTGGACTTCTGACGATGTATCTGGCCGATGGTGGCAACGCCGGAGCGGTGATCCTCGGGATCGCGCTCGTCGTGGTGGTGATCGCGGCCGTCGTCGGGTTCTGGTGGCGGTCGAGGACGAAGTCGTTGCAGAACCGGAAAGAGCACTGGTTCAAGGCCTTCGCGGCCGAGCGCGGGGGCACGTTCCACAGTGGTGTCCCGGGCGAGGAGAGCGCGGCGCCGACGTTCGGCGTCGTCCACCCGACCGGCCGGCCGCTGGCGGACCAGCCAAGGGAGACCTGGGTCGAGTTCCGCCACCGCGACCGGCAGACGATCGGGATCGACGACCAGGAGCCGTACCGGAACTTCGACGACCACACCTACCTGCGCGACACCCACGTCACCCAGGTGCGGGTGCCGGAGTGCCCGGAGGTGCGGATCGTGGCGGGCCAGGCGATGACCATGCCGACGCTGCCGCCGGACTCGCGCCTCGAGGGCGAGCTCGCCCGCTGGCTGGCCGCGCACCCGCGGTTCGCGCAGCGGGACGTCGTCGTCGAGCACGGGTCGGCGCGGACCTGGGGCCCGGGCTGCGCGACGCGACAGAACCTCGTGGCCGAGGCCGACTACCTGGCCGACCTGGCCGGGAACCTGCCCTCGGCGCTGTGGGAGCACTCGCCGCGGTGAGCCGTCAGCGGCGCCGGGACGTCAGGTGCGTGAGGCCGGCCGACAAGGCGAACACCACGCCCAGGCCGACGACGTAGGGCCCGGCGAGCAGGGCGAACCCGGCGCCGATGTTGGCGTCCGGCTCGTCGGAGGTGGCCCGGAAACCGATCGCGCCCACCGACAGCAGGACCGCGCCCGCCGTGATCAGCAGGACGGCCACGACCGTGAGGCGCTTCGTGACAGGCGTCATGCCTTCATGGTGCCCGGGGTCGGGCGCCGCCGCTGAATTCGGTGGACAGCTTCCCCAAGATGGGGACGTGGAGTGGAACATCACCGAAGTCCCCGTCAGTCACCCGGACGCCGTCGCGATCATGCGCGAGTACATGGCCGAAGTCGCTTCGCGGTACTACGGGCGCCCGGTCACCGACGCGGAGATGGCGATCGCGCTGGCCGACGAGCCGGGCACCGACCTGGTCGCCCCGACCGGGGCGTTCCTGCTGGGCCGGTGGGACGGCGTGCTCGCCGGCTGTGTCGGCACCCGCGTCCTCGAGCCGGGGGTCGGCGAGCTGACGAAGATGTACGTCAAGCCCGCTCACCGCGGCTCGGGAGCGGCCCCGCGGCTGGTCGCGGCGGCCGAGGACGCGGCCCGCCGGCTCGGCGCGCGGCACATGCGGCTCGACACCCGCCACGACCTTGTCGAGGCCCGGGCGCTCTACGCGCGGACCGGGTACGCCGAGGTCGAGCCGTTCAACGACGACCAGTACGCCGAGCACTGGTTCGCGAAAAGCCTGGCCTAGCAACGATCTTCCCGGCTTCGAGCAGCACGTCGCCGACGCCGCGGGGCCACGGCTCCCCCGGGTGGCGACGTCCGGGACGCGGGCTGAGCGGCTGGAGGCGGACCTCCTCGACGTCGACGGCGGCCTGCTGCTCATGGACTTCGCCGCCCGGCGGGATCCGGCTGCGGGGCGCGCGGATCGGCGACGAGCTGCGGCTGTGTGGCGGTCACCGCGGCGATCGCGATCACCGCGATGCCGCGCCTGCCGAGCAGCTGCCGATCCATGGGTCTCCCCGGGGAGAGTGGCGGCCCCGGCCGGAGCGGGGGCCGCCAGGTGGATCAGAAGGAGGGCAGGATCTTGCCCGGCACACCGTTGACCGACTGGAGCAGAACTTACTCGTTATGAATTCCCGGGAACTCGTGCCGGCAACTACTGGCTGCGCAGCTTCTCGGCCAGCTTGTCGATCTCGGCGTCCAAGTCCGACTCGCGCCGGGCCCGGGCGGACCGGTCGGCCTCCTCGATGCTGTCGATCCTCGTCCGAAGGTTGTACTCGGTGCGCTGCAACCAGACGTCGTTGTCGGCTGTGTCCTGCCGCTCCCGCAGCGTGACGTGCTTGTCGTGCAGCCGCCGGGCGACCTCGACCTGCCTCGAGACGAGCACGTCGTAGGCCGTCGACCCGCTCATCAGCTTCGTCAGCACCGGGAGGCAGTCGATCGCGATGAGGAGCAGCCGCACGAGCCACTGGGCCGCGAACACGAACCCGCTGCGGTCGGCCAGCCGCTCGAGCGCGGCGGACTCGTCGAGGATGCCGATCGTGCCCTGGTGTTCGCGCATCGCCGTGACCTTCGCGGTGATGGCCGCGCTGACCTGCTGGCCGGCGGTCTGCTGGGCACTTCCCAGTTTCTTGGTCAGCTCGTCGATCCGGCCGTTCGCGGCGGTCAGGTCGGCCTGGCGCTTGTCCAACTGGTTGTCGGTGCGGAAACGGTCCGCCACCGTCCGGTTCCGGTCGCATTCGGGGCCGTCACCCGCGACGCCCGTGAGCCCGTCACCCCGAGCGCCACTGCATTCCCCACGCGCCAGCTTCTCTAATGCGTCCCACTGCCCGTAAAGGCCGTCGTACTCCTTCTTCGCCGCGTCGCGGTTCTTGACGGCCTTGTCCAGCTCCTCCTTCGCCGCCTCAGGCGAGTCCTTGATCGTCAGCTGGTAGTTGGCGCAGTCGTCCGTCTTCAGCGCCGGCGCGCCTTCGGGGTTGCAACTCCGGTACTGGCTTTCGTAGGCGGACAGCTCGTTCTCCCGGCCGTCCAGGACCTCCTTGTGGATGGCGGGCGAGAAGATCCACAGCACCAACGGTTCCGCGATCACCGCGCCCATGAGCAGCGAGATCACGAGCCGGGGCACGAATACCTTGGCCTTGCCCCCGCCGAGCATCCCGTGCGTGCTGGCGATCAGCCAGCCGTCGAAGCTGATGATGACGTAGGCCCACAACGCCCCGGCCGGCACCAGGAAGATCCACGGCACCGTCGACAGGCTGGAGAGCGCCACCAGCAGCGAAACCCCGGCGAGCAGGCCGGTGTTGAAGACGATGGCACCGAGGCGCGTGTACCGCGGCCGCTCCTCCGGCACCCAGTCCAGGATCTCCTCGCGGATCCCCGCGAGGGCCCGAAGCCGCCGCCCGAGCCCGCGGTGCGGGTCCACCGGCCGGTACGTCCCGAGCGGGACGTCCGGCGGCAAGGCGCCCCGCGCGGGCGCCTCGGTCTCAACTGACATCCTCTTCCCTCACCCCGGTGTCGTCGTCTTCTTCGCCGTCTTCAGCGGCGGGTGCTGCCTCGGCGCGTTCGCCGGTAGCCAGCTCCTCCGGCTTGCGGCCCTGATCGAGCCGCTCGGGGGGCTTGGTCCCGGTGAGCTTGGTGATCAGCACGTTCGGGTCCAGGTTCGTCATGTCGAGGTAGCCGCGCTTGCCGAGCTCCCGGATGACCTCGAGGGTGATCTCCTCCTTGCGCCGGGTTTCGGCCCTGACCAGGCCGTGGTCCTCCCGCCGCCACTTGCGTTCTTCCCGGGACTGGTCTCGTTCCCACCGGCGCTGCTCGTTCCGCCGCTCGATCTCCCAGAGCCGCTCTTCGTGTTCCCGGTCGAACTTGGCCTGCCGGTCGGTGCGCTCGATCTCGGCGCGGTGACGGTTCTCGGTCAGCAGCCGTTCGGCCAGGTCGGCCGCGTCCAGCGAGCCGGTGACGTACGCGTTGGCCAGCGCGCTGTCCGGGTTGTCGCGGATGATCTCGGCCAGCGCCGTGATCTCCGCGCGGTCGTGCCCGCGCTGGTCCCGCTCAAACGCCTTCCGGTCGGCCAGCCGGTCGAGCTCGTATCCCTGCCGTTCGGCCCCGACGGTTCCTTCGTGGTGGACGCGTTCCCGATCCAGCCGCTGCTCGTGGACCAGCCGTTCGCTTCCGAGCAGCTGGTCGTGCCCGGTCTGGTCACGTTCGAGATGGTGGCCGTTGTGCTGGCGCTCGGTGGTCAGCGTGTGGTCCAAGCGCTGCTGCGTCGTGTCCAGCTCGTACTGGTATTCGATGCTCCGGCGGTTGCCCATGAGCTTCTGGTACTCGACCGGCGTCAGCACCTCGACGCTGCGCAACTCCACGGCGATCCCGGAGATCACCGGCGGCTTGAGCGTCGTGAAGGCCTTCACCTGGGCATTGACGTCCCGGCGGACCTCGTTGACCTGGTCGAGCCGGTACTCGAGACCGAGTTCGAAGATCCGGTGGTGGCTCTTGAGGTAGGCGCGTAGGAGCGTCTGCGCGTCACCTCGTCCTTCACGCACGACGCTGATGGGATTGGTCACGGTGCAGACGAACGTGACGCGCATGGTGAAGTCGTCGGCCTCGGCGCACGGGATGGCCAGCTCGACGAGCACCTCGGCGTCGCGAGTCAGGTCCACCAGGCTGACGTGCGTGGCGTTGACGACCTGTTCCTCATCCAGGCGCCGCTGGGCGCTATCGAGGATGTACTCGCCGTCCACGCGGTAGACGAACACGTGGTGCGCGTTCGGCCTGGGCAGCTCGCCGTGGTCGCGGAACTCCTTGCGCCAGAGCCACTTCCCCTTCACCCGCGCGGGGTCCAGGGAGCGCTGCTCGACGATCGGGTAGGGATGGGTCATGGCAGGGCGGTGGCCTCTCGGTGCAGGTGGGCGATCGCGGCGAGCAGGTGCTCGACCAGCGGTGAACTGTCTTTGTGAGTGCGGGCTTCGAGTGCTGCGAAGTCCGTGCGGAGCAAGTCGGCTTCACCGGCTGGCAAGGCGTCCGAAATGGCCGCGCCCAGCGCGGTCGCGACGGCGACCGGGTCCTCACAGAGGTGCTTGAGGTCGTTGAGGGACGCCCGCAACACGGTGAGCGCCCGTTTGCGGGTCGGCCGGTTGCACAGCGCGGCGGCCCACAGCCGGCCTTCGACGGGCGCGGCACGGTCCGGCGCGGCGCAGAGGTGCTCGATTGCGGCGTGCCGGCCGGCGATCCGGTCTCGCGCGGAGAGCACGCTGAGGATCGCCCGCGTGGTCGCACGGATGTACCCGGGCGTGGCGCCCGGCTTCGCCAGCCGTCGCAGCTTCCCGTCGAGCAACGTCAGCACGACCCCGGCGTCCTCGGTGCGCTTGATGAGGGTGACGAACAGGCCGGCGAGCGCAACGTGCGCATCCCCCGTGACGGTGTGGCTCTGCAGGATGAGCTGCCACAGGCGGTTGGCGGCCTCGTGCGGGTACCGGGCGCCGAGCTCCCCGCTCAGCGCGACCGCCCCGGTCCACCGTTCTGCCGGGCTGCCGCGGCCCGCCCAGTGTGCGGCCAGTTGGAGCGCCTCCGGGGCGAGCGCCTCGTCGTAGCTCAGCAACCACAGCACGTGCGTCGCCGTGGTCTGGCCGGGCCAGCCCCGGCGCCCGTCGGCCCAGGGCGCCAGGATGTCGTCGACCTCGTCGAAGGCGGACCTCGCCAGCTCGGCGAGGCCGGCGGCGACGCGCAGCCCTTCCTTCGGCATGACTTCGTCCAGCCACGCGGAGACGCCGTCCCAGAACGGCGCTTCCTCGCGAGCCCACAACTCCGCCAGGACGAACCCGCGGTACCTCGGCTCCTTGAACCGGGGGCAGTGCCGCGCGACGCCGTCCGTGCCGACCCGCTCGATCTTGATCAAGCTGTCGTGCGCGTAGAGCTTCAGGCGGTGCTGCCGGAGCAGCTCGGGTTGCGTGCGTTCGAGGGCGTCCGGCTCCCCACCGGCGACCGTCTCGGCGAGCTTGCCTTCGAGCTGGGCGAGCGCGGACTCGAACGTGCGCTGGCGAGCCCCGTCGAGGAAGGCCAGCGCGGTGACGGCCAGGTAGTCTCGCTCGTCCCGCTCTTCGTCGAACCAGATCCGGACCTGGTCCTGCAGCGACGCGTCCAGTTTCGGGAGCGCCTCGGCGACCGCCGTCCCGTCGGCGATGTCGGCCGCGACGCCGACGAGGTCGTGCAACTGCCCGCCGTCCGGCCAAGCCCGCAGGACCTGCTCGATCACGTCCTCGCGGTCCGCCCGGCCGGCGAGCCGGGCGCGCAGCACCGTCCGCAGGTCGGGCGGCTCCCAGCGCACCTGGGCCACGGAGTCGACTTCGCCCTGCTCGGTCGGCGTGGTCGTCGTGACTACCAGATAGGCCCCCTGGTCGCGAACGCGGTCGCGCACCGTGCGCCAGGTGAAGTCGACGTCGGCGGTTTTCCGCTCCGCGATCCGATCCGCGATGATGTAGCCGCTCCCGGCCGCGTATTCGCGCTCGGCCAAGCTCTTCAGCCGGTTCATCGGGGACAGCACGTACAGCGGGCCGCCGGTGACCTCGCGCAGAAGAGCGGTCGCCCCGGCCCGCTTCCCGGTTCCCCGGCTCCCGTGCAGGCCGACGACGTGGTCCTTGCCCAGCGCGGTGAGCGCGGTGTCGAAGCAGCCGGGAGGTACGTAGCCGCGCAGTTCGGCCACGACGTCGGCGTCGTCGAGCATGCCGGCGGCCGCCTTGACCCGTTCCGGCCGCCGCGGGCCGATGCCGAACTGGGCGCCGTCGGCGTAGATCGGCCCGTTGAACTGGTTCACCGCACGGGTGAGCTGTTCGGTGTAGTCGTCGCCGAGCGCCGGATCCGGCGCCTCGGCCGGCGTCTCCGCCGGTTCTTCCTCGCTCATCAGCCGCGCTTGATCCCGAAGACCGCGTCGCGCGCGTCGACACTCCCGTTGAGCACGGTGATCGCCTCGGCGCGGTACTGCTGACCGGCCGGGGCGACCACCGCGGCGGCCGGCTGCTCCGGCGGATCCGCGGCGAGGGTAGCGCCGTGCACGTCGTAGCCCGGCACCCGGAGCCACGCGACGTCGGTGTATTCCTTCTGGCGCACCACGACTTCCCGGAACTCGGCCGGTTTCAGAGAGGTGTGCCGCTGGGCCACGACGTCGGTGTAGATCTGCCGCGAGACGACCACGGCCAGGTCGGCTTCCGGGAACGCCTTCAGGGCGGCGCGAAGAGGCGCACTGTCGACAAGGCGGCTGACGCCGACGACGCCCTGCCCCGTCCAGCCGTTCGCGCCGGGCATCGCCACCCCGTGGTGGATCGCGATCCGGATCCGCATCCGGGCTTCGGGTGCCAGGTCGTGGTTGTGGTCGGCGAGTCCGGCGACCAGCTCGCGGACGTAGTCGTCCGTGACGTCCGGTTCGGCCACGGCACCGGGCAGGATCGCCAGTTCGCCGTCGCCGGCGCCCTGCCGGTGCCAGGCCGACCGATCCAGGCCACACCGGGTGGCGGCGGTGTTCGCCACGCTGAGCAAGCCGGACTGGATCGCGGCGTGTTGCTGGTCGTCCCGGCTGCCGTAACCCTGCACGTCCATGGAAACGAGAAGATGGCGAGTGAAATCGCTGGCACGAGCCAAGGTCATTGTCCTTTTCGGATCTGGTGGGAGTGAGCGCAGAGTCTGCCTCCACTCCGTGACCAAGACTCCGGAAAATTCCGTGATCTGCACCTGTTCGTTAGTCAGGATCAGCGAAGGTCGCTAGCCCGTTCAGGTCAAGAATGGTTACTGTCCGGTATCTGTACCCGATATAGTCCAGTTCCTTCAATTGGCGGACAGCCAATTGGGTCGAGTCACGGCCGGCTCCGATGAGCTTGCCGAATTCCGACTGGGAAAGCTCGATTCCCAGCCGGATCCCGCCCCCGCCCGGGGTGCCGTGGTGCGCGGCGAGCTCGACCAGCACCCGGGCGAGCCGCACCGCCGTGTCGTACCCGGCGAAGTCGAGGCGACGGCGGTTGGCCCAGTCGAGCCGATCGGCAATCATGTGGCACACCACCCGCCAGGCTTCTTCCCTGCGCCGCAGGAAGACCCGGAAGCTCTCGATCGGGATCCGGTGCACCGTCATCGCCCGGCACGTCGTCACCGTGGCCGACCGCGGCCCCTCTCGCAGCACACCCATCTCGCCGACCAGATCGCCACTGATCCTGATACCCAGCAGGCTCTCGGTGCCGTTCCGGGCGGCCACCGTCACCTTGACGCACGCCAAGCGGGGTTGTTTCCCGTGCCCGAGGAGGAAAACGTGCGTACTGGGCTCACCCTGGTGCAGCAAAACCGTGCCGGCCCGGCACGGTTTCGGCGCCCCCAGCCCCAGCAACTCATCGGTGAGCGCGCCCGGCAAGCGCGACAACACCGTGCCGACCGGCCATTCCGTTTCGTTTCCGCCCGGCCCGTCGGTACTCACGCCGCACCCTCCTCCACGAGTTCCGGAACGGCCGTCCGATCCGGTTCCGTGCCACGAGCCCCCTCGCGCACCCCCGACAAATACTCGCAGCGCGGGCCGTTGTCGATGCTCGAGAAAGCTCACTGCCCGCCGAAGCGGGCCGCACAGTGAGAACCTGACGGATTTCGTGGAAACTCGCGGAGAAACGCCGGTTTCAGTGGGGAATGGTCAGAATCGGTTGCCGCAGTCCGAGCAGAACATCGCGCCGGCCTTGTTGCTCTCGCTGCCGCAGCCGCCGCAGCGCACCTTCAGCGCCAGCGCGGTGCCGCACGACTGGCAGAACTTGCCGCCTTCGGCCTTGAGGCCGCAGCCCGGGCAGGACACCTTCGCGCGGGTGTCGACGTCGAGACCGGACGTCCAGTCCTTTTCGCGG
The DNA here is from genome assembly GCF_046548675.1 of Amycolatopsis sp. cmx-8-4. NCBI lineage: Bacteria > Bacillati > Actinomycetota > Actinomycetes > Pseudonocardiales > Pseudonocardiaceae > Amycolatopsis > Amycolatopsis sp. cmx-8-4. The sequence goes on from NZ_JAEBDZ010000009.1 coordinate 53,759, forward strand.
GCCTTGTCCCAGATCTGGTCGCGCTGGGCGGAAGCCTGCGCGCGCGAGATCTCCTCGGCGACGCTCGGCGAGCAGCGCAGGCACTGGCCGATCTCCTCGTTCCAGCACTGGTCCTGGCACATCCAGTCGCTGCAGCCGCGGCACTGCCGGAAGCTCGGGGTGATCTCCTTGACGGCCGCGGCCAGCGCGCGGTCCTTGGCGGGCGAGTTCGTGGCGCGGTCGTAGCGCCACTGGTCGGCCGAGTTGCTCAGGTCCCGCAGTGTCCCGCCGAAGAACGAGCCGACAGTGCGAAGCACGCTTCGCCCGGTTTCCATGTTGTCGCGCTGGAACGCGGAACGGAAACCGTTCCCACAGCGTTCACAACGGAACTCGAACTGGTACCCCTGCGTGTTGGAGAGGTCCGAGAAGTTGTCCGTGAAGGGCACAGAGTCAGCCACAACCCATCTTCCCCAGCCGACCGCGGTCACGGTGACGGAAGATTTGCCGACAACGGCTCGGCTACCGGACGTCACGACCGCGTGCGCGAAAACCGTTACACCGCACGCAAATCGACCAAAAGCCGCCAAGTCTCCCCCTGAGCGGCGGCTGATCGCGAAGCGATTTCCTGCTAGACGTGCGGTATGCCGATTTCCACCCGGATGCGCACCCTCGCCGTCACCCTCGCCGCCCTGACCACCTTCGCCGTCCCCGGCCCGGCCGGGGCGACCACCACGTCGCACGAGTTCGTCGCCCTGTCCGATGTCGCGCCGTCGATCCTGCAGGACATCCGCTACGCCACCCCGCACAACTTCGTCGGCCGGCGCGTCGACGGGTACCTCGAGCCCACCTGCGTCCTGACCCGGCAGGCCGCCGAGGGCCTGCGCACCGCCCAGACGCAGCTGCGGAAGCTGGGCTACACGCTCAAGGTCTACGACTGCTACCGGCCGCAGCGCGCGGTCGACCACTTCGTGCGGTGGGCGAAGGACCTCGCCGACGAGAAGATGAAGGCCGAGTTCTACCCGAACGTCGCCAAGGACCGGCTCTTCGAGGACGGCTACATCGCCGAGAAGTCCGGGCACAGCCGCGGCAGCACCATGGACCTCACGCTCGTCAGGATCCCGCCGCGGCCCCAGCGGCCCTACTTCCCGGGCGAACCGCTGAGGCCGTGCTTCGCGCCGCAGGGCAGCCGCTTCCCCGACAACATGGTCGACATGGGCACGGGTTACGACTGCTTCGACCCGCTCGCCCACACCGACAACCCGGCGATCACGGGCATCGCGCGGCAGCACCGCGACCTGCTCCGGACCACCCTGATCGCGGCGGGCTTCCACAACCTGCCCGAGGAGTGGTGGCACTACACCCTGGACAACGAGCCGTTCCCGGACACGTACTTCGACTTCCCGGTGAGCCGCCACGGCCTTCCGTGAACGACGGTGCCCCGGTCCGGGGCACGCCGGGAACGGGAAGGGCCCCCGCCGGAAACCGGCGGGGGCCCTTCTCGTGGATCAGCTTCGTCAGCGGAAGTCGCGGCCGAAGTCGTAGTCGTCCAGCGGGACCGCGGCACCGGTACCCGTACCGAACACGTCCGGGGTGTAGTAGCCGTCGTCGTAGGACGGGATCGCGTACGCGGCGACCCGGGCCTCTTCCGTCGGCTGCACCTGGATGTTGCGGTACTTGTTGATGCCCGTACCGGCCGGGATCAGCTTACCGATGATCACGTTCTCCTTGAGGCCCACGAGCCGGTCCGAGCGGCCGTTGATGGCCGCGTCGGTCAGGACGCGCGTGGTCTCCTGGAACGACGCCGCCGACAGCCACGAGTCCGTGGTGAGCGACGCCTTCGTGATCCCCATCAGCACCGGACGGCCCGAAGCCGGCTCGCCGCCTTCGGAGACCGTCGAGCGGTTGCGTGCCTCGAACTTGGTCCGCTCGGGCAGCTCGCCCGGCAGGAAGTCCGTGCCACCCGAATCGATGACCGTCACCCGGCGCAGCATCTGCCGGACGATGACCTCGATGTGCTTGTCGTGGATCGACACACCCTGGGCCCGGTACACCTTCTGGACCTCGTCGGTGAGGTGCATCTGCGCCTCACGCGGGCCCATCACGCGCAGGACCTCGTGCGGGTCCGGGGTGCCCTCGAGCAGCTGCTGCCCGACGTTGACGTGGTCACCGTCGCCCAGCGGGCCGTTCGGGGTGTTGGCGAGCCGCTGACGCTTGGACAGCTTGTCGAAGACGATCTCTTCGCCGCCGTCGTCCGGGATCAGCGTGATCTTCCAGAACCGCTCGCTCTCCTCGATGCGCACACGGCCATCGACGTCGGCGATCGGCGCCTTGCCCTTCGGGACCCGGGCCTCGAACAGCTCCTGGACACGGGGCAGACCGGTCGTGATGTCGTCACCGGCGACACCACCCTGGTGGAACGTACGCATCGTCAGCTGCGTACCGGGCTCACCGATCGACTGGGCCGCGACGATACCCACGGCCTCGCCGACGTCGACGAGCAGACCGGTCGCCATCGAGCGGCCGTAGCAGGTCGCGCAGATGCCGACGGCCGACTCGCAGGTCAGCACCGAGCGGACCTTGACCTTCGAGATGCCGCTGGAGATCAGCTTGTCGATGGCCGGGTCGCCGATGTCGTCCGCGGCGTTCAGCACGACGTTGCCCTTGGCGTCCACCGCGTCCGTCGCGAGGTTCCGCGCGTACACGCTGGTTTCGACGTGCTGGTCACGCAGCACCTTGCCGTCGCCGATGTCCTCGCCGAGCGGCATCATGATGCCGCGGGTGGTGCCGCAGTCGGTCTCGCGGACGATGACGTCCTGCGAGACGTCCACCAGACGCCGGGTCAGGTAACCCGAGTCGGCGGTGCGCAGCGCCGTGTCCGCCAGGCCCTTGCGGGCACCGTGCGTCGCGATGAAGTACTCCGCCACCGACAGGCCTTCACGGAAGTTGGCCTTGATCGGACGCGGGATGTACTCACCCTTCGGGTTCGACACCAGGCCACGCATGCCGGCCAGCGACCGGACCTGCGTCATGTTGCCCGCCGCGCCCGACTTCACGATCATGGCGATCGGATTGTCGTCCGGCAGCGCCGTCTCCATGATCTTGTGGACCTCTTCGGTGGCCTGCGTCCACACCTTGACGAGCTCGTTGTTGCGCTCGGTGTGCGACAGCTGACCACGCTGGTAGCGCTTCTCCACCTGGGAGGCCTTGCCCTCGTACTCGTCGAGGATGGCCTTCTTGCCCACGGGCACCAGGACGTCGGAGATCGCCACGGTGACACCCGACCGGGTCGCCCAGTAGAAACCGGCGTCCTTCAGCCGGTCCAGGGTCTGCGCGACCTGGGTCATCGAGTACCGCTCGGCGAGGTCGTTCACGATCGCGGCCTGCCGCTTCTTCGGCATCGGCTCGTTGATGAACGGGTAGTCCGCCGGCAGCAGCTCGTTGAACAGCACGCGGCCCAGGGTCGTCTCGGCCAGCCAGGTCTTGCCCGGCTCCCAGCCCTTTTCCGCGAGCCGGGCCTCGTCGGCCTTCGCCGGCTGACGGTCCTTGACGCGGATCTTGATCGGGGCGTGCAGGCTCAGCGCCTTGCGGTCGTAGGCCATGATGGCCTCGGCCGGCGAGGAGTACGCGCCGCCCGCGCCGTCGGCCTTCTCGTTGAGCCGGGTCAGGTGGAACAGGCCCGTCACCATGTCCAGCCGCGGCATGGCGAGCGGACGGCCCGACGCCGGCGACAGGATGTTGTTCGCCGACAGCATCAGGATCCGGGCCTCGGCCTGCGCCTCGGCCGACAGCGGCAGGTGCACCGCCATCTGGTCACCGTCGAAGTCCGCGTTGAACGCTTCGCAGACCAGCGGGTGCAGCTGGATGGCCTTGCCCTCGACCAGCTGCGGCTCGAAGGCCTGGATGCCGAGGCGGTGCAGGGTCGGCGCGCGGTTCAGCATCACCGGGTGACCGGTGATGACCTCTTCGAGCACGTCCCACACCTGCGGCCGCGAGCGCTCCACCATCCGCTTGGCGGACTTGATGTTCTGCGCGTGGTTCAGGTCGACCAGCCGCTTCATGACGAACGGCTTGAACAGCTCGAGCGCCATGTCCTTCGGCAGACCGCACTGGTGCAGCTTCAGCTGCGGCCCGACGATGATGACCGAACGGCCCGAGTAGTCGACGCGCTTGCCGAGCAGGTTCTGGCGGAACCGGCCCTGCTTGCCCTTGAGCAGGTCGGACAGCGACTTCAGCGGCCGGTTGCCCGGGCCGGTGACCGGACGCCCGCGGCGGCCGTTGTCGAACAGCGCGTCGACGGCCTCCTGCAGCATCCGCTTCTCGTTGTTGACGATGATCTCGGGCGCGCCGAGGTCGATCAGCCGCTTGAGACGGTTGTTGCGGTTGATCACGCGGCGGTACAGGTCGTTCAGGTCCGACGTCGCGAACCGGCCACCGTCGAGCTGCACCATCGGGCGCAGGTCCGGCGGGATGACCGGGACGGCGTCGAGCACCATGCCGCGGGGGTCGTTGCCAGTGGCCTGGAAGGCCGCGACGACCTTGAGCCGCTTCAGCGCGCGGAGCTTCTTCTGCCCCTTGCCGTTGCGGATGGTGTCGCGCAGGTTGTCGGCTTCGGCCGCGACGTCGAACTCGGCGGCCAGCTTCTGGATGGCCTCCGCGCCCATGCCGCCGGTGAAGTACTCGCCGTAGCGGTCGACGAGCTCGCGGTAGAGCAGCTCGTCGGCGATCAGCTGGCGCACGTCGAGCTTCGTGAAGGTCGTCCAGACCTCTTCGAGGCGGTCCAGCTCGCGACCGGCGCGGTCACGCAGCTGGCGCATCTCGCGCTCGCCGCCCTCCTTGACCTTGCGGCGGACGTCGGACTTGGCGCCCTCCGCCTCCAGCTCGGCCAGGTCGGCTTCCAGCTTCTGCGCGCGGATCTCGATGTCCGCGTCACGCTTGGTCTCGAGGTTCTTGCGCTCGACGCCGATCTCGTTCTCGAGGGTCGGCAGGTCGTTGTGGCGCAGCTCCGTGTTCACGCCCGTGATGACGTAAGCAGCGAAGTAGATGATCTTTTCGAGGTCCTTCGGCGCCAGGTCCAGCAGGTAGCCCAGGCGGGACGGAACACCCTTGAAGTACCAGATGTGGGTCACCGGCGCGGCCAGCTCGATGTGGCCCATCCGCTCGCGGCGCACCTTGGCGCGGGTCACCTCGACGCCGCAGCGCTCACAGATGATGCCCTTGAAGCGGACGCGCTTGTACTTGCCGCAGTAGCACTCCCAGTCCCGGGTCGGACCGAAGATCTTCTCGCAGAAGAGGCCGTCCTTCTCGGGCTTGAGCGTGCGGTAGTTGATGGTCTCCGGCTTCTTCACCTCACCGAAGGACCACTGGCGGATGTCGTCAGCGGTGGCAAGGCCGATGCGGAGCTCATCGAAGAAATTGACGTCCAGCACGTCTTTGCATCCCCTTGGGGTATTTCGGGGGTCTGGGGGTCGCTCCCCAGATATCCCAGTCGACTAGAGGGGTTGGCGGGCGAGCTGGGACCCGCGGGAGGCAGGTCCCAGCTCAGCTCGCGATCAGTGCACGACGTCGTCCACCGAGGGCGACTCGTTGCGGGACAGGTTGATGCCGAGGTTCGCCGCCGCGCGCTCAAGGTCCTCGTCGTCGGAGTCGCGCATCTCGATGGCCGCACCGTCGCTGGAGAGCACCTCGACGTTCAGGCACAGCGACTGGAGCTCCTTGAGGAGCACCTTGAACGACTCCGGGATACCCGGCTCGGGGATGTTCTCCCCCTTGACGATGGCCTCGTACACCTTGACGCGGCCGACCACGTCGTCCGACTTGATCGTCAGCAGCTCCTGCAGCGTGTAGGCAGCGCCGTACGCCTGCATCGCCCAGCACTCCATCTCACCGAAGCGCTGGCCACCGAACTGCGCCTTACCACCCAGCGGCTGCTGCGTGATCATCGAGTACGGACCGGTGGAGCGGGCGTGGATCTTGTCGTCGACCAGGTGGTGCAGCTTCAGGATGTACATGTAGCCGACGGCGACCGGGTACGGGTACGGCTCGCCGGACCGGCCGTCGAGCAGCGTGGCCTTGCCGTTCTCCTTGACCATGCGCTCGCCGTCGCGGTTCGGCTTGGTCGCCCCGAGCAGCCCGGTGAGCTCCTCTTCCTTCGCGCCGTCGAACACCGGGGTCGCGGTGTTCGTGCCGGGCGCGACGTCGTAGAGCTCCTCGTTGAGGTTCTTCGCCCAGTCGGGGTTGCCCTTGATCTCCCAGCCCTGCGAGGCCAGCCAGCCCAGGTGCAACTCGAGGATCTGGCCGATGTTCATCCGTCGCGGCACACCGTGCGTGTTCAGGATGATGTCGACGGGCGTGCCGTCCTCCATGAACGGCATGTCCTCGGCCGGCAGGATCTTGCCGATGACGCCCTTGTTGCCGTGGCGCCCGGCGAGCTTGTCGCCCGGCTGGATCTTGCGCTTCTGGGCCACGTAGACGCGGACCAGCTCGTTGACGCCCGGGGGCAGCTCGTCGTCGTCCTCGCGCGAGAACACGCGGATGCCGATGACCTTGCCGGTCTCGCCGTGCGGCACCTTCAGCGAGGTGTCGCGGACTTCGCGGGCCTTCTCGCCGAAGATCGCGCGGAGCAGGCGCTCTTCCGGCGTCAGCTCGGTCTCGCCCTTCGGCGTGACCTTGCCGACGAGGATGTCGCCGTCGCGGACCTCGGCACCGATCCGGATGATGCCGCGCTCGTCGAGGTCGGCCAGGACCTCCTCCGAGACGTTCGGGATGTCCCGGGTGATCTCCTCGGCGCCCAGCTTGGTGTCGCGGGCGTCGATCTCGTGCTCCTCGATGTGGATCGACGTGAGCACGTCGTCCTGCACCAGGCGCTCCGAGAGGATGATCGCGTCCTCGTAGTTGTGGCCCTCCCACGGCATCACCGCGACGAGCAGGTTCTTGCCGAGCGCCATCTCACCGTTCTCGGTGGACGGGCCGTCGGCGATGACCTGACCCTGCTCGACCCGGTCGCCCTCGTTGACGATCGGGCGGTGGTTGAAGCAGGTGCCGTGGTTCGAGCGGCGGAACTTGTACAGTCCGTAGCTCTTCCGCGTGCCGTCGTCGTGCATGATCGTGATCAGGTCCGCCGAGAGCTCCTCGATGACACCCGACTGCTCGGCGACGAGCACGTCACCGGCGTCGACCGCGGCACGCAGCTCCACCCCGGTGCCGACGTACGGCGCCTGGTTGCGGAGCAGCGGCACGGCCTGGCGCTGCATGTTCGCACCCATCAGGGCGCGGTTCGCGTCGTCGTGCTCGAGGAACGGGATCATCGCCGTCGCGACCGAGACCATCTGCCGCGGCGAGACGTCCATGTAGTCGATGTCGAGCGGGTCGATCAGCTCGACCTCGCCGCCCTTGCGGCGCGCCATGACCCGGTCTTCGACGTAGGTGCCGTCGTCGGTGATCGGTGCGTTGGCCTGCGCCTTGACGTACCGGTCCTCCTCGTCCGCGGTCAGGTAGTCGACCTGGTCGGTGACCCGGCCCTCGACGACCTTGCGGTATGGCGTCTCGATGAAGCCGAACGGGTTGACCCGCGCGTAGGAGCAGAGCGAGCCGATCAGGCCGATGTTCGGGCCTTCCGGCGTCTCGATCGGGCACATCCGGCCGTAGTGCGACGGGTGGACGTCCCGGACCTCCATGCCGGCGCGCTCACGGGACAGACCACCCGGGCCGAGGGCCGACAGACGACGCTTGTGCGTCAGGCCCGACAGCGGGTTGTTCTGGTCCATGAACTGCGACAGCTGCGAGGTGCCGAAGAACTCCTTGATCGCCGCGCCGATCGGGCGGATGTTGATCAGGGTCTGCGGGGTGATCGCCTCGACGTCCTGCGTGGTCATGCGCTCACGCACGACTCGCTCGGTGCGCGACAGGCCGACCCGGATCTGGTTCTGGATCAGCTCGCCGACGGTGCGCAGGCGACGGTTGCCGAAGTGGTCGATGTCGTCGGTCTCGACCGGGATCTCGGTGCCGTTGTCGGCGTCCATCCGGTCCTCGCCGGCGTGCAGCCGGACCAGGTACTCGATGGTGGTGACGATGTCCTCTTCGGTCAGCGTCCCCGTGTCGTACGGCGTCGACAGGCCGAGCTTCTTGTTGACCTTGTACCGGCCGACCTTGGCCAGGTCGTAGCGCTTCGCCTTGAAGAACAGGTTCTCCAGCAGGGTCTGCGCGCTCTCCTTCGTGGGCGGCTCGCCCGGGCGCAGCTTGCGGTAGATGTCGAGCAGGGCCTCGTCGGTGCCGGCCGTGTGGTCCTTCTCGAGGGTCGCCAGCAGCGTCTCCGAGAAGGAGAAGCGCTCGCGGATCGCCTCGGTGGTCCAGCCGAGCGCCTTCAGCAGCACGGTGACCGGCTGGCGGCGCTTGCGGTCGATCCGGACGCCGACGGTGTCGCGCTTGTCGACGTCGAACTCGAGCCACGCGCCGCGGCTCGGGATCACGCGGACGCTGAAGACGTCCTTGTCGGTCGTCTTGTCGACGTCCTTCGAGTAGTAGACGCCCGGCGAGCGGACCAGCTGGGACACGACGACACGCTCGGTGCCGTTGATGATGAAGGTGCCCTTGTCGGTCATCACCGGGAAGTCGCCCAGGAAGACCGTCTGGCTCTTGATCTCGCCCGTGTTGTTGTTGACGAACTCCGCCGTGACGAACAGCGGGGCCGCGTACGTCATGTCCTTGTCCTTGCACTCCTCGATCGAGGCCTTGACCTCGTCGAAGCGCGGAGCGGAGAAGGACAGGGACATCGAGCCGGAGAAGTCCTCGATCGGGGAGATCTCGTTGAGGACCTCTTCGAGGCCGCCGACCGGGTTTTCTTCACCTTCTTCGACACGGCGTTCGAACCACGCTACGTCCCCGGTGAACCACTGGAACGACTGGATCTGGACGTCGAGCAGGTTGGGGGTGTTGAGCGGTTCGCGAATCTTTGCGAAGGAAACCCGCTTGGGCGCGCCGGGGATTCCCCAGGCGTGCGCTGACTCCGAGCGAGATTCAGCCGAGGTGGTCGCAGCAGTGGCCTGGTTCGCGGGAGAGACTGCCAAGATGCGTCCTTCCGGGGACATGAGCGGTGACGGCCGCCATAGCAACAGCTATGAGCGACTGTCAAGGGTGCCGTGTGCCCACTATCCTAACTACCGGCTCCGGGCAGCCTGAAAGAGGGCAGCGCAAAGAGGCAGTCTAGCCCGAACGTCACGGTCTGTCCAGGGGGCGCTCCGGATGGGGCCCAGCCTGCTTCGCGACGTCTTCAGGTATGCCTCCAGGCGACCCGGTCGTCCCTCCCGCAAGGGCTGCCGGTTTCGCCGTCGGGAGTAAGCGTGAACCCACCGGGCGCGAGAGTCAAGATGCCACACGGGGGTCCCGCCGGTTGGCGCAGCGTGGAAGTAGGTCTGCGGAGCGTGAGCGGCCGAGTATCCTCCCAGCTACCGGCCAGTAGCGCCACCACTGTCCGCTGGACCTGCGGGTTTGCCGGGTTCTCACGCCGTGCGGCCGGTGTTCCGGACCACTTCGGACGGCCTCGGGTTCCGCCATCGGTGGCGTGTCGCGGCGGTTTGCGTGAGCGGTTGACGCCCTGCGGGGGCGACGTCACACCCGCACCAGGAGTCCCGCGCGCCCCGGCCCGTCCGGGCTCTTCCCGGGGCTTCCCGGCGCCTCCGCGGGGCTCGGTGGTCCGGTCGGCCGCCGTCGTCGGTGGCGGGGGCGCCGAGGGCCGCCGAGACGGGTCCGGCGGGGCGAGCGGAGTGACTCGGTCGGGTCACAGCTCGCCCACCGGTCCTCCGGGGCCGTCGACCGGTCGTGCCGGGCGCTCGGACCCGGCCGGTCAGCCGGACCCGCGTCGGCTCTTCGGGGGCGCCGAGTGCCGTCAGCCGGGGCTAGCCGCTCAGGGCCGGCCGGTGAGGCCGACCCACTCCGGCAGCGGCTCGCACGCCTCGAGCCACTGGTCCGGGATCGGCGTCCCGTCCGCGGCCAGGACGCCGCCCACGATGGCCGACACCGTGTCGACGTCCTCGGCCACCTGGGCCGCCGTCCAGAGGGCGTCGGTGAAGTTGTCGCCGAAGCGGGCCGCGATCCACAGCGCCAGCGGGACCGTGTCGTGCGCGGCCGTCTCGCGGCCCGTGCCCAGCTTGGCGGCCGCCTCGCGGGCGTCGGAAAACTTCAGGGCCCACGTCAGCCCGTCGCGCACCCGGCCGGGCGGGACCAGCGGGATCACCTCGTCCAGCAGGTCCGCGCCGGCCAGTCCGGGCGACGCGGCCCGCAGCGCGGCCGCCGCCGCGACGGCCACCGCGCCCGCGACGCCTTCGAAGTGCGAGTGCGTGACCACCGCGGACAGCTCGGCCTGGCGCAGCGCCTGCGGCAGCTGGTCGCAGAACCACGCGCCCAGCGGGGCCACGCGCATCGCGCCGCCGTTGCCCCAGGAGCCGCGGCCGTCCCGCTCCGCGACCTCCGGCCACGGCTGCCCGGCCTTGATCCGGGTCAGGCGCCACTCCGCGCCGGGGCCGTAGCCGCGGCCGGGGTCGAAGTGCTCGGCGAACGAGGCGGCGAGGGCGTCCTGGTCGAGGTGGCCGTGCCGCGCCAGGACGGCGACGATCGAACACGCCATCTCGGTGTCGTCGGTCCAGGTCCACGGCGCGGCCGGCAGCCGCCGGCCGGCGACGTCCGGGTGGTCGCCGGGCAGGAGGATCTGCGCACCGAAGGCGTCACCGACCGCTAGGCCGACGAGGCTGGCGTGCGCCTGCTCGAATCCCATCGGCCCACCGTAGCGGCGGGACTACCGCCCGCTGCGCACCGCCGGCGCCCCGGGATCGACGAGCGGCAGCGCCCGTCGCCCGGCGGCCTACTTGGTCGGGGACGGCGAAGCGGGCGGCGAAGCCGGGGCCGACGACGACGGCGCCGCGGTCGCGGCCGGGACCTTGGGCGCGTTGTACGTGTCCATGTCCGTGATCTTCCACTTGTCGCCCTGGAGCTGGGCGTTCAGGTGGAGCTGGGCGGTGCCGGCGGTCGTCTTCTTGGTGTCGGTGCGGGTCGAGGTCTGGTCGACGAAGACCATCACCTTCGCCAGGTCGTCGTTGAGCATGATCACCGCGGCCCGGGTGACCTTGCACGTGACGATCATCTTCTGGGCCGGCGCGAGCCGCTTCACCTCGCCCATCAGCGAGTTGTACTTGTTGCGGACGTCGTCGTTGGCGAGCAGGTCGTTCGCCGCGTCCTCGGTCTTCTTGATGTTGTTGAAGTCGTAGGAGAACAGGGACTCGGCCGCCTTCGAGACGGCGTCCTTCACCTGCGCGGTCTTCGCGACGTCCAGCAGCGCGGTGTTGCTGGTCGCGTTCGAGACCTGGACCTCTTCCATCTTGAAGAAGAACGCCAGCCCGCCCAGGATCAGCGCGACGAGCACCAGCGCACCGGCCACGAGGTACGGCCGCTGCGCGCGGGACGTCGCGAGCCCCGCCGGCTGGTCGGCGGACTCCTCGGGGACCTCGTCGACCTCGGTCGGCTTCGCGATCCCGGTGTCGCGCTTCTTCCGCCGCGGCGCCGGCCGGACCGGCTCGGCCTCGACGTCCGTGTCCGCGGGAGCTGCCGGCTCACCCGTGAGCGCGTCGACCTTCGGGTCCTCGTCGGTGCCGATCGCGGCGAACACGGCGGTGTCCTCGGCGGGCGCCGGGTCGATCCGCTCGGCGGGCGCTTCAAACGGCTCCTCGGCGGCCGGCTTCGCCACGGGCCGGGGCACCGGCCGCGGTGCCGGGCGCGGCCGCGGCTTGCGCGTCTCGGCGGGCGGTGAAGCGGACTCGGGCACGGCGGGGAGCTGGCCGGTCCGCTCGGCGGGCGACTCGTCCGTCGAGGGCTTGCGCAGCCCGGCCACGCGGGGCCGGCGCACCGGCGGGGTGCCGCGGGGCGGCTGGCGGCGGGAGGGGGGCACTACAAGCTCCTTCTGGGTGACGCTCTACTGGCCGGCCGCGACGAGGGGGACGCTGTCGATGCCGGACAGCTTCCAGTCGTCGCCCACGCGGGTCATCGACACTTCGAGGCGCAGCGGCTTCGCGCTGCTCTTGTCCCCCTGCGTGACGGTCGTGGCGATCGCGGCGAGGAAGCTGGCCTTGCCTTCGTGGTCGTCGAGCTCCTCGACGGCGATGTCCTGGACGTCCGTGGTGACTTTGGTCTTGGCGTCCGAGAGGGCCTTGCGGAACGTCGGCGCCGACTGGTCGATCTGCTGCGACATCGTGGCGTCCGAGACGGACTTCTGCCGGGCGAAGAAGCCGTCCAGATCCTGGTAGTCGACCTCGGTGTAGGCCTTCAGCGCGTTGGTGCCCGCCTTGACGACGGCTTCGCGCGAGGCGGCCAGCCCGGCGTTGGAGTCGGACGCGGCCGCCCACCACTGGATCCCGAAGAGCGCGGCGGCGATCAGCGCGGCCAGGGCCAGCGCCGCGGCCCCGAGCACCAGGATCCGCGAGGAGGACTCGTTCGGCGACGACGCCGCCGAAGACGCCCCGGCTTCCTCTTCGGGCTCCGCCACCGCGACGGCGGCCCGCTCGTCCGAACTCATAACACTCCAGGGTAGGTAACGGTCATCAAGTCCGCGTCAGGCGAGCCCGAGCAGCGAACCCAGGCTGTTGAGGCTGACGCCGGGGCTGCCGATGATGCCGGGCACGCCCCGCGTGTTCCGCTCCTCGGCCAGCTCGTCGGCCGGCCGGTTCGCGTTCGCCGCGACGTCGCTGTTGCTCGGCGCGACCGGCACCCCGTTGTACGGCGCGTTCTGCGCGCCGCGCACGTTGATCGGGCTGCCCTTCGGTTCGGCACAGTACGCGTCTTCCTTCGCCGGCTTCGCCGAAAGGTCGGCCCCCGTGCGGTACTGCTGGTACGGGATGTAGCCCTTGGTGCAGGCCGGCGGGTTGAAGAGGTTGAGCACCAGCCCGAGGTGCGCGGTGCCGTCACCCGGCGCGACGCTGCTGGCCGCGCCGGCCAGCGCCGGGTACGTCACCAGGCCCTGCTCGATGCCGTCCAGCCGGGTCACGGTCAGGTTGGCCGTGGTGAGCAGGTTCGCCGTCAGCGCGCCCAGGCCCGGGCCGGACTCGGCCAGCACCTGGCTGATCTGCGACGCCACCTGCGGCGTGATGCCGATGAGCTTGCGCAGGTCGCCGTCGGAGTTCTTCAGGGTGCCGGTGAGCTCGTTGAGGCTCTTGCTGAACGACGCGAAGTTCGCCGCCTCGTCGTTCTGCGTGTCGAGCACCTGGCCACCGGCGTCGAGCAGCTGGATCGTCTGCGGCAGGTACTGCTGCGCCGTCGTGGTGAAGCTGCGCGCGGTGTCGAGCAGCTTCTGCAGGTCGCCGCCGGTGCCCTGGAACGCGTCGTAGGACTCGTCGACGACCGTGCGCAGCGAGTCGACCGGGACCGACGCCGCGAGCGAGTCGAGGTCGCCGATCAGCCGGTCGGTGCTGACCGGAGTGGTCGTCTTGCCGGCCGGGATGACCGAGCCGGCCGCGAGGTACGGCCCCTTGTCGCCCTTAGGCCGCAGGTCGACGTACTGCTCACCGACGGCCGAGCGGTTGGCGACGACGGCGTCGAGGTCCGCGGGGACCTGCGGCGCCGACGGGTCGATGTCGAGATCCGCCTCCAGGCCGGTCTGGGTGAGCCGCAGCTCCCCCACTCGCCCGACGTTGAAGCCGCGGTAGGTGACCTCCGCGTTGGTGAAGATGCCGCCCGACTCGTTGAGCTCGAGCTTCACCGTGTAGCCGCTGTTGCCGAACACCGTGCCGAGCCCGGCGAACCGGATCAGCGCGTACACGATCGCGGCGATCGAGATGATCGCGAACGCGACCAGCTGGAACCTCGTCCTGCGCACCAGCATCAGCCGTTACCTCCCGACAGGAGACCGAAGAGCCCGGACAGGCCGGACGACTTCCCGGGTTGACCCGACTGACCGCTTTCGCCGGGGATCGGCAGCGGCGGCGGCTGGTTGGCGGGCGTGCCCTCGACGCCACCGGTCAGGCCCGGGAGCGGAAGCTGCCCGTTCAGGATGTTCTGCCGGCTGTTGCCCAGGTTGCTGACGATGTTCTGCAGGTTCAGGTCCACCTTGGCGTACAGGTTGAAGTAGTCGCCCTTGACGCCGTTGACGGCCTGGTCGCTGAACGGGAACGTCAGCAGGATCTGCAGCGCCTTCGGCAGGTCGTTGCCCGCCTCGCCGAGCTTCTGCAGCGTCGGCGTCAACGCCTTCAGGTCGGCGACGAGGTCCTTCTGCGACGCGTTCACCGTCTCGGTGGCCACGCCGGAGAGGTTGTTCAACGCGTTGAGCATCGTGACGAGCTGGCCGCGCTGCGACTCGAGCACGCCGAGGCCGGGCCCGAGGTTGTCGACCGCGCCGACCAGCTTGTCCTTCTGGTCGTTGAGCGTCGAGGAGAGCCGGTTCAGCCCGTCGAGGGCGCGGGTGATGTTCTTCGACTGGTTGTCCAGGTTGGTGACCAGCAGGTTCGCGTTGTCCAGCAGCGCCTTGATGTCCGGCTCGCGGCCCGACGTGGCGTTGTTGAGCTCCTTGGTGATGGTGTTGAGCTGGTCGACGCCACCGCCGTTGAGCAGCAGGGACAGCGCGCCGAGCAGCTCTTCGACCTCGACGCTGCGGTTCGTCCGGGCCAGCGGGATCGTCGCGTTGTCGGCGAGCTTGCCCTGGGCCTGGTCGTCACCCGGCGAGGCCAGCTCGACGTACTTCTCGCCGAGCAGGCTGGACTGCTTCACGTTGGCCAGCGCGTTGGCCGGCAGCTTGACGTCGCCGTTGACCTTGAGCGTCACCAGCGCGTGCCAGCCGTCCTTGGTGAGGCCGACGTTCTCGACCTGCCCGATCGGCACCTCGTTGACCTTCACGCCCGCCTTCGGCGTCAGGTCGAGGACGTCCCGGAACTCGACGTTCACCGTGTACGGGTGGTCGCCGAGGTCGGCGCCGCCGGGCAGCGGCAGGTCGTAGATGCCCTTGAAGGAGCAGCCGGTGAGCACCAGCGCGGACGCCGTCACCAGCGCTCCGACGGTCAGCAGCTTCTTCACTGGCCACCTCCGAAGAGCTGCCCGGCGATGGGCAGCGGCAAGGGCGGCAGCTGACCGGACTGCAGGGCCTGCAGGGTCTGCGCCAGGGACGGCAGCGGGATCACCTTGTCGACCACGCCGGCGATGTTCTCGCAGGCGTTGCCGAGCACGTCCGGGATGCTGTTGGTGCCGACCTGCTTGAGCAGCCGGCAGATCATCACCAGCGGCGGCTGGGTCAGCTCGTTGAGGTTCGGCCGGGCGTCGAGCGTGCCGGCCGCGCCGTTGTAGGTGTTGACCAGGTTGCTCAGGCCGACCGGCGCGACGTCGAGGATCTCGGCGAGTGAGCTGCGCTGGTCGACGAGCACGTTGGTGATGCCGGCCAGCTTGTCCACATTGGACTTGAGCCGGTCGTGGTTCTGGTCGATGAACGCCTGCACCGAGGTGAGCGTGGTGCCCAGCTGCTGCACGGTCGCGGCCAGGTTGTCCTTTTCGGACGCCAGGTAGCCGCTGACGTCGGCGAGCTGGCCCTCGAAGTTGCGGACCTGGCTGTCGGAGTCGGCCAGCGACTGCGAGAACTTGCCGAGGTTCTCGACCGTGGAGAACAGGTCGTCCTTGTTGCCGGCCAGCGTGCCGGCCGCCTGGCCGAGCTTGGTGATCGTGTCGTGCAGGGCCTGGCCGTTGCCGTCGACGTTGGCCGCCGCGGTGTTCAGCAGGTTCGACAGCGACCCCTGCTTGTTGACGCCGTTGGGGCCGAGGGTCTCGCTGACCTTGGCCAGGCTGGCGGCGAGCTGGTCGACCTCGAGGGGCACCTCGGTGCGGTCGAGGCCGATGACGGCGCCGTCGGAGATCCGCGGGCCGCCGGTGTAGGCCGGGGCCAGCTGGACGTAGCGGTCCGACACCAGCGACGGCGCCACGATCAGCGCCTTGGCGTCGGCCGGGACGGCGACCGAGCGGTCGTACTCGAAGTCGACCTTCACCTGGTTGCCCATGGGCTGGATCTTGGTGACCGTGCCCATGTCGACGCCGAGCATTCGCACGCTGTTGCCCTCGTACAGGCCGACGGTGCCGGCGAAGTACGCGGTCAGGTGGTTGCGGCCGGCGTCCTTGAGCGTCCACCAGATCCCGCCGGCGACGACGAGCGCGAGGACGATCGCGATGGTGAAGGCCCGGGTCAGGGACTGGCCGAAGCGGGTGTCACTCATTTCGTGTAGCACCCCTCTTCGTTGAGCGGACCGAACGACGGCAGCACCAGGCCGCAGATGTAGTTGTCGAACCAGCGGCCGTTGCCGATGGTGTTGGTGAAGACGCGGATGAACGGCGCGAACTTCGCGATGCCCTGGCCCAGCGCGTCCTGGTTGCGCTGCAGCATCGACGTCAGCTGGTCGAGCTGGGTGAGCACCGGGTCCAGCTGCTTGCCGTTGTCGTCGATCAGGCCCTGCAGCTGCGTCGCCAGCTCGCGGGAGCCGTTCAGCAGCGAGGTGATCGCGTCTTCGCGCTTGGCCAGCTCGCCGAGCAGCGCGTTGCCGTCGGTGAGCAGCTTCTGCACCTCGGCGTCGCGGTCGACCAGCGTCTGAGACACCTCGCGGGTGTTGGCCAGCAGGTTCGACAGCTGGCTGTCGCGCGAAGCGATCGTGTCGGACAGCTTCGACAGCCCCGACAGCGCGCCCTTCACGTCCTGCGGCGTGTTGGCGAAGGTCCCCGAGATGGTGTCGAAGCTCTGCGCCAGCTGCTTCGTGTCGATGTCGTCGACGGTCTGCGAGAGCCCGCGGAACGCGTCGAGGACGTCGTAGGGGGCCATCGTGCGGTCCCGCGGGATGGCCGCGCCCGGGTTCAGCGCGCCCTCACCCTGCGGGTCCAGCGACAGGTACTTCTGCCCGAGCAGCGTCTTGATCTTGATCGCGGCGCTCGTCCGGTCGCCCAGCCAGGCGTCCTTGACCTTGAACGAGACCTTCACCGACGCGCCGTCGAGCGCGATGTCGCTGACCTTGCCGACCTTGACGCCGGCGATCCGGACGTCGTTGTCGGTCTGCAGCCCGGAAGCCTCGCTGAACTCGGCGGTGTAGGTCGTGCCGCCGCCGATCACCGGCAGGTCCTCGGAGTTCAGCGCGGCGATGAACGCCAGCGCCAGGACGGCGATGCCGACCAGCGCGATCGGGACGGGGTTGCGCTTCTGGAAGGACTTCATCCCGTGCACCTCGCCCGGTTGAGCGGCACCAGCGGGATCGGGACGTTGTTGATCAGTGGCGGCAAGCTGACGCTCCCGGAGAACTCGCAGGCGTAGAAGTTGAACCAGGAGCCGTAGTCCGCGGTGCGGGTCAGCGTGCTGACCTTCTCCGGCAGGAACTGGATGAAGTGCTCCAGCTCCGGCTCGTTCTTGTTGAGCTTGCCGGTCAGCGTGCCCAGCGCGCTGATGTCGTTCTTCAGCGGTTCGCGGACCTCGCCGAGCAGGCCGGACGTCGTCTGCGCCAGGTTGCCGAGGCTCTCGATCGCGTCGCCGATCGGCTTGCGGTCCGCGGCCAGCCCGGACACCAGCTGCTGCAGCTTCACGATCAGGTCGTTGAGCTGCGGGGTGTGCGCGTTGACCGTGTCGAGCACCGAGTTGAGGTTGTCGATGACCTGGCCGATGACCTGGTCCTTGTCGGCGATCGTGGTGGCCAGCGACGCGGTGTGCGACAGCAGGCTCTCCACGGTGCCGCCCTCGCCCTGCAGGACCTGGATGACCTCGTAGGACAGCTTGTTGACGTCGTCCGGGTTGAGCGCGGTGAACAGCGGCTTGAAGCCGTTGAACAGCTCGGTCAGGTCCAGCGCCGGCTGGGTCCGCTCCAGCGGGATGGTGCCGCCGGGGCCGAGCGCCTTGCCGGAGGTGTCGGCCCCCTCGCCGAGCGAGACGTAGCGCTGGCCGACCAGGTTGCGGAACTTGATCTGCGCGGTCACCCCGGCCGGCAGCTGCCGGCCGGCGTCGACCTCGAACTCGACCTCGGCCTGGCGCTTGTCGACGATCTTGACGTCCTTGACCTGCCCGACCCGGACGCCGGCGATGCGGACGTCGTCGTTGGGCAGCAGGAGCGTCGCGTCGGTGAAGCGCGCCTTGTAGGCGTTGGTGCTGGTCGTGTTGATGTTGGCGATGCTGATCCCGAGGATCGTCGTGAACAGCACGGTGACGACCACGAAGACCCCGAGCTTGATCAGCGGTGCGAGCAGTCCCCTCACTTGACCGTCACCTCCGCGCCCCGGTACAGCGGGCCGACGAGCAGCGCGCTCCAGCTGGGGACGTCCGCGGCGTTCATGCCGAGCTGCGGGCCGAGGAGGTCGGCCAGGAAGCCCTGCTCCGCCGTCGAGTACGCCAGGTCGCCGCCGGAGCCGTTGCTGCCGGTGGCGTCGGCCTTGAAGTTGGCCGGGTTGAGCCCTTCACCGACGGTTTTCGGCGCGGTCTGGTGCTTCGTGCCGTCCTGGAAGGCGCCGTCCGGCGGCTCCGAGGGGAACGGGTTCGGCAGCTTGTCCGAGTCGTAGCAGCGTGGGCCGCGCTTGTCGTCGAACCGCGGCTCTTCCTTGCCCGCTTCGTACGGCGCGCGCGGCACGACGACCTCGATCGTCGCGTGCAGGCCGGGCTGGTCGGTGCCCTTGCCCAGCGCCTGGTCGATCAGCGGGACGTTCTTGGCCATCTGGGAGATCACGCAGGGGTACTCCGGCGCGTACTTCGCCAGCAGCTCGGCCGTCGGCCGGGCGGTCGAGGCGAGGGAGATGATGTTGTCCTTGTTGTTCTGCAGGAACGTCTGCAGGTCCACGGAAGCCTGGGTCAGGGTGCCGTAGAGGTTCGACAGGTTCTGCTGCTGGTCGACCACCGTGCGGGTGGTCGTGCTCAGGTTGTCGAGGCTCTGCACCAGGTCCGGCGCCGAGTCCTTGAGGTGGTCGGAGAACTCCGCGAGCGCCTTGAGGTTGTGCTGCAGCTCCGGCTCGTGCGGGTTCAGCTCGCCGATGTAGCTGCCCAGCTGCGTCAGCGTGTCGCCGAGCTGGTCGCCGCGGCCGGACAGCGCGGTCGAGATCGCGGTGAGCGTCGCCGACAGCTTCTGCGGCTGGACCGCCTGCAGCACCGGCATCAGGTGCGCGAACGCCTGCTCCAGCTCGATCGCGCTCGACGTCCGGTCCTGCGGGATCACGTCGCCGTTCGTCAGCGTCTTCGACGACGGCTTGGCCGGGATCTCCAGCGAGACGAAGCGCTCACCGAAGAGCGTCTTCGGCAGGAACCGCGCCGAGACGTTCTCCGGGATCAGCTTCGCCGACTCCGGGTTCAGCGCGAGCGTCAGCTCCGCGCCATTGCCGGTGGCCGAGATGTCCTTCACCGAGCCGACGATGAGCCCGCGGACCTTGACGTCGGACTGCTGGATCAGCTGGTTGCCGATCTTGTCGGCCTGCAGCTTCACCGTGACGAACGAGGTGAAGGCCTTGTCGTAGAGCGCGATGGAGAGCGCCACGCCGCCGACCATCACGGCGACCAGCAGCAGGCCCAGCAGCCTGCGTCGCAACGTGGTCATCCCGCGATCCTTACCGTGACGTCGGTTCCCCAGATGGCGAAGCCGATGAAGAAGTTCATGATCGAGACCGTGACGATCGAGAGCCGGACCGCCTTGCCCACCGCCACGCCGACACCGGCCGGGCCACCGGTGGCCCGGTACCCGAAGTAGCAGTGCGACAGGATGATCAGGACGCTGAAGAGCAGCACCTTGATGAACGAATAGAGCACGTCCTGCGGTGGCAGGAACAGGTCGAAGTAGTGGTCGTAGGTACCGGCCGACTGGTTGTAGATGTAGATCACGACCAGTCTCGACGCGAGGTACGAGCTCAGCAGGCCGATGATGTAGAGCGGGATGACCGCGACGAACCCGGCGATGATCCGGGTCGTCACCAGGTACGGCAGGCTCGGCACGCCCATCACCTCGAGCGCGTCGATCTCCTCGGAGATCCGCATCGCGCCGAGCTGCGCGGTGAACCCGGCGCCGACCGTCGCGCTCAAGGCGAGGCCGGCGACCAGCGGCGCGATCTCGCGGGTGTTGAAGAACGCCGTCAGGAAGCCGGTGAAGGCCGACGTCCCGATCGAGTTCAGCGCCGAGTAGCCCTGGAGGCCGACGAGGACACCGGTGAACAGCGTCAGGCCGACCATCACCCCGACCGTGCCGCCGATGACCGCCAGCGAGCCGGAACCGAAGCTCACCTCGGCCAGCAGCCGGAGGACTTCCTTGGTGTAGCGGCGCAGGGTCCGCGGCGTCCACAGCAACGCACGGCCGTAGAACGACATCTGGTCACCCAAGGTGTCCAGCGTCTGGAGGGGTCGGTTGGCGACGGTTTTCGCGCGTGCAAGGAACGTCATGGCGCTAGTCCAGCTTTCCGGGCACGATCTGCAGGTAGATCAGGGTGATCACGAAGTTCACGACGAACAGCATGAGGAACGTGATGACCACCGACTGGTTCACCGCGTCCCCGACGCCCTTGGGGCCGCCGGTGGGGTTGAGACCCCGGTAGGACGCGACGACGGCGGCGATGAACCCGAAGATCAGCGCCTTCAGTTCACCGACCCACAGGTCGGGCAGCTGGGCCAGGGCGGAGAAGCTCGCCAGGTACGCACCCGGCGTCCCGCCCTGCAGCACGACGTTGAAGAAGTAGCCGCCCAGCACGCCGATGACGCTGACCATGCCGTTGAGCAGCAGCGCGACGAGCATCATCGCGAGGGTGCGCGGGACGATCAGCCGCTGCACGGCGGAGACGCCCAGCACCTCCATCGCGGCGATCTCTTCGCGGATGGTCCGGGCGCCGATGTCGGCGCAGACGGCCGAGCCGCCCGCGCCCGCCACCAGCAGCGCGGTGACCAGCGGGCTGGCCTGCTGCACGGTGGCGAGCACGGAGCCCGCGCCGGTGTAGGACTGCGCGCCCAGCTGGCGGGCGAGCGAACCGAACTGCAGCGAGATGACCGCGCCGAAGGGGATGGCCACGAGAGCCGTCGGCAGGATCGTCACGCTCGCGATGAACCAGGCCTGCTGGATGAACTCCCGCAGCTGGAACGGGCGCTGGAAGATGCCACGAACGATGTCGAGGCCGAGGGCGAACAGGTTCCCGGTTTCGCGGAGGATGCCGACCCCGGGGATCTTCGCCTGTGAAGCGGGAGAGCTCACCTGCCACCTGGCCCGTTGTTCGGCGGCGGGGGCATCCGGTGCGAGCCACCGGGTCTCGGCTGCTGGCCGCCGGGAATCCGGGCGACCTGGTCGGCGGGCAGCTGGCCGTGGTGCTGGTTCGGGACGCCGTCACCCTGGCGCGCGCCGGCCGGGACCTGCTGCTGTTGCTGCTGCTGGGCCTGCGCCACCTGCCGCGGGCTGACGCGGTAGTGGCGCTGCTCCTCGGGGCTCAGCGAGGCGATGATGCTCTGCTGCGCGGCGTCCGGCAGCCGGTGCATGATCTCCATGACCCGGTCCTTGCGGCGGACCGCGCCCATCCGGGTCGGCACCCCCGGCGTCGTCTGCATCTGCGGCGGCACGCCGGTGACGTCCTCGACGCCGCCCGCGTGGTGCCCGGCGTCGAACATCGCCTGCTCGGCGGCCATCTGCGCGGAGTCCTTCTCCTCGGACATGCCGATCGGACCCTGCATCTTGCCGTTGAGGAACTGCTTGACGACCGGCTCTTCGCTGGTCAGCAGCACCTCGCGCGGGCCGAACATGACCAGTTCCTTGCGGAAGAGCATGCCCAGGTTGTCCGGCACGGTCCGGGCCAGGTTGATGTTGTGCGTGACGATCAGGAACGTCGCGTCGATCTGCGCGTTGACGTCGAGGAACAGCTGCGAGATGTAGGTGGTGCGGACCGGGTCGAGGCCGGAGTCCGGCTCGTCGACGAGAATGATCTCGGGGTCCAGCACGAGCGCGCGGGCCAGGCCGGCGCGCTTGCGCATGCCGCCCGAGATCTCGCCCGGCAGCTTCTTGTCGGCGCCGGCGAGACCGGTCATCTCGAGCTTCTCGCGGACGATCTGCCGGATCTCGGTCTCGGACTTCTTCGTGTGCTCCCGCAGCGGGAACGCGACGTTGTCGTAGAGGTTCATCGAGCCGAACAGCGCGCCGTCCTGGAAGAGGACGCCGAAGAGCTTCCGGATCTCGTAGAGCTTGTGCTCGGAGCAGGTGACGATGTCCACCCCGTTGATCACGCAGCGGCCGCGATCCGGCTTGAGCAGCCCGATCATCGACTTGAGGAACACCGACTTACCGGTTCCCGACGGGCCGAGCATCGCCGACACCTCGCCCGGAGGCAGCGTCAACGTGACGTCCCGCCAGATGGCCTGCTTACCGAAGGACTTCGTCAGACCTTCGATGACCACCTCGGCACCCATCGCACCTCCAGGAGCTGTTCCGCGTCATTGCGCCCGCTGCCACACCCATGCCACCCCACGTCGGCGGCGAGTGTGGGCCTCCGGGCCCCGAGAACCCGCGTCAACCAGGTGCAACGAGCTGAGTGCGAACAGGTTACTCACGAGTTTTCTTTTCTGGCCAGCCCCGACGGCATCGTCACCCCGCCGTGATCGGCAACTAGCGGCAACTTAGTCGACGGAATGCGTGGTCGCAGGGCAACCGAGCCCCGAACCCACGATTTAGGGACCCCGGGGCCGACCGGACACCACTCCTAGGGGATCGCACAGCGAAGGGGCGGGCACCCAGTGGGTGCCCGCCCCTTCACGAGGTGGTGCAAGGCGCTTGCGCGCCCGGGATCACTTGATGGAGATCTTGGCGCCCGCAGCCTCGAGCTTCTCCTTGGCGGCCTCGGCGGCCTCCTTGTCGACCTTCTCCAGGAGGGCCTTGGGAGCGGCCTCGACCAGCTCCTTGGCCTCCTTCAGGCCCAGACCCGAGACGACCTCGCGGACGACCTTGATGACCTGGATCTTCTTGTCGCCCGCGCCCTCGAGGACGACGTCGAACTCGTCCTGCTCCTCGACCGGGGCGGCAGCGGCGGCGACCGGCGCGGCGGCCGCGGCCGGGGCGGCGGCGGTGACGTCGAAGGTCTCCTCGAACTCCTTCACGAACTCGGACAGCTCGAGGAGGGTGAGCTCCTTGAAAGCGTCGATCAGCTCGGCGGTGCTCAGCTTCGCCATGATGGCTTCCTCTCAGAAAAACGAACTAAGAAAACGTTCGGGATGGGGGGTGGATCAGCTCTCGGCGGGTGCTTCGGCTGCTTCGGTACCGGTGGCGTTGCGCTGCTTCTCCTCCAGCGCGGCAGCCAGGCGGGCGACCTGGGACGCCGGCGCCTGGAACAGCGCGGCGGCCTGGGACAGCTTCGCCTTGAACGCGCCCGCCGCCTTGGCGAGCAGGACCTCACGGCTGTCGAGATCGGCGATCTTGTTGATCTCGTCCACGGACAGCGCTTTGCCGTCCATGTAGCCGCCCTTGATCACAAGCGCGTTGTTGTCCTTCGCGAAGTCGCGAAGCGCCTTGGCGGCGTCGACCGCTTCACCCTCGACGAAGGCGATGGCGGTCGCGCCGACGAACAGGTCTTCGAGCCCCGTGACGCCGGCGTCCTCAGCGGCCCGCTTGACGAGGGTGTTCTTCGCGACCCGGTACTTGGCACTGGTGCCGAGAGCGCGGCGCAGCTGAGACAGCTGGGACACGGAGAGGCCGGTGTACTGGGTAACGACGGTGGCCGAGCTGCTGCGGAAGCTCTCCGCGATCTCGGCGACGGCCGCCACCTTGTCGGGCTTCGCCATGGTCGCCTCCTCTCTTGGCTAGTGTTTCCACTGGCCCGAAGAGCCCCCGAAACGACAAAACGCCCTCGCGCAACAGGCGCGGGGCGTTGATGGGCACACGAGTGTGTCCGGCCTCGTTCCTCCTGCGCGGGCCGCCCGGCGATGCGGGGCCTTCGTTCCTCGTGTCCGTGGGGGCACTCGGATAACCAGCGGTCTTCGGTAGAACTATCGGGAACTATACCCTGCGGGTTTGACACCCTTTGTTCGCCCCTCCTCTGACCTGCGTTTAGGGCGGCTGGGGGTTCCTTCGCGTGCTCCGGAGGGCATCATGGTCACGTGGCGGAGCAGCGTGATGACGGAAAGCCGGGCGCGGAAGTCGAACCGGCGGGCTCGAACACGCCCGCTACTCCACCTTCCCCGCCGCCGGTCGATCCGGCGGAGCTGGAGCAGTTCCGCCAGTTCCAGCAGTTCCAGGACTACCTGAGGTTCACCCAGACCCAGCAGGGCAACCAGCCGGCACCGCCTCCCGACGCCGGAGTGGTCCAGGCGCCCCAGGGCTACCCGGCCACGCAGTACTCAGGCGGCGGTCAGCCCCCGCTCCCGCCGGGCCCGTCACACGAGCTCGTCCCGGCCGAACGGCGCCGACGTCCCGCGCCGAAGTGGCTGACGTGGCTGGGCAAGAAGATCATCGCGTGGGTACTGGCGTTCGTGGTGCTGGTGGTAGCGGGAACGTGGCTGTACAACCACTACTTCCCCAGCGACAAAGGCGAGGACACACAGACGTTCGTGCAGCACGGAGGGGGCAAGTACCACACCAACC
This sequence comes from Amycolatopsis sp. cmx-8-4, assembly GCF_046548675.1. NCBI lineage: Bacteria > Bacillati > Actinomycetota > Actinomycetes > Pseudonocardiales > Pseudonocardiaceae > Amycolatopsis > Amycolatopsis sp. cmx-8-4. The sequence goes on from NZ_JAEBDZ010000009.1 coordinate 78,286, forward strand.
AGAGCCTGCCCACCGACCCGTTCCAAGCGGTACGCGGGATCTACGACGCGATCGGCAAGCCGGATTCACCGGAAAGCAAGGTCGACCACGTCTGCCTCCTGATGAGCAACGAGGCCCAGCTGCAGTTCGGCCGCGACCTCGGTTACCCGGACTGCGCTTCGGCCGTACCGGCCTTGAGCAGCAAGGTCACGGACATGAACTCCTACATCTACGCCGTGCGGCCCATCTCCAGCATGCTGATCCAAAGCCCGATGACCATTCACTCGTGCTGGTACAGCGTCCAGGGCGGACCGCTTCTGGGAAGCTTCACGCTCACCAAGGTGGAGCTGGGGCAGTGGCTGATCACCGGTCATTCCAACGACCCGGCCACGTGCCCGGCTCCCCCGACAGGGAATCGCTAGCGCGGGTGCGGGGCCGACAGGAACGACACCAAGGCCTCTGAGAACGCCGGTGCCATGACCGCCGTCATGTGGTCGCCCGGGATTCGGACCAGGCGCGCTCCGGCGATCGCCGCCGCCAGACGTTCGGGTTCCGCGGCCAAGATGTCCTGGTCGCCCGCCAGTACCAGTGTCGGGACGCCGATGGCCGACAGGTCCACCACTCCCTCGCGCGACGCCAGTGCCACCGCCGCCAGGGCCTGGCGGTCGCCGCCCACTGCGTCGGCCAGTAGGCGGAAGGGGACTCCGGATGGTGGGACCGTTGCCGGGTCCTCCGCCAGCAGGGCCGAGGCGATGTCGGCCGGCTTGACGACGCGGAGGTCCACGCCGCCGAAGTCGACGATGCCTGAGCCCACTCCGCCCGTCGCGAGGCGGCGGATGCGCTTGTCCGCCGCCGTTGCCGCCAGGGCGATGATCGCGCCCATCGAGTAGCCGACCATCGAGACCTCGTCGAGGGCCAATTCGTCCAGCAGCGCGGAGACGTCGCGGGCCATGGTCTTCTCGGTGTAGCGGGACTCGTCGTGGGGCTTCTCGGAACGGCCGTGGCCGCGGGCGTCGAGGGAGATGACCGTGAGACCGGCCTTGCGCAGGGCGGCGACGACGCCGGTGGAGATCCAGTTCGCGTTCGTGTCGGCGGCGAAACCGTGCTGCAGCAGCACCGGGCGGGCGGTGCCGTCGCCCTCCCACACGGTGTAGTTCAGCTGGAGCCCGTCGAACGACGCGAAAGTCGGCATGACGTCCATGAGACACGAAGAAAGGGCGCCCCCGCAGCAAGCGGGAGCGCCCTTTCCGGTGATGTCCGACTCAGACGTTCGCGTCCTCGGAGAGGAGGTTGCGAGTCCGCAGCGGGTCGACCGGGATGCCCGGGCCCATCGTCGTGGCGAAGGTGACCTTCTTCAGGTAACGGCCCTTGGCCGACGACGGCTTGGCGCGGAGGATCTCGTCCAGTGCCGCCGCGTAGTTCTCGACCAGCTTCTCGGTGTCGAAGGAAGCCTTGCCGATCACCAGGTGCAGGTTGGCCTGCTTGTCGACGCGGAAGTTGATCTTTCCGCCCTTGATGTCCTGGACCGCCTTGGTGACCGCGGGGGTCACGGTGCCGGTCTTCGGGTTCGGCATCAGGCCACGCGGGCCGAGGATGCGGGCGATGCGGCCCACCTTGGCCATCTGGTCCGGCGTCGCGATCGCGGCGTCGAAGTCGAGCCAGCCACCTTGGATGCGCTCGATCAGCTCGTCGGTGCCGACCGCGTCGGCGCCGGCGGCTTCGGCCTCGGCGGCCTTGTCGCCGACCGCGAAGACGATGACGCGGGCGGTCTTACCGGTGCCGTGCGGCAGGTTCACGGTGCCGCGGACCATCTGGTCGGCCTTGCGCGGGTCCACACCGAGACGCATCGCGACCTCGACGGTCGCGTCCATCTTGGTCTTGGAGGTTTCCTTCGCCAGCTTCGCGGCGTCGAGAGGCGCGTACAGCCGCGCCTTGTCGATCAGCTCCGCAGCCTGGCGGTAAGCCTTGCTGTGCTTGGTCATGCTTCTGTCCTCTTACTATTAATTCGTATTATTAAGACAGCGTGGTCCGAGCCAGCACGGGCTCTCCCACTAGAGCTAGCGCGAAATCGCGCCGATTTCTGGACTGAGCGATTCGATCGGCCCCTCGGGCCGAGCGGATCGGGAGGGAAGAAGTCGGCTTAGGGCGATTTCGCCGCCTCGACGAAGTCGAGGCAATTAAACGACCGTGATGCCCATGGAGCGGGCGGTGCCGGCGATGATCTTCGCCGCCTGGTCGATGTCGTGCGCGTTGAGGTCGGACTCCTTGGTCTTGGCGATCTCGCGGACCTGGTCCCAGGTGACCTTGGCGACCTTGGTCTTGTGCGGCTCGCCGGAGCCCTTCTCGACACCAGCGGCCTTGAGCAGCAGGCGTGCGGCCGGCGGCGTCTTCAGCTTGAAGTCGAACGACCGGTCCTCGTACACGGAGATCTCGACCGGGACGACGTCCCCACGCTGCGACTCGGTCGCGGCGTTGTAGGCCTTGCAGAACTCCATGATGTTGACGCCGTGCTGGCCCAGAGCCGGGCCGACCGGCGGAGCGGGGTTGGCCGCGCCCGCCTTGATCTGCAGCTTGATGATCGCCGCAAGCTTCTTCTTCTTGGGTGGCATTTCTTTTCCTGTCCTGTACTACGTTCCCCGCGTACCTGCCGTGGACGTGGGGACTGCGACCGCGCGGCGGCCGTCAGATCTTGGAGACCTGCGTGAACGACAGCTCGACCGGGGTCTCCCGGCCGAAGATCGACACCAGGACCTTCAGCTTCTGCCCGTCGACGTTGACCTCGGAGATCGTCGCCGGCAGGGTCGCGAACGGGCCGTCCATGACCGTGACCGACTCGCCGATCTCGAAGTCGACCTCGACGGCCGGGCCGCCGAGCGGGGCCGAGGCCGAGCCGGACTCGCCCTTGCCGCCCTTCGCCGGGGCTTCGTTCTCGACCTTCGGGGCGAGGAACTTCAGCACCTCGTCCACGGTCAGCGGAGACGGCCGCGAGGTGGCGCCGACGAACCCGGTGACACCCGGCGTGTTGCGCACCGCGCTCCACGAGGCGTCGTTCAGGTCCATCCGGACCAGGATGTAGCCGGGCAGCACCTTGCGCTGCACCTGCTTGCGCTGGCCGTTCTTGATCTCGGTGACCTCTTCGGTCGGGACCTCGATCTGGAAGATGTAGTCCTCGACGTCCAGCGTCGTGGTGCGGGTCTCGAGGTTGGTCTTCACCTTGTTCTCGTACCCGGCGTAGGAGTGCACGACGTACCACTCGCCCGGCGCGGCCACCAGCTCGGCGCGCAGCGTGGCGACCGGGTCGTCGTCCGCCGCGGCGGGCTCGGCTTCGGCGTCATCGCTCTCGGCGGCGTCGTCCGCCACCTCGGCGGTTTCGGCGTCTGTGGAGTCGGCTTCCTCGGAGGCGGCTTCGTCAACCTCTTCGGCTTCGGGCACGTCGACGGGTTCCAGGTGCGCGGACTCCTCGTCACCGAGTGCCGCGTGCACCTGCTCGTCGGAAAGCTCGGTCAGCTCGTGACCGGCTGCTGTGCCGTTGTCGGAGGTCACGTTCCGTCCTCTCAGTTGATCATTGCCGGGGTCAGGCCGGGACCTGAAGCCCCATCGGCGCGCGCCGGGGCGCGTCAGCCGAATACGTGGCCGATGCCCCACTTGAACAGCAGGTCCAGGCCACTCACCAGGGCCACCATGAACACCACGAAGACCAGCACGACCGCGGTGTAGGTGACCATCTGCTTGCGGTTGGGCCAGATGACCTTGCGCAGTTCCGCCCACACCTCGCGGACGAAGCGCACCAGCCGCGCGAACACGGAGGCCTTTTTCGGCTTCTGGTCCCGCTTCGGGGTCGGAGCGCCCTTCGCGTCGGCGGACTTCTCCCCCGACTTCCCGGCCGGCCGCGCCTTGTCGTCCGCACGTGCCGCGGACTTGCCCGCCGGACGAGCGGTCGCGCGGCGTTCACGCCTGGCAGCGGCTGTGACCGGGCGGGACTGGCTCTCGGGCTTCGACCCGGTGCCGTCCTGCTCCTGCTCGCCGCCGCTGGCGTCGCTGTCGCTCACGACCACTCCTTCGCTCCACCAGTTCCGTTACGCAGGGGTGACAGGACTTGAACCTGCAACCTGCGGTTTTGGAGACCGCTGCTCTGCCAATTGAGCTACACCCCTGTGAGGTCCCGATCGCTCGGGGCCCCCGTGGACGCCTTCCAGCATCCCCACCATCCAGGCGGGGATGACCGTAGTGCTTTCCAAGTCCCGAAGTCTACGGCAACCCCCGGGAGAGCCCGCAACCGCGCCCCCCGAGCGACCGCCGAACCCCGGTCGGCCTGCGGAAAACCTCCCGCCGGCCACACGATCATGCCAGGATGTCCGCCATGACGAGCATCCCCTGCTCCCGGGCAACGCCGCCACGTCCGTCCGTCGTGGACCGGTGAGCGGGATGCGGCTCGGGCTGGCGCTCCCGCAGTACGGCAACCTGGCCGACCCGGCCGCCGTCGCCGGCTTCGCGACCGCCGCCGAGGACGTCGGCTTCCGGTCGCTGTGGGTCGGCGACCGGATCCTGGCGCCGCTCGAGCCGTCGGACCTCTACCCGGGCGGCGGGACGCCGGAGCACCCGTACCCGAAGGAGTTCGAGACCTTCGCCGACCCGTTCACGACGCTGGCCACCGCGGCCGCCGTGACGCGGACCGCGCGCCTCGGGATGAGCGCCCTGACCGGCCCGGTCTACTCCCCGGTGCTGCTCGCCCGGGCCCTTACCTCGCTCGATCTCGCCAGTTCGGGCCGGCTGGACGTCGGCCTCGGGCTCGGCTGGCTGCGCGAGGAGTACTTCGCCGCCGGCGTGCCGTGGGAGGGCCGCGGCAAGCGGCTCGACGACGTCCTCGACGCGCTCGAGGCCCTGTGGACCGGCGACCCGGCGGCCCACGAAGGGCCGCAGTGGCGGATCGCGCCCTCGACGGTGGGCCTGCGCCCGGCCCAGGACCCGCGGCCGCCGGTCCTGCTCGGCGGGTTCTCGCCGCCGGCGCTGGCCCGCGTCGGCCGCCGCGCGGACGGCTGGCTGGCCGGCTGGATGCCCCAGCAGTACCTGAAGGGCCTCTGGGCGGTCGCGGTCGAAGCGGCCGAGAAGGCCGGCCGCGACCCGGGCACGCTGCGCCGGGTGCTGCGGATCAACCCCCGGGCGGGCACCGCCGTCGAGACGGTCCAGGACGTCCTGCCCTGCCTGGACGTGGCCGACGACGAGGGCATCACCGAGGTCCTGGTCGACCTGCACTACGTCGCCAAGGACGTCGACCACGCCCTGGACCTCGCCGGAGAGCTGCTCACGGCGGTGGGCTGAGACGCCCCCGGGAGCCGCCGGAACGGCCCCGGGGAACGCGCTCAGGCCTCGCTGTCGGCGAGCGTGGCGAGCGCCTGCGCCTTGGCCGCGAACTTCCAGTTGGCGAGGTCGCGGATCGTCTTGATCTTCAGCTCGGCGAGCAGCTCGTCGTGCTTCGGCGTGAGCCCCTCGAGCGCGGACGGCGGGGCGTCCAGCAGCTCCTTGATCGACTTGTCCTCGTAAGCCTTGTCGACGAGCTTGTTCAGGTTCAGGGCCACAGCGCTTGCCTGCCTTTCTCGGTTCGACTTGTTCAGCGGGGCCCACCCTCGCTGTGATCCTCGTCGCACGCAAGTGTCGATCCCTCGTTCAGGTTCACCCATCCAAAGGCCAGTTAGTTCTAGTACAGTTAGAACTATGCTCGTACGGATCGATCCGAGTTCGACCGTCCCGCTCTTCGAACAGGTGGCGGGTTCCCTCCGCCGCGCCCTCGCCGCGGGCAACCCGGCGCAGGGCGACCAGCTGCCGCCGGCCCGCGAGCTGGCGACGTCGCTCGAGATCAACGTCCACACCGTGCTGCGGGCGTACGCGCTGCTACGCGACGAAGGCCTCATCGACCTGCGAAGACGGCGTGGTGCCGTCGTGCTCGGCGGCGCGCCGTCGCGGGCGCGGCTCACCGAACTGGTCGCGGACGTCGTCGACGAGGCGAAGCGTGCGGGCGTCGGCCTGGACGAGCTCACCGGGGTGATCAAGGAGAAGTACACATGACCAAGCTGATCCGGGTCCTGATCGCGACGGCCGTGCTGCCGGGCGCGGTACTGGCCGTCGTCGCCGTCCTCGCGAACGCGTGGCGGGACCGGCTGCCCGACCCCATCGCGACGCACTGGAACGACGGGCCGGACAACGCCAACTCCCTCGGGCTGTTCGTCACCGTGTGCCTGGCGCTCGGCGCGGTCGTGACCGTGCTCGTGGTCGTCATCGCCGTCGTCGGGCTGCGCAACGGCCGCCCGCTGCCGCGCCTGGCCGTCGGGATGGGCGCCGGGCTCGCCGTGATGCCGTCCGCCGTCCTCCTGTCGACGCTCGCGCTGAACCTCGACGCGCCGGACTGGCACGCGGCACGAGGGGGCGCCCTGGTCCTGCTCTTCCTGCTGGGCGTGGCCGGGCTCGGCGTCGTGGCCGGGTTCGTCGGCGGCCTGCCCACGCCGGCTCGCGAGCACCGGACCGGGGCGAACCGGCCGAGCGTCGGGCTCCGGCCGGGGCAGCGGGCGTTCTGGTCGGGCCGGGCGGCCAACCCGGCGATGCTCTGGGCACTGCTGGCGATCCCCGGCGATCGCGTTCCTGCCCGCCGGGCTCCCGTGGCCGACGGCCGTCTGGATCGGCTTCGTCGGCGCGGTGGTCGCGGCGTTGACGTACCGGCTGCGGGCGAAGGTGGACGGCACGGGCGTGACGATCCGCTTCGGCCTCCTCGGCTTCCCGTGGCGGCACCTCGAACTGAGCGACATCCGCGAGGCTGCCGTGCGCGAGCTGACGACGTTCGGCGACGGCGGGCTCGGCCTGCGCTTCAACGCGGTCACCGGCACGACGGCGTACAAGGTGCGCGGCGGCCCGGCGCTGGAGCTGACCTTGGAGAACGGCCGGACCGTGCTGGTGAGCGTCGACGATCCGGAGACCGGCGCCGGCCTGGTGAACGACCTGATCGCGCAGGGCGTCACCCGGATTGACTAGGTGCACCGGCGACGGCGGCCGGTAGAAACGGACTAGTGGCGAAAAAGAGCGGTGGGGGCGGCTGCCTCGTGGTCGTGCTCGTGGCCGGGTTGCTGATCTTCGGGTACTACAAGTGGCAGCACGGCTCGTCCGCGGCGCCCCCGGACGGCGCGGACACCGGCGGCGGCAGCGGCCGCTACGTGGCCCTGGGGGACTCGTACACGTCTTCGCCGCGCACCGGCGGGCAAGCGGGCCAGCCGGCGGGCTGCGAGCGCACGGACGACAACTACCCGCACCTCGTGACGGCCAAGGTGAAGCCGGCCGAGTTCGCCGACGTCAGCTGCGGCGGCGCGACGACCGCGAGCCTGAGCAGCACGCAGAAGACGTCGAACGGCTCGAACCCGCCCCAGCTGGACGCGGTCGACGGGAAGACCACGCTGGTGACGCTCGGCATCGGCGGCAACGACGTCGGCTTCCTGGGGATCGCGCCGTCCTGCGCGACGGCGCACCCGTCGGCGTCACCCTGCAAGGACAAGCTGACCGCGGGCGGGCACGACCAGATCGCCGAGCGGATCGCGAGCACCGCGCCCAAGGTGGGCGCGGTGCTCGACAAGATCCACGCCAAGGCGCCGCAGGCGAAGGTGATCGTGGTCGGCTACCCCACGGTCCTCCCGGACGGCGACGGCTGCTGGCCCGTGCTGCCGTTCGGCTCGGGCGACGTCGCGTACTTCCGCGACGGGCTCGCCAACCTGAACTCGATGCTCGAGGACCAGGCGAAGTCCCACCGCGCGGGCTTCGCCGACACCGCGACGCCCGGCAAGGGCCACGACGTGTGCGCCGACTCGGGCAAGCGCTGGGTGGAGGGCCTGCTGCCGGCCTCGCCCGCCGCGCCGATGCACCCCAACGCGCGCGGCGAGCAGGGCATGGCCGACGTCGTGGTGACCCTGCTGAAGCTGCCTTAGCGGTCAGACGCGGACGAGGACCTGGGGCTTGCCCAGCACGGTCTTGCCGTCGGACTTCACCACGAGGTCGATGCGGGCGATGCCGTCGTCCTGCAGGGCGCCGACCTTGCCGGTGATCTCGACGAGCGCGCCTTCCGGGGTGTTCGGGACGACCACCGGGCGCGTGAAGCGGGCGCTGAAGTCGACCAGGCGGCCCGGGTCGCCGAGCCAGTCCGTCACCACGCGGCCGGACACGGCCATCGTGAGCATGCCGTGCGCGATGACGTCGGGGAGGCCGACGTCCTTCGCGAACGCCTCGTTCCAGTGGATCGGGTTGAAGTCGAGCGCCGCGCCGGCGTAGCGGACCAGCTGGTCGCGGGTGATCCGGACCTCGAGGGCGGGCAGTTCGTCGCCGACGTTCACGCGGCCTCCCCCCGCACCACGAGCTGCGCGCGCGTGGTGGCGATGTGCGCGCCGGCGCTGTCGGTGATCTCGGCACGCAGGTTGATGAAGTCGTTGCCGGCCCGGGCCATGATCCGGTCGATGTGCGTCGTCAGCAGCAGCGTGTCGCCGGCGTGCGCCGGGCGGCTGTAGGAGAACTGCTGGTCGCCGTGCACCATCCGCGAGTAGTCGAGGCCGAGCTCGGGGTCGGTGACGATCGAGTTGATCGAGGCGAGGTTGATGATCGTGAGGAACGTCGGGGGCGCGATGACGTCCGGGTGACCGGCGGCTTTCGCTGCCTCCGGGTCCCGGTAGACCGGGTTCTGGTCGCCGATCGCGTCGGCGAACTCCCGGATCTTCTCCCGGCTCACTTCGTAGCTGGTCTGCGGCGGGTAAACCCGTCCGGTGAACGACTCGTCCAAGGGCACCGGTGGAGGCTACCAACAGCAAGAAGCCGCCCCGGTGATCCAGGGCGGCTTCTTGAAAGCTGGTGAGAACGCGCTACGTCAGCGGGTTTCCTTGTGCGTCCGGTGCGTACCGCAGTTCGGGCAGAACTTCTTCATCTCCAGGCGATCCGGGTTGTTGCGCCGGTTCTTCTTGGTGATGTAGTTGCGGTGCTTGCACTCTTCGCACGCCAGCGTGATCTTGGGTCGCACGTCGGTGGCAGCCACAGCGTTTCCTTCTCTCTCAGGTCCCGGGGCGAGCCCCAGTCGTTACCGCGTAGCGGTGGCCGGACTTGAACCGGCGACACAGCGATTATGAGCCGCTTGCTCTGCCAGCTGAGCTACACCGCCCTGCATGACCCAAGCCGCGACACGCAGGCGTGACGCGGCTGAGGTCGTGAGCCCCTTTACGGAATCGAACCGTAGACCTTCTCCTTACCATGGAGACGCTCTGCCGACTGAGCTAAAGGGGCCTGGCCTCTCGCGAGGACTTGGAAAGATTACCAAGTCCCGTCACCCGGCTGTGCAACCGGGGTCCCCTTCCCGCAAAACCTCAGGTCAGCAGGGTCAGGACGGTCTCGGAGTGGCGACCGGGAGACCGCGCCGTGCGGGCCTGCAGCCACGCCTCCAGGCGGTCCTCCGGCAGCGGCCGCGAGATGAGGTAGCCCTGGGCGACGTCGCAGCCCATCGCCTCCAGCTGATCGCGCGCGACGTCCTCTTCGACGCCTTCCGCGACCACCGTCAGGCCCAGCGAGTGGCCCAGCTCGACGATCGACCGCACCACGGCCAGGTCGCCGAGGTCGGTGCCCATGCCGAGGACGAAGCTCTTGTCGATCTTGACCTGGTCCACCGGCAGCTGCCGCAGGTAGGCCAGCGACGAGTAGCCGGTGCCGAAGTCGTCCACCGCGAGCGTGATGCCCAGCGAGTGCAGCTCGCGCAGGATCGGCAGCGCCTTCTGCGGGTCGGACATCACGCCGGACTCGGTCAGCTCGAACGTCAGCAGCTCGGGCGGGATGCCGACGCGGTCCAGCTCGCGGGCCACCTTGTTCGGGAAGTCCTCGTCGGCCAGGTTGCGCACCGACAGGTTGACCGCCACCGAGATCCGCAGGCCCTCGTCGAGCCACTTGCGGCAGCGCTTCAGCGCCTCGCCGAGCACGAACGACGTCAGCACGCCGATCAGGCCGGCCGCCTCGATGGCCGGGACGAACTCGTCCGGGCCGAGCCTGCCGAACTCCGGGTGCACCCAGCGCACCAGCGCCTCGACGCCGGCCACCTGCCGGTTCGGCAGGGTGATCTTCGGCTGGTAGTGGACGCTGACCTGGCCGTCTTCGAGGGACTGCCGGAACTGCGTGACCATCTGGAAGCGGCGCAGGAAGATCTGGCCCATGCTCGGCACGTAGCCGCGGACCTCCTCACCGCCCTTGGTAGCGCGAACAGCGACGTCGGCGCGCTGCAGCAGGCCTTCGATGTCGACGGCGTCGCCGGCTTCCTCCGCGGACGTCGTCGCGTAGCCGATCATCGCGTTGGCCTCGACCGAAAGCCGGTCCACCGGGTAAGGCGCGGACAGCTCTTCGCGCAGCCGCTCGGCCGCGTGGTGGGCGTCCTCCGGCGGGGTGCCGACGAGCAGCGCCGCGAACGACGCGCCTTCGAGCCGGGCCAGCGGGACGTCGGGGCCCAGCGCGTCGCGGATGCGGCGGCCGGCGGCGATGACCATCCGGTCGGCCCAGGCGTAGCCCAGCGCGTCGGAGACGGTGGAGAAGACGTCGAGGTCGATCCGCAGCACGACGGCGTTCGCGAAGTCCCGCAACGGTTCCTTCGCCACCTGCCGGAAGCCCGGCCGGTTGAGGTGCCCGGTGAGCGGGTCGTGGTAAGCGTCGTGGCGCAGGGTCGCGAGCAGCCGCCGGTTGTCCAGCGACGTCGCGAGGTGGCTGGCCATCGTGCCGAGCAGCTGGACGTCGTACTTGCCGAAGCCGCGCCAGCGGGACAGCCGGTCGTGCGCCTCGACGACGCCGAGCAGCTGGTTCGCGCTGCGCAGCGGGACGACGAGCGCCTCCTGCGCGCCGCGGTCGAGCAGCGCCGTGCGGACGTCGGGGTTGGCCTCGGTGATCCGGAAATGCCGGACGTGCGCGCCGGGCAGGCGCAGCAGCGGGTCGTCGGCGCCCGGGTCGGCGGCCGGCAGGTCGTCGCCCGCGACGACGACGCGCATGGTGTCCTTCGGCTCCAGCCGCAGCCGCAGCACGACGCGGCCGGCGGCGAGCTGGTCCTTGATGCGCTCGGCGATCGTCGCCCACTCGCGGACGTCGACGCCGCCGACGAGCTCGTCCGCGCGGCTGGCCGGGCGCGCCGCGGCCTGCTGGCCGGACCGGGCGACCATCAGGCTGACGTCCGAGAGCGCCTCCATGTCCCGCTGCTCGCGCAGCAGGTCGGAGTAGGCCCAGTAGAGCGCGGTGAGGCCGAGGAAGACGGCGAGCACCAGCGGCCACGCCTTGGGCGTGTTCGAGATGACGAGGTAACCGGAGAGGCCGACCGACGCGTTGACGAACCCGACGACCAGGATCCGCGCGGTGAGCCGGACGGCGGTGCTGACGCGCATCCGGCGGCGCAGCACGCGCACCGCGGCGAGCGCGAGCAGCGTGCTGACGAGCGGCGCGGTCAGCGTGCCGGCGAGCGCGGCGACCCACGGGATCTCGCTGCCCGCACCGGCGCCGACGGCCACCTTCACCAGACCGGCGACCGCGAAGGCGCCGGTGATCTCGAGCAGGAACGCGCCCGCGTTGTAGAGGACGCGGCCGGCGACCTTCCGCGCGAGCAGCGTGCCGATGCCCGCGACCAGGTGCGCGGCCAGCACGACCTCGAACGGCGCGATGAAGAAGCCGATGACGAGCGGGATCTCGGTGAAGGAGATGGTCCACGAGATGCCGCTGCGGACGTCGACGTTGATGCCGAGCTGCTCGGCGAGCAGGAACGCGACCGCGAGGACCGGGCCGATCCACAGCAGCTTGCTGTCCCAGTGGAACGGCAGCCACGAGCCGACCGCGAACGCGGCGACGAGTCCCAGGCTCAGTACCGCGAAGGTGTAGGCGCGGAACCGGCGTTCGTCGGTCCGGGCCTCGGCGGAGGCCACGGGGAGCGGCGCGGTCTCGGGACCGCCCGGCCCGGGCTGCGCCACGGCGTCCCCGTGCGCGTTGGTCTCCGGCATCCGTTCTTCCCTCCCGGATTGCCCACCGGCCCTGATCCGTGACGTCAGGTGTGGACAAGGGCCATACCGTACCCCGTAGGGCGTACTCATGTCCCTTTCGAGACAGTAGGAGATCACCCCAGGGTTAACAATGCCTCGATAGCGCTGACCTGCGTGGACCAAGGGGTGAAACATCAGGTAGCCCCTATCGCCGAGGCACCCTCTACGCATTCCCGGCCGGTTAGCGCTTCAATGTGCCCCATGCACAGCGATGTGATTGCCACCGAGCACGCGACGCGGCTCGCGGCGGTGGACCCCCTCCTCCCCGGCTCTTCCCCCTTCGAGAGCACCGAAAACGCGGTGGTGCTGGACGTCGACCTCGGCGACTCGGCCGCGACCGGGCGCGCGTCCCGCGTCCAGGTGGACCGCGACGCCCCCAACGCGCCGTGGCGCGCGCTCACCGAGCACCGCCTCGACCTCCAGCTGGCGGGCCCGCGGCCGGCCGCCGCGCTCGACGCCATCCTCACCCGATGGGATGAACATCTGCGCGCGGTCGCCGAACCGGGCGACACCGAGACCGCGGCGGTCCTCCCGCGCGCCAGCCGGGACGCCGCCGGCACGCGCGAAATGCTGCACCACGGCTTCGCGCCGCTGCGCGTGGTCGCGGTCCGCCCGGCCGACCGGATGATCCCCGAGGGCCCGCGCGGCACCCCGGGCGTCAAGATCCGCCGGGCCGAGCCCGGCGACCTCGACACCGCGGTGGCGCTGGGGATGGAGCTGCACTCCTTCGACGCCCAGTACGGCACGGTGAACCTGCGCTCGGGCGTCGAGGACATCCTGGCCAAGGACCTCGCCGAGCAGCTCAACCGGCCGGAACCGCCGTTGTGGATCGCCGAGCTGTACGGCCGCGCGCTCGGCATGGTGAACGTCCAGCACCCGGGCGAGACCGGCTGGATCAGCGACCGCGTCAAGGCCGAGCGCGTCGGTTACCTGTCGTCCTTGGCCGTCGCGGAGGCGGCGCGGTCGTCCGGTGTCGGCACCGCGCTGTCGGCCCACGCCCACCAGGTGCTCGACGGGGAGGGCACCGACGTCGTCCTGCTGCACCACGCCGCGGCGAACCCGCTTTCGACGCCGTTCTGGTACGCCCAGGGCTACCGGCCGCTGTGGACGTATTGGCAGCGTCGCCCAGCCGTTCGGTGAACTACTGGCGGATTACCGGTCGCACTCCGTCCTTATAGGCTGGCGCCAGGACTCGAGGGATGGGGAGCCGAAGTGAACGAGCGGGACGCCGCGCCCAGAGCACCCGAGGGCGTCGACACGGAGAAGCCGTCCGCGGCCCGGATCTACGACTGGTACCTCGGCGGTACCCAGAACTGGGCCGTGGACCGCGAGTTCGGGCGGCGCGTGGAACAGCAGTGGCCGCTCGTGCGCCCCGGCTCCAAGCAGAACCGCGAGTTCATGAACCGCGCCGTGCGCGCGGCGCTCAAGGCCGGGATCCGCCAGTTCATCGACCTCGGCTCCGGTGTCCCGACGGCCGGCAACGTCCACGAGGTCGTCGAGGCCGAGCTGCCGGACGAGCACGACGCGACGGTCGTCTACGTCGACTACGAGCCGGTCGCCGTCGCCCACGCGACGCTCATCCTCGAAGAGGAGGCGGCGACCGACTGGGCCGGCATCGTCCAGGCCGACATGCGCGACGCCAAGGCCGTGCTGCGCGCGGACGAGACGAAACGACTCATCGACTTCTCGAAGCCGGTCTGCGTGATGATGATGGCGGTGCTGCACTTCGTCGGCCCGGACGACGACCCGCACGGCCTGCTCAAGGCGTACCGCGACGCGCTCGCGCCGGGCAGCTGGCTGGCGATCTCGCAGATGAGCGAGGGTGACGGCGAAGGCGAGTCGCTGGCCGGGCTGCGGTGGTTCGTCGAGCAGTACCGGAAGACGAGCAACCCGGTGTGGCTGCGCACCCGCGAGGAGATCGAGCCGCTGTTCGGCGACTGGCCGATCCTGGAGCCGGGCATCGTGCACCTGCCGGACTGGCGGCCCGACCGGAAGCTGAACGTCCTGGAAGCCGAAGCCCGCCCGTACGCGTGGTGCGGTATCGCGGAGAAGCCTTTCGGATGAGCGAAGGAGCGCCGATCGCGCCGGCCGGGGTGGACACCGAGAAGCCGTCCGCCGCGCGCGTCTACGACTGGTACCTCGGCGGCAACCACCACTGGGCGGTCGACCGCGAGTTCGGCCGCCGCGTGGAGAAGGTGTGGCCGCTGATCCGGCCGATCTCGCGGCAGAACCGGGCGTTCATGAACCGCGTCGTCTCGGCCGCGATGGACGCCGGCGTCCGGCAGTTCGTCGACCTCGGCTCCGGCGTGCCGACCGCGGGCAACGTGCACGAGATCGTCCGGGAGCTGCTGCCCGACGGTGAACGCGCGTCGGTGGTCTACGTCGACTACGAACCGGTGGCGGCCGCGCATTCGCGGCTGATCCTGGAGAAGGAAGACGCGACGGACTGGGCGGGCCTGGTCGAGCGGGACATCCGGCGGCCCGCGGAGATCTTCGCGGACGACGTCGTGTCGGACCTGATCGACTGGTCGCGGCCGGTGTGCCTGCTGATGATCACGGTGATGCACTTCGTCGGCCCGTCCGACGACCCCGACGGCCTGATGGCGACGTACCGGGCGAAGCTGGCGCCGGGCAGCTGGCTGGCGCTGACGCACGGCACGTGCCGCGACGACGCCCCACCGGCCCGCGCGGCCGAGGTGAAACGATTCATCGACGCCTACCGCGCCACGACGAACCCCGCGTGGCTGCGCACGGCGGAAGAGCTGCTCCCCTGGTTCGGCGGCTGGCCGCTCTTGCCGCCGGGGATGACATCGTTGCCGGACTGGCGTCCCGACGAGCGTCCGACGGTGCTGGATCTGGAGACGCGGCCCTTCGCCTGGTGCGCCGTCGCCCGCCGCCCAAGCCTCTGACCTGCGCTTTCCGCACCGACCGATCGGGCGTGGCCCCAAACGCCCCAATGTGGCGTTGGGTGCATCTGACGCACCCAATGTGGCGTTCGGTGCGTCCAACGCACCCAACGCCACATTGGGGCGCTCTTGACCTTGCTGACCTGCGCTTTCCCTGATCGCTGTGGGCGAACGCACCATCGGAAACAAACACGCCTATCGGAGAGTTGAGCAAGGCAGACTCAACTACCCGAGGAGTGCACATGTCCGACACCCGCCTCCTGCCCGTGCTCCCGCTCGATGACGACGTCGTGCTGCCGGGCATGGTCGTCCCGCTCGACCTCACCGACACCGAGACGCGGGCCGCGGTGGAGTCCGCCCAGGCCGGCACGCCCAGCCAGGCGTCCTTCCCCGGCATCCGGTCGGCCGGCACCGCCAAGGCCGAGGTCCTGATCGTGCCGCGCGTCCACGGTGAGTACGCCGAGTACGGCACCGTCGCGACCGTCGAGCGCATCGGGCGCGTGCCCGGCGGCAAGGCCGCCGTCCTGCTGCGCGGCACCGCCCGCGCGCTCGTCGGCCGGATGGCCGACGGCCCCGGCGCCGCCCGCTGGGTGCACGCCGAGGACGCCCCCGAAACCACTGATGACCAGACCGCGAAGCTCGCGGCCGAGTACAAGGCCGTCGTCATCTCGATCCTCCAGCAGCGCGGCGGCTGGCAGCTGATGGACGCCGTCCAGCAGGTCGAGGACCCGTCCGCGGTCGCCGACCTGTCCGGCAACGCGCCGTACCTCGACACCGACCAGAAGGTCGAGCTGCTCACCACGCTCGACGTCACCGCGCGCCTGGAGAAGGCGCTCGAGTGGAGCAAGGAGCACCTGGCCGAGCTCGAGGTCACCGACACGATCCGCAAGGACGTCTCCGAAGGCATGGAGAAGCAGCAGAAGGAGTTCCTGCTGCGCCGCCAGCTCGAAGCGATCCGCAAGGAGCTGGGCGAGCTCGACGGCAGCACCGACGACACGGACTACCGCGCCCGCGTCGAAGGCGCGGAGCTGCCCGACGCCGTGAAGAAGGCCGCGCTGGCCGAGGTGGACAAGCTGGACCGGACGTCCGAGCAGTCCCCCGAGGGCGGCTGGATCCGCACCTGGCTGGACACCGTCCTGGAGCTGCCCTGGAACGAACGCACCGAGGACGTCTACGACATTGCGGCCGCACGAGCGGTGCTGGACGCCGACCACGCAGGTCTCGACGACGTCAAGGAACGCATCATCGAGTACTTGGCCGTCCGGAAGCGTCGCGCTGAGTCGGGTCTCGGCCCGGTCGGCGGACGTCGATCCGGCGCGGTGCTCGCCCTCGCGGGCCCTCCCGGGGTCGGCAAGACGTCGCTGGGTGAGTCCGTCGCGAAGGCCATGGGCCGCAAGTTCGTCCGGGTCGCCCTCGGCGGCATCCGCGACGAGGCGGAGATCCGCGGCCACCGCCGCACCTACGTCGGCGCGCTGCCCGGCCGGATCGTCCGCGCCATCAAGGAAGCCGGCTCGATGAACCCGGTCGTGCTGCTCGACGAGATCGACAAGATCGGCGCCGACTACCGCGGCGACCCGACCGCGGCGCTGCTCGAAGTGCTGGACCCGGAGCAGAACCACACGTTCCGCGACCACTACCTCGAGGTCGAGCTGGACCTGTCCGACGTCGTGTTCCTGGCGACGGCCAACGCCCTGGAAACCATCCCCGGCCCGCTGCTGGACCGGATGGAGCTGGTGACGCTGGACGGCTACACCGAGCACGAGAAGGTCACCATCGCCCGCGACCACCTGCTCCCCCGCGAGCTGGAGCGCGCCGGCCTGAGCGTTGCCGACGTCAGCCTGACGGACGCCGCGTTCAGCCGGATCGCCGCCGAGTACACCCGCGAGGCGGGCGTGCGCGCCGCGAACCGCACGATCGCGAAGGTGCTGCGCAAGATCGCGACCAAGGTGGCGCTGGACCAGGCCACCCTGCCGCTCACGATCGACGATTCCGACCTTCCGGACTACCTCGGCCGGCCGCGTCACCTGCCGGAGTCGTCGCTGCCCGCGTCGACCCAGCGGACCGCGACCCCCGGCGTGGCCACGGGCCTGGCGGTGACCGGTGCCGGCGGTGACGTCCTCTACATCGAGGCGTCGCTGGCGGACCAGGAGTCCGGCGCGTCCGGGCTGCAGCTGACCGGCCAGCTCGGCGACGTGATGAAGGAGTCCGTCCAGATCGCGCTGTCCT
Organism: Amycolatopsis sp. cmx-8-4; assembly: GCF_046548675.1. NCBI lineage: Bacteria > Bacillati > Actinomycetota > Actinomycetes > Pseudonocardiales > Pseudonocardiaceae > Amycolatopsis > Amycolatopsis sp. cmx-8-4. The sequence continues at coordinate 95,459 of NZ_JAEBDZ010000009.1, forward strand.
ACCTGCGCTCGCACGGCGCGGAGCTGGAACTGCCGGTCGGTGACCTGAAGAACCGCGGCATCCACGTCCACGTGCCGGCCGGCGCGGTCCCGAAGGACGGGCCGTCGGCGGGCGTCACGATGACGACGGCGCTGGCGTCGCTGCTCTCGGGCCGCGTCGTGAAGGCGGACGTCGCGATGACCGGCGAGGTGTCCCTGACCGGCCGCGTCCTCCCGATCGGCGGCGTCAAGCAGAAGCTGCTGGCCGCCCACCGGGCCGGGATGAAGACGGTGATCATCCCGCAGCGCAACGAGCCGGACCTGGACGACGTCCCGGCCGAGGTGCTGTCCCAGCTGGACGTCCACGCGGTGGCGAACGTCCGCGAGGTCCTCGACCTCGCCCTGACCCCGGCTTCGACGCCGGTTGCCCAGGCGGCGTAACCCCGAACGCCGCCACCGAACGGCCGGTTTCCCTCTCCCCCAGGGAAACCGGCCGTTTCCTATGTCCGGACCGGAGCCGTCGACTCGCGTTCGACGAGGGAGACGTCGATCGTCACCGGGTGCTTCGGGCGTTCGCTCTTCTCGATCGAGTCCATCAGGATGGACACCGCCGTCGACGCCTTGCGCGCGATGTCCTGCGACACCGTCGTCAGCTTCGGCGTGACGTAGTTGCACAGGTCGAGGTCGTCGAAGCCGACCACCGAGATGTCCTCCGGGACGCGTGCGCCCGCCTCGGTCAGGCCGTGGACGATGCCGACCGCGAGGATGTCCGCCGTCGCGAACAACGCCGTCAGGCCCGGGTGGCGATCGGGTAGGGCGAGCCCGAGTTCGTGGCCTTCGGCGTACGTCGTGTTGACCGTCTCCACCAGGTCCGGCCGGGCGACGCCGGCGTCCGCGAACGCCTGGCAGAAGCCCTCGAAGCGTTCGTGGACCACGCCTACGCCGCTGAACGCCGGGCCGGCGAACAGGATGCGGCGGTGGCCGAGGTCCAGGAGGTGCCGGGCCGCGAGGCGGGCGCCCGCGAAGTCGTCCGAGCGCGTGCCCGTCGTCAGGCGGTTCGCCGAGTAGCTGTCGATCGCGACGACGTGGACCGCGCCGATCGTCTTCTTCGTCAGGTTGCCGACCTCCTCGTCGAGGAAACCCAGCAGGATCGCGCCGTCGAGGCTCCACGACCGCAGCGCCTCGGCGACCTCGTCCGGGTGGGCGACGCCGCGTAGCAGCAGGTGGTAGCCGTACTTGCGCAGCTCGCGCTCGATCAGGCCGACGATCGCCATGGTGTGCGGGCTGATCATCAGGCTGTCCTCGTCGGCGGCCGGCACCAGCAGGCCGACCAGCCGGGACGCCTTCGTCGCGAGGCTGCGGGCCGACGCGCTCGGGACGTAGCCGAGCTCGGCCGCGATGCGCTGGACCTTCTCGATGGTCCCGGGTGAGACGCGCGCGCGGTTGCCGTTCATCACGTTCGACACGGTCATCATGCTCACGCCCGCCTGCTCGGCGACCTCCCGCAGCGTGACGCGCACCCTCGGTCTCCTCTCGCTCACCCGGGCCCCAGGTTACGGGACCGGCCGTTGACAAGCGGCCGGGGACGACATTACCGTCTATCAAGGTATAGCGCTAAACCTAATCGCCGCGGACCTGGGTCCGCACCCTTCGCCGCGCTCCGGAAACCGTTGAGCCAGAACGGGAGTCCCGTGACCACAGACCTCTCGACCAGCCCGCTGACCACACCCGCCGAGCAGGCGGCGCCGTGGTGGCGCGGTGCGGTCATCTACCAGATCTACCCACGCAGTTTCGCCGACGGGAACGGCGACGGCACCGGTGACCTCGCCGGCGTCCGCGCCCGCCTGCCCCACCTCAAACGCCTCGGCGTGGACGCCATCTGGTTCACGCCCTGGTACTCCTCGCCGCTGGCCGACGGCGGGTACGACGTCGCCGACTACCGCGTCATCGACCCGGCGTTCGGCACCCTCGACGAGGCCGAACAGCTGATCGCCGAAGCCGCCGGGCTGGGCATCAAGACCATTGTGGACATCGTCCCCAACCACGTCTCGGACCAGCACGAGTGGTTCCGGGCCGCACTGGCCGCCGGGCCGGGATCGCCGGAACGCCAACGGTTCTGGTTCCGCCCGGGCCGCGGCGAGCACGGCGAGCGGCCGCCGACGGACTGGGAGTCCAGCTTCTCCGGCGGCACCTGGACGCGCACCACGAACCCGGACGGCACGCCCGGCGACTGGTACCTGCACCTGTTCGCGCCCGAGCAGCCGGACCTCAACTGGAACCACCCGGACGTCCGCGCCGAGCACGAGCGCGTGCTGCGCTTCTGGTTCGACCGGGGCGTCGCGGGCATCCGCATCGACTCCGCGACCATGCCGGTCAAGGACCCGGCGCTGCCCAACGAGGTGACGCCGGAGGCGCACCCGTTCGTCGACCGCGACGAGATCCACGACATCTACCGCGGCTGGCGGGCCGTCGCCGACTCCTACGCTGAGCCGCGGGTCCTGGTCGGCGAGGTCTGGCTGGCCGACCCGCACCGCTTCGCCCGCTACCTGCGGCCGGACGAGATGCACACGGCGTTCAACTTCGACTTCATGATGCGCCCGTGGGACGCCGGCGAGCTGCGCACCGCCATCGTGTCCACTTTGGACGCCCACGGCCCGGTCGGCGCGCCGCCGACGTGGGTGCTGTCCAACCACGACGTCACCCGCGCGGCCACTCGCTACGGCCGCGAGGACAGCTCGTTCGGCTTCGTGGGCCGGGCCTTCGGCATCCCCACCGACCTGGCGAAGGCTCAACGACGAGCCCGCGCGGCCGCGCTGCTGTCGGCGGCTTTGCCCGGCTCGCTCTACGTCTACCAGGGCGACGAGCTGGGCCTGCCCGAGGTCGAGGACCTGCCGCTGGACGTCCTGCAGGACCCGATGCACTTCCGCTCCGGCGGCACCGACCCCGGCCGTGACGGCTGCCGCGTCCCGCTGCCCTGGACGTCCGACGCGGGCAGCGCGTTCGGCTTCGGCGCCGGAACCCCCTGGCTGCCCCAGCCGGCGAACTGGGGTGACTACTCGGTCGAGCGGCAGGACGGCGATCCCCGGTCGATGCTGACGCTCTACCGCACCATGATCGCGCTGCGCCGGGCCGAACCGGCGTTGCGCGGGGAGGAGTTCGCCTGGGCGGGCGAAGACGGCGACGACATCCTCGCCTTCCGCCGTGGCGACGACCTGCTCTGCCTGGTCAACTTCGGCGAAACCCCGATCGACCTGCCCGCCCACCTCGAAGTCCTGCTCGCCAGCGAAGAGCTGGCCGACTCCCAGTTGCCCACCGACACAGCCGTCTGGCTGCGAGTCCAGTAACCCGCCAGGAGTGACGATGAAGTCCTCGAAGATCGCCGCGGTCTGCCTGTGCGCCGCCGCCGCGCTGACCGCCTGTTCCGGTGGCGACGACACCACCACCGCCGACGGCAAGACCGTCGTCAAGGTGTCCATCGAACCGGGCCTGGACCAGGGCGCGGTCGCCGCGTTCAATACCCGGGTCACGCAGTTCGAAACCGCGAACCCGAAGATCGACCTGGTCCCGCAGGAGTTCAAGTGGGACGCGACGACGTTCACCGCGCAGCTGGCGGGCGGCACGCTCCCCGACGTCCTGACCATGCCGTTCACCGACGGCCGCGGCCTGATCGAACGCCGGCAGCTCGCCGACATCAGCGGGCTGGTCGACCAGCTGCCGTACGCGAAGAAGTTCAACCCCGAAGTCGCGAAGGCCGGCTCGGCCGACGACGGCAAGATGTGGGCCGTCCCGATCGCCGCGCACGGCCAGGCGCTGCACTACAACCGGACGCTGTTCAAGCAGGCCGGCCTCGACCCGGACAAGCCACCGTCCACTTGGGACGAGATCCGCACGGACGCGAAGCAGATCGCCGAGAAGACCGGCCAGGCCGGGTACGCCCAGCTGACCACCGACAACACCGGCGGGTGGATCCTCGCCACGCTCGACTACGCCTTCGGCGGCCGCACCGAGCAGCTGGCCGGCGACAAGGCGACGGCGACGCTGAACACGCCGCAGATGGCCCGCGCGCTGCAGACCATCCACACCATGCGCTGGGACGACAACAGCATGGGCGCCAACTTCCTCTACGACTGGAACGGCATCAACCAGGACTTCGCCGCCGGCCGGATCGGGATGTACGTCTCCGGCGGCGGCAACTACGGCTCGCTGAAGGCGCAGAACGCGATCAAGGCGGACGACTACGGCGTCACGGCCCTGCCGCTGGACGGCCCGAACGCCGGTGTCCTCGGCGGCGGCACGCTCGCCGGCGTCAACGCCAAGGCGAACGACGCCGTGCAGGCCGCGGCGGTGAAGTGGATCGACTTCTACTACCTGAGCAAGCAGGCCGACCAGGCCGCGGCCGTCGCCGACGCGAAGGCGACCGCGGACTCCGGCGAGGCCGTCGGCTCGCCCGAGCTGCCGGTGTTCGACAAGGCGACCTTCGACCAGCGGATGGGCTGGATCGCGCAGTACGTCAACGTGCCGGTGAAGCAGATGACGCCGTACACGGACAAGATGTTCGGCCAGCCGCTGATCCCGGAGCCGACACGCTCCACGCAGCAGGTCTACGGCCTGCTCGACCCGGTGGCGCAGAAGGTCCTGACCGACCGCGGCGCGGACATCCCCGCCCTGCTGGCCGACGCGCAGACGCAGGCCCAGGCGTTGCTGGACAAGCCGTGACGCTCACGGCGGCCCGGCCGGCGGCGGTGACCCCGCCCCCGGCCCGGGCCCGCCGCCGGCGCACCCCGCTGACGTGGGTGCGCGGCGGCCTCGGCACGGTGCTGTTCCTGCTGCCGATGCTGGCCGTGTTCGGGCTGTTCTCGTGGCGGCCGATCGGCCAGGCCGTCGTGATGAGCTTCCAGCAGACGAACCTCGTCTCCGACCCGGTGTTCGTCGGGCTGGACAACTATCGCGCTGTCCTCGGTGATCCGCAGCTGTGGAACGCCGTCGGCAACACGCTGTGGTTCGCCGTGCTCGCGCTGCTGCTCGGCTACCCGATCCCGCTCGCCGCCGCGGTGCTGATGAGCGAGGTCCGCCGGGCGAAGGGCCTCTACAGCGCGCTGGCCTACCTGCCGGTGGTGATCCCGCCGGTGGTGGCCGTGCTGCTGTGGAAGTTCTTCTACGACGCGAGCCCGAACGGCGTGTTCAACACCGTGCTGGGCGCGGTCGGGATCAGCCCGGCGCCGTGGCTGCAGTCGGCGTCGACGGCGATGTTCTCGCTGGTCGCGGAGGCGACGTGGGCCGCGGCCGGCGCCACGATCATCATCTACCTCGCCGCCCTGACCAGCGTCCCGCCCGAGCAGTACGAGGCGGCCGAGATCGACGGCGCGTCGGTCCGGGGCAAGGTCTGGCACGTCACGCTGCCGCACCTGCGCGGCGTCCTGCTGATCACGTTCATCCTGCAGATCGTCGGCACGGCCCAAGTGTTCCTCGAGCCGTTCCTGTTCACCGGCGGCGGCCCGGCGCGGTCGACGACCACGATCCTGCTGCTCGTCTACGACTACGCCTTCGCCGACAGCCTCGGCGGCGACTACGGCGCCGCGACGGCGTTGAGCGTCCTGCTCGCCCTGGTGCTGGGCCTGTTCTCCGCCGTGTACTTCCGCCTCACCCGCGCCTGGAGCAAGTCATGACGCGCGCCCTGCTCTCGCCGTCGGACTGGCGGCGCCCCGTCGTCCGCCGCACCACCCGCACCCTGCACGCTTTGTTGCTCGCGGCCCTGTTCCTGGCCGGCCTGGGCCCGATGCTGTGGCTGGCGAAGGCGGCGGTCACGCCGACCCAGGACACGCTGCGCGACCCGCTGTCCCTGTGGCCGCACGGGATCGACTTGGCCAACCTCTCGACGGCGTGGACGCGCGTGCAGATCGACAAGTACTTCCTCAACACCGTGTGGGTCGCCGCCGGGTCGTGGCTGGTGCAGCTGATCGTCGCGACGACGGCCGGGTTCGCGCTGTCGGTGCTGCGCCCGCGCTACCGGAAGGTGCTCACCGGCGTCGTCCTGACGACGTTGTTCGTGCCGGCCGTCGTGCTGCTGGTGCCGCTGTACCTGTCGATGGTCGACTTCTCGCTGATCAACTCGTTCTGGGCGGTCTGGCTGCCTTCGGGCGCCAGCGCGTTCAACATCCTGCTGGTGCAACGGTTCTTCGACAACCTCCCGCGCGAGGTGTTCGAAGCCGCTCGCGTTGACGGCGCGGGCCCGCTGAGGTTGTTCTGGTCGGTCGTGCTGCCGATGTCACGCCCGATCCTCGGCGTCGTCTCGGTGTTCGCGATCGTGGCCGCCTGGAAGGACTTCCTCTGGCCGATGCTGGTGCTGCCCGACCCGGCGGTCCAGCCCCTCTCGGTCCGGCTGCCGGCGTTGCAGAAGTTCGTCGAGCTGGACGTCTTCCTCGCTGCTTTGGCTATCTCGACGGTCATCCCCGTCGTGCTGTTCCTCGTGTTCCAGCGGATGTTCCTGCGCGGCAACGCGCTGGGCGGAGCCGTCAAAGGCTGACTCTCTTTTTGTTGGGAGAAAACAGATGCGCAGATCCCCTGTTCTGGCCGTCGCGGTGCTCACTTTCACCGCGTTGGTGTCCACGGTCCCGGCACACGCCGCGACCACCCGTCTCGAAGCCGAATCCGCTGCCCTTTCGGGCGGCGCTGTGGTCGAAACCGACCATCCCGGCTACAGCGGTTCCGGTTTCGTCGGCGGTTTCACCGACGGCCATCGCGGCACCGCGCGGACGACGTTCGCCGTCTCCGCCGCGTCAGCCGGTTCGTACACCCTCGCGCTCGGCTACGCCAACGGCACCGGCTCTTCTCGAACCCTCACCCTGACCGTGGATTCCACGGCAGAGCAGATTTCCTTGCCCGCCACGGCTTCCTGGGACAGCTGGGGCTCGGCGAGCGTCGCCGTCACCCTCGGCGCGGGCGCGCACAGCGTGTCGTACACGTTCGGCTCGGGTGACAGCGGCAACGTCAACCTGGACCGCCTCGACGTCACGCCGTCCGCGACCGGGCAGGCAGGTCCGTTGTTCGAGGCCGAGAACGCGACGCTCTCGGGCGGCGCGGTCGTCGCGACCGACCACCCCGGCTACAGCGGGACCGGCTTCGTCGGCGGGTACACCGACGGCAACAAGGGCAACGCCCGGACGTCGTTCGCGGTCAAGGTGACCACCGCCGGACCGCAGTCGCTCGCCCTCCGGTACGCCAACGGCACCGGTACCGCCATGACGCTTTCGCTCTATGTCGACAGCGTCCGCCAGCGCCAGGTGTCGCTGCCCGCGTCGGCGAACTGGGACACCTGGACGTCGGCGACCGAGTCCGTCACGCTCACCGCGGGCGACCACACGGTCGCGTACGCGTTCGACAGCACCGATTCCGGCAACGTGAACCTGGACAGCCTGACCGTGACTGCTTCGGTCCCTGCTGGTCCTGGCGAGGCGGAGGCGGCGTTCCTGTCCGGCGGTGCGACCGTCGGCACGGCCACCACGGGCTTCACCGGGCCCGGTTACGTGACCGGCTTCGGGACCGCGGGCGCGCGTCTGGTGCGCACCTTCGCGATGGCGTCGGCGGGCACGGCGACCGCGACGATCCGGTTCGCCAACGCGGGCACCCTCGCGGTGGCGGCGAACGGCCGCGACGCCGGGGCCGCGTCCCTGCCCGCCGGCACCGGCTGGCGGACGGCGACGGTCTCGGTGCCGGTCCGCGCGGGCGTCAACACACTGCAGCTGGCCGGCACCGGCAGCGACGTCCTGGTCGACAGCGTGGTCGTCGCGAGCGAGACGGCGCTGGCCGCGCGGGGCGCGACGACGCCGTACACCGAGTACGAGGCCGAAGCCGGGTCGACGACCGGCACCGTGCTCGCCGCGGACCGGACGTTCCACACGGTCCAGGCCGAGTCGAGCGGCCGCCGCGCGGTGCGGCTCGGTGCGACCGGGCAGTCGGTGAGCGTCACGCTGACCAAGCCCGCGAACGCCGTCACGCTGCGGTTCTCGATCCCGGACACCGCGGACGGTGCCGGGCAGACCGCGCCGCTGGCGCTCTACGCGAACGGGACGAAGATCCGCGACCTGTCCCTGACGTCGAACTACAGCTGGGTCTACGGCGATTACCCGTACACGAACGTGCCGTCGCAGGGCAGCCCGCACCGGTACTACGACGAGACGCGCGCTTCGATCGGCGACTGGCCCGCGGGCACGGTCCTGAAGCTGCAGAAGGACGCGTCGAGCACGGCCGCGTACTACGACATCGACCTGCTGGACGCCGAGCAGGCGCCCGGTGCGGCGACCGCCCCGGCGGGCGCGTTGTCCATCACGTCCTACGGCGCGGTGCCGGACAACGGCTCGGACGCGACGTCGGCGATCAACGCCGCGATCGCCGCGGGCGCGGCCCAGAACAAGCCGGTGTGGATCCCGGCGGGGACGTTCCGGATCACGTCGAAGATCAACGTCGCGAACGTGCGCGTCTTCGGCGCGGGTCCGTGGTCCTCGGTGATCCAGGGGACCGGTCCGCGCGGTGGCTTCTTCGGCACGGGCAGCAACGTGACGCTGGCGGACTTCGCGATCTTCGGTGACGTCCGGATCCGCGACGACAACGGCTCGGACGGCGCGCTGGACGGCAACTTCGGCACCGGGTCGCTGATCCAGAATCTGTGGATCGAGCACACCAAGGTCGGGCTGTGGGCCGACTCGGGCACGAACGGCCTGTACGTGGTCGGCACGCGGATCCGCGACACGTTCGCGGACGGCGTCAACATCCACGCCAAGGACGCCGGCACGAGCAACGTGCGCGTGGACCAGTCGATGGTCCGCAACACCGGCGACGACGGACTGGCGATGTTCTCCGAAGGCAACACGGTCGCCGGGAGCGCGTACACGTTCAACACGGTCCAGTCGCCGGCGCTGGCCAACGGCATCGGCGTCTTCGGCGGGTCCGGCAACCGCGTCGAGGACAACCTGGTCGCGGACAACGTCACCGCGGGCTCGGGCATCACGGTCGGCACCCGCTTCAACCCGGTCCCGCTGTCGGGCACGACGTCGATCCGGCGCAACACGCTCCTGCGGACGGGCAGCTTCGAGTACAACTGGAACTCGGCGATCGGCGGCCTCTGGATCTACGCCGACTCGGCGCCCATCGCGGCCCCGATCGTCGTCGAGGACCTGACGCTGACCGACAGCAGTTACCAGGGCGTGCTGCTGAGCTTCCAGAAGTCGATCACGCAACTGAGCTTCGACCGCGTCACGATCGCCGGAGCGGGCACGTACGGCATCGAGACGAACGCGACGGGCAGCGCATCGATCGCCCACACCACGGTGACGGGCGCCACGTCGGGCGGCCTGCTCAACGACGGCGGCTACACGCTGGTGAGGGGAGCCGGGAACTCGGGCTTCTGACGGCCGGGCTTCCAACGCAAACGGCCCCGGTGACCTGCGAGGTCACCGGGGCCGTTGGGCGTGGCGGGTGAGGGATTCGAACCCCCGTAGGCGTAAGCCAACTGGTTTACAGCCAGTCCCCTTTGGCCACTCGGGTAACCCGCCCAAGCCGGTCGTACCGGCCGGGGAGAAGCTTACCCATGCACTCCCGGCGGGGGTCAACCGGGATACCCGGGACTAGGCTGGGTGCCCCTGACTAGCGAGTACGAGGTGTGAGGACACGTGGCGGATCCCTCTTTCGACGTCGTGAGCAAGGTCGACCACCAGGAGGTGGACAACGCGCTGAACCAGGCGAGCAAGGAGCTGGGCACGCGCTTCGACTTCCGCGGCACGGGCACGACGATCAACTGGTCCGGCGAGGAGGCGATCGCGATCGAGTCCGAGACCGAGGAGCGCGCCCTGGCCGCGGTCGAGGTCTTCAAGGAGAAGCTGATCAAGCGCAGCATCTCGTTGAAGGCGTTCGAAGCGGACGAGCCGGCCCTGTCGGGCAAGATCTACAAGCTCAGCGGCAAGATCATCCAGGGCATCGCCTCGGACAAGGCGAAGCAGATCGCCAAGTTCATCCGCGACGAGGGCCCGAAGGGCGTCCAGGCCCAGATCCAGGGCGACCAGCTGCGGGTGTCGGGCAAGAAGAAGGACCAGCTGCAGGACGTGATCGCGTTGCTCAAGGGCAAGGACTTCGAGATCGCGCTGCAGTTCACGAACTACCGGTGATGCACCCTCGTTGACCTGCGGGTATCCCCTGTCGGGTGCCCGTGGGTACAACGTCGGCGGGTGCCCTCAGCTCCGGTCCGCGTCGCGCCGGTAGCTGTAGTGGATGAGGCCCGCCCGGAGCTTGCCCACCTTGTCGTACAACGCGCGAGCCGGGGCGTCCTCCAGCGTGTTCCAGTACAGGCCCGGGAAGCCCTGCTCTTCCGCGTCCCGCGCCACCCAGTCGATCATCGCCGTCGCGATACCCCGCCGCCGGGCTTCCGGGTCGACGTACAAGTCCGTCAGGTAGCACTTCGCGGCGTACCAGATACTCGCGTGGAACAGATAGTGCGCGGCGCCGACCACCTCGCCGGCCAGCCTGGCGATGATGCCGCGGATCCGGTCGTCGTCGAGCAGGCGTCGCCAGGTTCGTTCGTAGGCTTGGTCGGCGCGTTCGACCTCGAAGTACGCATCCTTGCCGCGGGCCAGCACTTCCCAGCGGGCGCGGTCGGATTCGGCCAGGAAGCTGATCTCCACCAATGGTGCCTCCGCTCAGGACGGCGTGATCGTCCAGCTCGTCTCGTAGCCGTCCACCCTCAGGTACGCCGGACCTCGAACATCCCGGTCCACCTCGACGTCGCCGATCTCGTTCACCAGCAGGTCGCGGGTCTCGTCGGACTGCACCCACAACGCGATGTTGCCGCGGGTCTTCGCCGTGAGGTGGACGTGCGTGATGCCCGCCGGGACGCGCAAGACCGCGTCGCCCTTGCCGGTTGACGGCTTGGCGGCGCCGGCCTGCGGGAGGCTTCGGTAGTCGGCGATCGTCGCCGTCCAGGGCGCGTCCGCCAGGACCGTCACCTTCCTCGTCGGGCGGTCCGGTTCCGTGTTCAGCCAGGTTGTGCCCTTGTACGCGCCGATCGCGTTGACCAGGCCGAACTCGCCGCCATCGGTGCTGATGATCACGTTGCCCGCGCACTTCGGGCAGTCGAACGTGAAGAAGCCCAGCTGGTCCGCCGGCCACGTCACCGCGAACTGGCCTTCGCCCTTGCCCGTGTGCGTCTCCGGCGGCACGTCCCGCGGCGCGGCCGGCGCAGCCGTAGAAGGAGGCGAAGAAGCAGAAGAACCAGCCGCCACGATCACGCCGTACCCGGTACCCGACGCGCACCCCGACGCCAGCACCACGGCCGCGAGTGCGTACACCACTTTCTTCATCCGATCCCCCTCAGTGATCTTTCGGCCGTCTTTGCCCCGGCGTTACCGTCGCCTTGTGTGATCGATCACCCAATCGGGCACAGCAAACCCCTCTAACGCGCGAACGCCGCGCGACCGTCCACAGCAGACCGCCCGCAGCGTGTTGTAATCGCGCGGTCACCGCGTGGAGAGGGTCAGGATGCGCCGTTTGCTCGTCTTCGTGCTTCCGCTGATCCTCGTCACCGCGCTGCTGACGCCCGCGAGCGCCGCCGCACGGCAGCAGCTCGTTCCCGGCTACGGCTCCTACGCCCGGCTCGTGCGGCTCGACCACTCCCCCTTCGGGCGCGGGCGCATCATCGCCGCGCTCACCAGCGAAGACGCCGGGGGCAAGTTCACCCCCGTCATGGAGAGCACGGACGAAGGCGCGTCCTTCCACGAGATCGCCGAGATCCACGACCCCGACGGCCGCTACGGCATGTGCTGCGGCACCCTTTACGAACTCCCGCAACGCGTCGGCCGGCTCCGCGCGGGCACCCTGCTGTGGGCCGCGTCCTACCGGCAGGACGCCGGGGCGCAACGCCGCGTCGGGATCAAGATCTGGGCCAGCAAGGACGGCGGCCGCTCCTGGGGGTTCCTGGCCGAAGCCGCCCGCTCGCACAACATCGACGGCATCTGGGAGCCGGAGTTCACCGTCGACGCCGGGGGCACGCTCTGGCTGCACTTCGCCGACGAGACGCAGGCCCCGAAGTACGCGCAGGTGCTCAACCGCGTCGCCTCGACCGACGGCGTGAACTGGGGCACCAAGCAGCTCACCCTGGCCATCCCGCCGGATCGGGTCCGTCCGGGCATGCCGATCATCCGGCGGCTGCCCGACGGCCGGTACTACTTCGCCTACGAGATCTGCAACTTCCGCGACCGCTACTGCGACCCGTACTTCAAGATCTCGCCCGACGGCGCCAACTGGGGCAGCCCGACCGATCCCGGCACCCGCGTCAACACCGCGAACGGCAACTACTTCCAGCACGCGCAGACGATCACGTTGTTCCCCGGCGGGCCGAACGGCGTCCGGATCGTCATGGTCGGGCAGATCTACACCGACGCCAAGGGCAAACCGCAGCCCGGCAACGGCCAGGTTCTGCTCGCGAACGACAACTTCGGCAGCGGCAACTGGTACGAGCTGCCCGCGCCGGTGCACATCACCGGCATCTACAACAACTTCTGCCCCAACTACTCCTCGACGCTGCTGCCGGTCGACGACGGCAAGAACGTCCTGGAGATCGCCACCGAGTACAACCTCGGCTGCAAGGCCTACTTCGGCAAGGGGCCGGCCTTCTAGCGCTTCCCCATCACGGCTCCACCCGTTGCCCCCGTAGGGTGGGCCGCGGCGGTGGACCGAGCAGAGGGAGGCAGCGAATGAAGGGCATCGTGCTGGCCGGAGGCAGCGGGACACGCTTGCACCCGATCACCCAGGCGGTGTCGAAGCAGCTGCTCCCCGTCTACGACAAGCCGATGGTCTACTACCCGATCTCGGTGCTGATGCTGGCCGGGATCCGCGAGATCCTCATCATCTCCACCCCCGCTGACCTGCCGATGTTCCGCAAGCTGCTGGGCAACGGCGACCAGTTCGGCCTCGCGTTCACCTACGCCGAGCAGGCCAGTCCGAACGGGCTGGCCGAGGCGTTCGTGATCGGCGCGGACTTCATCGGCGACGACGACGTCGCGCTGGTGCTCGGCGACAACATCTTCTACGGCCAGGGCTTCTCCAGCCGGCTGCAGACCGCGGTCCGGGACCTCGACGGCTGCGTCCTGTTCGGCTACCCGGTCAAGGATCCCGAGCGCTACGGCGTCGGCGAGGTCGGCGCGGACGGCAAGCTGGTCTCCATCGAGGAAAAGCCGGCCAAGCCCCGCTCGAACAAGGCGATCACCGGGCTGTACTTCTACGACAACCAGGTCGTCGAGATCGCGCGGGCGCTCAAGCCGTCACCGCGCGGCGAGCTGGAGATCACCGACGTCAACCTCACCTACGTGCGCCAGGACCGCGCGACGCTCGTCGAGCTCAGCCGCGGGTTCGCCTGGCTCGACACCGGCACGCACGATTCGCTGCTCGAGGCCGGGCAGTTCGTGCAGGTGCTGGAGCACCGGACCGGCGTGCGCATCGCCTGTCTCGAGGAGATCGCGCTGCGGATGGGCTTCATCGACGCCGACGAGTGCTACGCGCTGGGCTCGAAGCTCGCGAAGTCCGGCTACGGCGACTACGTCAAGGCGGTCGCCGTAGCGGCGGGAGCTTCGGCCTAGAACAGCTGGTCGCGCAGCGTCGGTCCGGCGTACCCGGTCCGGAAGACGCCGCGTTCCTGCAGGTGGGGGACGACTTTCTCGACGAACTCGTCGAGCCCGCCCGGGGTCAGGTGCGGGGCGAGGACGAAGCCGTCGGCCGCGTCGGACTGCACGTATTCGTCGATCGCCCCGGCCACGGTCGCGGGCGAGCCGACGAACTGCTGGCGCGCGGTGGCCTCGATCACCAGCTCGCGGATCGACAGCTTCTTCTCCTCCGCGAGAGCCCGCCACTTCGCGGCCAGCGCGGCCGGGTCCTTCTCGTGGCGGACGCGGCCCCAGGTCAGCGGCGCGGCGTCCGGGTCCGGGTCGATGTCGGGCAGCGGCCCGTCGACGTCGTAAGCCGACAGGTCGCGGCTCCACACCTGCTCGAGGAACTGGATCGCGGTGGCCGGGCGGACCTGCTGGTACCGGATCTCCCGCGCGCGCTCCGCGGCCTCGGCGTCGGTGTCGCCGAGGACGAACGCCGCGGCCGGCATGATCAGCAGCTCACCGGGCTCTCGGCCGTAGGCACTCAACCGCCGCTTGACGTCGTGGAAGAACGCCTGGCCGTCTTCGAGCGTGCCGTGCCGGCTGAAGATGACGTCGGCGGCCTTCGCGGCGAACTCGCGCCCTTCGTCGGAGTCGCCGGCCTGGATGACGACCGGCTGCCCCTGGGGCGAGCGCGGCAGGGTGAACTCGCCGTGGATGTCGAACTGCGGTCCACTGTGGACGAACTTGCCGGGGTCGCGCGCGAAGACGCCGTTCTCCTTGTCCCCCACCAGGGTTCCGGGCTGCCAGCTGTCCCACAGCTCGCGCACGGTGGCCAGGAACTCCTCGGCGCGCGCGTACCGGTCCTCGCGCTTGAGGAAGCCGCCGCGCCGGAAGTTCTGACCGGTCCAGGCGTCCGGCGACGTCACGACGTTCCACGCCGCCCGTCCGCCGGAGAGGTGGTCGATGCTCGCGACCTGGCGCGCCACCTCGTAGGGCTCGTTGAACGTCGACGACAGCGTCCCGGCCAGGCCGAGGTGGGTGGTGACGGCCGACAGCGCGGCCAGTACGGCGGTCGTGTTGGGCCGGCCGACGACGTCGGTGTCGAGGATCTTGCCCGCGTGCTCGCGCAGCCGCAGGCCTTCGGCGAGGAACAGGAAGTCGAACTTGCCGCGCTCGGCCGTGCGGGCGAGGTGCTCGAACGACGCGAAATCGATCTGGCTGCCCGCCGCCGGGTCGCTCCACACCGTGGTGTTGTTGACGCCGGGGAAGTACGCGGCGAGCTTGATCTGCTTGGTCATCTCAGGCTCCCGGGGTGACGGCGTACTGGTTGACCGCGCGGCCGAGCCCGAGGTGCTCGCGCAACGTCGAGCCGCGGTAGCCGGGCCGGAACGCGCCGGCCGCGCGCAAGGCCGGGACGACCTCGCCGGTCAGCAGGTCGAGGTCGTCGGGCAACACGGCCGGCCGCAGGTGGAAGCCGGCGACGCCGGACTCGGCGGCCCAGCGCGGCAGCTCGGCGGCCAGCTGCGCGGGCGTGCCGACGAACGACAGGCCGACGGGCTCGAACGGCGTCAGCGCGTCCAGCTCCCGCCGCCGGTCGCGGGCGGTCTGCGCGGTCTCGGCGAGCACGATCGAGACGGTCGCGAGCACCTTCGCGCCGGGGAACCGCGCGACCGCGGCGCGCACGGCGTCGAGGTGATCCGCCCTGGTGATGACCAGGTCGGCGGCGACGGCGTGCGGCGAATCGCCGTAGACGGCGGTCACCGGGTGGCCTTGCGGCGGCCGCGGCGTGATCGACGGGCCCTTCACGCTGAAGAAGCCGCCCTCGAAGTCGACGTAGTGCAGCTTCTCCCGGTCGATGAACCGGCCGGTGGCCGCGTCGCGGATGATCGCGCCGTCCTCCCAGCTGTCCCAGAGCCGGGTGACGACGTCGACGACGTCGGCGTTCTCCGCCTCCGCGGCGGCCTCGGCGGGCGCCGGACGACGGCCGAAGTGCGCGGCCTCGGCGTCGGTGCGCGACGGCACGGCGAGCACGCCGGCGCGGCCGCGGCTGGCGTAGTCCAGCGTCGCGACCGACGTCGAGACGTGGAACGGCTCGGTGTGCGTGGTGGTGACCGTCGGCACCAGGCCGATCCTGCTGGTCACCGGCGCGATCGCGGACAGCGTGAGCAGCGCGTCGAGACGGCCGCGGACGACCTCCTCGCCGCCGGACTGCAGCGCCAGCGAGTCGTCGAGGGTGACGAAGTCGAGCGAAGCCGCTTCCGCGAGCTTCGCGTACTTCAGGTAGTGGCCCGAGGTGAACAGCGCGGCGGGCTCGGCCGCGGACACGCGCCACGCGGCCGGGTGGTACCCGGCCCCGTCGATGGCGACGCCCAGGTGCAGCTCTGCGGAGACCATGCCTGCGCAACTCCGCGCCCCCGATGTGGATTCCCCGTCCCAGCATGTGGAAGAAACGCATCTTTCCCTACGAAAGTGACGCCTGGGGTCAGAGGCCGCCGGGGGCGCGGCGGGCCATCTCCTCCAGCCGCGCGATGCGGTCGGCGATCGGCGGGTGCGTCGAGAACAGCTTGCTCATGCCTTCGCCCGGGCGGAACGGGTTCGCGATCATCAGGTGCGACTGCGACACCAGCTGCGGCTCCGCGACCAGCGGCCGCGCCCGCGTGCCCGCGTCGAGCTTGCGCAGCGCCGAGGCCAGGCCCAGCGGGTCGCCGGTCAGCTCGGCGCCGGACGCGTCGGCCTGGTACTCCCGCGACCGGCTCACGCCCATCCGGATGACGGCGGCCGCGATCGGCCCGATGAAGATCAGCAGCAGGCCGACCAGGGGGTTCCCGTCGCGGTTGTTGCCGCCGAAGAAGAACGCGATGTTCGCGAGGACGCTGATCAGGCTGGCCAGCGCCCCGGCGACGCACGAAATCAGGATGTCGCGGTTGTAGACGTGGGACAGCTCGTGGCCGAGCACGGCCCGCAGCTCGCGCTCGTCGAGGATGTCGAGGATGCCGGTGGTGCAGCAGACCGCCGCGTGACGCGGGCTGCGGCCGGTGGCGAACGCGTTCGGCGCGGCCGTCGGGCTGAGGTACAGCGCCGGCATCGGCTGCCGGGCGACCGTCGCGAGCTCGCGCACGATCCGGTACATCGCGGGCTGCTCGGCCTCGGACACCGGCTGCGCGTGCATCGCGCGCAACGCCAGCTTGTCCGAGTTGAAGTAGGCGAAGGCGTTCATCCCCAGGGCGATGACCAGGCCGATGACCAGGGCACCGCGGCCGAAGAGCCCGCTGATCGCGACGATGATCGCCGACAGCAGGCCGAGCAGCAACGCCGTCTTCAACCCGTTCTGGTGCCCGTGCACGCGCGCTCGCCTCCGTCCGCTCTTTCCCGCTCTTCAGGTGGGTTACCCACTGGAAACAACGCGATCGGGGGACCCGAAGTTCCTTCGCGTGATCATCGCGCGGGTTAGGCTCGGGAGGCGAATCGATCACGAGCGGAGGCGCCGATGCGAGGCCGCCGGATACGCCGGAGGACCCTGTTCGCCCTGGTCACAGCGGGCGCGGGGGCGGTGATCCTGCCCGGGGTCGCGCGCGCGGAGAACGTCCGGTCGATCGAGCTGGGCGGCGCCCCGACCGGGATCGCGGTGAATCCGGTCACCGGCCTCAGTTATGTCACGGATCCCCAGGCCGGGACCGTTTCCGTCGTGGATCCGCAGAGCGCGACGATCGGCGCCGTGGTCCGCGTCGGCGGCGCGCCCGGTGACATCGCGGTCGACTCGGTCGCCAACCGGATCTACGTCGCCAACCCGCCGGCCGGCACCATCGTGGTGCTGGACGGCCGCACCCACGACCTGGTGAGCGTCATCGGCGCGGGCGCCGGCGCGGCCACCCTGGCGGTCGACGAGCAGGCCAACCGCGTCTACGCGGCCAGCGGCGGCACCGGCATGCTCGCCGTGCTCGACGGCGTCAGCTGCTCACTGGCGGCCCTCGTGCCCGGTCCGAAGCCGAGCCTGGGCGGCATCGCCGTCGACCCCGGCCGCAAGCTCGCCTACTGCGCCAGCACCGACACCGACTCGGTGGAGGTGTTCGACATCGACGCCGGGAAGTTCGTCGCGAGCGTGCACGTCGGGGCGAAGCCGACGGCGGTCGCGGTGCACGCCGCGAGCGGCACGGTGTACGTCGCGAACTCCGGCATCCACCACATGTCCATTGTGGACTCATCAACGCGCACCGAGCGCAAGACCGTGTTGCTGCGCAGCGAATCCTCCGCGCTCGCCGTGCACCAGGGCACGAACACGGTCTACACCAACGGCGGCCAGAACGGGATCGGCCGGATCGACGGCGCCACGGGCACGCTGACCGGCGACCTGTCGCTGGGCGTCAACCCCGGCGACGTCGCCGTCGACCAGCGGACGCACACGGTGTTCGTCACCGATCCCTTGCACGGCAGGGTTTCCCTCATCGGGGATTTCTGAGCACACACCTGGGGTAACTCCAGGTATACGGTCGGGAACTATGAAACTCGGACTGCAGATCCCCGACTTCACCTGGCCGAACGGGGCGTCCGCGCTGGGCGCCGACCTGGCCGCCGTCGTCCGCACCGCCGACCAGGCGGGCTTCGACTCCATCGCCGTGATGGACCACTTCTTCCAGATCGGCGGGGTCGGCCCCGTCGAAAACGACATGCTCGAGGCGTACACCACCCTCGGCTTCATCGCGGCGCACACCGAGCGCGCCAAGCTGCTGACCGTCGTCACCGGTGTCCTCTACCGCCACCCGGGCCTGCTGGCCAAGGCGATCACGACGCTGGACGTGCTCTCCGGCGGCCGCGCGATCCTCGGCGTCGGCGCGGGCTGGAACGAGGAGGAGTCGAAGGGCCTCGGCTTCCCCTTCCCGCCCGTGAAGGAGCGCTTCGAGCTGCTGGAGGAGAACCTCCAGTACATCCTGCAGATGTGGGCCGAGGGCGACGCGCCGTTCAAGAGCGCGCACTTCGACGCGGCGCGGCTCCTGAACGTCCCGCAGGTGCTTTCGAGCCCGCGGCCGCCGATCATGATCGGGGGCGGCGGCGAGAAGAAGACGCTGCGTTTCGTCGCGAAGTACGCCGACCAGTGCAACCTCTTCAACAGCCCGGAGCTGGAGCACAAGCTCGACGTCCTCAAGCAGCACTGCGAGACCGAGGGCCGCGACTACGACTCGATCACCAAGACCGTTTACCACATCCTCGACATCGGCGAGGACGGCGAGAAGACCGAAGAGCTGCTGAAGGAGCTGGAGCGGCTGAACGGGCTCGGCATCGAGGTCGCCCTCGGCATGGTCCCGCACGTGCACAACCCGGCGGTGCTCGAGAAGTTCGGCACCGACGTCATCCCGGCCGCCGCGCGGATCGGCTGACCCCGGACAAAAGAACAATCAATTCCCCGCGGATCCCCTGATATCGTTTCTTCGATATTTCGGGATCTGCGGGGGCCACCATGACGGAATCACCGGCTCGGCTGAACTGATCGCCCCGGCCTGTCTCGGCGAGGCGCTTTCGCCGCACGTGTTCCTGCTCGAAAAGCAGGACATCCGGCTGGTGCTGACGGCCGATCTGTCCTGCACCCTGCGGGAACACCGCGGCGCGGTGGCCGCGGTGCCCGCTTTCACCGAAGCCGAGGTATCGGTGATCAGCGCGCTCCGGGCCGCATTTCCCGGGCAAGCGGTGATCGGTGTCGTCGACGATGTCTCCGGAAACCAGACGTACGCCGCGATGCACGCCGGGGCGCACGGCGTGCTCACCATCCAGCTGCCGCCGTCCCGCGCGGTGACCGTGATCCACCGGCAGGCCGCGCGCCTCGCCCTGGCCACCCCGGATCACCCCGGCGCCGCACCGGCGTTGAGCGTGAGCGACTTCGCGGTGCTCGAGATGGTGATCGAAGCCCGGTCGACGCGGGAGATGGCCCGGCGCTTCCACTGCTCCGAGCGGACGATGTACCGGCGGCTGAAGGACATCTACGGCCACATCGGCGTCGACGGCCGCCGCGGGCTCCTCGAACTGCTCGCCACGCGCCGGCGGGCGTTCAGCTGAACAGCAGGACGCGGTCCCACGACGACGGGCCCCGCCCGTCGTACCCCGCGAACGGCAGCAGCGCGCAGGCCACCCCGGCCGCGCCTTCGACGAGCCCGGCCACGTCGACGGGCGCGCCGGATTCGTGGTGCCGGAACAGGAACTCCGCCGTCTCGTCCGCACCCGCGGCCACGCGCCGGGCAACGCGGCCGGCCGCGGCCAGCAGCTCCGGATCGCCGGTGGCCGTGCCGACGCGGTGCAGGGCGCGCAGCAGACCGGCGTAACCGTGGCAGACGGTCGGGCCGTCGAGGTGCCACTCGGCCTCGGGACGCCGGGTGACCGCGCGCAGGGACTCGACCGCGAGCCGCTGCCAGGCCGGTTCGCCCAGCACGGTCCCGGCCCGGTGCAGGGCCACCGCGACGCCGGGAGCGCCGTAGCACCAGGCGCTCTTGGCCGGGACCGGGCGTTCCCCGGCCCAGGCCGGGAAGTACGGTCCGGCGGCGTCTTCGCCGGCGACGTCGCGCAGCCAGCCGGCGATGTGGTGCATCGCGTCCTGCTGGCCGGGCACCACCCGCTCGTGTTCCGCGGCGAGGGCGAGGAACGCGAGGATCCCGGCGACGCCGTGGGCCATCCCGGCGTCGGCGCCGGGCCGGGTTTCCGTGACCGCCGGCCGGACCAGCACGTCCAGGGTCGGTCCGACGTCGGCGCCCGCGTCGAGCAGGACGCGCCCGAGCCCGGTGAGACCGTTGACGACGTCGTAGCCGGAGCCGCCCGGATGGGCGAGCCGGTGCGCCTGCGCGGCCTCGGCGTACGCGGTCAGCCGTGCCCGCAGCCCCCGGTAGCGGCCGCTGCCCGCCGCGCACGTCTGCGCGGCGGCGAGCACCGCGGCCGGGCCCTCGTAGAGCCCGGCGGCCGGCGCGTCGTCCAGCGCGGCCACCGCGGCCACCGCGGCCGCGAGGTGCCGATGGGCCACCGGCAGCCACCGCTCGTCCGCCCGGCCCAGCTCGCCGAACAGCATCGCGACGCCGGGGTGACCGCGGAACAGCGAGGTCGGCCGCGCGGTGATCGGCACGACGGGCTCGAGCCGCCGCGCGGTCTCGGCCACGAGCGCCGCGAAGTCCGCGGTCACGAGTGCTTCCGGCGGCCGAGGTGGTCGAGAACCGCGGCACGCGCGTAGCCGTGCACCTTCCGCTCCCGCTCGACGGGCCCGCCGAACAGCCGGTTGCACGTCATGTGCAGCAGGCTCGCCAAGATCCCCTCGGCGTCGCTCAGCTCGCGGACGACGTCGCCGTAGCGGCGCACCGCCTCGTCACGCGGGCCGAGCGCGTCGACGACCGCGCGTCCCTCGGCCGTCGCGCGCAGGCCGGGCCAGTCGCCGGCCGGGTCCACGAGCGACCGCCACCGGACGCGGTTCCGGGCGTACTCGCGGCCCGGAGCGACGGCCGGCAGCCGGTCCGCCGCCTTGTCCCCGCCGAACGCGTGGGCCAGCGCCGCCAGCGACACCGCGGCCAGCTCGTCCAGCGAAAAGGCCATTCGCCGCTCGAGGTCGAGCAGCCGGAGCGCGAGCTCGCTGTCGGCGTGGAACACCGCCTCGGCCGCCGGCATCGCCGCCGGACCGCCGTAGCGCTCCAGCTCCGGCTCGTGGCTCGCCACCAGCCAATCGCCGATCAACCGCTGGTCCGACCACTCGCCGAGCCGCGCCGCGAGGCGGGGGAACACCGACGGCCACAACGTCGCCGGGTCGCCGTGGAACCGCAGCCGCAGGACCGGGTCCGGCTCCGCGTAGCGGACGAAGTACCAGGGCCCGCCGACATCGGCGGCCAGCGCCGGGAGCCGGTCGCGCACGACGTCCGGTCGCGGCGAGAAAACCTTGACGTACAGCCATTCCCCGCCCGCCTGGTACCGGCGGCGGGCCCGCAGCGGCCGGGGCGGCGGCGCGGGCCGCACCGGCGTCCGGCGGCTGAGCCCGACGACCACCTCGGCGGGCCGGCCGCCCAGCCAGCCGCCCGGGTCGACGGACTCGGTGGCGACCAGGCCGGCGTCCTTCCTCAGCTCGTCGCGCAGGATCGCCCGGTGCCACGGGTCGGCCAGGTCGAGCGTCAGCCGCTGGTCCCGGCTCCGCACCTCGACCCGCTCCTGCACCCGCCACGCCGCCCGCCAGCGCTCGACCGCGCCGGGCCAGGCGTCGTCCGGCACCTCGCGCAGGGCGTCCAGCCGCCACACCGCCGGGCTCAGCACCGTGCGCCGGTAGCGCACGCGCGGCAAGTACGGCCCGGCCAGCGCGCTCCCCCAGTCCCACGGTTCCCACAGCCGCGTCCCGGTCAGCCCGGCGTCGTGCAGGAACCGGACGACGTTCGGCGCCTGGTCCTCGAGCCGCAGCATGTTGTGCACCACCGGCAGCAGCTCGGTGCCGGTCGGGACGTGCACGACGGTCACCAGGCCGCCGGTCACGCCGACGGCGAGATCGGCCGGCTCGAGCGTCGCCCCGGGCAGGCCGACCGCGATCCGCCGGCCGGTGTGGGCGGGCGTGTTGACGACGTTCGCACCGCGCCCCTCGCGCGGCTGGTAGGCCAGGGTCACGGGCACGACCGGGGCCTGCTCGTCCCGCACCACGACGTCCAGGTCGGGGAGCATTCCGGCGAACCGGCTCGCGGTCGCGCCGGGCTGGTACGAGCCGTGGCTTGGTGCGGTGACCAGCCGGAACTCACCGGCGGCGAGGTCCTCGACCGAGGCCGCGCACACCTGGAAGCAGTACTCGCCGAAGCGCGTGACCTCGGCCGGGTCACCGTCGTCGGCCAGGGCGTCGACGGTCTCGTCGTCGAGCACGACCTCGCGCGCGCCGTCCCGGACCGCCTCGGCCACCAGCGCCGCCACCCGGCGGTCCCGGGCGGTCCGTTCCGGCGGCGGCTCCGGCGTCGCCGGCCGCGCGACGGGCCACCGGTAGCCCGCCGGGGCGCCGATCCCGGCGGTCTCGTCGAGGGCCTCCAGGAGCGGGACCAGCCGTCCGGCGCTGTACCGCTCGGTGAACCGGGCCTGCCACTCGCCGAGGACGACCCGGCGCGGCGACATCCGCCACATCGCGGTGACCGCGGCCGCGGCCTCGGCGCGGACGTCCTCGGGCAACCGGACGCGCAGCTCCTGCCGGGTGTCGACGTGCACGGGGTTGTCGTGCGGCCGCACGGCCCGCGCGAGGGCGACGACGCGACGCAGTTCGGCGGTCCCTTCGCCGATCGGCCGCGCGTCGTAGGCGTCACACGCTTCGGCCACGGCGACGAGGGCGTCGCGCAGCGGTACGACCGCACCCCGGCGCTCGGCCGCGGCCAGCACGTCGATGACGTGGGTGAGCGGGTCACCGCCGTCCAGCGGCGGCCGCAGCGACGTCAGCAGCACGCCCTGGCGCACCAGCTCGGCGATCAGCCCGATGGCTTGGGTGTCGGAGACCGGGAACCGGTCCCGCAGCGCGGCGACGACGTCCGCGACGGGACGGGCCGGGCGCGTCTCGGCGAGCACGGCCTCGACCGCCGGGGTGCACCGCACCGAAACGGCCGCGCGGCGCCCCGCCGAGGGCGTGTCGAGGTGCAGCCGGTCACCGCGGCGGACCACCGTCGAGTGCGCCTGGACGTCGAGGTGCGGCAGCAGGCCGGGCTCCGGTTCGGCCGCTTCGACGACCTCCCGCAGCCAGCCGAGGTCGACGCGGGTCCGCGTCCGCGCCGGTCCGTCGTCCTCCACCTTCGGCGCGACGTCGAACCGGCCGGCGGACACCCCGGCGAACAGTCCGAACGGCGTCGGCCGGGTCCGCGACCGGAGGTCGTACTTGAGCACGGCGAGCGCGGCCCGCCGCAGCTGAGCGGGCTTGCGCGCGTCGAGCCGGCCGGTCCGCGCGTCCGCCAGGACCGCGGCGAGGCTCGGGCTGGCGACCTCGATCGCCTCGGCCAGCTCGGCCCGGTCGGCCGCGGCGCACAGGACGTCCCGGCACGCCTCGGGATCCGGGCCGCCGGGGGCGGCCGGAAGCCGCGCGGCGCCCGAGCGCAGCGGGGTGCGTACGACGAAATCGTCGTGCACCCGGAAAATCTCGTCACCCATTTCCGGCCTCCGGGAAACCGGCGGCGGAAAACCGGAACCCGTCCGGTTTTCCGCCCGCCGCGGCGATCAGAAGGCCGAGCAGCAGTCGGTGCCGAGGATCCAGACCACGACGTCCGGGTTGAACTCGGCCTGGACGTCGAGGTCGAACTCGTCCGGCACGACCTGCATCTCACCATTTGCGTTCTGCATGATTCCGCTCCTGTCCGTGGGTACGGGGATTTCGACGTTCACCGGGGCCCTGGTGCTCACCCAGTAAATGGGCGAACCCGCGGCCGGGGCAATCGCCGGCGGACAGGTTGGCAGTGATGGCAGGGCTGGTCAGCCGTCCTTGGCGACGCGGCGGGTCAGGGCCGCGACGCCGACGCCGGCCACCGCCAGCACGACCCCGGCGATCACCCAGCCGACCAGGGCCAGCACCACGCCGGTGGCCGCGAACAGGGCGAACTCCACCAGGAAGCGGGCCGGTTCCGGGAGCCGCCGGGAGGCCTTCGGGGCGATGAACAGCCCCCAGATGGCGGCCGCCGCCACCGGCAGCAGGACGGCGTCGACGATCGCCAGTGCCACGCCGCCGCCGAGCTGGGTGCCGGCCAGGGCCAGGCCGCCCACGAGCGCCAGTTCCGTCAGGAACCGGACCGTCAGCACCACACCCGCGACCCCGCTCAGGCGGGGAGTCGGCTCCGAAGTCATCCGCCCAGCGTAGGGCCCAAGTCCACTGTGGACGTTACGGATCCGGACCGGCACCGTCCGTGATCTGCACCACAGGTCACCTGCTTGGCGTGGTGATGTTGCGGTTCCGAATCGGTCCACCGGCCCGGCACGCGTCGCTGTAACGACCTTCCACCGCCGCTCGACGTGTCTAACGCATATCGCGACCGCGAGTCCAAGGAGCCTGGTAGATGACCACATGTCGACTCTGCGGTTCGACAAACACGGCCAGCGTCGTGGACCTCGGCGCGACTCCCCCGTGTGAGCGATTTCTGACCGCCGAGCAGCTCGACGAGCCGGAAGCCACTTTCCCGCTGCACCTCATCGTGTGCACCGAGTGCTGGCTGGCGCAGATCCCGCCGTTGATCGACCCGGACGACACCTTCACGGAGTACGCGTACTTCTCCTCCTTCTCGACGTCGTGGGTGGAGCACGCGAAGCGCTTCGTCGACGGTTCGGTCGAGCGCCTCGGGCTGGACGAGAAGTCGTTCGTCGTGGAGGTCGCCAGCAACGACGGTTACCTGCTCAAGCACGTCGTCGGGCACGGGATCCGGTGTCTGGGAGTCGAACCTTCGGTGAACGTCGGGCAGGCCGCGCGCGACGCCGGCGTGCCCACCCTGACCGCGTTCCTCTCCGAGGAAACCGGCCGTCAGGTGCGCGAGGACCACGGGCCGGCCGACCTGGTCGCCGCCAACAACGTCTACGCGCACATCCCCGACGTCCTCGGCTTCACCAAGGGCCTGCGCGCCCTGGTCGCGGACGACGGCTGGGTCTCCATCGAGGTCCAGCACCTGCTCACGCTGATCGAGAAGAACCAGTACGACACGATCTACCACGAGCACTTCCAGTACTACACGGTCGAATCGGCCCGCCGCGCGCTGGCGACCGGCGGCCTGACCGTGGTCGACGTCGAACTGGTGCCGACGCACGGCGGCTCGATCCGGCTGTGGGCGCGTCCCACCGAGGCTTTCGGGGGGTCCCGGGTGGCGGAGCCCCCGGCCCGGGGCGGCGCCCCGGTTGTCGCAGCGGTCGCGGGCGAGCCCAGCGAGCGGATGACCGACGTGCTGGAGCAGGAGAAGGCCGCCGGGCTGCACGAGCTGTCCGGGTACACCGAGTTCGCCGAGCGCGTCACCCGCGTGCGGCTGGACCTGCTGAAGTTCCTCATCGAGGCGCGCAACGACGGGAAGACCGTCGTCGGCTACGGCGCCCCGGGCAAGGGCAACACCCTGCTCAACCACTGCGGCATCCGCACTGACCTGCTGCAGTACACGGTCGATCGCAACCCCTACAAGCACGGCCGGTTCACCCCGGGCACGCGCATCCCGGTGCTGCCCCCGGAGCGGATCGAAGCCGATCGGCCCGACTACGTGCTCGTCCTCCCGTGGAACCTCCGGGAGGAACTGACCGAACAGCTGTCGTTCGTGGGTGCCTGGGGCGGAAAACTCGTGTTCCCCATCCCCCGCCTGGAAATCGTCGAGGTGTCTTGAAGTGAAGGTCGTACTCTTCTGCGGTGGTTACGGGATGCGGATGCGCAACGGCGCGGCCGACGACGTCCCGAAGCCGATGGCGATGGTCGGTCCGAGACCGCTCATCTGGCACGTCATGCGGTATTACGCGCACTTCGGGCACACGGAGTTCATCCTGTGCCTCGGCTACGGCGCGGCGCACATCAAGAACTTCTTCCTGAACTACCAGGAAACCATTTCCAACGACTTCGTCCTGCGCAACGGCAAGCCGGAACTGCTCTCGACCGACATCGCCGACTGGACGATCACGTTCGTGCAGACCGGGATCGAGTCGCCGATCGGTGAGCGCCTGCGCCGCGTCCGCGACTACCTCGACGGCGAGGAGATGTTCCTCGCGAACTACGCCGACGTCCTGTCCGACGCGCCGCTGCCCGACATGATCGAGCGGTTCGAGAACACCGACGCCGGCGCGTCGATGATGGTCGTGCCGCCGCAGTCGTCGTTCCACTGCGTGGAGATGAACGAGGGCGGCATGGTCGGCTCGATCACCGCCGTCAGCGAGATGCCGCTGTGGGAGAACGGCGGGTACTTCGTGCTGCGCCAGGAGGTCTTCGACCACATCCCGGAGAACGGCGACCTGGTCGCCGACGGCTGCGGCGAGCTGGCCAAGCGCGGCCGTCTCCTGGCCTACCCGTACCGCGGGTTCTGGAAGCCGACCGACACGGTCAAGGAGCGCGCGGCGCTCGACGACGCCTACACGCACGGCAAGAAGCCCTGGGCGCTCTGGGAGCGGCCCGTCGCGAGCACCGCGTGATCGGGCTCCGGCCGGGACGGCTCGGCGGCGTCGTCGCCCTCGGCGCGCACTGCGACGACATCGCGATCGGCGCCGGCGGCACCCTGCTGACGATGTGCGCGTCGCGGCCGGGCCTGCGGGTCGACGCGCTGGTCCTCTCCGGCGGCGGCACGCCCCGCGAGGACGAGGAGCGTGCGGCGCTGGCGGCGTTCTGCCCCGGCGCGCAGGTCGACGTCACCGTGCTGAAGCTGCCCGACGGCCGGTTCCCGGCGCACTGGGAAGAGGCCAAGAACGCGCTGGAGGAGCTGCGGCGGCGGACCGACCCGGACGTCATCCTGGCGCCGCGCACCGACGACGCGCACCAGGACCACCGCGGGCTGGCGAAGCTGGTGCCGACGGCGTTCCGCGACCACCTGGCGCTGGGCTACGAGATCGTCAAGTGGGACGGCGACCTCGGCGCCCCGTCCGTCTACCAGCCGCTCGACGACGACGTCGCCGAGGAGAAGGTCCGGCTGCTGCAGACGCACTACGCGTCCCAGCGGCACCGCGGCTGGTACGACCGGGAGGCCTTCCTCGGCCTGGCCCGGATCCGGGGGATCGAAGCGGCCGCGAAGTACGCCGAAGCGTTTTTCGTCAAGAAACTCACTCTCGACCTGAAGGGCTGAATTCGATGCGGGTGTTGCTGACGGGGCACAAGGGCTACCTGGGCACGGTGATGGCCCCGGTGCTCGCCGCGGCCGGCCACGAGGTCGTCGGCCTCGACTCCGGGCTGTTCGAGCAGTGCCTGCTCGGGCCCGCGCCGGCCGACCCGGGCGGGTACGCCGTCGACCTGCGCGACGTCACGGCCAAGCACGTCTCCGACGTCGACGCGGTGATCCACCTGGCCGCGCTGTCGAACGACCCGCTGGGTTCGCTCGCGCCCGAGCTGACCTACGACATCAACCACCACGCGTCGGTGAAGCTCGCGAAGCTGGCGAAGGACGCCGGTGTCCAGCGCTACCTGTACGCGTCGACCTGCTCGGTGTACGGCGCGGGCGGCGAGAACCTCGTCAACGAGGACGCGCCGCTGAAGCCGGTGACGCCCTACGCCGAGTCGAAGGTGCGCGTCGAGGCCGACGTCCACGAGCTCGCCGACGACGGCTTCACCCCGGTCTACATGCGCAACGCGACGGCGTTCGGCTACTCGCCCCGGCTGCGCGGCGACATCGTGCTGAACAACCTCACCGCGCACGCCCACCTGTCCGGCGAGGTCCTGGTGCTCTCCGACGGCACGCCGTGGCGGCCGCTGGTGCACGCCCAGGACATCGCGCGCGCGTTCACCGCCGCGCTGACGGCGCCGAAGGAGGCCGTGCACAACAAGGCCTTCAACATCGGCACCGAGGACAACAACGTCACCGTCGCCGAGATCGCCCAGGAGGTCGTCGAGGCCGTGCCGGGCTCGACGCTGAACATCACGGGCGAGGCCGGCGCCGACCCGCGCTCCTACCGCGTCGACTTCTCGCGCTTCCGCGAGGCCATCCCGGGCTTCGCCTGCGAGTGGTCGGTCAAGGACGGCGCCGTCGAGCTGATCGAGGCGTACCGGAAGTTCGGGCTGACCCGGGAGTCGTTCGAGAAGCTGTTCACCAGGCTCGCCTGGCTGCGCAGCGAGGGCGAAGCCGGCCGCGTCGACGACACCCTGCGGCGGCACTAGTGGCGGGCACGCAGCTGCGGACCGGGGCGGAACTGCACGCCCTGGTCGAGCGGCTGTACCCGATCTGCCGCAGCATCACCGGCGACGGCGTGCGGCAGACCCTGGACATCATCGGCGAGCACATCGCGCTGGAGCGGCACGAGGTCCCGACCGGCACCCAGGTGCTGGACTGGACGATCCCGCAGGAGTGGAACATCCGCGACGCCTACGTGGCCGCTCCTTCGGGTGAGCGGGTAATCGACTTCCGGGAGTCGAACCTGCACGTCGTCGGCTACAGCGTCCCGGTGTCGGAGCGGCTGCCGCTGAGCGAGCTGCGGGAGCACCTGCACACGCTGCCGGACCGGCCGTCGTGGGTGCCCTACCGGACCAGCTACTACGCCCCGGCCTGGGGATTCTGCCTCGCGCAGGAGAAGCTCGACGCGCTGCCCGACGGCGAGTACGACGTCGTCATCGACTCGACCCTGGCGGACGGCTCGCTCACCTACGGCGAGCACGTCGTCCCGGGCCGCGTCACCGACGAGGTCATCGTGTCCTGCCACGTGTGCCACCCGTCGCTGGCCAACGACAACCTCGCGGGCATCGCCGTCGCGATCTCGCTGGCCCAGCAGCTGGCCGAGACTCAGCCGCACTACACGTACCGGTTCCTGTTCATGCCGGGCACGATCGGCTCGATCACCTGGCTGGCGCGCAATTCCGACCGGATCGAAAAGATCAAGCACGGGCTGGTCCTGGCGTGCGCCGGCGACCCGGGCCCGCTGACGTACAAGAAGTCCCGCCGCGACGACGCCGAGATCGACCGCGTCGTGCAGCACGTGCTCCGCTCGCGTGAGCACAAGGTCGTCGACTTCTCGCCGTACGGCTACGACGAGCGCCAGTTCTGCTCGCCGGGCTTCAACCTCGGCGTCGGCTCCCTGACGCGGACGCCGTACGCCGGCTACCCCGAGTACCACACCTCCGCCGACAACCCGGGTTTCGTCTCGCCCGCGGCCATGGAGGACACGCTCGGCGCGCTTCGCGACGCTTTCGGTGTCCTGGACCGCAACCGCCGGTACGTCAACCTCAGCCCGTACGGCGAACCACAGCTCGGCAAGCGCGGGCTGTACGACTCGCTCGGCGGCCGCAGTGACGCCAAGGAAGCCCAGATGGCCATGCTCTGGGTGCTCAACCTCTCCGACGGCGACCACAGTCTCCTGGACATCGCCGAGCGGGCCGGCCTGCCGTTCGACATCGTCGACGTCGCGGCGCGTGCCCTGCACGACGCAGGTCTGGTCAAGGAGTGAGCGACGTGGCCAACCACCGCCGGGCCTCCGGCTCGCTGCTCCGGAACGGCGCTGTGCGCGCCATGGCCGGACGGCTGAGCTGGGGCCTCGGCGACCAGGCGGTCTCGAGCCTGACGAACTTCGCGGTCGGCCTGTACGTGGCCCGCTCGCTCGGGACGTTCGCGTTCGGCATCTTCAGCCTCGCCTGGGTCACCTACGGCGTGGTGCTGAACGTCTCGCGCGGCCTGGCCACCGACCCGCTGATGGTGCGCTTCAGTGCCGTCTCGGAGGACCGCTGGCGCCACGGCGTGGCGAGCGCGTCCGGCACCGCCATCGGCGTCGGCTGCGTGACCGGCGTGATCAGCCTGGTCGCCGGACTCGCGGCCGGCGGCCCGCTCGGCAACGCGTTCGTCGCGCTCGCCGTCGTGCTGCCGGGCCTGCTGCTGCAGGACGCCTGGCGCTTCGCCTTCTTCGCCCGCGGTGCGGGCAAGAAGGCGTTCATCAACGACTGCGTGTGGGGCGTCGCGCTGATCCCGGCACTGGTCATCGCCGCCGAGGTCGGCACGGTCGTCGCGTTCGTACTGGCCTGGGGCATCTCCGGCGCGGTCGCGGCGGTCTTCGGCTGGTTCCAGACCGGCGTCCTCCCGCACCCGCGCGCGGTGCTCGGCTGGTTCAAGTCCCAGCGCGACCTGAGCGTCCGCTACCTGGTCGAGAACGTCAGCAACAGCGGCGCGTCGCAGCTGCGGGCGTACGGCCTCGGCGCGATCGCCGGCATCACCGCCGTCGGCGCGGTCCGCGGCGCCGAGCAGCTGCTCGGCCCGTTCCTGGCTCTGCTGATGGGGCTGTCCCTGGTCACCGTCGCCGAGGGCGCGCGGGTACTTCAGCGGGCGCCGCACCGGCTGAAGCACTTCTGCATGATCCTCGGCGGCGGCCAGGCCGCCGCCGCGCTGTGCTGGGGCCTGGCGCTGCTGCTCCTGCTGCCGGACGCGGCGGGCCGCTGGGTGATGGGCTCGGTGTGGGACTCGTCGTCCCCGCTGATCCTCCCGGTGACCCTCGCCGTGGTCGGCGCGAGCTTCTCGACCGGCGCCGCGGCCGGCCTGCGGGCCCTCGGCGCCGCCCCGCGGAGCCTGCGGTCGCAGCTGATCGCGTCCCTGTTCTACGTCACGTTCGGCATCACCGGAGCCTTCCTGGGTGGCGCGGCCGGGTCCGCGTGGGGCGTCGCGGCCGCGACGCTCACCGGGTCCGTCGTCTGGTGGCTGCAGCTGCGCCTCGGGCTGCGCGAGTACGTGCCGCCGGCCCCGGACGACGCCGGGGCCAACGAAGCCACCATCGTCTTCGCGCCGATCAGGGAGACGATCAACGAAACCACCGTGGTCTTCGCCCCGATCAAAGAGCCGATCAAGGAATGAGGACTCCATGACCACCGTCCCGCGGCTGAGCCTCGGCCTCCCGGTGTACAACGGCGAGGAGTACCTCGCCGAGTCACTGGACGCGCTGCTCGGCCAGACCTACGAGGACTACGAGCTGATCATCTCGGACAAC
The DNA here is from genome assembly GCF_046548675.1 of Amycolatopsis sp. cmx-8-4. Classification (NCBI taxonomy): domain Bacteria; kingdom Bacillati; phylum Actinomycetota; class Actinomycetes; order Pseudonocardiales; family Pseudonocardiaceae; genus Amycolatopsis; species Amycolatopsis sp. cmx-8-4. The sequence continues at coordinate 126,627 of NZ_JAEBDZ010000009.1, forward strand.
GCGTCCACCGACGCGACCGACGAGATCTGCCGCCGCTACGCCGAGAAGGACTCGCGGATCCGCTACGTCCGCCAGCCGAAGAACATCGGCGCGACACCGAACCACAACTTCGTGTTCGACGTTTCCCGCACCGAGCTGTTCAAGTGGGTCTCCCACGACGATCTCTACGCGCGCGACCTCCTCAAGCGCTGTGTCGAAGCGCTCGACGAGCGCCCGGACGTCATCCTCGCCCACTGCGACCAGGCCATCATCGACGGCGACGGCCGCATCGTCCAGCCGCTCGAGTACACCCTGAACACCGGCTCCCGGCACGCCCCGGACCGCTTCCGCAGCATCCTGTTCGAGCCCGGCGGTGACGACTTCTACGGCGTCATCCGCGCCGACGTCCTCCGCCGCGTCAAACCGCTCGACAGCTACCACCACGCCGACCGCACGTACTCGGCCGAGATGGCGCTGCACGGGCCGTTCTACCAGGTGCCCGAGCTGCTCTACTTCCGCCGAGACCACCCAGGCCGCGCGGAGCGGGCCAACCCGACCATCCGGAGCCGGTGCGCCAACCTCGACCCGCGGCGCGCGGACCGGCTCCGGAATCCCACCGTCCGCCTGGTCGGCGAGTACATCGTCGGGTTCGCCGACCTGATCCGGCGCTCCCCGATCTCGGGCGCCGACAAGCGCGAGTGCTTCCGGCACCTCGGCAGCTGGCTGACCGACCGCGCGCGCTCCGGCCACGGCGAGCGCGTCGAGGACCGCGCGCCGACCGCCTCCGACGTCGCCACGGTCAACCAGATCGTGGCCGGCCGGGAAGGCAGGCTCGCGTGAAGCGTGCCCCTCGCGTCGGTGTGTTCGGCCTGCTCGGCTCAGGGAACCTCGGCAACGACGGTTCCCTCGAAGCCGTGCTCGGCTACCTGCGCGCCGAGTACCCGGACGCCGTGCTGGGCGCCCTCGTGGGCGGTCCGGAGATCGTCCGCGAGCGGTACGGGCTCGACACCACGCCCCTGCACTGGAACCAGTCCGAGTACGAGACGGCGTCCGGCCTCCGGTCGATCGTCCTGAAGGGCCTGGGCAAGCTCGTCGACATCGGCCGCACGGCCGCCTGGGTCCGCAAGCAGGACGTCGTCATCGTGCCGGGCATGGGTGTCCTCGAAGCGACGCTTCCGTTGCGTCCTTGGGGTTTTCCGTATTCGCTGTTCCTCCTCTCGGCCACGGGCCGGCTCTTCGGGACGAAGGTGGCGCTGGTCTCGGTCGGCGCCAACGAGATCAGCGCTCGGGCGACGCGGACGCTGGTCCGCTGGGTCGGCCGCCTGGCCACCTACCGCTCCTACCGCGACGACATCTCCCGCGACGCGATGCGCGCCATGGGCGTCGACACCAGCCGTGACCAGGTGTACCCCGACCTCGCGTTCTCCCTCCCCACCCCGGATGACGCCGGCGAGCCGGGCACCGTCGGCGTCGGCGTGATGGCCTACTACGGCGGCAACGACGACCGCGCCGACGCCGACCGGATCTACCGCCACTACGTCGACACGATGAACCGTTTCGTCGGCTGGCTCGTTGACCAGGACAGACCCGTCCGGCTGTTCATCGGCGATCAGATCGACCGGCAGGTCGTCGACGAGATCATCGAGAAGACCGCTTCCCCGCTGGTGACGGCGGCTTCGGCGGAGACCCTGGACGAGCTGATGCACGAGATGGCCGCGGTGGACCGCGTGGTGGCGACGCGCTACCACAACGTGCTCTGCGCCCTGAAGGTCGCGAAACCGACCGTGGCGATCGGGTACGCGCCGAAGAACGACGTCCTCATGGCGGAGATGGGGCTCGGCGGTTTCACCCAGCGGGCGAAGACCGTCGACTTCGACCGGCTCGTCGAGCAGTTCACCGAGCTGGAGAACCGTTCGGCCGAACTGCGCCAGACGCTGCTGGAACGGAACGAGATGAACGCGCAACGGCTCAAGGACCAGTTCGCCGCCCTTTCGGCGGCCCTCTTCGGGGGTGGGCGATGAAGGCCATTCCGGTACCCGAAATCGAGGGCGTGTACCTGTTCGAACCGGCACCCCACGTCGACGAGCGCGGCTTCTTCAGCCGCACCTTCGACCGCGAGGTCGTCGCGTCGGTCGGGATCGATCCGGACGGCTTCGCCCAAGACAGCCTTTCCCGGTCCCGCAAGGGAGTCGTGCGCGGGATGCACCTGCGCGGCGGGGCCGGCGAGTCGAAGCTCGTGCGCTGTTCACACGGCGCGATCTTCGACGTCGTCGTGGATCTCCGACCGGATTCCCCGACATTCCGAAACATCAAGACTTTCGAACTTTCCGGTGAGACGCAGGTTTCGGTGTACATCCCCGCGGGGTGCGCGCACGGATTCCAGTCACTCACCGATCCCTCGGACGTTTCGTACCGTATCGATCGGGCGCACAATCCGAACGAAGACATTACGATTTCGTACAAAGACCCTGAATTGGACATTTCCTGGCCACTGTCAGTCACACTGGCCAGTGACCGAGACGAACGTGCGCCGTCTCTCGGAGAGGCGTTGAAACCAACGAGGTGACCCCCATGGGAACGAACTTGCCCCGCTCCACGACGGCGAACGAGCGGCTGCACCGGGTCATTCCGGGTGGTGCGCACACTTACGCCAAGGGCTCGGACCAGTATCCCTTCGAGATGGCCCCGGTCATCTCCCACGGCCGCGGCGGCCACGTCTGGGACGTCGACGGCAACGAGTACATCGAGTACGGCTCCGGACTGAGAGCGGTCAGCCTGGGTCACGCCCACCCCCGCGTCCTCGACGCCGTCCGCGGCGAACTGGACAAGGGCAGCAACTTCATCCGCCCATCGATCATCGAGGCCGAGGCCGCCGAGCGGTTCCTCGAGAACGTGCCGACGGCCGACATGGTGAAGTTCACCAAGAACGGCTCCGACGCCACCACGGCGGCGGTCCGGCTGGCCCGCGCCGCGACCGGGCGCAAGCTCATCGCGAAGTGCGCAGACCACGCGTTCTTCTCGACCGACGACTGGTTCATCGGCACGACGCCGATGAACGCGGGCATCCCGGACGAGACGACCGAGCAGACGGTGTCCTTCCCGTACGGCGACCTGCAGGCCGCGGAGGAGCTGCTGCAGCGCCACGACGGCGAGATCGCGTGCCTGATCCTGGAGCCGGCCGCGGCGGCCGAACCGCCGCCGGGGTACCTGCAGGGCCTGCGGGAGCTCGCCACGCGCCACGGCGTGGTGCTGATCTTCGACGAGATGATCACCGGCTTCCGCTGGTCCGCCCACGGCGCGCAGGGCCTCTACGGCGTCACCCCGGACCTCTCGACGTTCGGCAAGGCCCTCGGCAACGGCTTCGCCGTCTCCGCTCTCGCCGGCAAGCGGGAGCTGATGGAGATCGGCGGGCTGCGCACCGACCGGGAGCGGGTGTTCCTGCTCTCGACCACCCACGGCGCCGAGACCCACTCCCTCGCCGCCGCGATGGCGGTGATGGACGTCTACCGCGACGAGGACGTCATCGGCCGCATGCACGCCCTCGGCGACCGGCTGGCCGCCGGCGTCCGCGACGTCGCGGCCGGGATCGGCGTCGAGGACCACGTGGTCGTCCGCGGCCGGGCCAGCAACATGGTCTTCGGCACGCTCGACGAAGAAGGCAAGCCGTCGCAGCCGTACCGGACGCTGTTCCTGCGCGAGCTGATCAGCGGCGGGGTGCTCGGCCCGTCCTTCGTGGTCAGTGCCGCGCTCACCGAGGCGGACATCGACAAGACGATCGACGTCGTCGCCCAGGCCTGCACGGTCTACCGCAAGGCCCTCGACGCCAACGACCCCACGCCGTGGATGGGCGGCCGCCCGGTGCAGCCGGTCTTCCGCAAGCACGCCTGACCCGACCCCCGCGCCGCCCGGCGCCCGGTTCCCGCCGGGCACCGGGCGGTCGCGGGTCCGGAGCGCACCGCCGGATCCCCGCTCCGGGGAGCCGGTTTCACTCGTTGGGTCCGATGAGGACACTTGAGGGTGACTGTTTTCCCGCCCGATCGTGCGTAGCGTCCTGCCATGGGCAGATCTCGTGCGTTTCTCGTCGGTGCTTGCTCGCTCTTGATCGCCGTGGCTTGCCCGGCGATCGCGAACGGCGCCGACGGGCCCGGGCCGGTGTGCGATCACCAGCCCGCGGCGTACGAGGAACCGCCGCCCGGGGCGGTCTCCGTCGAACCGGGCGTCGACGGAGACCTCTCGGCCAAGACTGCGGCGCACCCGCCCGGCACCACCTTCTGGCTCCGGACAGGCACCCACACCCTCGGCACCGACGAGTTCGGCCAGGTCGCGCCCAAGGACGGCGACGTCTACCTCGGCGCTCCCGGCGCGGTCGTCGACGGCCGCGGCGTCAACCGCGCGGCGTTCACCCAGCAGGCCCGCGACGTCGAGATCAAGGGCCTCACCATCCGCGGTTTCGCCGCGCTGCAGGACCAGGGCGTGGTCAACCACGACTCCGGCGACGGCTGGCTCATCGAGAACACCACCGTCGAAGACAACGCCGGCGCCGCCCTGATGGCCGGCGCGGGCCAGGTCGTGCGGCACAGCTGCCTGCGGAACAACGGCCAGTACGGGCTCAACGCGTACCAGGCCGGCGACCACATCACCGGCCTCGTGCTGGAGGGCAACGAGATCACCGGCAACAACACCGGCGACTGGGAGACCAAGGTCCCGGGCTGCGGCTGCAGCGGCGGGGCCAAGTTCTGGGCCGTCAACGGCGCCGACGTCCGCGGCAACTGGGTCCACGGCAACCACGGCGCCGGCCTGTGGGCCGACACGAACAACAACGACTTCCTCGTCGAGGACAACCTGTTCGAGGCCAACGACGCCGAGGCGCTGTTCTACGAGACGAGCTACAACCTCGTGCTGCGCGGCAACACCTTCCGCGGCAACAGCCTGGTCCAAGGCCGCGCGTTCGCGTCGCGCGGCGACAACTTCCCGGCCGCGACGGTGTACCTGTCGGAGTCGGGCGGCGAGCCCCGGGCGCCGGCGCGGACGTCGGCCATCGACATCAGCGGGAACACGTTCGTCGACAACTGGTCCGGGATCACGTTGTGGGAGAACGCCGACCGCTTCTGCACCAGCCCGGCCAACACGTCTTCGGGCTACTGCACAAAGGTGACTTCCCCGTCTTCGTGCTCTGCGGGCACCATCACGAAGGCGCCGGCCTACGACGACTGCCGCTGGAAGACCCAGCACGTCGAGATTCACGGGAACACCTTCCGGTTCGATCCTGGACGGGTGGGCTGCACGAGCTTCTGCGGGCGGATGGCGCTGCTGTCGAACTACGGGACGTTCCCGGACTGGTCGCCCTACAAGGGAACCGTGGTCCAGGAAGCGATCACGTTCCAGCAGGACAACCGGTGGCACGACAACTCCTATGCGGGGCCGTGGACCTTCGTCGTACATGACACCTCCAGGACGGTCGACCCCGCGGGCTGGCGGGCGGGCCCGTACTCGCAGGACGCGTGTTCTTCGTTCGACGGTGGGTCCGCCGGCTGCTGATCACGACTATGGCACCGAGTTCCGACACTTTTCTCCGACGGTCACGACTACGGTGACGATTTCCCTTGGCGCACAAGGGAAAAGTCGCAAGTGGCGGATTCCGGACACTGCGATTCACCCGTTCAAGCGATGGTGTTCGCACGAGTGTTCGGTACCTTCGGAGACATGGCCACCTCGAGCCCCTCTCCCGAACCTCTCCGCCGTGACGCGATCGACGTCGTCGTGTTCGACGCGATGGGCGTCCTCTACTCGTGCGCCGACGACGTCGGCGAGCTGCTCGTCCCTTTCCTGCGCGGCAAGGGATGCGTGCTCGATCGGCGTGACATCGACGACCTCCACCGCGCGTGCGTCCTCGGCAAGATGTCCTCCGCGGACTTCTGGGCGGCGGCCGGCATAACCGGCGCGCCGGACGACGAGTACTGCCGCGGCCACCGCCTCACCGAGGGCGTCGTCGCGCTGCTCGCCGAACTCGACACGACGGGCGTGCGGCTCGTCAGTCTCGGCGACGACGTCAGCGAGTGGTCCAAACTGCTGCGCGAGCGGTTCGGGCTCGCCGAGTACATCACCGGCTGGTTCGTCAGCGGAGACACCGGCGTGCGCAAGCCTGATCCCGAAGCGTTCACCGGCCTCTACCGGCTGCTCGACGTCATACCGGATCGCATCCTCCTGATCGACGACCAGGAGGAGAACGTCACCGCCGCGCGCGCCGCGGGGCTGCAGGCGTTGCACTACGGAACACCGCGGCTGTCCACGATGGACAGACTTCGAAGAGAGCTCAGACCGTGGTGAACCGCGAACTCGGCTCTCCTCGCAGCCGCCCTGAGGGCAGCCGCCGGTTGCAGAGCACCAGCAGGAGATCCTGCGCGGCGCCCGTGAGCGGCGAGCCGGTGCCGTACGACCAGTCGAGGTCGTCGGCGCGCAGGGAGACGCCCGCCAGATCGGCGCCGAAGTACCTCACCTGCTTCGGTTTGAGACCGTCGAGAATCACCTCGAGCCGTTCGCGGGGCACACTCCGGTCGACGCCCAAGGCGGTCGTGATGTCCAGGCCGTGGATCACGTCGTGGCTCAGGGCGCCTTCCGCTCCCCCGCCCGGCGGCCGCCAAGGGTGTTCGGCGTTGTCGCGCAGCGAGGCGACGAGCGCCTCGGGTGACAGCTCGGCCGCGTCGCGTCGCGCCATCCGGTCGGCCATGTGGTTGAAGCGCCCGGCGGACTTCAGCAGTTCGCGGACAAACCGGCCGGTCGAGATGCGGAACGGCATCGTCAGGTGGGCGACCACCTCCGGCACGCGCCAGCCCGCGCACAACGTCGGCGTCGCCCATTCGGCCGGCGACAGGCCATCGAGCACCGCCGCCAGCTCACGGCGTTCCGCGGCGATCAGGTCCTGGATCATCGGGGTCTCCTTCGCGAGTCGGTCACCCCACCGACGAACAAGCCCGGCCGAGACCGACAGGTTCGCCCGAAGAACCGCCACGCGACCGGATCGCCGGGCCGGAGCCGGCCTGGGCGACGCGAGTGTCACCCCGCCGGCGACCGCGGGGCCGTCAGAGGCGATCGGCGACGCGGTCCACCACCCACGCCATCGCGGGGACCACCGCCAGCGCGGCGCAGAACCCGCCGATCGCGTCCGTCGGGTAGTGCGCGCCCAGGGACACTTCGGCCCAGCCCATCGCGATCCCGGCGACCACGGCCAGCACCAGCATGAGCAGCACCCCCGCCGTGCGGCCCAGGTGCAGGCGGTCGGCCACCAGCAGGCCGATGACCAGCGCGAGGGCCGTGGCCATGGCCGTGTGACCGCTCGGGTAGGACAGGAACTCGCCGTGGATCGTGCGGCCGACGATCGACTTCAGCACCGTCGTCACCGCGACGGTGGTCAGGACCCCGACCACGGTCAGCACCGCTATCCGGACCCGATGGGCCAGGAAACCCAGCAACGCAACCAGGGCGACCAGGATCGTCGACCCGATAGGTTCGCCGCCGAAGTCGAAGACCAGCGCCACGTACCGCCAGGGTGGCCGGACGCCGTCGAGCGATGGCAGCACGGCCGCGTCGATCCCGGTCAGGCCGGAGTCGTGGAAGTGGAGGATGCCGAGCGCGACGAGCACCGCCGTCGCCAGCGCACCCGACATCGCCAGCGGGGCCCGCAAGGCGACCGGCAGGGCCTCGGGTGCTGTCCGGACGAGCTCCCTCACCCGTGTGCCTCGATCGCGGCCTGGTACCCGGAGATCAGCCGGTCGAGCCCGACCGCCGGGGTGAAGTCCTTCTCGTACCGGACGCGGGCCGCGTCCCCCATCTCCTGGTTCCGGTCGCCGGTCACCTCGCGCAGCCGGTCCGCGAGCGAGGTCGCGTCGTTCGGCTGGTGCAACAGGCCCGTCACGCCGTCCTCGACGAGCTCGGGGAACGCGCCGTGGGCCGCCGCGACCGTCGGCACGCCGGCCGCCATCGCCTCGACGACGACCAGACCGAACGCCTCCAGCCACGTCGACGGCGCCACCACGGCAACAGCGTCGGCGGTCAGGGCACGGCACTCCGCCTTGTTCTGCAGGCCGACGTACGAGACGGCCGGCCGGCTGGCCGCCCAGGTCGCGACCTCGTCCTGCATCGGGCCGGTGCCGGCGATGACCAGCGGCACGCCCAGGGCGCCGCCGAGCTGGTCCCACGCCCGCATAAGCAGGCCGACCCCCTTTTCCTCGGTGACGCGGCCGAGGAACAGCACGTGCTTTCCGTCGCCGGTGCGGCGGACACCGTGGTCGGCGACGAAGTTGTGTTTCACCGCCATCCGCTCGCCGGGCATCCCGGCCGACACCAGGAGGTCACGTTGAGCCGCCGAAATGCAGAAGAACCGGGAAACGCCCGTCCACCACCGGCGGCGGTTCGCGACCATGCTGGCCGCCATCGGCACCGTCGCGGCGCTCGAGCCGCGGTAGCAGCCGTGCTTCACCGCGGGCAGCGGTGAGCCGCCGACGCACTCGGTGCAGATGTGGCCGTCGCGATGCAGGGTGCCCGGTGGGCAGACCATCGTGTAGTTGTGCAGCGTCGCGACGGCGGGCACGCCCGCGTCCGCGCAGGCGGCGACCACCGACGGCGACAGCAGCGGGAACGTGTTGTGGATGTGCACGACATCCGGGCGCGACGCCCGCAGCCGGGCCGCGAGCTCCTTCCGGACCGCCGGGTTCCACGGGATCATCAGCGGAACGGTCGCCTTGCGGGGCAACGGCATCTGCGCGATGTCGTCGCTGCGACGCTCGAACAACGACACCTTGTGCCCGCCCTCGGCGAGCAGGGACACCTCGGCGTCGACGACGTTGTTCTCCCCGCTCGGCTGCTCGGACCGGTACCGGTTGTGGACCACGAGCACCTTCACGCGGCTGCACCTCGCACACTTGCCCCCTTCGCCGGGATGAATGCTTCTTCGTCGGACTGCGGCACCCCGCGGACCAGCAGCGACGCGGCCAGGGCCAGGTGGAGCAGGTACGGCGACGCGTCGCCGAGGCCGGCCTCGGTGTAGGAGGCCGAAATGCAGTAGGTGATCAGGAAGATCGCGCACGCGCGAGCCAGGGACGGCGGCCGCAGCACGGCCACGACGACCAACGTGAGGAGGAAGCCCGCGACCAGCGCGATCCCGACGAACCCCTGCTCGTGGTAGATCGCCAGCCAGCTGTTGTCGATGGGAAGACCGTCGTAGGACTTGTCCGTCAGGCCGACGCCGAAGATGTACTCCGACGTCGTCCGCGGGGCCTCCAGCAACGCGTCCCAGACCTTCGCGCGTCCGGTCAGGCTGGAGAAGTTGTCCGCGCTCTGCCCGCGGAGGAACCACGCCTGCAGCGCGCCGGCCAGCACGAGGCCGCCGACACCGCCGATACCGGCCGTCCACGCGAACACCTTGCGGGCGCGGGCGCTGGTCAGCGCCATCGACAGGAAGGCCACCAGGAGCCCGGCGAGCAGGCCGAGCGTCGCCGTGCGGGTGTGCGTGAGCAGCAACAGCCCGAGGGCCGGCACCACGATGATCAGTGCACTGCGCCAGGTCGTGCGGCGGCCGAACCAGAGCAGGAGCGTCAGGCCGGAGATGACTGCGGCGTACTGGCCGATCTGCGGCGGCGTGAGCGGCCAGATCGCGCCGGACAGCCGGCCGCCGTACTCCTCGGGCATCGCGTTGCCCGGCGAGACGACCAGGCCCACCGCGACCGACGCGAGCACGATCCCGTACGTCCGGATGTGGGACCGGACGAACCCGAACCCGCCATCCCACCAGCGGGTGAGCAGCCAGAGCGTGGAGAGGAAGACCGTGAGCCGGAAGCACCGGAAGAGCGCGCCCGCGCCTTCCTTGAGGTCGGCGCTGGCCAGGATGCTGGACAGCAGCAGCAACGTCAGCAGCAGCAGGTACGCGCTCGGCCGGATCCGCAGGTGCTTGTTCAGGGCCAGCGCGATCACGAAGGCCGTCATCAGCGAGCCCATCGTGACCAGCTGGCTGACCGACCGTGGCAGCGGGATGACCGTCTTCGCGCCGGTCGAGCCGAGCGTGTTGATGATCAGCAGCGCCCACGCCAGGGCCGCCCACTTCGGCGTCGACGACGCGGGCTCGGCTGTGGCTTCGCCGCGGATCCTCGTCGCCATTCCGGTTTGTGTCGCCATCTCAGCCCCCGCCCTGCGCGGTGAAGGTGCTTCCGGAGTCCTGCGAGTACGGCGAGCCCTGCCACTCGCCGATCTCGATGACGCGGTCGGTGGTGTACGGGATGAACGTCCACGGCCCGGCGTAGCTGTTGTCGTGCCAGCGGTTGTCCTGCTTGTACGTGATGGCTTCCTGGACGACGTCGCTCTTGTAGGGCGACCAGTCCGGGTAGGTGCCGAAGTTCGACAGCAGTGCCATCCGGCCGCACGAGGCCTGGCAGCCGACCACGGCCGGGTCCAGGACGAACTTGTTGTCGTGGATGTCGACGTGCTGGGTCTTCCAGCGGCAGTCGCTCAGCAGCGGCTCGGTGGTGATCGCCGGCGCCGCGCACGTCTTCACGTTCGGCACCAGGCGGGTGCAGTCGCCGGACGAGGTGTTGGCCGGGCTGTTGCAGTACCGGTCGGCGTTCTCCCACAACGTGATCCCGGACCAGTTGTTCTCCAGGAAGTTGCGGGAGATCTCGATCTTCGCGGTCCGCGCCTTGATCCGCGGCTCGCCACCGGACTCGGAGATGTAGATCGCCGGCGTCGGGAAGTTGTCGCCCTTGTCGGCGTACCTGCGGCCGTCGACCCAGTTGTTCTTCCGGATCGTGTTGTCGCGGATGATCGCGTTGTAGCTGATCTCGTAGATGATCGCGGCGCTGTCGTTGTTCTCGATGAGGTTGCCCTCGATGAGGAAGTCGTTGTTGTTGGTGTCGGCCCACAGCCCGGTGCCGTGGTTGTCGTGCACCCAGTTGCCGCGGACGTCGGCGCCGTTGACGTCCCAGAACTTGACGCCGCCGGTGCAGCCGCAGCCGTCGATCTTCGTTTCCCAGTCGCCCGTGTTGTTGCCGGCGATCTCGTTGCCTTCAACGACCAGCGCGGTGATCGGGGTGCTGCCGGAAAAGGCGTTGATCCCGTACTGGCCGTTGCGGCGCAGGCAGTTACCGCGCACCTGCTGGCGCGCGCCCGCCATCAGCCCGGCGCCGTCGTTGTCCTGGATCGTGGAGTGCTCGATCTGCCAGCCGTCGCCGGAGTCGTGGTTGACGACGCCTTCGTCGCGGGGCGCGGCGAAGCCCTGCACGGTCAGGTAGGTGAGCTTGACGTTGTTCCCGTGTCCGGTGAACGCGTACTGGTTGATCTTCCGGCCGTCGAGGACCGCGCCGGGCGCGCCGATGTAGACGTCGCCGTCCTTCGGCGAGACCTGGTCGTACTTGTCGTCGCCGAGGATGTGCTTGCCCGGCTTGAGCCAGAACGTCGTGCTGGGGCCGGCCGCGCGGGTTTTCACGGCGAGGTCGTTCGGGACCGCCGGGTCGACGATCACCGCACCGGCCGGCGCCGCCGTCGGGCCGGCCGGCTCCTTGTCGCAGACCGCCGCGACCGACCCGCTGGGAGCCGAGGTCGCCTGGGCCGGGCCGCCGGTGTCGGGGCTGCTGGAGCACGCCGCGAGCGTGAGCAGCACGCCGAGCAGCGGAGCGGCACGGCGGAGTCGGGAGCGGCGGGCTGTCACGGGCGGGTCCTAACTGAAGCGGAGCAGGGTGGTCGAGTGTCCGGGAGTGCCGGAGCCGATCAGGGTGGTCGAGGGTTCCTTGCGGCCGAAGCCCGCCGAGTACCAGCCGAGCGGCGGGTCGAGCTCACCCCGGTGGGCCGTCCACGTCAGCTCGGCCGGCAGTTCCAGCTCCGCGGTGTGGACGGGGGCCAACGTCCGGCCATCACCCTCCCAGCGCAGGTGGGCGACGTTCCCGTCCAGGGTGGCCGTGACGGCCGGGCCCAGGTGGAACACCAGCCGCGCGGCCGGGCCCGTGTCGCCGAGCACCTCGTCGACGATCTTCAGCACGGCGCCGTCGAGCTCGACCGTCCGGCGGTGCACCGCCGGTGCGTAGCCGTCGTGGGCCGCCGACCAGTGGGACGGGCCGTGGTCGGGGGTGTGCACGCCGAGCACCTTCGTCACCGCGTGCCGGGTCCAGAGGAACGGCCCGCCGGACACCGACTGGTCCTGACCGCCCAGTTCGAGGGTGTTGTGGCCGAGCGTGGAACGGAAGTACGACCGCCACTGCGGCTCGCCGTGGTAGCAGAAGGTGCCCGGGTCGGCGAGGATGTCGACGCCGTCGTGGCGGACCTCCACCGCCAGCGCGTCGGCGTGGGCGTGGGCGGCGATCGACAGGAAGCCGTGCGGCCCGCCGTCGCACCGCGCCCAAACCTTTCCCGAGCGCAGGATCGTCATGCCCGCGTCCCGCAGGTGGGCGGGACACCGGCCGGAGCGGACGCCCGTGGCTCGCGGTGTCCGGAGGGCGAGCGCGGTCAGCAGCGGCGTGCGGACGTCGTCACCCGGCACCGGCCACCAGTCGAGGCGGCCGAACAGGACCTCGCCGGTGGCCAGCAGCGACGCCCAGCGGTTGGTCTCGGAGCCGTCGACGATCAGGCCGAAGCCGTCGTCGGCGTCGCCCTGCCGCGGCGGCCGGAACCGATTGTCCACAATGGACGCCAAGGCGTCGGTCATCCGGAGCAGCACGTCCCAGGTGGAGTCCGGCACCGGAGTACCCGCGGCGTCGGCTTCGAGCGCCGCCGCGAGGCCCAGCTCCAGCACCAGGCCGTGGTACTCGGACGCGAGCTCGGCGTTGAGCCCGGAGTCGAAGGTGTTGCGGCCCAGCTGGACGTCCAGCGAGCGGGTCGCCTCGGCCCGCCAGCGCGGCGACTCCGGGAACCAGCCGAACGCGCACGCCGCGGCCAGCAGGCCGGCGTCCTCGGCGATGACGTGGTTGTTCGCCGACGAGCCGTGACTGCGCAGGGTCGCCAGCCAGTTCTGGTGGTGCCACAGCTGCAGGTGGAAGTCCGGGTTGTCCTCGAACAACGCCGTGACGCCCGCCCAGCCGTCGAGCAGGCGGCGGACCCAGACCCACGACAGCAGCCGGATGCCCAGCTCGATGCCGCTCACCCAGTGCGGCCCACGCAACGGCGGGTTCGCCGCCCACCAGGACCGCAGGTGCGCGGCGACGCGCTCGGCGTACGTCTCGGTGCCGGTCAGGGCGTACGCCACGGCCAGCACGGTGAGGTGCTGGTGGCGCGACGGCTCCCAGATCTGCTTGATGTCGCCGACCTCGTCCTCCGACCGGTACGACACGTCGAAGGCGTAGACGTCCAGCGGCGCGCGGCGGCCGGTCTTCGGGTCCAGGGCCCAGTCCGGCGACACCATGTCGTCGCGCAGGACACCGAAGTACTCGGCGCGGCCGGCCATCAGATGATCGGCCGTGGCCAGCAGCCGCGTGACGGCCTCGCCGGAGACCTTGCCGAGGACGCCGTCCGGCAGCTGGGCGGTGAACCGTGGGTGTGACGGCCACGCGGGCGGCTCGGGCAGCGCGGACCGCCACTGCCGCTGGACGACGGCGTGCCGAGCACGGCCGACGACCTCCGCCGGCCCCATCCGGGACAACCGGCGGAGGTACCAGCCGGGACCCATCATGCCGGGGCACCCGCCTTCCGCGGCAGCTCGATCCGGACCGGCGCCGAGTTCGCGACGCTGGTCTGGGCGGCGAGCGTGGCCAAGGTCGTCGCGGCCAGCGAAGCGACCGAGATCGGCATCGGGCCACCCGTGCGGACGGCTTCGAGGAAGGCGTCGACCTCGGCGGCCTGGCCCTTGTCGCGGCCCTTCGGGATCCGCGAGCTCGCCCACTTCTTGCGGGAGAACACCGACGCGCGGACGAAGTCGTCGAACTTCAGGACCTTGCCGTCGGCGGTGACGTCGAGCGTCTCCTTCGGGAAGCCCGACGAACCGCTCTCGGCGTAGGTGATGACCGCGGTGGAACCGTCTCCGTAGCCGAGGGTGATCTGCAGGTCCGTGCCGCCGGTCGCGTAGACCGAGACCGGATCCGCGTCGAGCAGCCAGCTCACGGTGTCGATGAAGTGCCCGCCTTCACCGGCGAACCGGGAGCCCTCGGTGGCGGTCTGGTTGTACCAGCTGCCGTGGTCGAGACGGCCGGCGTTGACCAGGTAGCGGACCGTCGCCGGGCCGACGCGCGGGCCGAACTGGCCGCGGGCTTCGTGCAGCAGCGGCGCGAACCGGCGGTTGAAGCCGACCTGCAACCGGTCGTTGCCGGACTCCTCGATCGCGTCGAGCACCTTCTGCAGCTCGGTTTCCGTCAGCGCCAGGGGCTTCTCGACGAACACCGTCTTGCCCGCGAGCAGCGCCTGGCGGGTCAGCTCGGCGTGCGAACTGTGGCGGGTGACGACGAAGACAGCGTCGATCGAGTCGTCACCGAGCACGTTGTCGATGTCGGTGGACGCCTCGGCGAAGCCGAACTTGCGCCGCGCGTTGGCGCCGGACAGCGCCGACGTCGTCGCGACGTGCTTGAGCTCGACGTCGTCACGCTCGACGAGGTGCGGCAGCAGCATCGACGACGCGTAGTTGCCGGCCCCGACGAAGCCGAGGCGCACCGGCTGCCCGGCGGGCTTCGGCGCGGCCTTGTGCTCGACCAGCCCGATCCGCGCGGACGTCACGACCGGCTCGGTCTTCGCGACCGCGTCCGGGTAGCGGAACAGCACCGCGACGGCCTTGAGCTCACCGTCGTTGAGGGACTTGTACGTCTCGACGGCCTCGGAGAAGTCCGAGACGTGCGTGATCAGCGGCTCGACGTCAAGGCGGTCACGGTGGATCAGGTCGATCACGCACTCGAGGTTGCGGCGCTCGGTCCAGCGGACCTGGCCGATCGGGTAGTCCCGGCCTTCGAGCTCGTACGACGGGTCGTAGCGGCCGGGGCCGTACGAGCGGGAGAACCGGACGTCCAGTTCCTTCTCGTAGTAGGCGTTCCACGGCAGGTCGAGCTTGCACTTGCCGATGTCGATCACGCGGCCGCGGTCGCGCGACAGCTTCGCGGCCAGCTCCACCGGGTCGTTCGTGTTGCCGCCCGCGGCGAGGTACGTCTGGTCGACGCCCGCACCGTGCGTCAGCTCGTCGACGGCGGTGTCCACCACGCCGGAGCCCGGGTGGCTGCACACCAGCGCGCCGAGGCTCTCGGCGAGCTTGCAGCGCTCCGGGTCGGGATCGACGCCGAAGACGCGCACACCGGACGACACCAGCAGCTGCACCACGAGCTGGCCGATCAGGCCGAGCCCGATGACCAGGGCGACGTCGCCGATCTGCGGCTCGCCGCGGCGCACACCCTGCATCGCGATCGAGCCGACGGTGCCGAACGCCGCGTGCCGCGGGTCGACCCCGGCCGGCACGCGCGAGTAGAGGTTCTTCGGCACCCAGTTCAGCTCGGCGTGCAGCGCGTGCTCGTTGCCCGCGCAGGCCACGAGGTCGCCGACCGCGACGTCCGTGATGCCGTCGCCGACCTGCTCGACGATGCCACACAACGAGTAACCGAGGGGCGTGTATGAGTCCAGTTTGGACGTCACCTTGCGGTAGGTCGCCGAGAGACCGTTGGTCGCCACGCTCTGGACGACCTTCGCGACCTGGTCCGGCCGGGCTCTCGCTTTGCCCACCAGGGACAGGCTCGCCTCGGACACCTTCATCATCTCGGTGCCGGTCGAGATCAGGGAGTACACCGTGCGGACGAGCACCCCGCCGGCCTTGCACGCGGGCTCGGGCACTTCCAGCAGTGCCAGTTCACCGCTCTTGTAGTTCTGGACGACCTGCTTCACTTCGCTCCCGCTCCCGACATCGCGTTCCGGTACCAGTACTCAAGGGTCAAGATGTGCCAAAGGTGCTTGCTGCGGTCCTGCTGGCCGGCGGCGTCCTCGGTGACCATCCGCTGCAGTGCTTCGCGCTGCAGGAAACCGGATTCGACGAGCACGCCCTCGTTGACGACCTCACGCACCAGCGGCGCGAGGTCGCGGCTCATCCAGGCCCGCAGCGGCGCGCTGAACAGGCCCTTCGGCCGGTGCACGATCTCGCTGGGCAGGATGTTGAGCGCCGCGTTCTTGAGGGCGACCTTGCCGGCGCGGCCGACGATCTTCTTGTTGCCGGGGGTCCGGAACGCCGCGCGGACGACCTCGACGTCGACGAACGGCGTCCGCACCTCGGTGGACGCCGCCATCGTCGAACGGTCGGTGTAAGTCAGGTTCAGGCCGGGCAGGAACATCCGCGAGTCGGCCAGGCACATCCGGTTGACGAAGTCGTCGAGCGACTGGTCGTTGTACGTGTCGGCGTGCTCGGTGAGGACGTCGTCGACGGTCGGCGCGAGGTCCGGGTTGAGCAACCCGAGCAGCTCGGCCTGGTCGTACATCGTGTAGCTGCGCCGGAACGCCGTCTCCTCGGGCAGGCCCGCGAACGACAGGAACCGCTTCGCGAACCGCACCGAGCGGTAGCCGCGCTTGGCCGAGGCCACCGGCAGCCGGTCCACCAGGGACTCCACCGGACGCCGGACCGCGCCCGGAACCTTGTGGTAGCGCAACGCGATCAGGTTCGCGAGGTGCTTGCGGTAGCCGGCGAACAGCTCGTCGGCGCCCATGCCGGACAGCATCACCTTGACGCCGGCGTCGCGCGCGGCCGAACAGATCAGGAACGAGTTGATCGCCGCCGGGTCGCCGATCGGCTCGTCGAGGTGGTAGGTCATCTTCGGCAGCAGGTCGAGCACCTGCGGCGCGATCTCGATCTCGTGCAAGTCGACGCCGAACTGCTTGGCCACGATCCGGGCGTACTTCAAGTCGTCCGGCATCGCCTCGAACTTGGCGTCCTCGGCGCGGAACCCGATGGTGTAGGCCGAGATCCCCGGCTGCGACCGCGCGGCCAGCGCCGTCAGGTAGCTGGAGTCCAGCCCACCCGAGAGGAACGTCGCGACCGGGACGTCCGAGAGCAGGTGCTTGACGGTCGACTCGGCGATCACCTCGTGCAGGTCGACCTCGTCCTCGAAGGCCGCGCCCTCTTCGGCGACCTCGCGCAGCGACCAGAAGCGGCCGCGGTCGACCCGGCCGTCCGGGCGGCAGCGCAGCCAGGTGCCCGGCTGCAGCTTCTCCGCGCCTTCGTAAGCGCAGCGGCTGTCCGGCACCCAGTAGTAGAGCAGCGACGCGACCAGCGCGGCGTTGTCGATCTGCAGCGACCCGCCCAGCTCGCCGGCCAGCGCCTTCAGCTCGGAGGCGAAGGCGACACCGCCGGCCCGGTGCACGAAGAACAGCGGCTTGATGCCCAGCTGGTCGCGGACCAGGAACAGCTCGCCGGTGCCCTCTTCGAACATCGCGAAGGCGAACATCCCGCGCAGCTTCGGCAGGCAGTCGGTGCCCCAGCGCCGCCACGCCTGCAGCAGCACCTCGGTGTCGGACGTGCCGCGGAAGCGCACGCCGGCGGCCGTCAGCTCGGCGCGCAGCTCGGGCGCGTTGTACAGCTCGCCGTTGTAGCTCAGCGCGAGGCCGTCGAGGACCATCGGCTGGGCGCCGGTCTCGGTCAGGTCGACGATCGAGAGCCGCCGGTGTCCCAAGTGGACTTCACCGGCGCCGGAGCCGCCGACGACGTGGTCGTAGCGGCCGGAGCCGTCCGGCCCGCGGTGGGCCAGCGTCTTCGTCAGCCGGTCGGTCAGCGGTCCGCCGTCCGGCCAGAGGTAGGTGCCTGCGATGCCGCACATCTCGAGTGGGTTCCCCTTCGTCGCGGCGCGCCGAGGTCAGGAGACCTCCGCGCTCTTTTCGGACTCGAGCTCGGCGTTCAGTTCGCCTTGGTGCGTCGGCTCGCCGTGGTCGCGCTTGAACGGCGTCGGCCGCTTCGGCTTGACCGGGGCGAACTTCTTCGTCGGCGCGTCCGCGTGCGGAACGCTGACCTTGCCGGGTTCAGGAAGCTTCGGGTCCGGCTTCGGTGCCTTGGGTGGCAGCGGCCTGGCGACCTGCGGAACCATCGGCCGGACCGGCGCGAACTTGCGCGTCGGCGGGTCCACCAGCGCGACGCGCTCGGCGACCCTGGCGGCCAGCTCGTCGATGCGGTCCTCGCGCTCGACGTCGGCGACCTTCGGTGCCGCGGGCGTCAGCCCGGCGCGGCCGCGCAACGCGGTGTGCAGGCCATCCCACAGCGTCCCGTCGGACTTGTCACGCGGGTCCGGGTCGACCAGCACCACGCCGAGAATCGGGATCTCCTGGTCGGCCAGCTGCCGCGCGACCGTGTGCAGCCACAGTGTGTTCGCGTGCCCGGCCTTGACGACCAGCACGGTCTCCGCGCCGAGGTGCTCCAAGTCGGTCCACGCGGTGCCCGGCGAGATGGTGCCGACGCCGACGCGGCGTTCGCCCGGCTCGGCGTCGGGATCGCCGACGCCCAGGACGACGACGTCGCTCTGGGTCTCGGCCGCCAGCTTCCGGACGTCCTCGCCCGGCAGGTCGTCGACGACGCTCGCGCGACCGCCCTCGCCGAGCTGCTCGGCGACGTCGAGGGCGAGCGCGGCCGTGATGCCCGGCGCGCCGAGCTCCAGCAGCGACACCTCGGTGATGTCCTTCTGGATCGCGCGGACCAGCGTCGTGGCGACACGCCGGCGTTCGGAGACGGCCCGGGAGCGGCGCCACAACCGGGACGGCCCGCGGCGCTTGGACGGCAGCTGCGCGATGACGGATGCGCCGAGTTGCGTCGAGATCTCGCGACGCAGCACCGGCCGGTCGCGCGAGACCGCGCCGACGGCGGCGAACGCGGTCCCGAGCGCCAGGCCCAGGGCGAACCCGATGCCGGCGTTGGTCGCCGTCGTCTTGAGGAACGCCTTGGGCAGCGCGCGGGGCGCGTCGACGATCTGGGTGCCGGCCGCGACCTGTGGGCTGCCGATGCCGGCCTGCTGGGCGCGGGAGTCGAAGTCCGAGACCTGCGACGCGAGCGCGGCGCGGCGGCCGTAGAGGCCTTCGAGGGTGCTGGCGTTGGCGTTGCGGCCTTTGCCGGTCTCGTCGGCGATCTGCGCGTCGACCTTGGTCAGTTCGTCCTGGGCGTTCTTGCGCTGGTCGAGGATGGCCTTCGACTGCGCCTCCGCGGCGGCCTGGCTGCGCTGGACGTGGTCGGCGATGAACGTGTCGGCCAATGCCTGAGCCTGCGCGACGGCCTCGCCGTCGCTCTTGGCCTTGACGGTGATCTGCATGACGTTGTTCGTCACGGGCAGGCCCGAGTAGTTCTTCATGAACTCTTCGGACGATTCGGTGCTGTTGAGCTTCTTCAGCGCGCCTTCGGCGATCTGGGTCGTCGACAGCACCGCGACGTCGGTGCGCATCAGCGTGCCGCTGTCGGTCGGCGAGTCGTCCTGGTGGACCACGATCACCTTGGCGACGGCGGTCGGCGGGGCCGGCAGCAGGATCGCGACCAGGGCCCCGGCGATCAGCCCGAGCAGCGCCGTGGCCAGCCAGAGCCGCTTGCGACGGCGGATGGTGACGAACAGCCGCTGCAGATCGACGAGCGGAGCAGCCGGAGTTTCGCTTGTAGTCGTCACGCCGAACCTGCCAAGGCTTTCTCGGGGGCTTCCGCCACGGGTTCGGCGACCGGCTCACGCGGCCGGACGGGATGGGTGAGAACCGCGCCGACGATCTCCCGCCCGGCTTCCGAGCAGGCCTCGGCGAGCGAGACGAGCTCCCACGCGGTGCGGCTGGCGGTGCTGAGCACGACCAGCACCCCGGAGCTCCCGCCGGCGTCCGGGACGGTCGGGCGGCCAGGGGTGACCTCTTGGATGCGCAGCGGCAGCGACATCCGGTCGGCCAGCGTGGCCAGCTGCGTCGCGGCCAGCCGGGCCGTCTCGTCGTCGTCGGCGATCAGCAGCAGGATGTCGGCGGGGCCGGTGGCCAGCCGGGCGAGCACCCGGCGGTACCGGATGTCGCGGTTGACGTCGTCGGCCGAGGTCGCCACCGGCGGCAGCACCCACGGCCGGTCGCCGCCGAGCAGGCGCCGCACCTTGCCGTACAGGCCGGTCGCCGGGAGGCGGTCGCCCTCCGGCGTCGGGACGTCGACGCCGGCGAGGATCGGCGAGCCGAGCGCGGACGCGATCTCCGGCTCGCCCCGCAGCCGCCGGTCGGCGCGTGCGGTGAAGAGGTGGCCGAAGACGCCGACGAGGAAGAAGAGCACCGCGCCACCGGCGGCCAGCTGCGTCATCGTCGGGGCGGCCGGGCCGGCCGGGCGCTCGGACGGGCCGAGCACCACGGTGTTGCCGACGCCGGTCGCGAGGTCGGCCTGGTTCAGGTCGTTGATCGCCTGCTCCAGCGATGTCCGCAGGCCTTCGAGCTGCGTGCGGACCTGGACGCTTTCCACGGTCAGGTCCCCGCCGACGGTCTTGGCGAGGTCGCTGATCTTCTGCGTGGTCAGCTGGACCTGCTGGCGCAGCGTCTCGCGCTGCTCCTGGGCCAGCTGCACCGAGGCGTCCGCCGAGTTGCTCGCCAGCTGCCCGGAGTACTTGACGAACTGCTGTGCGATCTGGTCGGCGAGCTGCTGGGCGTGCTCGGCGGTGTCCGCCGAGACGGTGATCGTGACGACGTTGCCGTTCGCCACCGACGCCGTGACCTGTTTCTTCAGGTCGGCGCCGGTCGGGTGCCACTGCAGCTGCGCGGCGGCGCGGTCGAGCACGACCGAGCTGGTCGCGACCTCGGCCTGGGTGAGCAGCTCGTCCGCTTGGCGCGGTCCTTGCAGCAGGACGCTGGACGAGGTCTGGTACCCGGGCGAGAAGAGGACGGAGGCGCCGGCTCCCACCGCCGCTCCGAGGACGGCGAGGGCGACCAGCAGCCGCCAGCGCCGGCGGAGAACCTGCCCGATCAGGCTCAGGCGCACCGTGTCGTCAGTCACCGGCGAGGTCTCCATTCCTGGGGCGAGTACGCCGAACGGCTTCAGTGGATCGGCCGGTTACCCGATCCGTCGTCCGGCCGGGACCATTGGTTACACGTCCGGTGACTTCTTGACCGAACGGCGATCAGGAACCGAGTGCGTGCTCGTACGCGGCGAGGAGGGCCTTCGCCGAGTTCTCCCAGGACAGCGGGCCCGCGACCCGGGCCTGGCCGAGCTTACCCATCCTGACCCGCTCCTCGGGGTCGTCGAGCAGCCGCGAAACCAGGACCGCGAACTCCGCTTCGTCGTTCGCCGGGGCGTACACCGCGGCGTCGCCGGCCGATACGCGCGCTTCGCGCAGTTCGAACGAAACGATCGGCTTGCTCATCGCCATGTACTCCATGACCTTGTTCATCGTGGAGACGTCGTTGAGCGGGTTGAGCGGGTCCGGCGACAGGCAGACGTCGGCGGTGGACAGGTACCGGACCAGGTCCTCGTCCGAGATCCGGCCGGTGAACTCGACCTGGTTGGCCAGCCCGAGCTTCGCCGAGAGCGCGACCATGTCGTCGAAGGCGTCACCGGAGCCGACGAACACCGCGTGCCAGTCGGTGCGGCCGACGTCGTCACGCAGTTTCGCGAGCGCGCGCAGGGCGTAGTCGACACCGTCCTGCGGGCCCATCACGCCGAGGTAGGCCAGCAGGTACGGCTTGCCCTGCTTGAGCTCGGGCTCGACGGGGACCTCGTGGAACCGCTCGACGACCGGCGCGCTGCGCACGACGTAGACGTCCTCGGGCCGCTTGCCGCCGCGGATCCGGGCGACCTGCTTGTAGCTCTCGTTCGTCGAGATGACGACGTCGGCGGCCCGGTAGGTGGCGCGTTCCAGCGCGCAGACCCCGCGGTAGAGGAGATCCTGCCCGCGGTCGAAGCGCGACAAGTACAGCTCTGGGCACAGGTCGTGCTGGTCGAAGATGAACCTCGCGCCCTGCCGTTTGAGCACCTTCGCGACCAGGTACAGCAGGTCCGGCGGGTTGCAGGCGTGCACGACGTCGACCGGCCCGACCTTGCGGGCCAGCCGCAGCGTGTGCCATAGCGCGCTGCCGTACTCCTGCAGGTACCCGGCCGGGCCGCCGGTCGCGGCCTTCAGCGGATAGCGGTGGATGTGGACGCCGTCGATGACGGCTTCGGCCTCGGTGTCGCGTTTGGTGCCCTGCGGGCAGATCACGTGCACCTCCCAGCCGGCGTCGCGCAGGGTCGTGGACTCCTGCCAGACGCGCCGGTCGAAGGGCACGGAAAGGTTTTCGACGAGGATGAGCGCTTTACCAGGCAAGGCCGGCGTATCCCTCTTCAAGGCGACGCTTCTCGGCGTCGGGCAGGCGGACGAGGTCGATCAGCACCCGGTCGCCGCCGTGCGGCAGGGCCGCCAGCACGTCCGGGTCCTTGCAGCCGACGATCACGACGTCGGCGTGGTCCATGACTTCTTCGACGGACCCGGCGAGCAGCGAGCCGAGGTGCGGCAGCCGGCCTTCGATGTACTCGCGGTTGGCACCCATCAGCCGCGAAAGGCTGACGTTCGCGTCGTAGATCTTCAGGTCGTAGCCCTTGCCGAGCAGCTTCTCGGCCAGCTCGACCAGCGGCGACTCGCGCAGGTCGTCGGTGCCCGGCTTGAACGACAGCCCGTACAGCCCGACCTTGCGCTTGCCGGTGCGCGCGACCAGGTCGAACGCCCGCTGAAGGTGCTCTTCGTTGGAGCTGAGCACGTGCGACAGGATCGGCACCTTGACGTCGGCGCGGTGCGCGGCGTAGACCAGTCCGCGCAGGTCCTTCGGCAGGCACGAGCCGCCGAACGCGAAACCGGGCTTCAGGTAGGCCGGGCTGATGTTGAGCTTGGTGTCGGCGAGGAAGACGTCGATCACCTGGTGCGAGTCGAGGCCGAGCGCGCGGCAGATCGAGCCGAGCTCGTTCGCGAACCCGATCTTGAGACCGTGGAAGGAGTTGTCGGCGTACTTCGTCATCTCCGCGACCGGGATCGGCACGCGGAAGACGGCGCCGGGCAGGCCTTCGTAGAGCGCCGCGACGGCGTCACCGCTGAGCGCGTCGAACTCGCCGATCACCGTCTTCGGCGGGTCGAAGAAGTCGCGGACGCTGCTGCCCTCGCGCAGGAACTCGGGGTTCACCGCGACACCGAAGTCGACGCCGGCCGTGCGGCCCGAGGCCTTCTCCAAGATCGGGACCAGCAGGTCCAGGCACGTGCCGGGCAGCATCGTGCTGCGGAAGACGACCGTGTGCCGCTCGGTCTTCTTCGCGAGCGCCTCGCCGATCTCCTCGGCGACGCGCTCGAGGTAGACCGTCGAGAGGCTGCCGTTCGGCGCCGACGGCGTACCCACGCAGACCAGCGAAATCTTGCTGTCCGCGACGGCTTCCGCGACGTCGGTCGTGGCTCTCAGCGCCCCGCTCGCGACGACTTCGGCGGTCAGCTCGCCGATCCGCTCCTCGACCACCGGGGCGTTGCCCGCGGTGATGAGGTCGATCTTGACCGGGTTGACGTCCACGCCGACCACCCGGTGCCCCTGCCCCGCCAAGCACGCGGCGGAGACACACCCGACATAACCAAGCCCGAAGACACTGATCTTCACGCCAAAACCTCCGCTTTTCCCACGCGACCCATGAGTTGGTCGGCGAGCCCCCCTGGATCGTTACCGCGAGGGCCGCGAACGGGGTAATGCGTGAGACGGCCGTGAGGCGCAACAGTTTTCCGGTAAGAATCGCGTCTCGATTCGCCCCGCAATTGCATCTTGCAGGTGGACGGGCAACGCGTTCGGCGCAGTTCTCGTCAGCGGCCCCCGGAAAGATCCCCGAGAAGCTGTTTCCGTTCCGGGGTGTACGTCCACCACGGCCGGGGCGGCGCGCCGTCGGCTTGGTCGACCGCCGACATGAAGGTGTCGAGCACGCAGGGGTCGTGCCGGCGGCCATCGGTGGCGCAGAGGCGTTCGTACAGTTCAACCGGGTCGCGCCCGGCGAGCTGGGCGGGTTCGGTGATGCCGAGCCGGGTCAGGTCACGGACCATCGCCGGGCCGATGTTGGCCAGCTTCAGCAGTTCGCTCATGGGCCCAGCACAGCAGCCGGGACCGACCCGTGTCTTGTACGGATCGGCCCCGGCCGCGTGCTGCGTGGTGCTGCGTCAGTTGTTGTTCACGAAAGTCGTGGCGAGGCTTTCGCCCTTGCTGATCGCATTGGCGTGGTTCTCGATCGGGGAGACGGTCGAGTTCTTGAAGCAGATGTACGTCACACCGGAGTCGGTGCCGCCGTTGGACGGGTCCGGGTTGATGCCGAGATCCTTCGCCGTCGCGTAGGAGGCTTCGCCGATGATCTGGGTCGGGCCGGTGTCGCCGATGACCGCGTACTCGATCTTGCCGTTGTAGATCACCGCGCAGGAGCCGCCGCCCTTCAGCTGCGACGAGGTGTACTTCCAGATGCTGCTCGAGCTCGGCACGACGATGTAGGGCAGCTTCGCGGCACTGAGCGGCTTGCCGTCGGACTGGTGGAACGCCGTGTCGTCCTGGTAGCAGCAGTCGGTGTCCTCGTTGCACTGCGTCGTGCGCTGGCCGTCGCAGTCGATGTCCATGTCGGCCTTCCAGAAGACCGCGCCGTTGGCGTCACAGACGGCGACCGTCTTGGCCGAGACGTCCTCGTCCGTCTTGTACTTGCCGTTGGAGATCTGGGTGCAGCTGTTCGTCTTGGCCAGCAGCTGCGCCGCGGTCGGACCGGCTTCGACGGAGGCCGGTGCCGCAGCGGAGGCGGTCTGCGCCGAGATCGCCTGGGCTGGAGCCGGGGCGGCCGACGCGAGAGCCGAGGGCATCACGGCCGCGGCCAGCGCCATGGTCGCGAGCAGGATCAGTTTCCGCATTCCTGGTGCTCCCTTTAGTTAGGAAACTTTCCTTACGGCGGCGAGGGACACAGGATGCACCCGGACGGTGACGGGTTCAAGACCCAGAGGTACGAGAATTTCCCAGCATCCGGCGAGACTTGACGAAAACGCTGCTCACCGGACGCGGCCGCGGAGAACCGGTTCGGGACGTGTTCCGACCACCGGGAAGGCGGGCTGACGGTTATACCGACTGACCGTGTGACCGACTGACAGAGCCACCGCAGCCGAGACATACAGTCCGACCGACAGCCAGACTGACGGTTATACCGGCAGACAAGCCCGCCACGGCCGAGGCGCCCAGTCAGACCGACAGACCGCCTGACGGCTATACCGGCAGACAAGCCCGCCACGGCCGAGCCACGCAGCCGGGCCGACAACCATCCGACGGTTATACCGCCTTACTGACTCGCCGTCAGACCGGCTGACCGCCAGACTCGTAGACGGGCACCAGCCTGACGGGCTGACGGGCTGACGGGCTGACGGGCTGACGGGCTGACCGGCAGACCGGCAGACCGGCAGACCGGCAGACCGGCAGACCGGCAGACCGGCAGACCGGCAGACCGGCAGACCGGCAGACCGGCAGACCGGCAGACCGGCAGACCGGCAGACCGGCAGACGGTCATACCGACTAACTGTCAGCCCGTCGAAACAGCCATCGCATCCACTGCCCCCGGCGGCGGCCGCCGGCCAACACGCCATCCAGCCACTCCTGGTCGAGGTCGTGCCGCAGCTCCGTCCGCGGCTGCAGCCACCCGTCGCGGCTGGCCTCGCCGCCGTCGCTCGCGTACACCCGTGTCGCGCCCGCCTGCCGCAGCCGGTCCAGCACCCGCCGGTCGTAAGCGCCGAACGGCAGTGAGTACCGCCGCACCGGCCGGCCGCACAGGTCGCCGAGCAGCTTCGGGGCATCCGTCAGCTCCCGGCGCGCGTGGCGATCGTCGAGGCGGCGCCAGTCGCGCGGCTCCCAGCCGTGCGAGCCGATCTCCATGCCGGCCCGGGCGAGGTCGCGCAGGGCGTCGCGGTCGAGGTAGCCGCGTTGCCCGAGACGGCCGGCCAGCGGGAAGAACTCCGCCGTCATCCCGCGCTCCACGAGCCGGGGCAGCGCGATCTCGACGTCGGACTCGTTGCCGTCGTCGAAGGTCAGATGGACGTCCGCGCGTTCCTCGATCGCGTCGAGGATGCGGTCGAACTGCTCGACCGTCACCCAGCGTTCGTTCTCCCCCGGCTCGAGCTGGCGAGCCGGCCGGCCGATCCCGTGCATGGCGAAGTTCACCGCCACCGTTTCCACCCCCTGCCACCGCGCGTAGTCGAGCTGTTACCCCGATTAATCGCGGAAGCAAACGGGTGAGTTACACCCTTTTTCCGGCAATCAGCCTTTCCTGATTTCCAGCGTGCAGCACTTCGGCCCACCGCCGGCTTTCCGCAGCTCAGAGATGTCGACGTAGACCGGCTCGTACCCGCGCTCGGCGAGCAGTTCACCCAGTCGAGTGGCCTCGACGGGGAGGACGACGTTCCGGCCGTCGGACACCCCGTTCAGCCCGAAGCACTCGGCGTCGGCGGCGGTCGCGAGCACGGCGTCCGGGAACAGCCGCTCGAGCACGCGGCGTGATCCCGCGGAGAACGCCGCCGGGTAGTAGACGATCTGCGCGCGCGTCGTGTCGGTCGCCTCGGCGAGCACGAACAACGCCGTGTCGAGGTGGTAGTAGCGCGGGTCGACCAGGTTCAGCGAGACGACCGGGACACCGAGGACCTCCTGCGCCTCGGCGTGCGCGGCCGGGTCGGTGCGGAAGCCGGTGCCGGCCAGCAGCAGGCCGCCGGTCCAGGCGAAGTCGCCCTCGGCCTCGTTGATCTTCTCCGGCATGGTGATGTCGCGGTAGCCGTGTTCGACGAACCAGCGGCGGAAGTGCTCGGCCTCGGCGGTGCGCTGCGGCGCGCGGAACCGCGAGCCGAGGACGCGACCGTCGACGACCGTGCCGGAGTTCGCGGCGAAGACCATGTCGGGCAGCCCCGGCTGCGGGTCGATCTCCTCGACGGTGTGGCCGAGGCGGCGGTAGGTGTCACGCAGCTCGGTCCACTGCGCGACGGCGACGTCGGCGCTGACCGGCTGGGTCGGATCCATCCAGGGGTTGATCACGTAGTCCACCGCGAAGAACCGCGGCGGGCACATCAGGTATCGGCGGGTGGTCGGTACGCGAGCGGCCAAGGGCTGTGATCCCTGCATGAAAGTAGGGTAAGCGAGGCCGAAACTCGCAATCAATCGCTGTTCGCTGCGCGTATCTGTGCTAAGTGTTGCGTGTGAACACCATCGACCAGCGAATCGTTTCGTGCCTCGTGGCGAACGCCCGATCGAGCTACGCGGAGATCGGCAAGGTCGTCGGGCTGTCCGCGCCGGCGGTCAAACGACGGGTCGACCGGCTGCTCGAAACCGGCATCCTGCGCGGCTTCACGGCGGTCGTCGACCCGGAGGCGCTGGGGTGGGGCACGGAGGCGTTCGTCGAGGTCACGTGCCAGGGCAACATCACCCCGGCCCGCATCCGCGCGCGGCTGGAACCGCTGCCCGAGGTGGTCGCGGCGTACACGGTCTCGGGCGCGGCGGACGCGATCGTCCACCTGCGGGCCGCCGACATCCACCACCTGGAGACGGCGCTGGAGCGGCTGCGCGGGCTGGAGATCGTGGACCGGACGGTGTCGACGGTCGTGCTGTCCCGGCTGCTCGAACGCCCGCCGACGCCGGAGGAGTGACGCGGCCGGTCGCCAGGCTTGACGGCGGCCCGGAATCGGCCGCCGGTCGTGCTTCGCGGCAGCGCGAAGATCACGGAAGTGAACGGCTCGCGAGCTTCCGCTGACCGAAATCCGCCGGTCGCCGAGCCCGGGATCCGCCGCTGGTCGCGCCTCCCGGCTGCTCGAGGGCCGGTCGCGTGAACGTGTGCGGGGCGGCGCCCCCCGTCTTCCAGCGTAGCGGCGGGTACCGACAGTTTCGGCAGCTCAAGCGCCCAGGGCTCGGAGCACCGCCGGGGCTTCGTCCGGGTGCAGGCGCAGCTCCGTGCGGCCCGCGTGGAACGTGATCGCCTGCTCGTCCACCGCCTGCATCGTCAGTTCTCCCGGCTCGAACGGCGTCGGTGGCCGTCCCGGGGCCAGCCACTGGACACGGCCGGGCCCGACGAGGAGCCTGCCCTGCTGTTCTCGGCCGTCCGTCAGGGATGGGTCGCGTAGTACGCACGGGATCTTCACCTGCTCGCCTCGGCTCAACGCCTTCTGGCGCGCCGAGCGGCGGCGGGCTCCGAAGAACTCGGCCGTGTCGAGCATCGTCAGGATGTGTCCCGCGATCACGATGAACCCCCGGACCAGGGCTCCGACCAGTTCACCCATCCCTCCAGTCATACCCGAGCAAGGCGACGACCGCCTCGTGCCACCCTTACTCCCATGACCGACAGCATCGTCAGCGAGCACGCGGGCGGCGTCGCCCTGCTGACCGTCGACGCGCCCGGCAGCCGCAACGCGCTGACCCTGGCACTGTCTTCGCAGCTCGCGGACGCCGTCGCGGCCGCGGAGCGCGACGAGTCGGTGCACGCCGTCGTGGTCACCGGGACCCCGCCGGCGTTCTGCGCCGGGGCCGACCTCTCCGCGCTGGGCGCGGCCGACGAGGCCGGCCTGCGCGCCATCTACGAGGGCTTCCTCTCCGTCGCGCGCTGCACGCTGCCGACGATCGCGGCGATCGGCGGCGCCGCCGTCGGCGCCGGCCTGAACCTCGCCCTCGCCGCGGACGTCCGGCTGGCCGGGCCGCGCGCGAAGTTCGTCGCGCGGTTCCTGGAGCTGGGCCTGCACCCCGGCGGCGGGATGACGTGGATGACGCAGCGGCTGGCCGGCCCGCAGCAGGCCGCCGCCATGACGTTGTTCGGGCAGTCCCTGGACGCCGAGGCGGCGGTGCGCGCCGGGCTGGCCCTGCGCGTGGTCGACGGCGGGCACGACGACCTGCTCGCCGCCGCGCGGGAGCTCGCGGCTCCGGCCGTCGCCGCGCCGCGCGAGGCCCTGCTGGCGACCAAGCGCAGCCTGCGGACGACCGCCTCGCTGGCCGCGCACGCCGACGCCGTGGACGTCGAGATCGAGCCGCAGCTGGCGTCGCTGGCGTCCCCGGAGTTCGCCGAGCGGCTGGCGGCGATGCGGGCCCGGATCCGGTCCGGCCCGTGAGTTCTCACCACGTGGACGTGACGCGGGAGATGCGCGTCACAACGCCTCGTGACAGTTAACCGTTACCATCGGTTACAGGTATTTGTCGGACCAGCACAGAAGAACCACTAGCGCAGCGAAGAGGTCGTCCGGGACTCGGGACACTGGGAACATCGTGGTCAAGGGCGAGCTAACCTCGTGATAGGGCCTGGTGTCCCGACTGTCATGACACCGGGCAGAGCGACCGAAGGCCGCAACGTCGGGAGAGAGGGAATCCCTGACCCATGAGCACGAGTGCGAACGGCAACGGCGCTGGTCAAGGCTCGCTCGCCGCGACCAGGCCCACCGAGATCAGCAAGCTGGACCGGGTGGTCATCCGGTTCGCGGGCGACTCGGGTGACGGGATGCAGCTGACCGGCGACCGCTTCACGTCCGAAGCGGCCGCGTTCGGCAACGACCTGTCGACGATGCCGAACTTCCCCGCCGAGATCCGCGCCCCGCAGGGCACGATCCCCGGTGTCTCCTCGTTCCAGGTGCACTTCGCCGACTACGACATCCTCACCCCCGGCGACCGGCCGGACGTGCTGGTGGCGATGAACCCCGCCGCGCTCAAGGCGAACCTCGCCGACGTGCCGCGCGGCGGCACGATCATCCTCAACACCGACGACTTCATCAAGCGGAACCTGACGAAGGTCGGCTACGCCACCGACCCGCTGGACGACGACACGCTCGAGCCCTACCAGGTGCACCGGGTCGCCATGTCGACGCTGACCCAGGGCGCGCTCGCCGACACCGGCCTCGGCAAGAAGGACGCCGAGCGCTGCAAGAACATGTTCGCCCTCGGCCTGCTGTCGTGGATGTACCACCGGCCGACCGAAGGCACCGAGCGGTTCCTGCGCGAGAAGTTCGCGAAGAAGCCGGACATCGCCGAGGCCAACATCCTGGCCTTCCGCGCGGGCTGGAACTACGGCGAGACGACCGAGTCGTTCGCGACGACTTTCCAGGTCGCTCCGGCGAAGCTGGCGCTGGGCACCTACCGGCAGATCACCGGCAACACGGCGCTGGCGTACGGGCTCGTGGCCGCCGGGCAGCAGTCCGGCCTGCCGATCCTGCTCGGCACCTACCCGATCACCCCGGCGTCGGACATCCTCCACGAGCTGTCCAAGCACAAGAACTTCGGCATCCTCACCTTCCAGGCCGAGGACGAGATCGCCGGCATCGGCGCCGCGCTCGGCGCGTCCTACGGCGGCGCGCTCGGCGTCACCTCGACGTCCGGCCCGGGTGTCGCGCTGAAGTCCGAGACCATCGGCCTCGGCGTGATGATGGAACTGCCGCTGGTCGTCATCGACGTCCAGCGCGGTGGCCCGTCGACCGGCCTGCCGACCAAGACCGAGCAGGCCGACCTGCTGCAGGCGATGTTCGGCCGCAACGGCGAGTCGCCGGTGCCGATCGTCGCGCCGCTGTCGCCGGCGGACTGCTTCGACGCGGCCGTCGAGGCCACCCGGATCGCGCTCAAGTACCGCACGCCGGTGCTGCTGCTCTCGGACGGCGCGATCGCGAACGGCTCCGAGCCGTGGCTGATCCCCGACGTCGCGACGCTGCCCGACCTGCGTGTCGAGTTCGCGAGCGAACCCAACTCGGACAACGACTCCGGCGAGTTCTGGCCGTACGTCCGCGACCCCGAGACGCTCGCCCGCGCGTGGGCGATCCCGGGCACGCCCGGCCTGCAGCACCGCATCGGCGGGCTGGAGAAGGCCGACCGGACCGGGCACATCTCCTACGACCCGGACAACCACGACAAGATGGTCCGGCTGCGGCAGGCGAAGATCGACGGCATCGACGTCCCCGACGTCGTGGTCGACGACCCGAGCGGCGGCAAGGCCCGGGTGCTCGCGCTCGGCTGGGGCTCCAGCTTCGGCCCGATCGGCGCCGCGTGCCGCCGGGTGCGCAAGCTCGGCATGCCGATCGCCCAGGCCCACCTGCGGCACCTGAACCCGCTGCCGGCCAACCTCGGCGACGTCCTGCGCGCCTACGACAAGGTCGTGGTGCCGGAGATGAACCTCGGTCAGCTTTCCTTGCTGCTGCGCGCGAAGTACCTGGTGGACGTCCATTCGCACACCAAGGTCGCCGGGATGGCGTTCAAGGCCGAAGAGCTGCAGAACCTGTTCTCGGAGATCATCACCGGCATTGCTACGGAGGCGGCGAAGTGACCACCGCCGACGTTCTCTTTACCGCGGAGGCGGCATGACTACTGTCGACATCGGACTGCCCACTCTCGGCGGTCTGGACCTTGTGCCCACCACCGACGAACCGCAGAAGGCCAAGGACTACAAGTCGGACCAGGAGGTCCGCTGGTGCCCCGGCTGCGGCGACTACGTCGTGCTCAACGCGGTCCAGTCCTTCCTGCCGACACTCGGCCTCAAGCGCGAGAACATCGTGTTCGTCTCGGGGATCGGCTGCTCGTCGCGGTTCCCGTACTACCTGAACACCTACGGCATGCACTCGATCCACGGCCGCGCGCCGGCGATCGCGACGGGGCTGGCCACCACGCGGCCGGACCTGTCGGTGTGGGTCGTCACCGGTGACGGCGACGCGCTGTCCATCGGCGGCAACCACCTGATCCACGCGCTGCGCCGCAACGTGAACATCAAGATCCTGCTGTTCAACAACCGGATCTACGGGCTGACCAAGGGCCAGTACTCCCCGACGTCGGGGCCGGGCATGGTCACCAAGTCGTCCCCGATGGGTTCGGTGGACACGCCGTTCAACCCGCTGTCGCTGGCGATCGGCGCCGAGGCGTCGTTCGTGGGCCGCGCGATGGACTCGGACCGCAAGGGCCTCACCGAGGTCCTGCAGGCCGCGGCGGAGCACCGCGGGTCGGCGCTGGTGGAGATCTACCAGAACTGCCCGATCTTCAACGACGGCGCGTTCGACGTCCTCAAGGACGCCGACGAGGCCGCCGCCCGGCTGATCCCGCTGCGCGCCGGCGAGCCGATCCGCTTCGGCCCGAACCAGGAGTTCGGCGTCAAGCGCAGCGACTGGGGCGGCTTGGACGTCGCGAAGGTCGCCGACATCGGCGAGGAAAACATCGTCGTGCACGACCCGGCGATCACCGACACGTCGTACGCGTTCGCGCTGTCCCGGCTCGGTGACCAGAACCTGAACCACGTCCCGACGGGCATCCTCCGCCAGGTCGAGCGCCCGACCTACGACGACGGCGCCCGCGCCCAGGTCGAGGAAGCTCGTGCGGTCCGCAAGCCGGACCTGCGGGGCCTGCTCCACGGCAAGGACACCTGGACGGTCGCGTAACCGCTGCGCCAAGCTCCGTGAAGGCCTCCTTACCGGCTCAAGATGCCGGGAAGGGGGCCTTCACGGCGTCAGGGGGGTTGCCGACGCTAGGACGTGTGTCCTAAGTTTCAGGTCATGCGACCTTTAGTGCGCCGGACGAAGACCGCGCGCCGCAGTGGCTGCCCTGTGCGCCGGTGTCCGATGTGGACGGCGCCGCGCTGGTCCTGTTCCAGGCGGGCTGAAACGCCGTGAAGGCCGCCTCACGGGTTCACGAGGCGGCCTTCACGGAACAGGAACTCAGGTGAGCGGGCGGAACCCGACGCGCTCGGCGTCCTCGGCGGTGCGGAACCAGACCTCGGCCACCATCCGCGGGAACTGCTCGGACTCGTCGGTGCAGTAGCGCAAAGCCGTGACGCTCGCCTTCACCTCGAAGCCGTCGCTGGGCCGGCCGCCGCCGGGCCGCGGCATCGCCGAACCGGGCCCGAACGGGCCGGGCGGGACCGAGTCCTCGGCCGACTCGCGGGCGGGCGGGGGCGGCGGCGCGTCCGGCGAAACGCCGACGGCCGTCTGGTTCGGCTGCACCGACGGCTCGAACAGCGAGCCGCTGTGCGCGCCGGTCAGCTCGGGTTCGCGGCGCTCGACCGTGCGCATCGACGGCTGGATCGGCTGCGGCGAGTCGAAACCGCCCCGCACCACGCCGCGCGGCTGGCGCTTCGGCAGCACCTGTGTCGCCTCGGCCGGCGTCTCCGGCGGCACGTCCAGGTCGCCACCGGCCGCTTCTTCACCGGCGAAGGCGTACTGCGGCGTCTCGTCGTCCTGGAGCTCGTCTTCGAAGTCGTCCTGGAGCTCTTCCTGAAGTTCTTCCTGGGGCTCTTCCTTGCGGACCGATCCCGGGTGCTCGCCGATGTAGCGGGTGCGCTCCATCGGCTCTTCGAACGCCGAGCGCTGCGACTGCGGTTCGCGGTCGAACCAGTCCGGGTCCGCCGCGTGCGCGGCGGCCGGCGGCTGGAACAGCGACCCACCGGTGTCCGGCTCGAGCTGGTGCTCCAGCTGCGAAAGCGCCGGCGCGGGCTCGTACTGCTCGTCGTCTTCCGGGCTGAGGTACTCCGACGCGGCCGCGCGGTACGGGTCGTCCTGCTCCGGCTCCGCGACCGGCGCCATCACCTGGGTCGCGGACGCCGGGTAGCCGTCGCCGGTCTCCGGCTCCGGCCGGTAGTCGTCCACCGGCGGGGTCCGCGGCGGCACCTGCGAATCCAGCTCCGCGAAGTCCGCGTCGATGTCGTCGTGGACGTCGTCGCGGTTCACCGGCGACGCGGCGACCAGCGTCCCCGGGTACGACGTCTCCTGCGGCTGGGCCTCTTCGTACGGACTCGCGTTGTACCGGCTCTCGTCGTAGGACGGCTCCGGTCGCGTGTAGACCTCAGTGCCCGGCGTGGCCAGCCCGGTGGCGTTCGCGGGCGTGCGCGCGGCGTCGGCGTGGGCCTGGGCCAGCGCGCTCTCCAGCTTGCGGACGCTCTTGCGAAGCGGTAGCACCAGCACCAGCCAGGTGAGCAGGGCCCCGACGAAGAAAGCCGCCAGGCTCCACAGCCAAACCTGTCCGAAAATGGACATCTATCCCTGCCCCTAGTTCAGTGCGTGCGCGCTACCAGGTAAGCGGCAACCGACTCGCACGCGTCACGAGCGGGTGACGCGGGCAGCGCGGTGAGCTCGGCACGCGCGCGCTGAGCGTAGTCGGAAAGGGTGACGCGTGCGCGTTCGAGTCCACTACTGACCCGCAGCAGCGCCAGCGCTTCCTCGACCAGGTCGTCGTCGGAGATCGGGCCGGACAGCAGCTCGACCAGCCGGGGATCGGTCCCGGAGTCGGCCAGCGCGTAGAGCATCGGCAACGTGCGGACGCCTTCGCGCAGGTCCGTGCCCTGCGCCTTGCCGAGCTCGTCGGACGGCGACGCGATGTCGATGATGTCGTCGGAGACCTGGAACGCCGTGCCGATGATGTCGCCGAACCGGCGCAGCGCCTCGATGTACTCGTCCGGGGCGCCGGACATCATCCCGCCGAAGCGGCCGGACGTCGCGATCAGCGAGCCGGTCTTCTGGGCGATCACGGTCAGGTAGTGCGCCACCGCGTCGTCACCCGGTCCGGGGCCGACGGTCTCGCGCATCTGGCCGGTGACCAGCTCGCCGAAGGTCTCGGCGATGATCCGCGCCGCGTCCGTGCCGAGGTCGGCGACCAGCCGCGAAGCGTGCGCGAAGAGGAAGTCGCCGGTGAGGATGGCGATCGTGTTGTCCCAGCGCGCGTTGACGCTCTCGGCGCCGCGGCGCATGTCCGCCTCGTCCATCACGTCGTCGTGGTAGAGCGTGGCCAGGTGCACCAGCTCGACCGCGGCGGCGGCGATCACGACGTGGTCGTCCTGCTTCGGCCCGAACTGCGCGGACAGCAGCGTGAACAGCGGACGGAAGCGTTTGCCCCCGGCCTCGACCAGGTGCAGCGCCGCGTCGTGGACGGCCTGGACGTCGCTGCTGACGACGTCGCGGAGCAGCTTCTCGACGTCGGCCAGCCCGGCGGCGATCGCGCGCAGCAGGGCTTCGTCGGCGATCTGCAGGCCGACCGACGCGCGCAGGTCCTCGAGGGCGCCACCCGGCGCAGCGGGGAGGGATCCCGCCCCGGGGGCTGGGGAAGGCACAGACACGTCGGCTCCGCTCTACTCGTGCACCGGTCGGGTTCTCCCTTGAGCGTAGTGGCTACCCCGCGCCACCGTTTACCCGCTGTCCAGCGGAAACGGTGACGAACATGACATCGTCAGCCGGTCGGGGCCGCGTCGCGCACCCGAGCGCGCAACCACCGGTGACCGGGGTCCTTCGCGAAGCGCGGGTGCCACGCCTGCGCCATCGGCCGGAGGGGCAGGTCCGCGGGTACCGGGAGCGGCTGCACGTCGGTCACGCGGGCCGCGAACGCGGCGAAGCCGCTGGTGGTCAGGCAGACCAGGTCCGAGGCCAGGACCAGGTTCAACGCGGCCGTCGGCGTCGGGACGACGGCCACGACGTCGCGGCTCAGCCCGTGCTCGGCGAGCACCGCGTCGAACGGCGCCTCGGTGCGGCCGCGGCGGGAGATCGCGAGGTGCGGCTGCGCGGCGAGCTGCTGCAGCGTCACTTCGCCCGTCACTTCGCCTGTCGTTTCGTCACTGTGGAGGGGGCTCAGCGGGCCGGCGATCGCGGCCGTCCCCTCGCGCCACAGCTGCTCGACGACGATCTCGGAGTCCGGCAGGTCGATCATCCCCAGATCCAGGTCGATCCGGCCGTCACGCAGCGGCTGGACGTCCTCCTCGCCCTCCGCGACGAACCGCAGCCGCACCCCGGGCGCGGTGGCGCGGGCCGCCACGATCAGGCCGGGGCCGAGCTGGCTGACCAGGGAGTCGTTGGCGCGCAGGACGAACGTCCGCTCCAGCGTCGCGAGGTCGAACTCGCCGGAGTTGCGGAGCATGCCGCGAGCGCGTTCGACCAGGCCCCGCACGTCGTCGCGCAAGGCGACGGCGGCCGGGGTCGGCACCAGCACGCGGCCGGCGCGGACCAGCACCTCGTCGTCGAGGGTCCGCCGCAGCCGCCCGAGCGCCCGGGACGTCGCCGGCACCGAGAGGTGCAGCCGCTCGGCGGCGCCAGTGACGCTGCCCTCGGTGAGCAGCGCGTCGAGCACCACCAGCAGGTTGAGGTCCAAATCGGCCATTTCGCCTCCACGTTTGCGTTCGACGCAAAGCTTAGTTGCCGATATTGCACTGGACGCAGTACTTAGCCCTGCTTAGCGTTGACCGGGTGGAACACACCCTCCCCCGCGTCCGTCAAGGCCTGCTCACGACGCTCATGGCGTTGTGCGTCGTCACGGTCGTCGGCATGGTCGCGGCGATCAACCTGGCCGTGCCGCTGCTGTCGGCGAGCCCGCTGCACCCGTCGCCGACGGCGCTGCTGTGGGTCGTCGACAGCTACGTCGTCGTCTTCGCCTGCCTGCTGATCCCGGCCGGCGCGGCCGCGGATCGCTTCGGCCGCAAGGGAATCCTGCTGGCCGGGCTCGGCGTCTTCACCGCCGGCGCGCTGCTGTCCGGGTGCGCGAACGACGTCACACCGGTGCTGGCGGGCCGAGTGCTCAGCGGCGTCGGCGCGGCCGCGGTGATGCCGGCGAGCCTGGCCATCCTGGTCGGCGCCGTCCCGGCGGAGCAGCGGACGAAGGCGGTCGCGACGTGGGCGTCGGCGACCGGGCTGGGTGGCGTACTGGGCAACATCGGCGGCGGCGCGCTGCTGCAGACGGGCTCGTGGCGGGCGTTGTTCTTCGGCGTCGCACCGCTGGCGCTGGCCGTCTTGGTCCTTTGTGGACTGTTCGTGCCCCGCACGCCGGCCCACCCGCGGCCGATCGCGGTACCGAGCGCGCTGCTGTTCACGGCCGGCGTGGTGGCGCTGCTGCTGGGCATCACGTCGGGGCCATCGACGGGCTGGGCGAGCACGCCGGTGCTGGGCGCGTTCGCCGCGGCCGCGGCACTGCTCGGCGCGTGGTGCGTGGTCGAGCTGCGGATCGCGCACCCGATGCTCGACCCGCGGCTGTTCGCGATCCCGGCGTTGCGCGCGCACTGCCTCGCGCTGGTCGCGACGTTCGTCGGGATGTTCGGGCTGTTCTACCTCAACGGCCAGTACCTGCAGCACAGCAAGGGTTTCCCGCCGTTCTTGGCGGGCTTGGCGTTGCTTCCGATGGCGGTAACGCTGTTCTTCGGCCCGCGCGTGACGGTGGCGCTGGCCGGCCGCGTCCGACCCCGCCTGCTCACGGCGTCCGGCTTGGTGATCGTCGCGCTCGGCCTGGCGGCACTGTCCACAGCGGACAGTGCGACGCCGTATCCGTGGTACGCCTCGGCCACGGTGGTCCTCGCGGCGGGCACGAGCCTGATCCTGCCGCTCTCGTCGGCCGGCATCATGGCGGCGCTGCCCCACGAACGCGCCGGCGTCGGCTCGGGTCTGCAGGGCATGACCCGCGAACTCGGCAGCGCGCTGGGCGTCGCCCTGGCGGGCACGGTGCTGAACACGCACGCCGACTTCACCAGCGGAATGCACGTGGCGCTGCTGGTGCTGGCCGGAGTGGTGGCGCTGACCGGGGCCGTCGTGGTGACGACGCGGGTCAGCGGCGCCGGATCTTGACGTCGTCCAGGCAGGTCGAGCTGACGATCAGGTCGCGGTACGGGTAGCCCGCGCGCTCGAACAGCTCCATGACCATCAGCTCGGCCTGGTCGTGGGCGTCGTCACCCGATGCGACGTCGACCTGGACGCGGAAGGTGAAGCCGCCGAGGTGGTGACTGTAGGTGAGCGAGCCTTCTTCACTGAAGACCGGCTCGGCGACGTCGTCCGAGGTCAGGCCGGCGAGCAGCTTTTCGCGCACGGCCTGCGCGGGCCGGTCGAACTTGCCCCGGACGAGGACGCGGTAGGTCGGCATGGGCGTCAATATACAGAGCTGTATCCGGATACCGAAGGGATTATCCACCGGGTGGTTCATGATCCACGAAGGGGTGATCAGCGGTTTCGAGCGCAACGGGCGCGCCGGACAGGCGGATATTCACGACGTGGAAGAACTGCCGAACCCGACAGCTCTCCCGGTCAGCAAGGAGGCAGCGACATGCGCAGCACAATCGCGAGGCGGGCGGGGCTCGCCGGAACGCTGTTGGTGGCCGGACTCGCCGTGGCCGTCCCGGCGCAGGCCGCGCCGCAGCCGGGCGTGGCCCAGATCGGCTCCGCCGAGTTCACGAAGGGTGACGCGACGATCAAGGTGCCGGTGCAGGGCCAGTGTTCGGTGAGCGGCCCGAAGACAGCGACGGCCCAGACGGTGTCGAAGAACGGAATCACGTTCGGCGGCGGCACATCGTCCTGCACGACCACGGTGACGGACCCGCAGACGTCGGCCACGACAACGACGTCCACGGCGACGGGCAAGAACTTCGAGCTGTCGGCACTGGTGAGCGCGGGCGGCCCGCGGATCAAGCTGTCGACGTTCAAGGTGACCTGCACGGCAACGCACACGCAGACGAACGCCGGCTGGACGTACGGCGGCATGTCGGGCATCACGAACCCGCCGAGCCCGGTCCCGGTCGGCTACGTGGTGCCGCTCAAGAAGTCGAACGGAACGGTGCTGGCGAACGCGGTGTTCAACATCCAGAACCTCCCGGGCGACGGCAGCATCGGCCTGACGATGCTGCGCATCAACTTCCTCCCGGCGTCGGGCATCACGGGCGAGGTGATCCTGGGCCACACGTCCTGCTCGCCGACGCCGTAGACCCCTCTGAACTGGGCTTTCTTGCCTGGCGATGCCGATGCGGAACCCTGGTAGGGTTCGAGCCGTCGGATACGCAGGGTGCTCGGGGTGAAGCACCGTGCAAGCTAGGGGAGAGCTGACGTGACTGACGTGGCTTCTGTGGTGATGGGCCGTGGGTGAGGTCTACGACCCGGGCCAGGACTGGCAGCTACCGGGGCCGAACGGGATCCCGCACGCGGGCTCGTACGGCTCCGGTCCCGGTTCCGGCGGGGGTGGGGCGGGGTTCCAATACGACGTCGAGACCCTTCGGGAACTCGCGCGCGAGTGGAACGACCTGGCGAACGAGTTCGCACGGGATTTGAACTACGCAGCCTTACTTCAACGTGCACAGGGCCCAGGTGTCGAATACGCGAGCGGCGGCAACGCAGAACAGGTCAGAGCGTCCGGCGAAGCCTTGCACTCGACCTTGACGGCACGTGAGCAGTACTGCCGCTCGATGGCAGCGAAGTTCCAGATGGCCTTAGGCAAGTATGCGACGACCGAAGACACCCATACGACTGATCTGAACCAGACCGGAGGCAGTCTCTGATGCGCCGCATCGTCCTCTCGTTGAGCGCATCGGCGTTGGTCCTCTGCTCCTGCACGAATACCACAAGCGGCTCCCCATCCCCATCGAATCCAACGGCGGATCAGTCGACGCCAGATTCGGCGACGAGCTTGCCTGGGCCTGGCGTCCCGAAAGTGGATGATCCGATCGATGTCACACACTTCAAGCAGGCGCCGTGTGACGCGTTGACCGTCGATCAGGTCACTGAGCTACTGGGGCCTGGCGTCACCCCCAAACCGGATCTAGACGCGCCAGCCGGCCCGAGCTGTAGCGTCAATCCACCCCGAGTTACGCAGGCTTCAGTTCTACTAATCTTCGGCAATGTCGACCAGCTTGGCCTGACCAGCGTCTATCGTGCTCAGTACAGATTCTTCATGCCACTGAATCCAGTGGACGGCTACCCGATAGCTGCATATGGGCTCGCCGATGATCGAACCAATCATGGCAAGTGTCAGATCGCAATCGGAACGAGCGACAGGCAGACTGTAGATATCGGCATCGCTCAATCCGAGGAAAATATCGGCAAGAAGGATCCGTGCGAAGCAGCACGTGGTGTTGCCTCGTATGTTATCGACAATCTTCGCGGGGTGAAGTGATGGTCGTCGAAGGGCCCTTGACCGCCGCGGAGATCTATGAACAGGTCATCGGTGGTGAGGGCGTTGGTTCGCTGGCCGATGCGCAAGATGGTGCTGGGCAGTTGACCACCAGGATGGTTGAGCGGGCTCAGCGGATCAGTGCTCTGCGGGCCAAGACCATGGCCGGGTGGCAAGGTGGCGCTGGGGACTCTGCCGCTGATGCCACGCTTCCCCTTGTTCAAGCCGCCACTGATGATGCTGTTCATCTCGAGACTGCTCAGACTGCCGTTGGTGCTCAGATGGATGCTTTCGGGACTGCCAAGCATTCCGTGAAACCCGTTGCGCCTCGGCCGCCTGAGATGACTTCTGGTGATCTCTACAATGTTCTCACTGGGGATGGACAGTCTTACAACACCAAGGTTTCCGGGTGGCAGGCTGATAGTCAGGGGAACATCGAGGCCTTTGGGGCCTATCACTCCGCCAGTACCTCCAATGGCGGGCAGATGCCCGCCCAGTACGCGCAGATCAATGACTCCGGCGCTCCGATTTCCTTGGCTACTCCGGGGCAGGACACTCAGGGCAAGACCACCACCGGGCGGACCACTACCGCCACCGATACTGGTGAGTGGGCTCGCAATCCTGGGCAGACCGAGGTTTTCGGGCAGGACCGGGACGTCCAAGCCGGGCGGAATCAGAACGTCTACGGCCAGGACGTCCAGTCTGGGCGTGATCAAGGGCAAGGGTCGTATCAGGTTCCGGGGCAGACTCCTGGGAGTGGTGCCTTCGATACCACTCATGCCAACAGCTACGTTCCGCCTGCTGCTGCTCAGGGTGGGGGGTATCAGTTCGGGCCTACCGGGCAGTCCCTCGGCAATCTCGGCGGTGGGTCGGGGAACCAGCCCTACGGCGGAGACGGCGGCTTCGGACCAGGCACCGGTGGGTTCGGGTCAGGGACCGGAAGCGGACCAGGCAACGTCGGCGGGTATCGCACCGGGACCGGCAGCGGGCCGGGCACCGGTGGCTACCGGACCGGCGGTCCGAATACCGGCAGCCCGAACACCGGCGGGATCACCCAACGCGGTCCCGGCTCCGGCGCCCGGATTCCCGAAGAGCGCCTGCCCGGCCAGGCCGTCGCCCGCGGTGCCGCCGGTGCTCGCGGTGCCAACG
The DNA here is from genome assembly GCF_046548675.1 of Amycolatopsis sp. cmx-8-4. Lineage (NCBI taxonomy): Bacteria > Bacillati > Actinomycetota > Actinomycetes > Pseudonocardiales > Pseudonocardiaceae > Amycolatopsis > Amycolatopsis sp. cmx-8-4. Next base: position 167,478 of record NZ_JAEBDZ010000009.1, read on the forward strand.
GCTTGCCCATGGGCTCCCCGGCCGGCGGGCGTGGGGCGAAAGACGAAGACAAGGAAAAGAAGTCCGCGCCCTACCTGAAGAACCCCGATCCCGACGAGACCTTCGGTGGGTTCACCGAGAAGCCCATGCCGCCCGTGATCGGGGAAAGCCGGCCCAAGTCGTAGGCACCTGGAGGAACGAAGCACCGTGGTGCTCAAGGCCGAACTGTCTCTCGAAAACCTGCTCACGGCCATGCGCACCGCAGGCTGCGGAGATCCGCATCCGGTTTTCGCCGGTGGGTTGCGCTACATTCCGCCGTCCATCAGGAAACACACCGATCGCCGAGCCTTCGAAGAGCTCAGCGAGTACGGCTTCACCCAGGGCGACGGCTTCACGCCCGAGTTCGACGATCTCCTGCACCTGCTCGACCGGCCCACGGTCGAGTTCTTCGCCTACGCGCGGGACCAGCGGGAACAGGTCGGGGTACTCGTCGCCGTGCAAGGGCGGACCGCCGTCACCGCGCTCTGCCAGGGCGAGCGGGTCTGGCTCAGGGGTGTCTCGCCCGATACCCACCCCGTTGACGCGCTCATCGCGAACCTGCCGCCTTGCGTCCCTGCGGACATCAAGCCGTTTTCCCTGTCGCAGCAAGACTTCCGTGACGAGCCCGGCAGCGAGGTCTTCGACGACGCCCCGGGCCGCAGCCGTGCCGCGCAGAAGCTCGATGAGCTCATGAAACAGAAGCACACCGGGATCGGGCAGTTCTACGCCGCCAAACGGGAAGAGGGGCTTCGCATCGAAGCCGACGGCTCTCTCGGCTACCTCGACGTCGATGCCGGGCGGGTCGGGATCGGGGTGGCCGATCAGTACATCAGCGTCATGCCCGGGGATCCCGTGGTGCTGGGGCGGAAGGTCGCGGCGCTTCTGGACAACTGAAAGGGCCGCCACCCTCAACGAGAGAGTGACGGCCCTGGCAGCAGAACAACTCAGGAAGCGAAGCCGCCCGCGCCCGCCCACGACAGGGCGAATGCCGGGACCAGGCCCAGGACCAGCGTCACGGCCGTGCCGAGGAAGATCGCCGTTCCGGTGCCGAAGCCCGGGATCGTCACCGTGGGGCCGTCCGCGGCCGGCTCGGAGAAGTACATCAGGACGATCACGCGCAGGTAGAAGAACGCCGCCACCGCGCTGAACACCAGGGCGATGACCACCAGCGGGGCCATTCCGTCGGACAGCGCCGCCGAGAACACGACGAACTTGCCGACGAAGCCCGACGTCAACGGGATGCCCGCCAAGGCCAGCAACAGGAACGTGAACACCGCGGCCACCAGTGGCGACCGTTTCGCCAGGCCCGCCCACGCCGAGAGGTGGGTCGCCTCGCCCGACGAGTCGCGGACCAGGCTGATCACGCCGAACGCCGCCAGCGTCGTGAAGCCGTACGACAGCAGGTAGAACAGCGTGCTCGACAGGCCGTTCTCGGTGATCGAGATCGCGCCGATGAGCAGGAAGCCCGCGTGCGCGATCGACGAGTACGCGATCATGCGCTTGACGTCGGTCTGGGTCAGGCCGAGCACCGCGCCGATCAGCATCGAGATGATCGCGACGCCCCAGAGCACGCCGCGCCACTCCCAGCTCGTGGAGCCGAACGCCACCGACAGCACGCGCAGGATCCCGCCGAACGCGGCGACCTTCGTGCACGCCGCCATGAACGCCGTCACCGGAGTCGGCGCGCCCTGGTAGACGTCCGGGGTCCAGGTGTGGAACGGGCCGACCGAGCCCTTGAACAGCAGGCCGACGACCAGCAGGCCGAGGCCGGCGAACAGCAGCGTGTCCGAGCGGTCCGAACCGGCCGCCGCGGCCGCGATGTCGCCCAGCTTCACGGAGTTCGCGTAGCCGTACAGCAGCGCGAGGCCGTAGAGGAAGAACGCCGAGGAGAACGCGCCGAGCAGGAAGTACTTGACCGCCGACTCCTGCGACAGCAACCGCCGACGCCGGGCCAGGCCGCACATCAGGTACAGCGGCAGGGACAGCACTTCCAGCGCGATGAACATCGTCAGCAAGTCGTTCGACGCGGTGAACGCCATCATGCCGCCGAGCGCGAACAGCGTCAGCGGGAAGACCTCGGTCTGCATGGTCGTCGCCGTCTGCGCGCGGTCCTGGATCGTGCCCGGGCGGATGCCGGCCTGTGCGACCAGCGCGCCGCCCGGCTCGACGACGCGGTCCGAGATCAGCAGCACCGCGCCGACCGCCAGGGCCAGCAGCGTGCCCCAGAGGAACAGCGCCGGCTTGTCGATCGAGATCGCGCCGCTGAACGTCTTCACGCCGCCCGCGGGCGCGTCGGTGAGCGCGTACTTGATCAGCCAGCCGCCGGCCGCGAGGATCGCCACCAGGCTCAGCCCGACCTGCGTGCCGAACCGCGAGCGCTTCGAGGCGAACGCTTCCACCAGCACGCTGAGGCAGGCCGCGCCGAAGATGATCAGCACCGGCAGCACGGCGTTGTAGTCGACCGACGGCGTCGCGATCGGTGGTTCCGGCGCCTGGGTCAGGAGGATGTCGAGCACGGGTTACTTGCCTCCCTGAACCGCGGACAGCGTCTGCTGCACCGTCGGGGTGACTGTGTCGAGCACCGGCTTCGGGTAGAAGCCGAGGACGATGATCAGCACGACCAGCGGCGCGAGGATCGCGATCTCCCGGCCGCTAAGGTCCTTGATCACCTTGGTCGCGCCCGGCTCGGTCACGGTCGCGGTGGCCACGGCGCCACCCGACTCGACGCCGGCCGGGGTGGCCCCGCCGCCCGTCGCGGGCGGCACCAGGGCGGCACCGCGAAGCGGACCCTGCATGACGCGCTGGTAGAGCCAGAGGACGTAGGCCGCGGCCAGGACCATGCCGACCGTCGCGAGGATCGTGTAGACCGGCTGGTCCACGAACGCCCCGATGAGCACCAGGAACTCGGAGACGAACGAGTTGGTGCCCGGCAGCGACAGCGTGGACAGCCCGGCGAGGAGGAACAGGCCCGCGAGCAGCGGGGTCACCTTCGCCATGCCGCCGTAGTCGGAGATCTTCGTCGAGCCGCCGCGCGCGACGACCAGGCCGATCACCACGATCAGCATGCCGGTCGCGAGGCTGTGGTTCAGCATGTACGTCGCCGAGCCGATCATCGCCTGCTCGTTGAACGCGAAGATGCCGAGCGAGATGAAGCCGAAGTGGGCGATCGAGACGTAGGCGATGAACCGCTTCATGTCCCGCTGCCCCGCGGCGAGGATCGAGCCGTACAGCACGCCGATCACCGACAGCACCAGCACCAGCGGCGCCAGGGTCCGGCTCGCGTCCGGGAACATCGGCAGGCAGTAGCGCAGGAAGCCGAACGTGCCGACCTTGTCCAGCACGCCGACCAGCAGGACGGCGACGCCGATCGGCGCCTCCCCCGCCGCGTCCGGCAGCCAGGTGTGGAACGGCACGAGCGGCGCCTTGATCGCGAACGCCAGGAAGAAGCCGAGGAACAACCAGATCTGCGTGCTCAGCGGGGCGTCCCGGACGACCGTGACGAGCGTGGCCCAGTCGAACGTGCCCTTGCCGAGCTTGTCCTCGGCGAGCGAGTACGCCCCGATCGCCGAGGCCAGCATGATCAGGCCGCCGAGGAACGAGTAGAGGAAGAACTTCACCGCCGCGTACTGCCGGTTCGCGCCGCCGTAACCGCCGATGAGGAAGTACATCGGGATCAGCATGATCTCGAACAGCACGTAGAACAGGAAGACGTCCGTCGCGGCGAAGACGCCGATGGTGAGCGCCTCCTGCAGCAGGATCAGCGACAGGAACCCGCCGGCGCTGCGGCCGGGCGGGAGCTTGTCCATCGTGCCGAGCCCGCCGACGACGATCGGCACCAGCAGCGCGATCACCGCGATCATGATCAGCGAGATGCCGTCGGTGCCGAACGCGATGTGCACCCCGAAGCTCGGGATCCAGTCGAAGCTCGACGTCATCTGCAGCCGCGCGCCGGACGGCGAGTAGCTGAGCCAGAACGGGATGATCAGCAGGAACTCGAGGATCGAGAAGGCGAGCGCGGCCAGCACCGCGGCGCGGTCGTTCCCCTTGAGGAACGCCAGCACCAGGGAGCCGAGCAGCGGCACCAGGATGAGGATCAGCAACCAGGTCATCAGGAGAACCTCACCAGCAGGAGAGCCGCCAGAAGCAGGAACGTGCCGCCGAGCATCGACAGCGCGTAGGACCGGACGAACCCGGTCTGCAGCCGCCTCAGCCGGCCGGAGCCGCCGCCGAGAGCGGCGGCGAGGCCGTTGACCGCGCCGTCGACGCCGCGGTTGTCGACGAAGACCAGCGCCCGCGAGAGCCAGGTGCCCGGACGGGCGACCAGCGTCTCGTTGAGGGTGTTGCCGTACAGGTCGTTGCGGGCGGCGCGGGTGACGAACGAGACGCGCTCCGGCCGCTCGACCGGGACGGGACGGCGGAAGATCAGGTACGCGATCAGCACGCCGAGCGCGGCGAACACGAGGGTCAGGATCGGCACGATCTCCGCCGGGATCGGCGTGTGCTCGGCCTCGTGGAACTCGCCGACGGTCGGGGCGAGCCAGTTCACGAACCGGTCGCCGATCGCGAAGAACGCACCGGCGCCGACCGAGCCGACCGCCAGGATCGCCATCGGGATCCACATGATCGGCTTGGACTCGTGCGGGTGGAACTCGTGGCCGTCGGCCGCCTTGAGGTCCTTCCAGCGTTCCTTGCCGAAGAACGTCATCATCATCAGGCGCGTCATGTAGAACGCGGTGAGCCCGGCGCCGAGGATCGTGGCGAGGCCGAACACCCAGCCGCGCCAGCCTTCCTGGCCGAACGCCGCCTCGATGATGGCGTCCTTGGTGTAGTAGCCGGTGAGGAACGGGAACCCGATCAGCGCGAGGTAGCCGAGGCCGAAGGTGACGAACGTGATCGGCATCTTCTTGCGGAGACCGCCGAACTTGCGCATGTCGACCTCGTCGTTCATGCCGTGCATGACCGAACCGGCCCCGAGGAACAGCCCGGCCTTGAAGAAGCCGTGCGCCACCAGGTGCATGATGCCCAGCGCGTAGATCCCCGGGCCGAGGCCGACCGCCAGCATCATGTAGCCGATCTGGCTGACCGTCGAGTACGCGAGGACCTTCTTGATGTCGTCGTACGCGCAGCCGATGATGCACCCGAGCAGCAGCGTGAACGCCCCGACGAGCGTGACGACCAGCCGGCCGTCCTCGGTGGCGTTGAAGATGTCGTGCGAGCGGGCCACCAGGTAGACGCCGGCGGTGACCATCGTCGCCGCGTGGATCAGGGCCGAGACCGGGGTCGGGCCCTCCATCGCGTCCGGGAGCCAGGCCTGCAGCGGGAACTGGCCGGACTTACCGCAGGCGCCCAGCAGGAGCAGGATCGCCATCGCGGTGATCGCGGCCGGCGGGAACTTGCCCGCGCCCACCGCGTCGAAGACCTGCGCGTAACCGGTGGACCCGGCGTACTTGAACATCAGGAAGATCGCCAGCGCGAGCCCGACGTCACCGACGCGGTTCATCAGGAACGCCTTCTTCGCCGCGGTCGCGGCGGACGGACGGCCCTGGTACCAGCCGATGAGCAGGTAGGACGCGAGACCCACGCCCTCCCAGCCCAGGTAGAGCGTCACGAAGCTGTTGCCCAGCACCAGGATCAGCATCGAAGCGACGAAGAGGTTCAGGTACGCGAAGAATCGGTACCGGGCCTCGTCGTCGACCATGTAGCCGATCGAGTAGAAGTGGATCAGCATGCCGACGCCGGTGATGAGCAGCACGAACGTCAGCGACAGGGCGTCGATCCGGAGCCCGAAGTCGATCTGCAGCGCGCCGGCCGGGATCCACGAGTAGAGCTTGGTGTCCGTCGTGGCCTTGCCGTCGGCCGAGAAGAACGTGATCAGGCCCCAGACGAAGGCGAGCGTGATGGTGGCCGTTCCGAGCAGATGCCCCCATGCCTTCGCGCGCTTGCCCGCCAGCAGCAGGACGAGCGCGCCGAAGGCAGGCAGGGCCACCAGCAGCCACGATGATGCGGTCACTCGGGCAACCTTTCAGTGGCGCGAAGCGCCTCCATTGAGGGTGGGTGGTGGGGATGAGGCGGCACTAGTACTTCAGCAGGTTGGTGTCGTCGACCGAGGCCGAGCGCCGGGTGCGGAAGATCGCCATGATGATCGCCAGCCCGACCACGACCTCGGCGGCGGCCACGACCATCACGAAGAAGGCCATGATCTGGCCGTCGAGGCTGCCGTTGATCCGGGCGAACGTCACGAGCGAGAGGTTCACCGCGTTCAGCATCAGCTCGATGCACATGAACACGACGATCGCGTTGCGGCGCACCAGCACGCCGACCGCGCCGATCGAGAACAGCAGCGCCGACAGCAGCAGGTAGTACGTGGGGGTCATTCCTTCTCCCCTTCCGAAGCACCTTCGGAGCCGACCAGCGCGTGCGCGTCCGGGTGCGGGCGGTCGTCCGCGACGAGCTTGCGTTCCTTCGCCAGCTCGATCGCCGAGGTGGCCTCGATGATCGAGGACAGCGACTCCGGCGCGACCGAGCCGTCCGGCAGCAGCGCCGGGGTGGACACCGAGTTGGCGGTGGCGAAGACACCCGGGCCGGGCAGCGGCGACGGCCGGTCGTGCTCGCCGCGGAAGCGGGCCACGACCAGTTCCTTCTGCGTCCGCTTGCCGCCCTTGGCGTGCCGGTCGGTGAAGGCCAGCACCATCGCGCCGACCGCGGCGGTGATGAGCAGCGCCGACGTCAGCTCGAACGGGAACAGGTAGTCGGTGAAGATCAGCCGGCCCAGCCCCTTGGGCCCGCCGCCGGCGGACGTCGCCGAGTCGAGCGGGACGGCCGGGGTGACGTTGTCCAGCGCCCGGTAGATGCCGGTGGCGAGCAGCGCGGCCAGGCCGATGCCCAGCACGGTCGCCGCGAGCCGCTGACCGCGCAGCACCTCGACGACCGAGTCGGAGCTCTCGCGGCCGACCAGCATCAGCACGAACAGGAACAGCATCATGATCGCGCCGGTGTAGACGATGATCTGCGTGAAGCCGAGGAACGGCGCCGACTGGATCATGTACAGCGCGCCCAGGCTCAGCATGGTCAGCACCAGCCACAGCGCCGAGTGCACGGCATTGCGGGAGAAGATCATGCCGAGCGCGCCGAGCAGGCAGACCGGGCCGAGGATCCAGAACGCGATGGCCTCACCGGTCGTCACGCCCGCGGCGGCGCCGGTGGGCGCCTGGGCCAGGAGTGCGGCGATCACTTGACGCCCTCCCCGCCGCGCGCCAGCTGTGTTGATGAGCTCTCAGCTGAAAAGCGTGCTTCGAGCTGTGGCCCGTTGACGTAGTAGTCCTGCTCGTTCTCGCCGAGCCGCATCGGGTGCGGCGGCTGCTCCATGCCGGACAGCAGCGGCGCGAGGAGGTCTTCCTTCGTGTAGATCAGCCGCTGGCGGTCGTCGTCGGCCAGCTCGTAGAAGTTGATCATCGTCAGCGACCGCGTCGGGCACGCCTCGATGCAGAGGCCGCAGCCGATGCAGCGCAGGTAGTTGATCTGGTAGTCGGCGCCGTACCGCTCGCCCGGGGAGTACCGGGCTTCCTCGGTGTTGTCACCGCCTTCGACGAAGATCGCGTCCGCCGGGCACGCCCAGGCGCACAGCTCGCAGCCGACGCACTTCTCGAGGCCGTCCGGGTGGCGGTTCAGCTGGTGCCGGCCGTGGTAGCGCGGGGCGGCCGGCGCGCCGGCCTCCGGGTACTCCTCGGTGGCGACCTTCTTGAACATCATCCCGAAGGTGACGCCGAAGCCCTTGACGGGATCAAGAAACCCCATCTTGCGCTCCTTCCTTTGCGGTACCGACGGCTGCCGGCTTGCGCCGGGCCGCCTTCGCCTCGGCCTTGGCCAAAGCCTTCTGACGCGGGGTGGTCTGCGGGACCTTGAGGTCGAGCGGCGGCACCGGGAACCCGCCACCGGTCACCGGCACGACTTCGCTCTCTTCTTCGCGGCCCGACGCGCGGACGTAGAAGAACAGGGCGACGACGATGAAGATCGCGACCGCGGCGATGATGATCGACGCGGGGTTCCAGCTGATGACCTTCGCGAAGGTCACCATGACGATCCACACCAGGTTCAGCGGGACCAGGACCTTCCAGCCCAGGCGCATGAACTGGTCGTAGCGCAGGCGGGGCAGCGTGCCGCGAAGCCAGATGAACCCGAAGAGCAGGACGAACATCTTCGCGAAGAACCACAGCACCGGCCACCAGCCGGTGTTGAGCACGTTGTTCCCGATCAGCGACAGCGGCCACGGGGCCATCCAGCCGCCGAGGAACAGCGTGGTGGCGAACGCCGAGACGATCACCATGTTGACGTACTCGGCGAGGAAGAACATCGCGAACTTCATCGAGCTGTACTCGGTGTGGAAGCCGCCGACCAGCTCCGACTCGGCCTCGGGGAGGTCGAACGGGGCGCGGTTGGTCTCGCCGACCATCGAGATCAGGTAGATCACGAAGCTCGGGACCAGGTAGAGGAACCACACCGGCTGCTGCTTGGCGACGATGTCGGCCAGGTCCAGCGAGCCGGCCTGCAGGATCACCGCGACGATCGACAGGCCCATCGCGATCTCGTACGAGATCACCTGGGCGGCCGAGCGCATGCCGCCGAGCAGCGGGTACGGCGAACCGGACGCCCAGCCCGCGAGCACGATGCCGTAGACGCCGATCGAGGAGCAGGCCAGCACGACCAGCAGGCTGACCGGCAGGTCGAGCAGCTGCAGGACGGTCCGCTCGCCGAAGATCGAGACCACCGGGCCGAACGGGATGGCCGCCAGCGCGATCAGCGGCGGCACCACGCAGATGACCGGGGCGAGGAAGTACACCTTGCGGTCGGCGGTGTCCGGGATGATCTGTTCCTTGAACGGCAGCTTGAGCGCGTCCGCCAGGGACTGCAGGTAGCCGTTCGGGCCGACGCGGTTGGGGCCCGGCCGGTTCTGCATCCGGCCGACGGCCTTGCGCTCCCAGACGATCAACAGGATCGTGAAGATCGGGCCGATCAGCAGGATGATCACGGACTTCAGCGCGATCATCCAGAACGGGTCGTCCGCCAGCAGCGCCGCGCGCGTCGCCGCGTCCGGCACACTGCCGACAGCAGCTTCGGTCAGCAACGGTGTCACAGTTCACCCCCAGCGAGGTTCACCACGGCGCCGTGACCGGCACCGAGCGTCTTGGCCACGGCGGAGCCGTCGGAGTTGCCCGGCAGCCACACCACGCCGTCGGGCAGGTCGGCGACCTCGATCGGCAGCGTGATCGCGCCGCGTTCGGTGCTCACCTTCACGGACGCGCCCAGCCCTTCGGCGGTCGTCGCGGACAACCGCGCGACCGGCTTGCGCTGGGTGCCCTTGAGGTGCGGCTCGCCGTCCTGCAGGGACCCGTTGTCGATCAGCTGGCGCCAGGTCGACAGGACCGCCTGGCCGGTACCCGGAGCAACCGTGGCTCCCCCGGTCTCGGCATCGACGTGACCCCAGCGCAGCGCGGAGGCGGGGCCGAGCTTCTGGTAGTCGCCGCGCGCGGCGGCCGGCGTCTGCGTGAACAGGTCCGTGTCCATCTCGACGGCGAGGGTGTCGAGCACCCGGCAGTCCGGCAGCGAGCCGGTGCCCTCGATGGTGATGTCGAACGGGCGGGTGCGGCCCTCCCAGTTGAGGTAGCTGCCCGCCTTCTCGTCCGACGCGGCCACCGGGAGCACGACGTCCGCGCGTTCGGTCACGGCGCTGGGCCGCAGCTCGAGGCTGACGACGAAACCGGCGTTGTCCAGCGCGCGCAGCGCGAGGTCCGGGTCCGGCAGGTCGTACGGGTCGACGCCGCCGACGACCAGGCCGCCGAGCTCACGACCCGCGGCGGCCTTCAGGATCTCCGTCGCGTCGCGGCCCGGAGCGGACGGAAGCGGGACGCCCCAAGCGTTTTCGACGGCGACGCGCGCGGCGTCCTCGCCGACGCGGCGACCGCCCGGCAGCAGGCCCGGCACGCAGCCGGTCTCCAGCGCGCCCCGGTCACCGGCGCGGCGCGGGATCCACGCGAGCCGGACGCCGGTGCGCTCGACCAGGTCGTGCAGCGCGGAGAACAGGCCGGGAACCGAAGCGGCGCGCTCGCCGACGAGGACGACGGCGTTCTCGCCGCTCAGGGCCTCGTCGAGGTCCGGCGCGTGCTTGGCGATGCCTTCGATGGCCGCGGGCTCCTGGCCCGGGACGCAGGCGAGCAGCTCACCGAACGTCTTGCGCACCGACGACGTCGTCCACTGTCCCAAGTGGACGACCCGGGTGCGGTTCTTGCGGGCCGCCTTGCGCAGCCGCAGGAACACGATCGGCGCCTCGTCCTCGGGCTCGAACGCCACGCACAGCACGGTGCGGGCCCGCTCGATCTCGCCGAAGGTGACGCCGTTCTCCGGCGTCACGCCCACGACGTGCGAGGTGAGGAACGCGAGCTCCTCGGCCGAGTGCGCGCGGGCGCGGAAGTCGACGTCGTTGGTCTGCAGGGCGACGCGGGCGAACTTCGAGTACGCGTAGGCGTCCTCGACGGTCAGCCGGCCACCGGGCAGGACACCGACGCCGCCGTTGCCGCGGGCCTCGGTGAGGCCGGCGGCGGCGATGCGCAGCGCGTCGGTCCAGGACGCCTCTTCCAGCTCACCGGTCTCGCGGTTGCGGACCAGCGGCCGCCGGATGCGGTCTTCGGCGCTGGTGTAGCGGAAGGCGAATCGGCCCTTGTCGCAGATCCACTCCTCGTTGACCTCGGGGTCGTCGCCGGCCAGCTTGCGCTGGACCTTGCCGCGGCGGAAGTCGGTCCGCTCGGCGCAGCCGGAGGAGCAGTGCTCGCAGACGCTCGGCGCGGACACCAGGTCGAACGGGCGGGAGCGGAACCGGTAGGCCGCGCTCGTCAAAGCACCGACCGGGCAGATCTGGATGACGTTGCCGGAGAAGTAGCTCTGGAACGGCTGGCCGCTGGTGGTGCGGGAGGCCAGGTCGAGCACGTCCGCCGTCTCCGCGGTACCGATCTGCTGGTGGACGCCGCGTTCGAGGAGCTCGATGAACGGGTCACCGGCGATCTCGCGGGAGAACCGGGTGCAGCGCTGGCAGAGCACGCAGCGTTCCCGGTCCAGGAGCACCTGCGAGGAGATCGGCAGCGGCTTTTGGAAGGTGCGCTTGGTGTCCACGAACCGGGACTCCGTGCGGCCGTGGGCCAGCGCCTGGTTCTGCAGCGGGCACTCGCCGCCCTTGTCGCAGATCGGGCAGTCCAGCGGGTGGTTGATGAGCAGCAGCTCCATCACACCCTGCTGGGCCTTGTCCGCGACCGGCGACGTCAGCTGCGTCTTGACGACCATGCCGTCGGCGACGGTCATCGTGCAGGACGCCTGCGGCTTCGGCATCGGCCGGCCGCCCATCTCGACCTCGACCAGGCACTGGCGGCAGGCGCCCGCCGGGTCGAGGAGCGGGTGGTCGCAGAACCGCGGGATGACCGTGCCGAGGCGTTCGGCCGTGCGGATCAGCAGCTCGCCCTTGGGGGCGATGACCTCTTCGCCGTCGATGACCAGCTTCACGTGGCCTTCGGGGACCGGCGTCGCAGCCGTGTCGGGCTTGTCGGGGGCGATCGTCATGATGCCTGCGCTCCCACCAGTTCGGGCTTGGTCTCTTCGTGCCGGCTCTTCTCGCACAGAGCCAGGAATTCGTCGCGGAAGTACTTGATGCCGCTGGTGATCGGCGACACCGCGCCGTCACCGAGGGCGCAGAACGACCGGCCGAGGATGTTGTCGCAGACGTCGAGGAGGGTGTCGATGTCCTCTTCGGTGCCGTGACCCTCGACCATCCGCTCGAGGATCTGCGCCAGCCAGTACGTGCCCTCGCGGCACGGCGTGCACTTGCCGCAGGACTCGTGCTCGTAGAACTGCGTCCACTTCATCACGGCCCAGGGCACCGACACCGTCTCGTTGAAGACCTGGACGGCCGTCGTGCCCAGCATCGACCCGGCTTCCGCCGCGCCCTCGAAGTCCAGCGGAACGTCGAGGTGCTCGGCGGTGAACATCGGGGTGGAGGAGCCGCCCGGGGTCCAGAACTTGAGCGGGACGCCGTCCTTCATGCCGCCCGCCAGCTCCAGCAGCTCGCGCAGCGTGGTGCCGAGCGGGCACTCGTACTGGCCGGGCTTCTCGACGTGGCCGGAGATCGAGTAGATCTTCGGGCCGGGCGACTTCTCGCGGCCCATCTCGCGGAACCAGCTCGACCCGCCGTTGACGATGAACGGCGCGCTCGCGATGGTCTCGACGTTGTTGACCGTGGTCGGCGCGGCGTAGAGACCCGCCGCGGCCGGGAACGGCGGCTTGAGCCGCGGCTGGCCACGACGGCCCTCCAGCGAGTCGAGCAGCGCCGTCTCCTCACCGCAGATGTACGCGCCGGCGCCGGCGTGCACGGTGATCTTGAGGTCGAAGCCGGAGCCGAGGATGTTCTCGCCCAGGTAGCCCGCGGCTTCGGCTTCGCGCACGGCCGCGTTGAGCCGGCGGATGCAGTGCAGCGCCTCGCCGCGGACGTAGATGAAGCAGTGGTTCGAGCGCATCGCGTACGAGGCGATGATGCAGCCCTCGATGAGCGAGTGCGGGTCCGCCATCATCAGCGGGATGTCCTTGCACGTCCCGGGCTCGCCCTCATCGGCGTTGATCACCAGGTAGTGCGGCTTGTCGAAGTTCGGCGGCATGAACGACCACTTGATGCCGGCCGGGAAGCCCGCGCCGCCGCGGCCGCGCAGGCCCGACTCCTTGACCAGCTGGACAAGCTGCTCCGGCGTGCCGGCGAGCGCCTTGCGGATGGCCGTGTAGCCCTCCAGCGCCTCGTACGTGCCGATCTGCCAGGAGTTCGGTGACAGCCAGCGCTTCGTGAGGACCGGCGTAATGGGATCGGCCATTACTTCTTCTCCCCATCCTTAGCGGGCACAGCAGGCAGCGGGACGTCTTGCGCGACCGGGGCGACCCAGCCGCGCTCCTGCGCGATCTGCGCGCCCCGCAGGGTTTCGACGGCCTGCGAAGGACCGTCGACGTCCGTGCGGTACTGGCGCTCGTCCTCCGGGAAGAACCCGGCGAGCTGCAGCTCGGCGGCCTTGAAGCTCGAGAGCGGGGCACCGCGCGTCGGGGCCGGCTTCTTGCCCGCCTGCAGCGCGTCGACCAGCGCGACGGCCTTGTCCTCGGTCTGGTTGTCGAAGTACTCGTAGTTGACCTGGATCACCGGCGCGAGGTCGCAGGCCGCGAGGCACTCGGCGTGCTCGAGGGTGATCGAGCCCGGCTCGTTCGGCGTGCCCGCGGTCTCGTTGTGCCCCAGCGGTTCCTGCTCGGAACCGAGGTGCGTCTGGAGCCGCTTGTAGATCGCGTCGCCGCCCATGGCCGCGCACAGCGTGTTCGTGCAGACGCTCACCAGGTGCTCGCCGCACGGACGGCGCTTGTACATCGTGTAGAACGTCGCGACCGCGCTGACCTCGGCGTCGGACAGGTCGAGCTGCCGCGCGCAGAACGCGATGCCCTCCTGGCTGACGTAGCCCTGCACCGACTGCACGAGGTGCAGCAGCGGCAGCAGCGCCGAGCGGGACATCGGGTAGCGCGCGATCAGCTCCTGCGCCCGGGAGTACACGCCTTCGTCGAAGATGTCTTCGAGCGGCGTCTCCGCCAGGATCCCCTCGGCGACCGCGGGATCCGGCGCGATGGCGATCACGTCGACGTCGCCACCGGCCGCGGCGTGCGTCCGGTCGGCCGCTTTCGGCCCTGGTTGGGGAACAGCGGTTTCATCAGACTGTGTACTCAACGGTCCACTCCCCCCATGACGGGGTCGATCGAGGCGACCGCGGCGATCACGTCCGCCACCAGCCCGCCTTCGGACATCGCGGGCATCGCCTGCAGGTTCACGAAGCTCGGTTCGCGCACGTGGACCCGCAGCGGCCGCGTGCCGCCGTCGGACACCAGGTGCGCGCTCAGCTCGCCGCGCGGCGACTCGACCGAGGTGTAGACCTGCCCGGCCGGCACCTTGAAGCCCTCGGTGACCAGCTTGAAGTGGTGGATCAGGGACTCCATCGACTGGCCCATGATCTTCTTGACGTGCTCGAGCGAGTTGCCCATGCCGTCGCTGCCGATGGACAGCTGCGCGGGCCAGGCGACCTTCTTGTCCTCGACCATGACCGGGCCCGGCTCGAGCTTCTCCAGGCACTGCTCGATGATCTTGAGGCTCTCGTGCATCTCGTGCACCCGGATCAGGTACCGCGACCAGCAGTCCGCGCCGTTGTCGACCGGCACGTCGAAGTCGAACTCCTCGTAGCAGGAGTACGGCTCGGTCTTGCGCAGGTCCCACGGCAGGCCGGCACTCCGCAGCACCGGACCGGTGACGCCGAGCGCGAGGCACGCGTCGACCGGCAGGTACCCGACACCCTTGAGCCGGTTGCGCCAGATCGGCTGACCGGTGAAGAGCTTGTCGTACAGCGGAAGGCGTTCCTTCATCGTCTTGACGAATTCGGTGACCTTCTCGCGGTAGTCCGCGGGCATGTCCTGCGCGAGGCCGCCGGGGCGGATGAACGCGTGGTTCATCCGCAGGCCGGTGAGGTGCTCCAGCAGGTGCAGCACGATCTCGCGCTCGCGGAAGCCCAGCGTCATCGCGGTGGTGGCGCCGAGCTCCATGCCGCCGGTGGCGATGTAGACCAGGTGCGAGCCGATGCGGTTGATCTCCAGCAGCATCACGCGCAGCAGCTGCGCGCGGCGCGGGGCCTCGATCTGCAGCAGCTTCTCGACGCCGAGGCAGTACGCCATCTCCGTCGAGAGCGGGGCCAGGTAGTCCATGCGCGTCACGAAGGTGACGCCCTGGGTCCAGGTCCGGTACTCGCAGTTCTTCTCGATGCCGGTGTGGAGGTAGCCGATGACCGACCGCAGCTGCGTGACGGTCTCGCCCTCCATCTCCAGCACGAGCCGGAGCACGCCGTGCGTCGACGGGTGCTGCGGGCCCATGTTGATGACCATGCGCTCGTCGTGCTGGGCGTCGGCGACGACGTCGTCCCAGTCACCGCCGGACACCGAGTAGACGCGGCCTTCCGTGGTGTCACGGGAATCGGCTTCCGGGACGTCGGTGGTTTCGTCGTTAATCGTCACGAGTACGACCTCCGCTGGTCCGGCGGCGGGATCTCCGCGCCCTTGTATTCGACCGGGATCCCGCCGAGCGGGTAGTCCTTGCGCTGGGGGTGGCCGTCCCAGTCGTCCGGCATGAGGATGCGGGTGAGCGCGGGGTGGCCGTCGTAGACGATGCCGAACATGTCCCAGGCCTCCCGCTCCTGCCAGTCGGCGGTCGGGTAGATCCCGACCAGCGACGGCACGTGCGCGTCGTCGACGTCGAGGGAGACCTCGAGGCGGATCCGGCGGCGGTAGGTCAGGGACGTGAAGTGGTACACCGAGTGCAGCCGCTGCGGGACGTCGACGCCGTAGTCCACGCCGGACACCGAGCTGAGCAGCTCGAAGCGCAGGCCGCCGTCGTCGCGCAGGACCTTCGCGATCGCGGGCAGCTGCTCGCGGGCGACGTAGAAGGTGATCTCGCCGCGGTCGACCGTCGTCTGCAGGATCGCTTCGGCCGGGACCTTGTTGTCCGACAGGGCCGCGTAGAACTCGTCGGCGAACTGGTCGAACCAGCCGCCGTACGGGCGCTCGGCCGGCGCCGGGTGGTAGGCGGGCAGCCGGACGCCGCCGTAGCCGGAGGTGTCACCGGTGCCGTGCACGCCGAACATGCCCTGGCGTTCGCGGCCGGTGACGACGGGTTCGGCGGGCCGGGTGCCGCGCGGCTCGAGGCCGTCTTCGGTGGGGCGATCGGCGCTGGACTGCTCGCCGCCGGGTTCTGGGGTCTCAGTCATCGCTCTACTTCTTCGCGTACTTGATCGAGGACGCGACGAGCTCGGTGCGGGCGCCGCTGGCGGCGCGGATCGCGGCGCGGCGGGCGTTGATCGGCTCGTCCTGGATCTTGGCGTGCAGCTTGAGGATCGCGTCCAGCAGCATCTCCGGCCGCGGCGGGCAGCCGGGCAGGTACATGTCGACCGGCACGATGTGGTCGACGCCCTGGACCACGGCGTAGTTGTTGAACATGCCGCCGGAGGAGGCGCAGACGCCCATGGCGAGGACCCACTTGGGCTCGGCCATCTGGTCGTAGATCTGGCGCAGGACCGGGGCCATCTTCTGGGTGACGCGGCCGGCGACGATCATCAGGTCGGCCTGGCGCGGCGTCGCGCTGAAGCGCTCCATGCCGAAGCGGGCGATGTCGTAGCGGGAACCGCCGACGGTCATCATCTCGATCGCGCAGCAGGCGAGCCCGAAGGTCGCGGGCCACATCGAGTTCTTCCGCGCCCAGTTGACGAGGCCTTCGAGGCTGGCCAGCAGGATGCCGTTGGGGAGTTTCTCTTCGAGGCCCATGGGTCTAGTTCCAATCCAGGCCGCCGCGCCGCCACACGTAGGCGTACGCGAAGCCGACCGTCGCGATGAACAGCAGGATCTCCACCAGGCCGAAGGTGCCCAGCGCGTCCGCCTGCACGGCGAACGGGTAGAGGAAGACCATCTCGATGTCGAACAGGATGAACAGCATCGCGGTGATGTAGTACGCCACCGGCATCCGGCCGCCGCCGACGAGCGGCTGCGGCGACGGTTCGATGCCGCACTCGTACGCCTCGAGCTTGGCCTTGTTGTAGCGGCTGGGGCCGACCAGCGGGCCCAGCAGCACCGACAACACGGCGAACGCCAGCGCCAGCACGAACAGAAGGACCAGGGGCAGGTAGGGCTTCAGGCTCGGGGCCTGCTGCGCCAGGTTCACTGCGTCCGTTTGGGTCAGCACGGGCAACATCAGCACGGGGTCTTCGCCATCCTTTCCGCGCCGCTGCGGTTTTGCTTGTGGTGGGAACCGCTCAGCCTCGTCGGCACCCTAAGGGACCTGGGTCACACCGCCGAGGGTCAGGGTCTCCTTACGGCCCGTGGCTGTCTTCGGGCCAGCTTGTGAAATAGTTCACAAGCCACTCGTCGTGGATGTGAAGCGATTCACAAAGCATGGGGGGAGTGTAGGACGCGACTCACATTCTTGTCCCTAGGCCCCCGTGTTATCAGGGTGCCCTAACTTCCGCCGCCATCGTTGTCACGGCCGGGCAACGACGCGCGTGCGACCTGCGCGAAGACGTTTCATGATCACGTCACGACCGGACAAACAGGGCGCTGACCTGTGATCTATCCCACTGGCCGCACGGCCAACTTGCTGGGCCGGTCGAGTGTCCGCGCGCGCCCGACACCGAGCTTTCCCTAGGAAAGATGCGTCCGAGGGGCCTCCGGACGCATCTTTCCTAGGGAAAGTGAGACTCAGCGCGGGGAGGGGGTGGCCTTCGCGAGGGCCGAGATGAGGCGGTCG
The DNA here is from genome assembly GCF_046548675.1 of Amycolatopsis sp. cmx-8-4. NCBI lineage: Bacteria > Bacillati > Actinomycetota > Actinomycetes > Pseudonocardiales > Pseudonocardiaceae > Amycolatopsis > Amycolatopsis sp. cmx-8-4. The sequence goes on from NZ_JAEBDZ010000009.1 coordinate 184,885, forward strand.
ACGCCATCGCCGCCCTTGGCGTCGTAGCAGCCCGACAGGCCCTTGTAGACCAGCGGGAGGATCTTGTTGATCCGCAGGCCGTACTTGGTCGCCGCGTGCATGATCTTCGGCTTGCCGATGATCTTCGCGAAGACGTTGCCCAGCTGGTAGTAGCCGCCCATCAGCTCGCGCACCGCGCGCGGGTACGCCTCCAGCGCCCGCTCGCGCGAAGGCCCTTCGCGCCGGGCCAGGGCCTGGACGACGACCTCCGCCGCGATCTGCGCGGACTCCATCGCGGCCGAGATGCCCTCGCCGTTGAACGGGCTGACCATGCCGCCCGCGTCGCCGAGCAGCAGCAGGCCGTCGCGGTAGTGCGGGGTGCGGTTGAAGCCCATCGGGAGGCCGGCGCCGCCGACCTTGCCGATCGCGTTCTCCTCGCGGTAGCCCCACTCCTCCGGCGTCCCGTCGAGCCACTGGCGCAGCAGCGCGCGGTAGTCGGTGTTCCGGAACGACGCCGACGTCGAGAGCATGCCGAGGCCGACGTTCACCGTGCCGTCGCCGAGCGGGAACGCCCAGCCGTACCCCGGCAGCAGCTTCGGGTCGCGCGGATCCGACTTGTCCCACAGCTCGAGGTGGCCCTCGATGAACGGGTCGTCGTGACGCGGGCTCTTGTAGTACTGGCGCACCGCGACGCCCATCGGGCGCTTCTCGTTCTTCTGGATGCCGACGCTCAGCGCGAGCCGCGCGGACACGCCGTCGCAGGCCAGGACCAGTGGCGCGCGGTAGTTCACCGGCGTCCGCTCCGGGCCGACCTTCGCCTCGACGCCGACCACGCGGCCGGTCGCGTCGGTGATGGCACTGGTGACGGTGGTGCGCTCGTACAGCCGCGCGCCCGCCTTCACCGCGAGCTTCGCGAGGAGGTCGTCGAAGTCGTGACGGGTGCGGGAGACGCCGTACGGCGGGTAGCTGGTGAGGTCCGGCCAGTCGAGCTCCAGCGTCAGGTCGCCGGTGAGGATCCGCAGGCCGCGGCTCTGCACCCAGCCGGCTTCCTCGCTGGTGTCGATGCCGAGGTCGATGAGCTGCTTGACGCCGCGCGGGGTGAGGCCGTCGCCGCAGACCTTCTCGCGCGGGAACTCGGTCTTCTCCAGCAGCAGCACGTCGACGCCCGACCGGGCGAGGTAGGTCGCGACGGTGGACCCGGCCGGTCCGGCGCCGACGACGATGACTTCGGCGTCCTGGTCAGGTGTACGACGGCTCATACCGCGAGTTTAGGCAGGCTTCCGGGCCCGGTGGATCGCGACGACGCCGAATGTGAGGTTCAACCACTCGACGTCGGCCCAGCCCGCGCTCTCGATGATCTCGCCGAGGGTGCGTTGATCCGGCCAGGCCAGCATCGATTCGGCCAGGTAGGAGTAGGCCTCCGGGTTGGACGACGTCCGCTTGCCGACCCACGTGAGCAGCTTCAGCATGAACCGCCGGTGGATGAACCTGATCGGGGGGAACGGCGGCGTCGAGACCTCGCAGATCACCAGCCGGCCGCCCGGCTTGACCACGCGGGCGATCTCGGTGAGCGCGGCCTTCGTATCGACGAAGTTGCGCAGCGCCAGCGAGATCGTCACCGCGTCGAAGCTCTCGTCGGCGAACGGGAGGTTCAGCGCGTCCGCCGCGACCATCGGTACCTTGCGGTGCAGCCCGGCCCGCAGCATGCCGAACGAGAAGTCCGCGGCCAGGCACCAGGCACCACCACGGGCGTACTCGACGGTGGACACCCCGGTGCCGGCGGCGAGGTCCAGGACCTTCTCGCCGCGGCGGGCGTCGAGCACGCGGGCGGTGGTGGTGCGCCAGCGCCGGTCGAAGCCGAAGGTCATGAACGAGTTCGCCCGGTCGTACCCGTCCGCGACACCGTCGAACATGGCGGCGACTTCGTGCGGGTTCTTGTCCAGGCTGGCGCGCGACATGTCTCGAATCTAGTCGCTGGTCTTGCGGAAGCTCACGAGCACCAGCCAGATGAGCCCGCCGAAGCGGCCGACCGGGATCAGCGGGTAGAGCACGGGCGTCAGCATCCCGAACGCCGAGAGTGCGGCGAGCACGGCGATCACGTAGCCGATGATCGCCAGCCAGCGCGGCGTCGTCCGGGCGACGACGGCGATGAGCAGCGCCAGCGGCACCGCGAAGCCGAACGCGCCCGCCGCGAACGCCAGCGACGTGAAGGCTCGGGCGACCTCGGGGTTCTGCGCGGCCGTCCAGGTCGCCAGGCTGCTCAGCACGAGACTCCCCGACGCGAGGAGGCCGCCGGCGAAGCCCAGGCTGGGCGGTCTCGCGGCCGCGGTCCAGGTGGCGAGGGACAACCCGGCGCCGAAAACGGCCAGCGCCAGCAGCTGGATCAGGCCGTGGTGGCCCGCGTTGTAGACGGTGACGTCGGCCGCGGACGAGTCCGGGCGGGTGCCGGTGGCGCCGAGGACGCCCCCGGCGACGGTGAACAAGCCGTAGACGATGATCGCGATTCGTTTCATGACGTAAACCATTACATTGGTGTAATGAATTGTCAACGACTATCGTTCTGGCCATGGAAGCGAAGAGACCCCGGCTGGGCAGCGCGTTTCTGCTCGCCCAAGTCGGCGCGCACGCCGCCCAGCAGTTCACCGAACGGATGACGGAGTTGGACCTGACGCCGGCGCAGGTCGGGCTGCTGCGGCTCGTGGCGTCCCGGCCCGGGCAGAGCCAGCAGTCGCTGGCCAAGCAGCTCGGCACGCCGGCGACCCGGCTGGTCCCGCTGGTCGACGGGCTGGAGAAGCGCGGCCTGATCGAGCGGCGCCGCAACGCCGAGGACCGGCGCCTCTACGCGGTCGAGCTGAGCGAGGACGGGCGGGCGCTGCTGGGCCGCGTCGGCCAGGCCGGCGCGGCGCACGAGCAGGCCGTCACCGCGGCGCTGACCGACGACGAGCGCGACGTCCTGCACGGCCTCCTGGTCAAGATCGCGGACCAGCAGGGCCTCACCCCGGGCGTCCACCCCGGCTACGCGCGTGGTCGCCTGTCCTGAAGGGCACCCTCAGGGACTGTAAGTCCCTGAGGGTGCCCTTCAGGACATTCGGGGTCAGCGTCAACGGAAGGTGGCCAGCATCCCGGCCACCGCGGCGGGCCAGGTGAACTCCTCGGCCCGCGCCCGGGCCGCCGCGCGGCGCAGGTCCTCCGGGCGGTCCAGGAGGTTCGTGACGGCCGAGGCGAACGCGGGCGCGTGGTCGTCGACCGCCGCGCCGCAGCCCGGCCGGACGATCTCCCGCAGCGCCGACGACGCCGAGACCACCACCGGCGTCCCGGACGCGAGGGCTTCCAGCGCGGCCAGGCCGAACGTCTCGTGCGGGCCCGGCGCGAGGGAGACGTCGGCGCTGGCCAGCAGGCGCGCGACGTCGCCGCGGCCGGACAGGAACCCCAGGAACGTCACCGGCAGGCCGCGCGCCCGGCGTTCCAGCGCCCGCCGTCGCGGGCCGTCACCGGCCACGACGAGCCGGACCCGCGCGCCCGCCTCCGTCAGCTCGGCGACGGTGTCCACGCTGCGCTCCACGTGTTTCTCCGGCGAGAGACGTCCACAGTGGACGATCAGGGCGTCCGCTCCCCCGGCCAGGCCGGCGCGCCAGGCGTCGTCGCGCATGGCGGGCCGGAACGTCGTCAGGTCGACGCCGAGCGGCACGCGGTGGACGTTCGGCGCGGCGATCCGGTCGAACTCCGCCCGCGCGAACGCCGTGGTGCAGACGACCGTGTCGTAGCTCGCGGCCATCCGGCGGTTGGCGACGTCGGCGACGCGGCGCGCCACCGGCTCGGGCAGCAGGAACTGCTCCAGCAGCCGGTCGAGGCGCTCGTGGGAGATCACCGTGCTGGGGACGCCGTGGCGCCGCGCCCAGCCGCCCATCCCCCGCAGCGTCAGCCGGTCCGACACCTCCAGCCGGTCCGGTTCGAGCTTCCGCAGCACGGCGCGGACGCGGTGCGGGTCGACGGCGCGGTAGCCGCCGGTGCCCGGGATCTTGGGCGCGGGCAAGGAAAACCGGCGGACGCCGGTGGGCAGCACCTCGTCGGCGTAGCGGGTGCCGGGCACCACCAGCGTCACGACGTGGCCGCTCGCGACGTAGCCGGCGCCGAGGTGGTGCAACGCCGTGCGCAGCCCGCCCGAGCGGGGCCCGTAGAAGTTCGCGAGCTGGACGATGTGCACGGCTCAAGCCGCGCGCGCGGCTCGGCCCTGCACCGCTTCGTAGTGCCCCACCAGCTCGTGGCAGACGGCCGGCCAGGTCCGCCCGAGCACGACCTTGCGCGCCTTCTCGCCGAGCCTCGCCCGCAGCGCGGCGTCCCGCAGGGCGTCGATCTTCTCGAGCAGCGCCGGGCCGAACAGCTCGCGGTCCGCGGGCAGCAGGTAACCGGTCCGGCCGGGCAGCACGAGGTCCTTCGGGCCGCCCGCGTCGGGCGCGAGCACCGGCAGGCCGGACGCCATCGCCTCCTGCACCGCCTGGCAGAACGTCTCGTGCGGTCCGGTGTGGACGAAGACGTCGAAGCTCGCGTACGCGGCCGACAGCTCGTCGCCGTACTTCGCGCCGAGGAAGGCCGCGTCCGGGAGCTGCTCCTTGAGGCTTTCGAGGTCGGGGCCGTCGCCGACGACGACCACGCGGATGCCGGGGATGCCGGCCAGCGCGGCCAGCCGGTCGACCTCCTTCTCGGGCGCCAGCCGGCCGACGAACCCGACGAGCAGCTCGCCGTTCGGCGCCAGCTCGGCCCGCAGCGCGGCGTCGGCGTGCGCCGGGGAGAACCGGTCGATGTCGACGCCCCGCGCCCAGCGGTGCACCCGCGGCACGCCGTGCCGCCGCAGCTGCTCGACGGAGTCGGTGGACGGCGCCAGCGTCCGGTCGGCCCGGGAGTGCAGCCGCCGCACCCAGCGCCAGGCGGCGCGCGCGGCGAGACCGAAGCCGTACGCGGCGGCGAAACCGGCGATGTCGGTCTGGTAGACGGCGATCGAGGGCACCCGCAGCCGTCGCGCGGCGGCGAGCCCGCGGGCGCCGACCACGAACGGCGACGCGAGGTGCACGACGTCCGGGCCGAACGCGGCCAGCGCCGTCAGCACGGTGCGCGTCGGCACGCCGATCGGCAGCGAGTGCACGCCGGGGAAGTCGAGCGCCGGGATCCGGATCACCGGGGCGCCGCGGTAGGAGTCCGGGCCGGGGCCGGGCGCGATGATCAGCACGTCGTGCCGGCGTTCGCGCAGGTGCTCGACCACCCGCAGGACGGAGTTGGTCACGCCGTTCACCTGGGGCAGGAAACTTTCGGTGACTATCGCGACTCGCACGTTCCCGACGATCGCACCCGATCCTGGCGACCGCGTGACACCGCGGCCAACGCTGCCGGAACAGATCGGCCACGACATGTCATCTCAAGGTCGTGTCCCGGAAACCAGCGGGGCCCAGACTAAGCAGGCATGACCCTCTTGTCCTCCAGGCCGCCGCGGCCCGTGGAGCCCGGCCTGCTGTCGAGGGCCCTCGAAGTGGCCGGCCGCCTGGCCAACGACGCGACCGACGTGATCACCGCGACCGCCGGCCGGGGTGCGCACCCGGCCACGCTCGACTCGCCGTTCGACTGGGTCACCGACACCGACCGGATCCTCGAACGGCACACGCGGCGCGTGCTGACCGCCGAGTTCCCGGGCATCCCGGTGGTGGGCCACGAGTTCGGCGCCGACCACGGCGCGGACGTCGCGGAGTACCGCTGGGTCGTCGACTCGGTGGACGGCACCGCGAACTACGTCGCCGGGGTGCCGTGGTGCGCCTACAGCCTGGCGCTGGTGGACGCGGCCGGCCCGGTGGTCGGGGTGGTGGCGGACCCGTACCGGGCCCAGATCTACGCCGCGGCGCGCGGCCGGGGAGCCCGCGCGAACGGCAAACCGGTCCGGCTCACGGACCGCTGCGTCACGGCGGGCGCGCTGGTGTTCACGGAGTTCGCCCGTCGCGGGCCGTGGCCGGGGATGGGCGAGTTCATCGAGCGCGCGGCGGCGGCCCACGCGGGCGTCCGGGTGCTGGGCTCAGCGGCGCTGTCGATCGCCCAGGTGGCGCTGGGCCACGCGGCGGCGGCGGTGCTGCACAGCTACCACGAGTGGGACGTCGCGGGCTCGGTGGCGATGGCCATCGAGGCGGGCGCGGTGGTGCTGGACCGGCACGGCGAAGACACGGCGTTGCCGACGGACGGCCTGCTGGTGGCGGCCCCGGGAGTGGCGGACGAGGTGCTGGGCTGGTGGCAGGAGACGGCCCACGCGGGCTGAAACGAGTTGCGCGCGCTGTGAAGATCGGGACATGCCCACCCTCCACACCGCGCGCCTGACGCTCGTGCCCCTGGCCGACGAGCACCTCGAGCTGGAGATCGAGCTGGACTCCGACCCGGAGGTGATGCGGTACCTGACGGGCCGGGCGGCGACCCGGGCCGAGGTCGAGGCCGCGCACCGGCGTCGGATGGCCGTCTCGCCCGGTTTCGGCTTCTGGATGGGCTTCGCCGGCGAGGACTTCGTCGGCTGGTGGATCCTGCGGCCACCACAGGGACCCGATCAGCCTTTGGTCGAGAGCGAGGGGCAGGCCGAGCTGGGCTACCGGCTGCTGCGCCGGCACTGGCGGCAGGGGTACGCCGGCGAGGGCTCGCGGGAGCTGCTCCGGTACGGCTTCGCGGTACTGGGACTGGGCCGGATCTTCGCCCAGACGATGGCGGTCAACACGCCATCACGGGCGACGATGGCGTCGGTGGGGTTGACGTTCGCCCGCGCGTTCACCTCGGCGGAGGACTTCGACGACGTGCTTCCGGGTACCGAACAGGGCGAGGTCGAGTACGAGATCACGCGGAGCCGGTGGCTGGAGAGGGTCCAGCCGGGCTGAGTTGTCCACATCGGCTGCGGTTGTCCACAGATTCACCGCGTCACCCCTTCGGGGGACCCGGTGCCGATAGACTGGAGCAGGGCACGCCCCCCTGGGTGTGGTGGGGGATGTTTGCTGGTCAGGCCGCGGCTTCGACCGGTGCTCGCTTGTTCTGGCGCCGGATCCACCACAGCAGCGGCCCCGCCACCAGCCACGTGAAGAACACGAAACTGCCCAGCGGCAGCAGCGTCAGCGTCGCCGAGCGGCCGGCTACCCGGGCCAGTTCCGGGTCCGTCGCGTCGTACTCGACGCGGACCAGCTGGCCCGCGGCCAGGCCGTCCGGGTAGAGGACTCCGTTGGCCGGGCTGTGGACGATGCCGTCCGGGGTCTCGAAGTGGATGATCGTGCGGTCGAACGCCACCGAGTCCACCGTGGCCGTCGCCGTGCCGAGCTGGCCGGAGATCGAGCGGTCGTTGCGGATCGCCGCGAACAGCAGGCAGATGCACATCACGGAGAGGAGCGAGGCGACGGCGAGGGTTATCCACCACCCGACGCGCCTCGCCCGCTCACCTCTCGTGCTCACGCCGCGAGCGTAGCGGTACTGCTCAGTGCTTGTGCTCCGCGGCGAGATTCCGGTGGTTGGCCTGAATCTGGTCGAACGACTTCGGCTTGACCGACGCCACCCGGGCCGTGAAAGCCGCGGGCGAAGCGCCGTTCGGGCCGACCGCCGGCTTGCCCGACGTGTACAGCCACGTCTGGAACAGGTCGTACAGCGGCTTGCCCGAGACCTTCTCGGCCAGCGCGATGAACTCCTGGATCCGGCCGTTCGACCCGCCCTTCTGGGCCTGCCACGCCTGCAGGATCTTGAAGAACGACTCGTCGCCGACGGCGGTGCGCAGCGCCTGCAGCGTCAGCGCGCCGCGGTCGTACACCGCGTTGTCGAACTGGTTGTCCGCGCCCGGGTCGGCCGGGATGAGCTTCCACAGGGCACCGTCGGCCGGGTTCGAGTCGTAGGTGTACTGCGCCAGCTCGGCGACCGTGCCCTCGCCCTCGTGCTCCGACCACAGCCACTCGGCGTAGGACGCGAAGCCCTCGTTCAGCCAGATGTCGCTCCAGCGGCCGAGCGAGACGTTGTCGCCGAACCACTGGTGGGCGTTCTCGTGCGCGATCAGCGTCGTGTTGGAGCCCGCGAGGAAGTTGCGCGTGCCGTAGGTCGGCCGGGTCTGGTTCTCCAGCGAGAAGCCGATGCCGCTGGTGACGACGCCGCCCTCGGCCTCGAACGGGTACGGCCCGAACTTCGTCGCCAGGAACGCGTCGATCTCCGGCGTCCGCTCGACACTGGCCTTCGCCGCGTACAGCGAGTCGCCGAGGTCGGAGCCGTACGCCGTGATGAACGGCTTGCCGTCCGGCGTCGTCGACTGGTTCAGCTCGTACTTGCCGACGATGAACGACGTCAGGTACGTGGCCTGCTGCTTCGTGCTGCGCCACTGCCAGCGGGTCCAGCCGGCGCGGCTCTTCGTCTTGCGGACGAGCGTGCCGTTGGTGACGGCAACGTTGTCATCCGGCGCTTCGATGGAGACGTCGTAGGTCGCCTTGTCGGTCGGGTGGTCGTTGGCCGGGAACCACCACGCGGAGCTCTGCGGCTCGTCGACGCCGAGCGCGCCGAAGGGGCCCTTCTTCCAGCCGTTGAGCCCGTCGACCTGCTCGGTGGACGGCGTGTCCGAGTAGGCCACGACGACCGTGGCGGTCTGGCCCTTGAGCAGCGGCTGCGCCGGCGTGACGACGAGCTCGCCGTTGCCGGTCTGGTTCGTGAACTGGGCGGCGCGGTTGTTCACCAGCACGCTCGACGCCTTCAGCGCGAAGTCGAGGTCGAACCGCGAAAGGTCCTGGGTCGCGGTGAGCAGCAGCGTCGTCGTGCCGGCCAGCACGTCGGTCGCGGGCTGGTAGGTCAGGCGGATGTCGTAGTGCAGCACGTCCGTCCCGCCGTTGCCGGCGTTCGGGTAGTACGAGTCACCGACGCCGGGCGCACCGGGCGTCGGGGCCGCACTGGCGGTACCGGCGAGCAGCACCGAGGCGACCCCGGCCGCGAGCACACCGAGGCCGGTGCGAGTTCTTGCACGCATTCGAATCCCTCCAACGGGTGAGGATCAGCGCGCTCGAACGTAGCCAGCCAGGAAGACACCAGGAACAGCCGAAGGGAGGATCTTGCCTGCTGGGATCACACCCGGAAAGCGGTTGACCGGTTGTTTCAGGCCGCCGAGACGGCCACGCTGACCGCGGCGCGCAACCTCGCGTGCAGGTCACGGTGCCGCGAACGGTCCACCCGCGCCTCGACACCCCCGGCCCGACGGGAGCACCGCGCGATCCGACCCTCCAGGCACGCGAGCCGACTTCCCAGGTACGCGATCCGACCCTCTGGGCACGCTGGCCGACCCCGCCACTTGGATCACTCATGACTCGCTGCGGCCCAAGAGGGTCGGCTCGCGTACTCGGAGAGTCGGCTCGCGTGCCTGGAGGGTCGGTTCATCCGGACGCCGCGACGGAACCTCCGGCGTGGGTCAGACGGCGGAGACGGCCGCGCTGACCGCGGCGCGCAACCGAGCGTGCAGGTCACGGTGGCGCGAACGGTCGACCCGGACCTCCACCACCCGCAGCCCCGGCGCGGGGCGGAGCGCGGCCTGGAACTCCGTCAGCGTCTCCGCCACCACGTGCGGCACCCGGTAGCCCGCGCACAGCGCGCCCAGGTCGGCGCCGTGCGGGGTGCCGAACACACGCTCGAAGCTCGCCGAGTGCTCCGGGGCGCCCTGCTCCAGCAGGGAAAATATTCCGCCGCCGTCGTCGTTGCAGACCACGATCGTCAGGTCCGGGCGCTGCTCCGCCGGGCCCGTCAGCAACCCCGACGCGTCGTGCAGGAACGTCAGGTCGCCCAGCAGGGCGTACGACGGGCCGCGGTGGACCGTCGCCGCGCCGATCGCCGTCGAGACCGTGCCGTCGATGCCCGCGACGCCGCGGTTGCGGTGGACCAGGACGTCCGGGCGCAGCCGGCCCGCCAGTGCCACGTCGCGGGTCGGGTTGGACGAGCCGACCACCAGCAGCGAGTCCGGCGGCAGCGCGTCCACCAGCTCCGACGCCAGGCGCAACCCCGAGGGCCACGGCTCCGACGCCAGCACCGCCGTGACCGCCGCCGCGGCCGCCTCGTCCGCGCGGCGCCAGCTCGCCAGCCACTCCGGGTCGGCGGGCTTGGTCGGCTCGTCGAACCACTGCCCGACCTGCCGGACGTTGTGCGCGGGCGCCGGCCAGTCCGAGTCCGGCCGGACCAGCAGCACCTCGACCGAGGCGTCGGAGAGGACGTTCTGGATCTGCCGGAACACCGTCGGCCGGCCGAGGCAGAGCACCTGCTCCGGCTTGTGCCGCTGGATGAAGTCCGTGACGCCCAGCAGCCACGCGCCGGACGAGATCGCCGTGCCGCCGGTCAGCCCGAGGCCCCCGGTCTCCGAGATCACCGGCCAGCCGTGCTGCTCGGCCCATTCGCTCGCCGCCTGGACGCCGGTGTCGCACGCGATGACCAGGCCGTGGCGCGCCGAAGGCACCACGAACGACGGCAGCGCGCCGAAGTCGGGCAGCTCGGTCCACCGGGAACCGTCGGGACGGCCGTCCAGGGACTCGTACCACTCGCCGTCGTCGTCCGGATCCGGCACGAGCGGCTCGCGGAACGGGATGTTCAGGTGCACCGGGCCGCAGCGCCACTCGCCGTACGCGGCGTTCCAGGCCCGGCAGATCTGGCTGCGCCAGTACGAGTTCTGCCCGGCGCGGCGCTCGGCGACGGCCAGCTCGTCGAAGTAGCGGGCGGCGTTGCCGAACAGCCGGTGCTGGTCGATGACCTGCGACGCCCCCGCGGCCCGCAGCTCGGGCGGCCGGTCGGCGGTCATCACGATCAGCGGGACGCCGGCGCGGTCGGCCTCCAGCACGGCGGGGTGGAAGTTCGCGGCCGCGGTCCCGGACGTGCAGAGCACGGCCACCGGACGGCCGGTGCGCGCGGCGATGCCGAGCGCGAGGAACCCGGCGCCGCGCTCGTCGATCCGGACGTGCAGCCGGAGCCTGCCCGCCGCCGCGGCGTCGTACAGCGCGATCGACAGCGGCGCGTTGCGGGAGCCCGGACAGAGCACGACGTGCGAGACGGTGTTGCGGACGAGTTCGTCGACGATGACCCTGGCTTGCGCGGTGGAAGGGTTCACCGGCAGGCTCCGAACTCCGCCGAGGCACTTTTCCCCGCCGAGGCGGCATCAAGCACAGCAAAGGTGTCCACAGGTCCTATTCTCCCAAACGTGGATGACGCCCGAGTTTCCGAGCTGTTCGATCCGGCCGCGTGGACCGAGGTCGAAGGTTTCGCCTTCACCGACATCACCTACCACCGCTCCGCTGAGAGCCGCGGCGGCAAACGCGTCGTGCGCGTCGCGTTCGACCGCCCGGAGGTCCGCAACGCCTTCCGCCCGCACACCGTCGACGAGCTCTACCGGGCTCTCGACCACGCCCGCCTCAGCTCCGACGTCGGCTGTGTCCTGCTCACCGGCAACGGCCCGTCGCCCAAGGACGGCGGGTGGGCGTTCTGCTCCGGTGGTGACCAGCGTATTCGCGGACGCTCCGGGTATCAGTACGCCAGCGGCGAGACCTCCGACACGGTCGACCCCGCCCGCGCCGGCCGGCTGCACATCCTCGAGGTCCAGCGCCTGATCCGGTTCCTGCCGAAACCGGTCATCGCGGTCGTCCCGGGCTGGGCCGCCGGCGGCGGGCACTCCCTGCACGTCGTGTGCGATCTCACCCTCGCCTCGGCCGAGCACGCGAAGTTCAAGCAGACCGACGCCGACGTCGGCTCGTTCGACGGCGGCTACGGCTCGGCCTACCTGGCCAAGATGGTCGGCCAGAAGTTCGCCCGCGAGATCTTCTTCCTCGGCCGCGAGTACTCCGCCGAGCAGATGCACCGGATGGGCGCGGTCAACGCCGTCGTCCCGCACGCCGACCTCGAAAAAGAGGCCCTGGACTGGGCGTGGACGATCACCGCCAAGTCCCCGACGGCCCAGCGGATGCTGAAGTACGCGTTCAACCTCACCGACGACGGCCTGGTCGGCCAGCAGCTGTTCGCCGGCGAGACCACCCGCCTGGCCTACATGCAGGACGAGGCCGTCGAAGGCCGCGACGCGTTCCTGCAGAAACGCGACCCCGACTTCAAGGACGTCCCCTACTACTACTGAGGCCGCACTTTCATAGGGAAAGTGCGAACTCCTCACACGGATTTGACATGGAAGGCGAGATGCGGACGGTCGAACTCGACGGCTCCCCTGAGGCGCTCGACGCGCTGAAGGGAGCCCTCGCGGACGCGCTGAGCGGCGGCCCGGCCGTGCTGCCCTTCACCGACCCCGCGCTGCGGGACGCGATGGCGCCCGGCGAGCCCGCCGAACCGGACACCGCCGTGGTCATCGCCACATCGGGCTCGACCGGCGCACCCAAAGGCGTCCTGCTCTCGGCGCGCACGCTGACCGCGTCGGCCGAGGCCACCCACACCCGCCTCGGGGGCCCAGGCCACTGGCTGCTGGCCACGCCGGCGCACTACATCGGCGGGCTGCAGGTGCTGGTCCGGTCGCTGCTGGCCGGGACGACTCCGGCGTTCCTGACCGGCCACGGCTTCCGGCCGGACGCCTTCGCCGCCGCCGCGGCGACCCTGAAGGGCAGCCCCCGCTACACGGCGCTGGTGCCGACGCAGCTGGTCCGGCTGCTCGACGACGGCGGTGCCGGGCTGGCCGCGGCGACGACGTTCGACGCGATCGTCCTCGGCGCGGCGGCGACGTCGGCCGCGCTGCGCGAGCGCGCCGCCGAAGCCGGGGTGCGGATCGTGCCCGCGTACGGGATGAGCGAGACGGCCGGCGGCTGCGTCTACGACGGCGTCCCGCTCGACGGTGTCCGCGTCGACGTCGCCGGGGACCGGATCCGGATCGCCGGCGATGTCCTCGCGCACGGTTACCGGCTCCGGCCGGACCTGACGGCGGAGTCCTTCGCCGGCGGCTGGTTCACGACGTCCGACCGTGGGGTGCGGCATGCCGACGGCCGGGTCGAGGTGCTCGGCCGGGCCGACGACATGATCAACACAGGTGGTGTGAAGGTGTCCGCGAACGCGATCGAACGGTGCCTGACCGCGCAACCGGGCGTGCGCGACGCGTGTGTCGTCGGCCTGCCGGACGCCGAGTGGGGCGAGGCCGTCGTGGCTCTCGTCGTCCCGGCCGGTGAACCACCCGACGCGAACACGCTGCGTGCCGCCGTGCGGGCCGAGCTGGGGGCGGCGGCCACGCCGAAACGGCTGGAGTACGCCGCTGAGCTGCCTCTTCGCGGCCCAGGCAAGATCGACCGAACGGCCGTCAAGGCGCGACTTCTGGCGGGTTTCGGCGGCTGATCGGCCGCACTTCGTTGACACGCACAGGGTGCACCCGCTTGGCTACTCACCATGACGCGCTGGATTCGCACGGCCCTGATCAGCACCGCCGTCGCACTGGGTGTCCTGATTCCGGTGGGCACAGCGCTGGCCGCCGAGGGCCCGACGGTGGACCCCAACAGCGGCTCCCTCGTCTGGCAGCTGCCGACCTCCGACTGACCTCCCGGGCTCCCGCTCGGGCGTGATCGTCATGGCGTTGAATGACGTCCATGGCGAGCTTGAGCGAGTGGATCGAGGGGGCCCGGCCGCGGACGTTGCCGAACGCGGTGGCTCCGGTGGTGGCGGGTGTCGGCGCGGCGATCGCGCTGGACGCGTTCTCCTGGTGGCGTTCGGTGCTGGCGCTGCTGGTCTCGCTCTCGCTGATCGTCGGCGTCAACTACGCGAACGACTACTCCGACGGCATCCGCGGCACCGACGAGAACCGCGTCGGGCCGCTGCGGCTGGTCGGCTCCGGCGTCGCCGCCCCGAAAGCCGTCCTCACCGCGGCGCTGATCGCGCTGGGTCTGGCCGGGGTGCTGGGTTTGCTGCTCGTCGCGCTCACCGGGTACTGGTGGCTGCTGGCCTTGGGCGGCCTCTGCATCCTCGGCGCCTGGTTCTACACCGGCGGCAAGAAGCCTTACGGCTACTACGGTTTCGGCGAGATCGCGGTGTTCGTCTTCTTCGGCCTGGCTGGCGTGCTGGGCACGGTCTACGTCCAGGCCGGCCGGATCAGCTGGGCCGCGCTGGCGTGCGCGGTCGCCGTCGGCTGCTTCTCCACGGCGGTCCTGACGGCCAACAACCTGCGTGACATCCCGACCGACGTCGAGTCCGGCAAGCTCACCTTGGCCACCCGCCTCGGCGACCGCGGCACCCGGCGGCTCTACCTGACGCTCATCGCGGTGCCGTACGTGCTCGCGCTCGTCCTGGCGTTCACCGGCCACCCGCTCGCCGGGATCCCCGTGCTCAGCGTGTCGCTACTGTTCCAGTCCGTCAGCGCGATCCGGCACAACGCGACCGGCCGCGACCTCATCCCGGCGCTGCGCGACACCGGCCTGGCGATGCTCGCCTGGGCTGTCCTGGCCGCGGTCGGCCTGAACCTCTAGTCCTCGATCTCCTCGACCGGGAACTTCCCGGTGGCCAGGAACTCCTCGAACAACGCCGTATGCGGCGCGAGGTCCAGACCCTGCTGGGTGACCCACTCGTCGTCGTAGTAGGTGTGCGCGTACCGCTCACCGCCGTCGCACAGGAGCGTGACGACGCTGCCCGCCTGGCCGTCCTCGACCATCCGGGCGATGAGCCGGAACGCGCCGTAGAGGTTGGTGCCGGTGGAGCCGCCCGCCCAGTGCCCGGTGCGCTCGCGCAGCAGCCGGACCGCCGCCAGCGAACCGGCGTCGGGGATCCGGAACATCTCGTCGATCACGCCCGGCACGAACGACGGCTCGCACCGCGGCCGGCCGATGCCCTCGATCCGCGACGGCATCCCGGTCGCGTAGTCCAGGGCGCCGGTCTGCCAGGCGCCGTAGAACGACGAGTTCTCCGGGTCGACGACGCAGACCTTCGTGGTGTGCCGCTTGTAGCGGACGTACCGGCCGAACGTCGCGCTGGTGCCGCCGGTGCCCGCGCCGACGACGATCCAGGACGGCACCGGGTGCCGCTCGGAGCGCATCTGCGCGAACACGGACTCGGCGATGTTGTTGTTGCCACGCCAATCCGTCGCGCGCTCGGCGTAGGTGAACTGGTCGAGGTAGTGGCCGCCGCACTCGGCCGCGAGCCGCTCGGCCTCCGGGTACATCGCCGGGGCCTGGTCGACGTAGTGGCACTCACCGCCGTAGAACTCGATGAGCGCGATCTTCTCCTTGCTCGTCCGCCGCGGCACCACGGTGATGAAGCGCAGGCCGAGCATGCGGGCGAAGTACGCCTCGGAGACCGCCGTCGAGCCGCTGGAGGCCTCGACGAGCACCGTGTCGGGCCCGATCTGGCCGTTGACGAGCCCGTAGAGGAACAGCGACCGGGCGAGCCGGTGCTTCAGCGAGCCGGTCGGGTGGACGGACTCGTCCTTGAGGTACAGGTCGATGCCCCACTCCGGCGGCAGCGGGAAGACGTGCAGGTGGGTGTCGGCGCTGCGGTTGGCGTCGGCCTCGATGATCCGGACCGCTTCGCGCACCCAGCTGCGGTTGTGCAGGCGGCTCATTCCGGCTGACCGGCGGCGTCGCCACGCAGCTGCGCGCGCAGCTGGGCCCGGGCGCGGGCGCTGTTCTCGTTGCGCTTCGCCAGGCCGGCCGTGACGCGGGCGTTGAGCGGGCGGAACAGCAGCAGCCCGAGCGGCAGGCCGACGACCAGGCCGATGAGCAGCGCGACCAGCAGGGGCACGCCCACCAGGCTCAGGGCCCAGCCGATCACCCCGACCAGCACGAACCGGGCCAGGAGGTACAGCGTCAGGTCACGGGGCAGGGTGCCGGCCTTCTCGTCGCTCACATCAACGCAGGTTACGCCCCGCCCGGCCGGTCCTTTTCCACGCCCGCGCCGGCCGCGTTGTTCGGCCGGCCCTCGAAGCGGGTCGAGAGCACGACGGTGGTGTTCGTCCGCCCGACGCCGGGGATGCGCCGGAGCCGGCCGAGGGTCCGCTCCAGCTCGTCGACGGTCGGCACGCGCACCTTGACGACGAAGGCTTCGTCACCCGCGACGGCGTAGCAGCTCTCGACCTCGTCGAGCTCGCCGAGCGCGTCGGCGACGTCTTCGTCCGTCGCCGTGTCCGTCGGATGGATCCCGACGAGGGCGGTGACGCCGAGCCCGACCGAGCTCGGATCGACGACCGCGTGGTAGCCGGTGATCACGCCGGCGGCCTCCAGCTTGCCCACGCGCTCGTGCACCGACGAGGCGGACAGCCCGACGGCCCGCCCCAGATCGGCATAGGTGGCCCGTCCGTTGATGCGCAACGCCGCGATGATCTTCCGGTCCAACTGATCCACGGCATCACTCTATGCGGTTGGACAATCCCCCATTGGCACCACGCCTAGCACCCACTGGACAGGGGAAGACTCGTCTCCGCACTTCAAGTGACCGGATCTGATAGTTGCGCACCGTAAGCAACCTGTCCGTTTTGACCTTTAAGGGCTCTTTACTCTTTGACAACCGTTCGAGTACCTGACGGGTGAAGTGCAACGATTGCCGTGTTGGCTACCCCGGCGCGACGGACCAAAATGGCCCGGATTGCCTCCGGTATAGCAGTGAGGGCGTTAAGGAGGCGGAAAATGACCGCGACGATGGGCGGGCGACTGCTCACCCCAGGCGAGGTGGCAGCACTGTTCCGGGTGGACCCGAAGACGGTCACCCGGTGGGCGACGGCAGGTCGCATCGGCTCGATCCGGACCCCCGGCGGGCACCGCCGGTTCCGCGAGTCCGAGGTGAACGAGCTCCTGGCCGAGCTGACCACGGACGCGAGCGAACCGGCTCGCAAGGCCTGAACCATCCAGCAGCCTGGGCCGTGTCGGGTACGGGGTACTCCCCCGCCCCCGCACACGGCCCGGTTTGTTTCCGGGTGCCACACCGCAACGCGGCGTGCCGCCCGCAGCCCGCGCGGACGGGTAACCTCGGGGGACTGGCAAGCCAAGCGGAAGGATCCGGCATGCTCGCTCTGCTCGCGGCCGTCGGCGCGCTGGTCGTCGCTCTGCTCCTGTGGCGGTCGTTCGCCGGCCAGCGGATCGGAGTGCCCTCGACCCCGCGGCGCGCCCCGATCGCTCCGGACGACGACCCCGACTTCCTGCGCCAGCTGGCCGAACAGCAGCGCAAACGCCGGGACGAAGACCTCTAGGCCGCCCTTGACGTTCGGCTGACCCGAGACCCGCAAGCCCGGGCCCGGCTCTCACGCGGATCCCGTGGGCTCCAGCCCGGACCCCGCTTGACTCAGCCCGTAACTCGCGTGATCCCAGCCGTAACTCGCGTGATCCCAGCCGTAACTCGCATGATCCGGGCCGGAACTCGCGAGTCAAGGCCTCAATCACGCGAGTCACGGCTCTGATCACGCGAGTTACGGGCCCGATCACGCGAGTCACGGCTCTGATCACGCCGGTTACGGCGCTGGTCACGTGAGTTGCGGCTAGCGGTACTGCTGGGAGAGCGGGGTCGCGAAGCCGTCGGCGACCGTCGCCGCCAGGTCCAGCAGGGCCAGGCGGGTGTCGCCGCCCAGGCGGTCCAGCTCGATCTCCGCGCCCTCTTCCAGGTGCGGGTCGAACGGGACCTGGCAGACGGCGCGGACCTTGGCGCCGAAGTGGGCCGACAGCTTGTCGAGGTCGACCGAGCCGCCCTTGGGGCGCACCGAGTTGATCACCGCGACCGAGCGTTTCACCAGCTCGCCGTAGCCGTGGGCCTCGAGCCAGTCCAACGTCGCCGAGGCGCTGCGCGCGCCGTCGACCGAGCCCGACGAGACCACGACCAGCGCGTCCGCGACGTCCAGGACGCCCTTCATCGCCGAGTGCATCAAGCCGGTGCCGCAGTCCGTGAGCACGATGTTGTAGAAGTGCTCCAGCAGGTTGACCGTGCGGCGGTAGTCGTCCTCGGAGAACGCCTCGGAGACGGCCGGGTCCTGCTCGCTGGCGAGGATCTCCAGCCGGCTGGCGCCCTGGGACGTGTAGGACCGGACGTCGCTGTAGCGCGTGATGCGAGCCGCGTCGCGCAGCAGGTGGCGGACCGTCGCCGTGGTCTCCAGCGGGATCTTCTGCGAGAGCGTGCCGCGGTCCGGGTTGGCGTCCACCGCGACCACGCGGTCGCCGCGCAGCGAAGCGAACGTCGCGCCCAGCGTCGTCGTGACCGTGGTCTTGCCGACGCCGCCCTTCAGCGACAGCATCGCGATCTTGTAGCACCCGCGCAGCGGCTGGTTGACCCGCGCGATGAGGTCACGGCGCTGGGTGTCGGCCGGGCTCTCCCCCGGGTTGACGAGCTTGCCCGTGCCGACGTAAACGGCCTTGCGCCAGCCCGACTGCGGCGGCCGCTTGACCTGCTTGACCAGGTGCGCGGTGGACAGGTCGTGGCCGTGGCCGCCCTGCGGCGGCGGCGCGGCGTGCCGGCCGCTCTGGGGCTGCGGCAGGCCGGACGGCTGCTGCTGGGGCTGCTGCTGCGGGTACTGGGCCTGCGCCTGGTACTGCTGCGCGGGGTCGCCGTACTGCGGCTGCAGCGGCGGGAGGTTCTGGTCGTAGCCGTACTGCGCCGGCGGGCTCTGGGGCACCTGGTGCGGACCCGAGACGGCCGGGTTCGGCACCTGGTGCGGGCCGGACGCGGCCGGGTTCGGCGGCGGCGCGACGGCCTGCGTCGGCTGCACGTCGAACGCGCCTGACGTCTCCGGATGCGGATGCGAGTCCGTCCGGTCGTCGGCGAACAGGCTCCCCGGCGCCTCCGGCTGCTGCGGGGCAGCGGCCGGTTCGGCGTGGCCAGGAGCCGATTCTTCGCTGGGTCCGGTCACCGGTGTAAACCTCCGCGCACTCCGCCCGACATCACTACCCCTGAAGCTCTCCCCGATGACGACGGTAGTCGGCGTACCCGCAGGTTGCTCAGCCCACCCCGGCGTAGGAGTGCAAGCCCGCGGTGACGAGGTTCACGAAGAACAGGTTGAAGATGATCGCGGCGAACCCGACGATGTTGATGGCCGCCGCCCGGGCGCCGCGCCAGCCGGCCGTCGCGCGTGAGTGCAGGTAGGCCGCGTAGACGACCCACGCGATGAACGCGACGGTCTCCTTGGGGTCCCAGCCCCAGAACCGGCCCCAGGCCGACTCGGCCCAGACCGCGCCGCAGAGCACGCCGAAGGTGAACACCGGGAAGGCGAAGATCGTCGTCCGGTAGGCGATCCGGTCGAGGACGTCGGCCGCGGGCAGCTTCGAGGCGAAGCGCGCGAACTTGGTGTTGTCCTTCTCGTACGCGGCGCGGAACAGGAACAGCACGCTCGACACGCCCGGGACCAGGAAGACGCCGGAGCCGATGATGGCCGCCGAGACGTGGATGACCAGCCAGTAGGACTGCAGCGCGGGCTGGACCGGCGCCGCGGTGGTGTAGAGCAGCGTGCCGTTGATGAACATCAGGATCACGACGGGCAGCAGCAGGAAGCCGGTGAGGTGGCGGACCGGGAACTTCCACATCACGATCAGCCAGGTGAGCACCGTGATGAAGGTGACCGCCATGCCGTACTCGTACATGTTGCCCCACGGCGCGCGGTGCACGGCGAGCCCGCGCAGCACGATCGCCGACAGCTGCAGCAGCGCGCCGAGCACCAGCAGCGCCGCGCCCATCCGGCCGATCCGCTCGGGCCGCCCGACCGCGCGCTGCTCGGCCGAGACCTGCTCGATCGGCGGTCCGCCGGCCCCGACGAGCTCACGCGCCCGCAGCTTGGCCCGCTCGGTGGCGAGCCGGCCCTTGGCGCCGAAGCCCTGCTCGATCAGGGTGAACATCAGCGCGACGACGTAGATCGCCGCGGCGGTGGTGTACAGCCAGTCGCTGTACTGCGACAGCGTCTCGTTGATCGGCATTGCTTCAGCCCTTCTGACCACTGATCAGGCGTTCGCTGATCCGGTGGAACTCTTCGCCGTACCCGGCCTGATCCGTGCGGGCCAGCCCGGCGACCTCGATCACCGTACTCGGCTCGTCCTCGGTCCCCGGCTTCACCCGGACCCACAGCCGACGCCGCTTGACCAGCAAGGACGCGCCGAGGCCGAGGAACATCGAGATGGCGAACCCGAGCACGAAACCCTGCGTCGGGTCGTGGGAGACCTGGAGCGAGACCCAGTGGCCGACGCCGTCGAAGCGGACCTTCGTGCCGTCGTCGAGCTTGATCTCCTGGCCGACCTTCATGTTCTCGCGGGCGACCTTCTTCAGCCGCCCGTCGTCGATCAGCGACTGGTCGACCTCGAACACCGACTGGCCGCGCCCGGCGTCCAGGCCGAGGTCGCCGCGCAGGATGTCGACGGCGACGGCGGGGTCGGTCAGCTGCGGCGCCGACGACGTCAGGACGTTGCCGTGCAGGAACGACGTCGGCGCGAACAGGCCGGTGATGGCCAGCTGGCGGGTCCGCCGCCGCACCTCGTCGGTGACGCCGGGCTGGTCGAACTTCGTCGCGCCCTCGGCGAGCATCGTGGTCGGGTCGACCGTGCGCCACTGCGTGTTCTGGGTGCGCTGGGTGCCGTCCGGGAAGGTCACCGTGAACTTCGGCGAGTAGCCCTGGCCGAGCAGGTAGACGCGGTCGCCGACGGTGCGCAGCGGCGAGTTGACCTCGAGGCCGTACGGGCGCCAGGTGTTCGTGTCGAGGTCGGAGCCGGACTGGTACTCGATGTTCGAGTGGTAGTACTCCGGCTCGCCGGCGTCGGTGTAGCGCGCGGTGAAGTCGTTGATCTTCACGCAGAACGGGTCGAGGTCGGTGCCGTCGACGCGCAGGCCCGCGTTGAAGGAGTCGTAGTTGTAGATGCCGGAGTTGCAGAAGGTGCTGCCGTCGGCCTGGACGATGACCTGGCCTTCGTAGCCGTACAGCTTGCCCAGCGCGAAGAACACGATCAGGCCCAGCATGCTGAAGTGGAAGATCAGGTTGCCGGTCTCGCGCAGGAAGCCGCGTTCGGCGGAGATCGTGCGGACGCCGCCGGCCTCTTCACGCTCGACGCGCCGCCAGCCGGACAGCTGCTTGTGGACGGCGGCGAGCTCGGCGGCGACGTCCTGCTTGCCGCGGCCGAGCCGGTAGTGCGGCATCCGGGCCAGGTTGCGCGGGGTCAGCACCGGCTTGGCGCGCATCGCCTTGACGTACTCGAAGCTGCGCGGCGTCAGGCAGCCGATCAGCGAGATCATCAGCAGCAGGTAGACCGCCGAGAACCAGATGCTGGAGTAGACGTCGTAGAACTCGAGCTTGTCGAGCAGCGTGCCCCACCAGCCGTGCGCGCTGATGTACGCGTCGACCTTGGGCGCGTTGAGCTTCCGCTGCGGCAGGAGCGCGCCGGGCAGCGCGGCCAGCGCCAGCAGGAACAGCAGGACGAGCGCGGTGCGCATCGACGTCAGGCCGCGCCAGGTGTTGCGCACGAAGGCGAAGGTGCGCTTGGCGGGCGTGGGTCCTCGTGGGGCCGCGGGAGGTGCCTCCACTGTGCTCATGCCGCCTCCGCGGGAAAGAGTGCGTCGGCGGGCGTCACAGCGGCAACCTCAAGTCGCCCGCGAGCTCGTTGCGGAGGAAGCCCATCAGATCTCCCCAGACGCCGGTGACCAGCAGGATCCCGACGATCATCAGCAGTGCGCCGCCGAAGACCTGGACCTGGCGGCCGTGGCGGCGCAGCCAGTCGGTGGCGCGCACGGCCCAGCGGGCGCCGAGCGCGATGAGCAGGAACGGCAGCCCGAGGCCGAGGCAGTAGACGGCGATCAGCAGGTAGCCGCGGGCCTCGGCGCCGCCGGTCGCGCTGGCCAGCGTCGTGACGGCGGACAGCGTCGGGCCGATGCACGGCGTCCAGCCGAGGCCGAAGACGGCGCCGAGCAGCGGGGCGCCCCAGATGCCACCGCCGGGCACGCGGTGCGAACGGAACTCGCGCTGCAGGCCCGGGATCCAGCCGAGGAACACCAGCGCCATCGCGATGGTGAGGACGCCGCCGATGCGCTGCAGCAGGTCCTGGTTGAGGGTGAGCGTGTCGGCCAGCCAGACCAGGGTGCCCAGGGTGGCGACGAACACGACGGTGAACCCGAGCACGAACAGCAGCGCGGCGCCCAGCACGGCCCAGCGGCCCTGCTTGCGCTCCTCGCCGGCCCGGACCGCGGGGGCGTCCGCGCCGACGAGCGCGGCGAGGTACGCGAGATACCCCGGCACCAGCGGCACCACGCACGGCGAGGCGAAGGAGATCGTTCCGGCCACCAGCGCGACGCCCGCGGCGAGCAGCAGCGGTCCGGAGATCGCCAGCTCGGTAACGGAGTTCACGGGATTGAGGGTAGGCAGTGAGGTCCCGGTGAGAACTCCGGGGCCGGTTCACAGGACCTACCTCACAGCAGTTCAGGACCTTGGTCCCGCTCGTGGCGCGTTGGTGCTTTCGCGTACTTGAACACCGCTCAAGCGCGACAGGCGTGGTGCACTGGTCTCCGATGGCCCTCAACCAGGCGGTGGTGCTGGACGCCGCGATCGAGCTGCTGGACGAGACCGGGCTGGACGAGCTGACCACGCGCAAGCTCGCCGACCGCCTCGGCGTGCGCGTCGGCGCGCTCTATTGGCACTACGCGAACAAGCAGGCGCTGCTGGACGCCGTCGCGGAGCACATGCTGGCGGTGGCGACGCGCGGGGTGCGCGCGTCCGGGACGTGGCGGGAGCGCGTGACGGCAATCGCGAACGCCCACCGCGAGACGATGCTCGCCCACCCGGACGGCGCCCGCGTCATCGCGACCATGAGTGCCCCGGGACCGGCGGCGACGGAGTTCCTGGGCCACCTGCTGACGACGCTCGCGGACGCGGGCATCCCGGAGCACGAGGCCTGCGCGGACCTGGTGACGGGTTTCGTGAACGGCTTCACGGTCGAAGAACAGGCCCGCCGCACGGCCGTGCCCCGCTCGCTGCGGGACGCGGCGTTCGCGACGGGCCTGTCCGTGGTCCTCGACGGCCTGGCCGCCCGGGTCGGCCGCGCTCAGAGGTAGAGCTGGCCGCCGTACTGGGCGCCCGACAGGTTGCCGTGCACCAGGCCGTTGCCGGTGTTCTGCCAGAGGCGGAGCGTGCGGCCGTTGCCGCTCGTCTGCTTGAGCAGCGTGAATTCCTGGATCGTGACCGGCGCCGCGGAAGCGGCCGGTGCCGCGGAGACGGGCGCCGACGCGGCCGTGGTCACGGCGAAGGCGATCAGTGCCGCGGCCGCCAACTTCTTCATCATGAGAAACCCCCCGGGTTCGGACAAAACGATCACGGGGAACGTACCGGGAACCGCGCGGTCGGTGGAGGGGTTTCAGCCTGGGCCGAATCAGGCCTGTTCCGCCGCCAGGCGCTGGGTGACCGGGAGCAGATCCTGGGCCAGTACCGGGCGCAGGAACACCGCCGCGACGCGGTGTTGGTTGTCCAGCACGATCGTCGACGGGATGATGTTGCGCGGGTAGCCGCTCAGCTTGAGCAGCACCCGGCCGTCCGGGTCGTAGATCGACGGGTACGTCAGCCCGCGGTCGCGGACGAAGTCCTGCGCGGCGTCGCGCGCCGGGTCGCGGACGTCGATGCCGACGACCTGCACCCCCGGCGCCTGCTTCGCGAGGCTCTCCATCTCGGGCGCCTCCGTGCGGCACGGCCCGCACCACTGGCCCCAGAGGTTGAGCACGACGACCTTGCCGGGGAAGTCGGCCAGCGACAGCTGCTTGCCCTCGTTCATCAGGTCGTCGCCGGAGAGGACCGGCGCGGTCTGGCGCTGGGCGACGTCGTAGGTGATGTCGACCTGGCCGCCCGGGGAGACGAACGTGAAGCTGCTCCCCTGGACGACCGCGTCCTTGCCCGCGCTGCACCCCGCGATCAGGCCCAGCGCGGCCAGCGTGACGAGGAGCCGTTTCATGCCCCGGTCACCTTCGGGTCGGTGGACCCCGCGGGCTCGCTGTAGACGATCTCGCGCAGCTCGTCGCCGTCGAAGACCAGGCTGGTCAGGGAGGCCAGCGAGCACTGGCGACGGCGTGGGTCGTGCCACAGCTTCTTGCCCTCGAGGAACCGCCGGAGCGTCCAGATCGGCAGCTGGTGCGACACGCACAGCGCCTCGTGACCCTCCGCCGCGTCGCGCGCGCGGTGGACGGCGCCGAGCATCCGGTGCGCGATCTCCAGGTACGGCTCGCCCCACGACGGCTTGAACGGGTTGGTCAGCTTCGACCAGTGCTTCGGCTCCCGCAGCGCGCCGTCGCCGACCGCGACGTGCAGGCCCTCGAACTGGTTGCCGGCCTCGATCAGCTCCGCGTCGGTCGCGATGTCGAGGCGGTGCGCCGCCGCGATCGGCGCCGCCGTCTCCTGCGCTCGCTGCAGCGGCGACGCGACGACGTGCACGAGGTCGTGCCCCGCGACGGCCTCGGCGACCGTCAGCGCCTGACGCTGGCCGCGCTCGGAGAGCCGGTAGCCGGGCAGCCGGCCGTAGAGGATCTTCTCGGGGTTGTGGACTTCGCCGTGGCGGAGCATGTGGACGACGGTGGTCACTGGACCGCTCCGGCCGCCGCCTGCGCCGCCGCGGGCAGCGCCGCTTCGATCACCGAGAACGCTTCGTCGTCCATGGCCGCATTGACGAACCAGGCCTCGTACGCGCTCGGGGGCGCGTACACGCCGCCGTCGAGCAGCGCGTGGAAGAACGGCGGGAAGCGCCAGGTCTCGGACGCCTGCGCGCCCGCGTAGTCGCGGACCGTCGGCTCGCCGAAGAACACGCTCACCAGGTTGCCCGCGTACTGGACGCTGTTCGCGACGCCGGCTTCGCTCAGCGCGAGGCGGAAGAGGTTGCCGAGGCGCTTCGCGTTGGCGTCGAGCGCCGCGTACACGGCCTGGTCGGCCGCGCGCAGCGTCGCGAGGCCGGTGGCCACCGCGACGGGGTTCCCGGACAGCGTCCCGGCCTGGTAGACCGGCCCGCCCGGGGCGAGCTTGGCCATGATGTCGGCGCGGCCGCCGAACGCCGCCGCCGGCAGGCCGCCGGACATCACCTTGCCGAACGTGTACAGGTCGCCGGCCACGCCTTCGAGGCCGAACCAGCCCGCGCGCGAGACGCGGAACCCGGTCATCACCTCGTCCATGACCAGCAGCGCGCCGTGCTCGTGGGCGATCTCCAGCAGGCCCGCGTTGAAGCCCTCGTCCGGCGCGACGGCACCCATGTTGCCCGCCGCGGCCTCGGTGATCACCGCGGCGATCGCGTCCGGATTGTCCACAAAGGACTGCCGGACGACGTCGAGGTCGTTGTAGGGCAGCACGATCGTGTCGGCGGCCTGGGCGCCGGTGACACCCGGCGACGTCGGCAGCCCGAGCGTCGCGACGCCGGAGCCCGCCTGGGCGAGCAGCGCGTCGACGTGGCCGTGGTAACAGCCGGCGAACTTGACGATCTTCGCGCGGCCGGTGAACCCGCGGGCCAGCCGGATCGCGCTCATCGTGGCCTCGGTGCCCGAGTTGACCAGCCGGACCCGCTCGACGGGCTCGACTCGGCCGATGATCTCCTCGGCCAGCTCGACCTCGCCGATGGTCGGCGTGCCGAACGACAGCCCGGACGTCGCCGCCTCGCGCGCCGCCTCGACGACCGCCGGGTGCGCGTGCCCCAGGATCATCGGCCCCCAGGACGACACCAAGTCGACATAGCGGTTCCCGTCGGCGTCCCACAGGTGCGGGCCCTCGCCGCGGACCATGAACCGCGGGGTGCCGCCGACCGAGTTGAACGCCCGGACCGGCGAGTTCACCCCGCCCGGGATGGCCGCCTTAGCGCGGTCGAACCATGCCTTGGACTGCTCGGTTCCAGTGCTCACCCGTCCAGTCTCGCAAACCCGGGCGGCGCACCGCCGACCCCGTCACCTGCAACTCGGGGTGCGCGCGAGCGTCACCGCCCTAAGATGGCCGCACGCCGCCCGGGAGGGGAACAACCGGTGACCGAACGTGTGCCCCAGCGCAACCCGTGGCTGGTGCTGGCCTGCTTCCTCGGCGTCGTCGCCGTGGTCGCGGCGGTCGGCGCCCTGGCCGCGACGTCGTCGAAGGAGATCTACGAGCGCTTCGACCTGCCGTCGTGGGCGCCGCCGGTGTCCCTCTTCGGTCCGGTGTGGACGGTGCTCTACGTCACGATCGCGCTGTCCGGCTGGTGCTACTGGCGCACCGACGGCGAGAACCGCGGGTTCGCCGCGTACGGCATCGGCCTGCTGGTCAACCTGCTCTGGCCGCCGCTGTTCTTCGAGGGCGGCGCCGCGGTGCTCGCCCTGCTCGACATCCTGGTGCTGGACGTCGTCGTGCTCGTGACGATCGTCCTGTTCGCCCGCCGGTCGAAGCTCGCGGCCGCGCTGCAGGTGCCCTACCTCGCCTGGATCCTGTTCGCGACCGCGCTTAACACCGCCATCATCGTCTTGAACTAGCGACCGGCCTGCTGGGTGATCGCCTGCGCGGCGACCGTGCCGTCGTCGCCGGCCTGGCCCTGGATCGTCACCGTCGAGCCCGGCTTGAGGTCCGCGAGCTTGCCCGGCTGGGTCACGCCGACCGTCGTCGAGTCCGATGTGGACACCTTGACGTCGGTGCCCTGCGCGGTCTTCACGTAGACGGTCGTGCCGTCGACGTGGTCGATCGTGCCCGTGGTGCCACGCCCGCCGGCGCCGCGGAAGCCGCCACCCTGCTGCTGCCCGGTGCCGGTGCCGCCGGTCTGGCCGGTGCCAGCTTGAGTGCCACCCGCCTGCGTGCCACCCAAGCCGCCGCCCTGGCGCCCGGCCGGCGCGCCCGACGAGCCCGACGACGAGCCGAACGCGGCGTGCGTCCAGGCACCGCCGGCGAACACGGCCGCGAGCACCACCAGCCCGGCCAGCACCATCGTGGCCCGGGAGAACGGCTTGGCCGCGCGGCGCATCTCGGCGTTCAGGTCGCCCTCGACCGCCGGGCTGGCGACGATCTGCTCCGCCGTCGGCTCGGCGGGCGCCGCCGGTTCGACGGCCGGGAGCACCGCCGTCGGCTCGTCCCCCGAACCGGGCGGCGGGGTCGTCGTGGAAGACATCGGTGACTCCTTATTCATGACGCAGCGCGTCGATCGGCCGCAGCTTGGCGGCCCGGTTCGCCGGGAAACTGCCGAAGAACAGCCCGATCAGGGCGGATACCGCGAAGGCGAGCAGGATCGACGAAGGCACCACGACCGGCTTGATCCCGGAGATGGTGAACCGGCTGCCGATCAGCCCGATCGCGACGCCGAGCAGCCCGCCGAACAGGCTGAGCATGGTCGCTTCGGCGAGGAACTGGCCGAGGATGGCCGCGCGCGGGGCGCCGATGGCCTTGCGGATGCCGATCTCGCGGATCCGCTCGGTGACCGTGACGAGCATGATGTTCGTGACGCCGATGCCGCCGACCAGCAGCGAGATCGCCGCGACGGCCGCCAGCAGCACGGTGAACGTCTCGGTCGCCGACGTCCGCGTCGCGAGCAGTTGCTCGGAGTTCTGGATCTGGTAGTCGGCGGTGCCGCCGAGCCGGATGCCGTGGCGCGCGTTGAGGATCGCGGTGATCTCGGCCTGCGCCAGCGTGACGGAGTCCGCGCTGGTGGCCTGGACGGCGATCTGGCTGAGGCTGCCGTAGCCGGCCAGCGAGTTCTGCACGGCCGAGATCGGCGCGATCGCGACGTCGTCGGCGTTCTGCAGCCCGGTGCTGCCCTTGGCCTGCAGCACCCCGACCACGGTGAACTGGATGCTGTTGAGCAGCACGTTCTGGCCGACCGCGTCGGTACCGCTGCCGAAGATCGACTCCGCCGTCGTCGGGCCGAGCACGACGACCTTGCGCGCGGCCGTGACGTCCTCGCTGGTGAACAGCGCGCCTTCGGCGATGTCGCGGTTGGTGGTGGTGAAGTACGCGGGCTCGGTGCCCGCGACGGTCGAGATGTCGTACGACGTCTGCCCGTAGGTCGCGGTGGCCGTTGTGTTCACGACCGGCGACGCGGCCTTGACGTCGGGCGCGCCGATCGGGTCGACCAGCGCGTGCGCGTCCTGCACGGTCAGCGGCCGGGCCGAGGCGCCCTGGCCGCCGCCGCGCGCCGGGGAGACGTTGACGACGTTGGTGCCGAGGCCCTGGATGCTCGCCGCGATGGCCGCCGAGGCGCCGTTGCCGACCGCGACGAGCAGGATCACCGCGGCGACGCCGATGGTGATGCCGAGCGTGGTGAGCGACGAGCGCAGCTTGTTCGCCGTGAGCCCGCGCACGGCGAAGCGCAGGACTTCGAAGAGGTTCACGAGACGGCCCCCACGACCCCGGACGCCCGAGTGACGTCGTCGGCCACGATCAGCCCGTCGTCGACCCGGACGACGCGGCGCGCGTGCGCGGCGACCTCGTCCTCGTGCGTGATCACGACGATGGTGCGGCCGAGC
This sequence comes from Amycolatopsis sp. cmx-8-4, assembly GCF_046548675.1. Classification (NCBI taxonomy): domain Bacteria; kingdom Bacillati; phylum Actinomycetota; class Actinomycetes; order Pseudonocardiales; family Pseudonocardiaceae; genus Amycolatopsis; species Amycolatopsis sp. cmx-8-4. The sequence continues at coordinate 213,199 of NZ_JAEBDZ010000009.1, forward strand.
TGGTTGAGCCGGTCGAACACCCCGAGGACGTCCTCGGTGCTGCGGCGGTCCAGGTTGCCGGTCGGCTCGTCGGCGAGCAGCATCGCCGGCCCGGTGACCAGCGCCCGCGCCACGGCGACGCGCTGGATCTGGCCGCCGGACAGCTCGCTCGGCAGGTGCTTGGCCCGGTCGGACAGCCCGACCATGTCCAGCGCGGCGAGCGCGCGGCGTCGCCGTTCCGCCCGACGAAGTCCACTGTAGACAAGCGGGAGCTCCACATTGGACAACGCGGACGTCCGGGGCACGAGGTTGAACGACTGGAAGATGAAACCGATCTTCCGGTTGCGCAGCAAGGCCAATTGCCGCTCGTTGAGCTTGCCGACGCCGAAGCCGTCCAGCAGGTACTGGCCGGACGTCGGGACGTCGAGGCAGCCCAGCATGTTCAGCAGCGTCGACTTGCCCGAACCGGACGCGCCCATGATCGCGACGTACTCGCCGGGCCGCACGGTGAGCTCGACGCCGCGCAGGGCGTGCACCGCGGTGTCCCCCGCGCCGTAGGTCTTGCGCAGTCCGGAGACCGCGATCACCGGGTTCATCCGCGTCCGCCGAAGCCGCCGCCGGCGCCCGTACCCGTGCCGCGCTGGCCGCCGCCGGGGACGCCGCCGGTCCCGCCGCCCGGGAACCCACCGGTGCCACCCGTCCCGCCGGTGCCGGTCCGGCCGGTGCCACCGGTGCCGGTCGCGGCCGTCGCGGTGAGCACGACGTTCTCGCCCTCGGTCAGCCCGGACGTGATCTGCACGGTCGACTCGCCGCGGATGCCGATCTGCACCTGGCGGGGCACGTTCCGGCCGTTCTCCTGCACGGTGACGATGTTGGTGTTGCCGGCGGTCGTCACGGCCGCGGCCGGCACGCTCAGCGCGTTCTGCGCCTCGGCGACGGTGATCACGACGCTGGCCGACTGCCCGGGCCGCAGGCCGTCCGGCGGGCTGGTGAGCGCGAGCTGCGCGCCGTAGGAGACCACGCTGCCGCTGGTCGTCGGGGTCAGGTTGATGCTGGAGACGGTGGCCTGGATCGGCTTGTCCGGCAGCGCGTTGAGCGTCACCGTGGCCTTCTGGCCCGCCTTCACCTTGCTGACGTCGATCTCGGCGACCGAGGTGGTCACGACCAGGCCGCTCATGTTCGTGATGGTGATGAACCCGGTGCTGCTACTGCTGGAAGACGACGTCGCGGCGCTGGAGTTCGACGAGCCCTGCCCGCCCTGGCCGCTGCCGCTGGACGTCGACTGGGAGCTACTGCTCGCCGAGCCGCTGGAGGACTGCTGCCCGACCGTGCCGTTGACGGCGGTGACGGTGCCCGCGCCGGGCGCGTAGAGCGAGGTGTTGTCCAGCGCGGTCTGCGCGGTCTGGACGTCCAGCTCGGCCTGGTCCAGCTTCGCCTGCGCCGAGGTGACGCTGTTCGCGGCGGCCTGGGCGCTGTTCTGGCTGTTCTGACCGTTTTGGCCCGTCGCCGGGGTGTCCTCGGCGGTTTCGGCGCTGTCGAGACTGTCTTGCGCCACCGAGCGATTCGCCTTCGCGACCTGAAGCTGCTTCGCCGCCTGCGTGCTGTCGACGGTCGCGAGCTTCTGGCCGGCGCTCACGACGTCGCCGACCTTCACGTCGATCGACGTGACCTTGCCGGCCGTCGTGAAGTTCGCCGCGCCCGTGTAGCTGCTGGCGAGAGTCCCGGCGGCGGAAATCGTCTCGGAGACCGTCGCCCGGCGCACCTGCGTGCTGCGGGTCTGGGCCTGAGCCGTGTTCGAAGCCGGGGTAAAGGCTTGGTATATCCCGAATCCCGCCCCGGCCAGTAGCACGATCAGAGCACCGTTGATCACCCATGCCCTGGAGGCACGCACCCGCGTCATGCGGCAACCTTGCGGCCGCCGCTTAGCAATTGACTGTTCGTTCCCTGTGGAGGAGCTGTGTATCAGTCCTTCTGCTTTTGAGGGCGCGTACGCAGCGCGAGAGAGAGCTGACGGACCGCGTCCACCAGCAGGATCGCGGCCACGACGCCGAGCCCGATGGCCGCGGCGAGGTGGCCGCCGAAGTACCGGTGCGACTCGAGGACGGCGCCGTCATCGGTGCGCGTCACGACGGTGGCCATGCCGCTGTGCCAGAAGGCGTAGACGCCCCAGCCGGCCGCCACGGCGAGCACGACCTCCAAGACGGCGACCAGGATCCGCCACGGCTTGTGCAGCCGCGCGGCGGACCCGGATTCATCCGGCGGCCAGAGCTCGGCCCCGGTGGGCTGCGGAAGGTCGATCACAGAGAGGATTTTCTCACGTCTCGCGCGGCGTCGCCCGGACGAGGCGGTCCAGCGCGTCCTGCAGGGCCTCGACGTCCTTCGCCCACGCCAGCACCACCGTGCCGTCCGCCAGCTTCAGCGGCAGCGAATCGTACTTGCGCGGGACCGACCAGCCGCCGCCGAGCACGCGGGCGCCGACCGGCGTGCCGACGTCCGTCACCGACGCCAGCTCGGCCGCCTGGACCTTCTCGCGGCCCTGGCGCAACTGCTTCGTCGTGACTTCCAGCGAGAGGAACCGGCGCCGCGCGTACACCCACGGGATCGTGATGACGCACAGGCCGAACCCGACCAGCAGCCAGCCTACGAGGTGCACCGGGCCACCCGTCACCAGCTCCGCCAGCGCCCCGACCACGGCGAACACCGGGCCCCACACGATGGCGACCCAGCTCACGCCGGACTCGGCGTAGAGCCGGTCGCTCACGGGCGCTTGCCGGCCTTCGGGAAGTAGCCCGCCACCGACGGCAGGTACAGCAGCACCAGCGCGACGACGAACACCAGCACCGCGGCCAGCGTCAGGAAGTTGATGATCGGCGCGATCACCATGATCAGCACCAGCATCACGATCGGCAGGATGGTGAGCACCGTCCGGGCCGAGCGAGTGCCTTCGCGCGCCTTGTACGCGAACAGCAGGAACAGCAGCACGAACACGACCGAGCCGCCGAGCAGGTACCACAGCAGCGTCGTGACGCCGTCCGCGATCATCTGCGGCGAGTACTTCGAGTCCTTGGTGCCCTCGACGAACTGCGCGATGACCGCGGACTTGCTGCTGAGCAGCTGGACGTAGCTCAGGATCAGCAGCACGCCGCCGGCGAGCCACAGCCAGAACGACCACCACACCGGCCGCGGCGGGGCGGCCTTGGGCGCGGGCTGTCCGGGCAGCACCGGATCCGGCGCGCGGCCCAGTTTGCGGCGTTCGTCGTCGGTGAGACCGCTGAGGTCTTCGGTTTCCTTGTCGGCCACGCGAGGGACTCTAACCGGTCAGTCCAGCCACGCAGCGGCTTCGGCTGCCCAATACGTCAGGATCATGTCGGCGCCGGCCCGGCGGATCGACGTCAGCACCTCGAGGACGGTCCGCTCGCGCTCGAGCCAGCCGTTCGCCGCGGCGGCTTCGACCATCGCGTACTCGCCCGAGATGTTGTAGGCCGCCACCGGCACCGGGGAGATGTCCGCGGCCGCCTTGAGGACGTCCAAATAGGACAGTGCGGGCTTGACCATGATCATGTCCGCGCCCTCGGCGAGGTCCAGCTCGATCTCGCGCAGCGCCTCGCGGGCGTTGCCCGGGTCCTGCTGGTAGGTCTTGCGGTCGCCCTTGAGCTGCGAGTCGACGGCCTCGCGGAACGGGCCGTAGAACGCGCTGGCGTACTTCGCGGCGTACGCGAGGATCGCCTTGTCGCTGTGGCCGACCTCGTCGAGCGCGCGGCGGATGACGCCGATCTGGCCGTCCATCATCCCGGACGGCCCGAGCACGTGCGCCCCGGCTTCGGCCTGCGCGACGGCCATCTCGGCGTAGACGCGCAGCGTGGCGTCGTTGTCGACCCCGCCGTCGGCGTCGAGGACGCCGCAGTGGCCGTGGTCGGTGAACTCGTCGAGGCAGGTGTCGGCCATCAGCACGGTGGCGTCGCCGAGTTCGGCGCGCAGGTCGCGCAGGGCGACGTTGAGGATGCCGCGCTCGTCGACGGCGCCCGAGCCCTCGGCGTCACGGGTCTCGGGAATGCCGAACAGCATCAGCCCGCCGACCCCGGAGTTGACCGCGTCGACGGCGGCCTTCCGCAGGGTGTCCCGGGTGTGCTGCACGACGCCCGGCATGCTCGAAATCGGCCGCGGCTGGTCAAGCCCTTCGGCGACGAACATCGGGAGGATCAGCTGGCGTGGCCGCAGCGTCGTTTCACCGACCAGCCGGCGCATAGCGGGCGTGGTGCGGAGCCTGCGGGGACGATGCTCAGGGAACACCCCTCCAAGTTACTCCGCGCCCTATCGCCGGAGACCCGCAAGGGTGCTCAGCGGCCGCTTTCGTCGGTGACCGGCAGGCGACAGCCGCTCGCTCAGGGCAGCTCGGCCGGATCACGCCAGCGCACGGACCGAGGCGCTCGCCCGCCGTCGGCGAGGAACTCTCGGAGCGCCGTCCGGAACCGGTCCAGCGGGATGCCGCTTCCCGGCGGAAAGCCGACCTCCGACTCGACGGCGGGGGTCCCGGGGTCGCCGACGCTGTAACCGAACGAATCGTTTCCGGCGTAGAGCAGGTAGCCGGCAGCGCCGGCCACATGTGCGTCGAGCGTGGAGCCGTCCTCGGCCTCCAAAGTCGCGGTGTCCGTCTCCGGCCGGCTCAACAGGTCGACCAGGCGATCCACGTCTTCGACAGCCTCCAGCGAGAAGGCCTCGCCGCCTTCAGCGTGCCCGTGAATCGGCACCGAACCGGTGATGGTCACGCGGGCTCCCCTCCCTGGTATTCCCGGATCGTGCCGTCCGGTTGCACAACTCGCAAGACAGCTCCGGGTGGCAACAACGCGGGAAGAAACTTGTCGCAGGTGATCCGGCGATGCGAGTCGAACGGGCGGGTGCCGCACACACCCCGATCCATCACCACCGTCTCCTGGCTCAAGTGCTCTTCGCGCATCCGAACTGCGACTTTCACCTCGACGTGCGTCGCCAGTCTGGCCACCGGTCCGGGGAGATGGCTCCCGATGAACCTCCTGGCAGCTGAGAAGTGATCATCTCCCGGCCCACTGGCCATCCGGACGGTCCATCCGTCCGAGCGAACCCATTCGCCCCGAGCCGGCACTACCCCGTCGTCACGACGGCCGACTCGCCGACGCGCTTGCCGCACCCGCTCGCCGAGAGACAGGGAAGGGCCAGTGACAGCGGGACGAGTGGGCTGAGACGTGGCCGGTCCGAGCCTGTCGAGGTACTCCTGAAGCAAGCGCCGGCTCTCCGCGACCCCTTCGCCCACCACGCGCGCTAGGACCAGGGCCTGCGCCAAAAGGTCGGCTGCAGACCGCAGTCCCGGGTCGGCGGAGCCGCGCGAAACCTCCTCGATGCGGGTATGAGCGTCGCCGAGGTTCTGGCTCGCTTGCTCCAGGGCGTCGGACGGAAGCTGGGCAAGCACCGCGCTCAGCCGGCGCGCGAGGTCACCTACGGAAGCGCCCTGGTCGGCCACTTACCCAGTGGATCACCAAACCACCCGGCCGGAAAGCCGTGAAGGCCCCCTTCCCGGCGGTAAGAGCCGGTAAGGAGGCCTTCACGGACCAACGAACCTCAGGACCTGCGGGCCCGCTTCGCCTTGCGCGGCGGCGGCAGGGCGCCCTCCGCGCGAAGCCGCGCGGCGTGCTCGGCCAGTGCGTCCACCAAGTGCGGGACGTCGGCCTTCTCCGGCTGGACGTCGACCCGGAGGCCGAACTCCACTGCCGTCTCGGCCGTCTTCGGGCCGATGCACGCGACCAGCGTGCGGGTGTGCGGCTTGCCGGCGATGCCGACCAGGTTGCGCACGGTCGAGGACGAGGTGAAGCAGACCGCGTCGAAACCGCCGGTCTTGATCATCTCGCGGGTATCGGCTGGCGGCGGCGCGGCCCGGACGGTCCGGTAGGCCGTGACGTCGTCGATCTCCCAGCCGCGTTCGCGCAGGCCGGCCGACAGGGTCTCGGTGGCGATGTCCGCGCGGGGCAGCAGGACGCGGTCGACCGGGTCGAGGACGTCGTCGTACGGCGGGAACTCGGCCAGCAGACCTTCGCTGGACTGCTCACCCTCGGGCACCAGCTCGGGGATGATGCCGAACGAGCGCACCTTCTCCGCGGTGGCCGCTCCGACGCAGGCGATCTTCACGCCGGAGAACGCGCGGGCGTCCAGGCCGAACTCCTCGAACTTCTCCCACACCGCGCGGACCGCGTTGGTGGAGGTGAAGACGATCCACTGGTAACGGCCGTCGACCAGGCCCTTGACCGAGCGTTCCATCTGCGCCGGGCTGCGGGGCGGCTCGACCGAGATGGTGGGCACCTCGTGCGACGTCGCGCCGTGGCCGCGCAGGCGCTCGGCCATCTCGCCGGCCTGCTCCTTGGTGCGCGGCACCAGGACCTTCCAGCCGTACAGCGCGCGCGACTCCCACCACGACAGCTTCGAGCGCTGCCCGGCGGCCTGGCCGATCGTGACGATCAGCGGCCCGACGAGCTCGCCGGCGTCGTTGGCGACCTTCTCGAGCGTGGTGTCGAGGGTGCGCTGGGTGTTGATGGTGCCGTTCGCCGTCACCGCGACCGGCGTCGACGCGGGCAGGCCGTGCCCGGTCAGCGCCGAAGCGGCCTCGGCGAGGTGCGCCGACGACGCGTGCAGCACCAGCGGGCCCGGGGCCGCGGCCAGGGCCGCCCAGTCGACGTCGCCGCGGACGTCGACCTCGGTGTGCGTGCCGCCGAGCGCGACGCCGGCGTACGCCGGGACGGCCGCGCCCGGGGACACACCCGGGATGACGTCGAACACGGCGCTCGTGCGGGCGACCGCCTGCACCTCGGCCACGACGGCCGGGGTGGTCAGCGGGTCGCCGGCGATCAGGCGCAGCACCAGCCGGCCGGCCTTGGCCTCGTTGGTCAGGTCCTTGGCGACCTCGGTGGCCTCGCCGACGGCGGGGCGGACCTCGGCGCCTTCGGCGGTCATCGCCAGGACGGCCTGGGGCACGTCCGGGTCGGTCACCACGACCTCGGCCTTGGCCAGCAGTTCCTGGGCACGGACCGTGAGCAGGCCGGCGTCGCCGGGCCCGGAGCCCACGAACGCTACGCGCCCGGTGGTCTTTCGCGCGGGGGTCATCTGTGCGTTTCTCCTCTTGCGGCGGCCATGCGTGATCGCATGACCGCAGGTCTCCTACGTCTTGAGAAGCGCTCGTGAAAGCGCTACTGCGCGGGTCCGGAGAGGGCTCCGGCTCCGAGGTCCAGCAGCTCGGCGGCCAGGTCCTTGCCCAGCTGGGCGGCCTGGTGCTTGTCGGCCAGCGCGATGGCCCGGACCATGTCCACCACGCCTTCCTCGCCCTCGATCGCGGCAGTACCGCGCAGCGAGATCCGTTCCACGACCTTGCCGTCGGCGTCGAGATCTTCGACGATCTCGGCGAGCGCGCCCACGGGCGAGCTGCACCCCGCCTCGAGCGCGGCCAGCAAAGCACGCTCGGCCGTCACCGCGGCCCGCGTGCCCTCGTCGTCCAGCGTGGCCGCGAGCAGGTGCTCGAGGTCCACGTCGGCGGTCCGGCACTCCACCGCCAGCGCGCCCTGTGCGGGCGCGGGCAGCATCTGGATCGGGTCGAGGGTCTCGGTGATGACCTCGACCATGCCGACCCTGGCCAGTCCGGCACGCGCGAGCACCACGGCATCCAGCTCGCCGTCGGTGACCTTGCGCATGCGCGTGTCGATATTGCCGCGAATCGGCACGATTTCCAAACCGAGACCCAGCGCGCGCAGCTGCGCGGTGCGCCGCAGCGAGCCGGTGCCCACCGTCGCGCCCGGCGGCAGCTCACCGAGAGTCAGCCCGTCACGCGCGATCAGCGCGTCCCGCGGGTCCGCGCGCGGCGGCACGGCGGCGAGCGAGATGCCCGGCTCCGGCGCGGTCGGCAGATCCTTGTACGAGTGGACGATGACGTCGACCTCGTTGCGCAGCAACGCTTCCCGCAGCGCGGAAGTGAACACGCCGACACCGATCGTCGGGATCGGCGCCATCGACTTGTCCCCGGGCGTGGTCACCGTGACGATCTCGACCTCGGCGCCGGTGGCCCGCAGGGCGTCGGCGACGTGCCCGGTCTGGGCGAGCGCGAGCTTCGATCCACGCGTACCCATGCGAATGACTCTGGTCACTTACTACTTCTTCTCTGGTGGGGGCGTCGGGCTCGCCACCGCGGCGGGTGCCTGCGGGTCGAGGCAGAACAGTTCGCGCAACGCGTTCGCGTAGTCGGTGTCGGCCGTCTCGGCGGCCAGCTGCTTGACCCGCACCGTCGGCGCGTGCAGCAGCTTGTCGACCACCCGGCGGACCGTGCGGCCGACCTCTTCGCGGACGGCGCTGTCCAATTGGGGCAGCCGGTGGTCCAGCCGCAGCAGTTCGGCGTCGACGACCTCGGCCGCGCGCTTGCGCAACGCGGTCACCGTCGGGGTGACCTCGGCGCTGCGCTGGCCGGCGAGGTACTCGCGCACCTCGTCGAGCACGATGCCGGTGGCCTTCGCCGTCTGCCGGTCGGTGGTCGGGGTGCCGGCTTCGCGCATCCGGCGCTGCACGGTCGCCAGGTCGACGACGCGCACGCCGTCGAGCTCGCCGACCGCCGGGTCGACGTCGCGGGGCAGGCCGAGGTCGCAGACGACCAGGGCGCGGCCGCCGCGGGGCAGCACCTGCTCCGGGCCGAAGACGGCGTCCTGCGCGCCGGTGCAGCAGATCACGACGTCGGCGTCACGCACCGCGTCGGCGACCTGGGACAGCGCGATCGCCCGGGCGGGCACGCCCTGCTCGGAGACGTTCGCGGCGAGCCGGCGCGCGCGGGCGTCGGTGCGGTTGGCGACGGTGATCTCGCCGATGCCGGCCTTGCGCAGCTGCGACGCGCTCAGCGCGCCCATCGAGCCGGCGCCGACGATGACGGCGTGCTTGCCGGTGACGTCCCCGGCCGCGGCGAGCGCTTCGGAGACGACCGACGCGCCCAGCTGGTCGAGGCCGGTTTCGGTGTGCACGCGCTTGCCGACGCGCAGCGTGGTCTGGATCAGCTCGTGCAGTGTGCGGCCGACCGTGCCGGCCTCGCGCGCGGTGGCGTAGGACGAGCGGATCTGGCCGAGGATCTGCGTCTCGCCGACGACCATCGAGTCCAGGCCGGAGGTGACCGAGAACAGGTGCTCGACCGCGGCACCGGCGTAGTGCACGTACAGGCTGTCGTACAGCTCGGCGGGCGTCATCCCGGCCTGGCGGGCGAGGACTTCCGAGACGTCGTTCAGGCCGCCGTGGAAGGTCTCGACCACCGCGTAAACCTCGATGCGGTTGCACGTCGAGACGAGCATGACCTCGCTGATGTGCTCGGCCTGCTGCAGCTCGTCGAGCACCTTGCCGATCTCGGGCGCCGGTACCGCGACGCGTTCCAACGTGCTCAGCTCGGCGCTGCGATGGGACAAGCCCACTGCCAAGACGCTCATGCCGTCACCTCGCTGACGCTCGGTGAGCGCCTAAGCGGCTGCGCTGTGCTGAATGATTCACTCGCAGGCTCGCTCATGAGCGCACCACCACTTCCCGTCCGCCGTCCGGACCCGCACCGTTCCGTCCGCTGCCCTTGCCATTGTCGGACGGCAGACCCGCTGCGGGTAATCCGGAATTGCTCTGATTGCTCGCGGCATCATCCGCCCGGCGGGCTACGTGAAATGACAGTATCTGCAGCTCGACGGCCAAATCCACCTTGCGGACCTCGATGTGAGCAGGAACTTGCAGCACGACGGGAGCAAAGTTGAGGATGCACTGGACGCCGCCGGCGACCAGGCGGTCGCACACGGACTGCGCCGCGGTGGGCGGCGTGGCGATCACGCCGATGGAGATGCCGCGCTCGGCGCAGACCCGCGGGATGTCGTCCATGTGGGAGACCGGGAGGCCGCCGACCGGCACGCCGATCAGGTCCGGGTCCAGGTCGAACAGGGCCTCGACCGGGAACCCGCGCCCCGGGAAGCCGCCGTAGTTGGCCAGCGCGTGACCGAGGTTGCCGATCCCGACCACGGCCACTTTGTGCTGCCGGGTCAGGCCGAGGATCCGCTCGATCTGGCTGACCAGGACGCTGACCTCGTAGCCGACGCCGCGGGTGCCGTAGGAGCCAAGGTACGAGAGGTCTTTGCGCAGCTTCGCGGAGTTGACGCCGGCGGCCTGCGACAGCTCTTCGCTCGAAACGGTCGTCGCGCCCTGTTCCGACATCGCGGACAGCACGCGGAGGTAGACGGCCAACCGGGCGACGGCCGCTTCGGGGATCTGCTTCGCCCGGACGGCCTCGGGGGCATCCCCGTTGCCGTTGGCGCGGCCGTTCACGGCGGCGGCGGGCACGGCGGGCATCTCGGCCGTCGGCGCGTTGTCGGCGTCCGGCGTGTCCGGCCGGCGGGACCGCCGTGGCGGCCGGCCGGCGGAGTCCGCTCCGTCACGCCCCCCGCGCTGTGTCACCACGCCGTGTCTCCTGCCCGCTGCGCACCTGCCGGCCATCGCCGCGACCGTTCGGAACTGTGTCTTGACCCAGGGCCCGGCGTCCGGTTCGATGCCGGACCACCGGGAGGCGATGGTCCTACGGTAGTCCACTTGTGAACGCACGCACAAAGTCACTGGTCGGAGGCGGTTCGGCACCCCCCGAGTGTGCGCGCGGGCGGCCGCGGCGGGCTCGAGCGCGGGTCGATCGGGCCGGATCACCGGCCGCACAAGGGTTTCCGGATCGTCAGTGCGCGTCGAGGGTGACGGAGTGCCAGCCGGTCGCGCCGTCGGGCACCGGGTCGGCGGTGTTCTCCGTCTGGGTGTAGCCGTCCTGGTCGGTGGCCCGGACGAACGCCTGGTGCGTGCCGCCCGGCACGTCGAGCTCGAGCCACCAGAGGCGCCAGGTGTCCTTGCTCACCTCCGCCGAAAGGGTGGCTTCGCGCCACTCGCCCTGGTCGAGCCGGACCTCGACCTTCGCGATGCCGGTGTGCTGCGCCCACGCCGTGCCGGCCAGCCGGACCTTGCCCGCGGTGACCTTCGCGAACCCGGTCGGGGTGTCGATCCGGGACTCGGTCTTGATCGGCGCCTGCTCGGCCCAGCCGCGGTTGAGCCAGTACGACTGCCGCGCGTCCCACTTGGTGAATTCCAGGTCCTTGACCCACTTGGTCGCGGACACGTAGCCGTAGAGGCCGGGGATGACGATCCGCGCCGGGAAGCCGTGCTCGACCGGCAGCGGCTCGCCGTTCATCCCGATCGCGAGCATCGCGCCGCGCGCCGGGTCGAGCGCGACGTTCGCCGGGGTGCCGCAGGTCCAGCCGTCGACGCTGGTCGCGAACATCTGCTCGGCGCCGGTCTGCACGCCGGCTTCGTCGAGCAGGTCGACGAGGTCGACGCCGATGAACGACGCGTTCGAGATCAGGTTCCCGCCGACCTCGTTGGACACGCAGGTCAGCGTCACCCGGCGCTCGACGAGCGGCCGGTCGCGGATGTCCTTGTAGGTGAAGTTCACCTCCTGGTCGACCATCCCGTGGATCTTCAGGCCCCAGTCCTCGGTGCGGATCTGCGGCACGACCAGTGCGGTGTCGATCCGGTAGAAGTCCGCGTTGGGCGTGATGAACGGCGGTGAGCCGAGCTTGACGAAGTCGGCGTCGGCGGGCAGCGGCGGCGCGGTGCGCGCCGGCACGAGCGGCCCGACGGCGCCCCGCGAGTCCTCGGCGTTCGTGCTGGTCCCGGCCACTTCGCCGACCACGGCGGCGACGCCGGCCCCGGCCGCGACGCCGACGCCGGTGCGGATGAACTTCCGCCGGTCGAAGCCCCGGTCGTAGCGGGCGAGCTCGGGCGGCAGCGCGAGGCGGTGCAGCATCGTGAACACGGTCAGCCCGGCGACGAGCGCGGCGACCGGCGCGAGCAGCGAAACCTGCCCGAGGTCGGTGCGCACGAACACGGCGGCGATCCCGGCGGCGCCGAGCAGCCCGACGAGCACCTGCCCGGCCAGCGGCTTGCGGCGCGAAAGCTGCCCGGCGGCCACCGCGAACAGGACGAGCACGACGGCGAGGCCGAGCTTGAGGATCGGCTTGTCCCAGGTGCCCAGCGTCCGCTCGGCCCACTTCACGATGCCGGTCGGGCTGTGGTCGATGACGTAGTTCGCGACCGCGATGAACGGCGAAGCCGTGTAACCGACGAAGCCCGCGACCAGGTGCCCGACGCCGAGCGCGGCGGCCAGCGCGAGGAGCCCGATCAGGGTCGAGACGGGCAGCGAAAGACGTCGCGGCGCCTCGGCCGGGGCGGGTGCGTCCTGCAAGGTGCTCACCCCTCCATCTTCGGAGCGGTAGGCCGTTCGGGTGGGGCTGGAGTGCTTACGGACGTGTTACGGCTTCACCAAGCCGGGACGTTCAGGACGAAAGCGCCTTGCGCAGCCGGTCCTCTTCGACGCGCCAGTAGCCGTGCTCGGCGCCGTCGACCAGGATCACCGGGACGCGGTCGCCGTACTCCGCTCGCCACTCCGGGTCCGTGTCGACGTCCTCGGACTTCCACGCGACACCCAGCTCGCCGCAGATGCGGGCGACGTCGGCCTCCGCCACCTCGCAGAGGTGGCAGCCGACCCGGCCCATGACCGTCACTTCCTGTGCCATGCCGCCATTACTACCGCAGCCGCATCCGGCGCAGCTTCCCGGTGGCCGAGTGCGGCAGCGACTCGGCGAACTCCACCGCGTGCGGCACCTTGTACCCGGCCAGGTGGGCGGTGCACTGGTCGACGACCTGCTGCTCGGACAGCGAAGCGCCCGGGACCGGCACCACGAACGCCTTCACGGCCTCGCCGCTGCGCTCGTCGACGACCCCCACGACCGCGGCTTCGGCGACCTCCGGCAGCTGCGCGATGACCGACTCGACCTCGTTCGGGAAGACGTTGAAGCCGTTGACGATGATCAGGTCGTTGGCCCGGTCGACCAGGTGCAGGTCGCCGTCGACGTCGAGGTAGCCGACGTCGCCGGTGCGGAACCAGCCTTCGTCGTCCGGCCCGTGGGAGCCGTCGGGCCAGTAACCGGAGAACAGGTTCGCGCCGCGGATCGACACCAGCCCGGTCTCGCCCTCGGCCTCGAAGACGTCGTCGACGTCGTCCGGGTCCAGCGGCACGGCCTGGTCGGTGCCGTCGCTGTCGACGAGCCGCAGCTCGACGCCGGGCAGCGGGCTGCCGACCGAGCCGGGCTTCGGGTAGCCGGTGACCAGCGTCGACGTCACCACCGGCGCGCACTCGGTGAGGCCATAACCCTCGAAGACATCAAGACCGGTGGCCTCCCGGATCGCGCCGAGCACCTTCGGGTGCAGCGGCGCCGCGCCCGACGTCATCCGCCGGACCGTGGCCAGTCCCCGGCCGAGCTCCTCGGCGTCCAGCGCGGCGAACTCGGCGTACATCGTCGGGACGCCGGTGATCGTGGTGACGCCGTGTTCGGCGCAGTCCGCCAGCGTGCGCTGGGCTTCGAAGCGCTCCGACAGGACCGCGGTCGCGCCGACGGCGACGGCCTGCAGCAGGCCGGGCCCGAGGCCGTAGACGTGGAAGAGCGGGATGGTGATCAGCACGCGGTCGTCGTGCTCGAGCACGCCATCGACGCCGCTCAGCTGCGTCAGGTTCGCCAGCAGCGCGCGGTGCGAAAGCATCACGCCGCGCGGCGGCCCGGTGGTGCCGGAGGTGTACGAAATGACCGCGGTGTCCTCACCGGTTCCCCCGGCGTCCGCGAACCCGGCTGCTCCATCCGGGTCAGCTTCGGGAGTGAAACCGATCACCCCGGCCGGCAGCGCCGTATCCGTGTCGCGATGGATGACAACCTTGGCGCCACTGTGCTCGACCAGCTGCTCGAGCTCGGGTCCCGGCGACTGCGGCGACACCGGGACGGCGATCGCGCCGGCCCGCAGCGCGCCGAAGAACGCGACGGCGAAATCGACCGACGTCGGCAGCCGCAGCGCGACCCGGTCGCCGGGTGTGACACCCGCACCCATGAGTGTCTTGGCCTGGGCTTCGACCGCGGCCGTGAGCTGACGGTAGGTCAGCGTCCGCCCGCCACCGGTCTCCCGCACGGCCGGGTGCTCCGGCCACGTCGCGGCGGCCCGGCCGAGCAGCTCGCCGACCCCCGACAACGTCTCTGCACCGGCACTCACCCGTGGCCCGCCTTCCCGTCGTCCCGCGAAGCGTTGCAAGTCTGTCATCTCGCGCGACGTCATGGGGGAACACCGCGAGCGTCGCCCCTTCACAAGACCGGAACCACTACCTACTTCGCGGTAACTACACGTATGCTGCACTGCGTCGCGGGGGGTGCTGATGATCACCGCCGCGATCGGAGAGAGGGAGTCGCCGTGACGAACTTGCCTGCCCACGACGCCGTGGGGCACGCGAGCCGGCAGGCCCCTGCTCGCCCGCTCATCGGGGGTACCGTGACCCACTGGGTCCGAGCCGCCGCCGGAGGTGCCGCCCGATGACAGTGCCGACCGCCGTGAGCCGCGGGCCCGTTTTCATGGTCGCCGATCGCGTCTTCGGACGATCTTCGGCCGTGCCGCTGAGCCGCCAGGCGCCGGGAGCCTCCGCCTCCGACGAAGAGCGCGCCGAAGCCCTCAAGGCCGAGGCGTGGGACCTGGTGCGCGCCGCGCAGGACGGCGACTCGTCCGCGTTCGGCCGCCTCTACGACCGCTACGTCGACGTCGTCTACCGCTACGTGCTCTTCCGGCTGGGCGACCGCGACCTCGCCGAGGACGTCACCAGCGAGACGTTCCTGCGCGCGCTGCGCCGGATCACGTCGGTGAGCTACCAGGGACGTGACGTCGGGGCCTGGTTCGTCACCATCGCCCGCAACCTCGTGCTCGACCACGTGAAGTCGAGCCGGTACCGCCTCGAAGTCGTCACCGACGAGGTGACCGAACCCGGTTCGGCGCCGTTCAGCGTCGGGGCGACCGCGCAGGCCGGCCCCGAGCAGGAGGCCATCAGCCGCGCGACCCGCACCGAGTTGTTGCGCTGCGTCGCGGAACTGGGCGACGACCAGCGGGAATGCATCATCCTGCGGTTCCTGCAGGGACTCTCCGTGGCCGAGACGGCCCAGATCATGAACCGCAACGAGGGCGCCATCAAGGCGCTGCAGCACCGCGCGGTGCGCAGGCTGGCACAACTCCTGCCCACCGGATTGCGCTGAACCCGCGAACTTTTCGGTTCATCGACCGAATCCGGTAACCATCGCGCCTTCTGGATCGTTACTCCTGCCAGACCGGTGTCAGGACCGGCCACGGCCCGAGATGGAGCTGGCGCAGTGAGGTTTGCGCGTGAGCGAACCGACGCGGATCGGTTCGCGCGTGCTTTGGAGCCGTCCCCGGTACGCCGGGACGGCGAGTTCGCCGACGAGCTGGCCGTCGTCGGCGCCCTGCGCGAACTCGGCGCGGCCGGGGCGCCGGACCTGGAGACGCGGCAGCGGATCCGCGCGGAGATCGCGGGCCGCCTGGAGACGGCGGCGGCCACGCCGGTACGGCGGTGGCGGCCGCGGACCGCCGACCTGGTGGCCGCCGCGCTCTTCCTCGTCCTCGTGCTCTCCGGCCTGACGCTGGTGCTGTCCCGCGGCGCGTTGCCGGGTGACGCGCTGTACGCCGTGAAGCGCGCCGGCGAGACGACGTCGTTGAACCTCACCTTCGGTGACCAGCAGAAGGCCCAGAAGCACCTCGAGTTCGCCACCAACCGCGTCACCGAGCTGGGTGAGCTGGCCGCCGAAGACGCGAGCCCGGCCGACTACCAGACGGCGTACGACGACTTCGCCACCGACCTGCGCGCCGGCGTCACCCAGCTGACCGCCGTCGCGACCAGCGACGGCAGCGGCGCGCAGCAGCTCTCCGACGTCCGGCTGTGGGCCCGGAACCAGGCGGCCCGGCTCGCGGCGCAGCAGGCCGCGTTGCCGGCCGGCGCCGCCTCGGTGTTCGGCGACGCGCGGACCCTGCTCGGCAAGGTCCAGGAGCGCACGAGCGGCCTGGTGGCGCGGCTGAACTGCTACCAGATCACCAACGGCACCGCCGACGACCTGGGCCTGCTCCCGGCGACCGGCGAGTGCACGCAGCGCCCGGCGCCGTCCTCGGGCGGCGAGGTGTCCTCGGCACCGACGTCGTCGTCCTCGGCCGCCGAAAGCACCGCGCCGGCCCAGACCGGCACCCAGCTCCCGCCGGCGGACGCTACGGCGACGGCGGAGACGCCCGCGCCGACCGGCGGGATCACGCCGCCGCCGGTGTTCGGCCAGCCGTCGTCGACCTCCCGGCCGCCGGTGACCTCGACGTCGAAGCCGCCGCCGCTCGTTTCGATCCCGCCGCTGCTGCCGGGCTTGCCGCCGATCGTCATCGGCTGAGGTCCGGGCCACACCTGCGACACTGCCGTGGGCGGATCGCTACGCTGTGCGAAGGACCGGACGTCCGCAGGACGTGGTCAGACGTGGGCAGACGTGGAGGCGGTGTGCGTGTCAGCTTGGCGTGGCAGGGATAAGAGTCAGGAGCTCGAACGGCTCGCCGCGCTCGCGGGCGAAGCCTCGGCCGAAGCCGCCCACGCCCGCGTGGTTTCCGAAGCCGCCGAGCCCCCTTCCCCGCCCGCGCCGCCCGACCTCACCGCGGCCGCCTTCTTCGACGTCGACAACACGATGATGATGGGCGCGTCGATCTTCTACTTCGCCCGCGGGCTCGCGGCGCGCAAGTTCTTCACGTCCTCCGACCTCGCCGGCTTCGTCTGGGGCCAGATCAAGTTCCGCCTCGGCGGTCGCGAGAACAAGGAAGACATCAAGACCCACCGCGAGCGCGCACTGTCCTTTGTGGCCGGCCGCACGGTGGCCGAGCTGACGTCGATCAGCGAAGAGATCTACGACGAGCTGATGGCGGACAAGATCTGGTCCGGCACCCGCGCACTCGCCCAGATGCACCTCGACGCCGGCCAGCGCGTCTGGCTGGTCACGGCGACCCCGATCGAGCTGGCGGCGATCATCTCGCGCCGCCTGGGCCTGACGGGCGCGCTGGGCACGGTCGCGGAGACGCGCGAGGGCGTCTACACCGGTCGCCTGGTCGGCGACCTGCTGCACGGCCGCGCGAAGGCCCACGCGGTCCGCGCGCTGGCGTCGCGTGAGGGCTTGAACCTCAAGCGCTGCACGGCTTATTCCGACTCGGCCAACGACATCCCGATGCTGTCCGCGGTGGGCACGGCGGTCGCGGTCAACCCGGACGGCGGGCTGCGGGACGTCGCCCGCGCGCGTGGCTGGGAGATCCGCGACTTCCGCACCGGCCGTAAAGCGGCGAAGATCGGGGTACCTTCGGTACTGGGGGCCGGGGCGCTGGCGGGGGCGGTGGCCGCGGGGATGGCTTACCGCCGCCGCTGACGCGCCCGGCCCGAGACGTCACTTTCCCTGGGAAAGATGCGTAGCCTCACCCGGATTTTACGCCCGGCGGACGGCTGCGCTCAGCGGCGGAAGACCGACTTGCGCTGCGAAAGCCGCTGGTAGAGCGTCTGCTGGATCGACTCGCGCACCTGGTCCGTCAGCTGGAAGACCAGCATCGGGTCGTCGACGGCGTCCGGCCCGAAGGAGTCGGTCGGAATCGGCTCGCCGAACTCGATGCTCCACTTCGTCGGGAGCGGGATCGCGCCCAGCGGGCCGAGCAGCGGGAAGAACGGCGTCACCGGGAAGTACGGCAGGCCCAGCATCCGGGCCAGCACCTTGATGTCGCCCAGCTTCGGGTAGATCTCCTCGGCGCCGATCACCGACACCGGGATGATCGGGACGCCCGCGCGCAGCGCCGCCGACACGAAGCCGCCGCGGCCGAAGCGCTGCAGCTTGTAGCGCGACGAGAACGGCTTGCCGACGCCCTTGAAGCCCTCCGGCCACACGCCGACCAGCTCACCCTTGCGCAGCAGGCGTTCCGCGTCCGCGTTGCAGGCCAGCGTCTGGCCGGACTTGCGGGCGAACGAGCCCACCAGCGGCACCTGGAACACCAGGTCGGCGCCGAGGCCGCGCAGGTGCCGGCCGCCGGTCTCGTCGTGCACCGCGACCGCCGTCATCAGCGAGTCCAGCGGCAATGTGCCCGAGTGGTTGGACACCAGCAGCGCGCCGCCCTCGGCCGGGAGGTTCTCGACGCCGAACGTGTCGACGCGGAACCAGTTCCGGTACAGGGCGCGCAGCGGCGGGAGGAACACGGCGTCGGTCAGCTCGGCGTCGAAGCCGAACTCGTCGACGGTGTAGTCGCCGGTCAACCGGTCGCGGATGAAGCCGAGCGCGGAGCGCGCCGCGTCCGAGAGCACCTCGGGCGCCGGGGCCGGCGGCTCGGCGCCGGGGAACGCGACGACCGGGGCGTCTTCGCGCGCGGCATCGGCCTCCCGCAGGTCCTCCGCGGCCGCCGAGGCGGCGGGCTGGGCCGCCGGCTTCTCGCGGCCCGGTCCGTGCAGGGGGATGACCTGTGCCTCGGCAGCGCCCACCGTCTCCGCCTCGCCTTCCACGTCGTTCAAGCCGTGCGGCCTGCTGTCACCACCGGAGCTTCGCTCCGGGCCGGGGGCTCCGCCACCCGGGCCCCCGAAAGGCATACTCGACCTGCTCACCGGTTCGCCTGCCCGGTCGCCGCGGCGACCAGCACCTTGCCGGCCAGGCCCGCGAGCCGGCCGCCGTCGAGCACCGGGCGCAGGCCGCGGCCGACGATGTAGTCGTCGAACGCCTCCCGCGTGGTCCACCGCGGGGTGTAGCCGAACTCCTGCTTCAGCTTGGTGATGTCCACCACCCGGCCGAAGTTCAGCAGCCGCACCTGGTCGGCGGAGAAGTCGACGACGCGCGCGCCGCGCAGCACCTTGCCGACCGACGGAACCACGCTCCGCGGCAGCGGCAGCTCGACCCGGCCCGCTCGCCGGATCGCCTGTGAGAGCGTGAGTACCCCTTCGGAGCTCACGTTGAACACGCCGGGCTTGTCTTCGATCGTCGCCCGTTCCAAAACGGACAGCGCGTCCGAGGAGTGCAGCAATTGGATCCGCGCGTCGTAACCGAACACGGTCGGCACCACCGGCAGCGCGAAGTAGCGGGACAGGACCGTGTCGGTCGACGGCCCGATGATGTTGGCGAAGCGGCACAGCGTCACGGTGATGTCGGGACGGCGCCGCGTCAGGCCGCGCACGTACCCCTCCATCTCGACGGCGTCCTTCGCGTACCCGCTGGTCGACGTCGGGATGAGCTCGGAGTCCTCGGTGAACACCGCCTGCGAGCGCGCGCCCGCGCCGTAGACCGCCGCGGTCGACTTGACGACCAGCTTGCGCACCAACGGCGACCGCTGGCAGGCCGCGAGCAGCCGCATGGTGCCGATGACGTTGACTTCCTTGATGGCCGTGCGCCGGCCCGGGCCGGCGGGGTGCGCGGTGCACGACGCGTGCACCACGGTGTCCACTTCGGCCGTGCTGATCACCTTGGCGATCAACGGGTTCCGGATGTCCGCGCGCACGAACTCGGCGTTTCCCATGCGCTGCAGCACCGTCTTGTCCGGCGGTACCGTGTCGACGCCGATGACCCGCTCGAAGTCGGGGTTGTTGCCGAGCCGGGCGAGCAGTTTCCCACCCAGCTCCCCGGCGACCCCGGTGACGAGCACGACGTTCGACGGCATACGACTCCCTGCGGCGTAGGGCGTGTGGGGGGTGGACGATCACCCAAGGTGCGCGAACCTGCACTCACTGGAAGCATCGCGCGGACACCGTTGAGATGTTACCGCTCATCAGTGGTAGCTCCCGGGTGTCTTACATGCTATTAACCGCCAGGGGCCGAAAAGCGACGGACGCCTCACTCGAACAGGGGAGGCGGTCCACCACATGGACGTGGCCCGCCCAGAGACTGGACGGGCCACGGTCACGCTCGGCTGAGCCGGGTTGCTACTTACCGGCCTTCCGACGCTGCACTCGCGTGCGGCGAAGCAGCTTGCGGTGCTTCTTCTTCGACATGCGCTTACGGCGCTTCTTGATCACAGAGCCCATGGGCGCTCCTTAGTTCGTCGTCGGTCACGCTGCCCGGCGCAGCGTCCAACGGGTGGAGCGCACAGGCACGAGCGGTTTTCCAGGTTACCCGCCACGTTGCGCGGGCCGGTCGGCGGGCACGTCCAAGCCCCGCGCGCCGCTGGCGGCGGCGTGCCTGCCGACTGGTTCAACAGGCTTTTCCGGGGGGGTTCCGGGGGCGGAGCCCCCGGCCCGGAGCGAAGCTCCGGTTGTTTCAGCCCACGTCGTAATACGCACCCTGGAGGTACTCGTGCACTGCTTTCTCCGGCACCCGGAAGGACTTCCCGACCCTGACGGCGGGTAGCTCACCCGAGTGCACGAGACGGTAGACGGTCATCTTGGAGACCCGCATCAGCGTGGCCACTTCGGCGACCGTCAGAAACTGGACCTGCCCGACTGCGGGCAACTCTTCCTTCTTGTTCGGCGACATGTTTTACCGCGTCCTTCGACACGTGTCGCGCCACGAGGCTTCCCCACCTGTGGTATCGACACGCACGTGCTCTATCGAGAGTAGCGGGACTGGTGGGACTAATGCGACGCCTGTCACCGAGATGGGCTCCTACCAGCGCTAACGCACACCCACTCGCGCGTGCAAGACCTCCGCAATCGCCCATTACGGCGAATCCGGGCACCATCGAGGCCGAGAGAGGCCTCGTTCGAGCGATGAGAGCCCACTCACCGGCCACCGGCCACGGGCCCGGTCCCGGGCTCGAGCGGCAGCCGCAGCGCCCGCACGGTGAACGAGATCGCGTGGTACCAGCCGCAGACCAGGACCACCTCGAGCGTCGCGTCCTCCCCGACGGCCGTCACGAGGTCCGCCCAGGTCCCGTCGGCGAGGTCGGCCGTCGCGTGGAACTCGTCGACGGCGGTGAGCACGGCGCGGTCCGCCGCGTCCCAGCAGGCGTCGGCGGGACCACCGGTGGCCAGCGAGGCGAGCTGCCCGGCGTCGAGCCCGGCCTTCCCGGCGAAGGTGGCGACGTGCACGCCCCACTCGTAGTCGGCGCCGCACAGCGCGGTCGTCCGGTCGATGACCAGCTCGCGCTGCCGCAGGGTCAACGCGGAGCGGCGGGAGAGGTAGTAGCTCCCCCAGCCCGCGATCCCGCGGGCGAGGTCCGGCCGCCGGGCCCACACGCGGAACAGCCCGATCGGCGGCCCCAGCAGGTCGAGCGCGGCGGCGCTCTCGTCGTCGTACGGCGGCTCCAGCGGGGCGATGCGCGGGCGCTTCGATTTCAGAGGCATCGGGGCAAGCTAACATCGGCGCTTCGGAAAGGAAAGCAGATGACGCCACTCCCCGGCCGGCCCGTCCGCGGCTCGGCGACCGGGCGCCCGATCATGGCGCTGCTCGACCTGCTCGGCCGCCGCTGGGCGCTGCGGATCCTGTGGGAGCTGCGCGGGGACTCGACCCCGACGTTCCGGGAGCTGCAGCAGCGCTGCGACGGCGTCTCGTCGAGCGTCCTGGCCGACCGGCTCCGGGAACTGGGCGAAGCTGCCCTCGTCGAGCACGCCGGCGAGGGCTACGGCCTCACCGGCCAGGGCCGGTCCCTGTCCGGCACCCTCGCCCGGCTCGACGCCTGGGCGGCCGAGTGGCGGCCGCGGCTTTAGCCCTCCGGAGCCCGTGTTGGCCCTTCCGGTCGGTGTGTTGGCCGTTCCGGTCGATGTGTTGGCCGTTCCGGTCGGTGCGTTGACCGTTGGCCGATGGCTCGGCCGTTCCCGAACGGCCACCATGGTGACCGGAGTGGCCAACATGGCGACTTGCACGCCGTGACTGTCGACTGACGGCCGCGGGCTCAGCCCTCGTGGGCCTTGCCCAGCGCCTCCGAGCGGTCCCTGGCCGCCTCGATGGCGTCGAGCAGGGCCGCGCGGACGCCGTGCTTCTCCAGCTCGCGGATGGCGTTGATGGTCGTCCCGGCGGGCGACGTCACGGCCTCGCGCAGCAGCACCGGGTGCTCCTCCGACTCGGCGAGCATCTTCGCCGCGCCGACGGCCGACTGGATGATCAGCTGGCCGGCCAGCGCGCGCGGGAGGCCGAGCAGGATGCCGGCGTCGATCATGGCCTCGACCAGGTAGAAGAAGTACGCCGGACCGGAGCCCGACAGCGCCGTGACGGCGTCCTGCTGGCCCTCCGGCACCTCGACGACCTGGCCGACGTGCGAGAGCAGGTCGCGCACCACCGCGAGGTGCTCGGCCGTGGCCCAGCGACCGGCCGAAATCGCGCTCATGGCCTCACCGACCAGCATCGGGGTGTTCGGCATCACCCGCACCACGGGCACGCCCTCGGCCAGCCGGCGCTCGTACAGCGACGTCGGCAGCCCGGCGCAGAGCGACACCACGAGCGACGACGGGCCCAGCAGCGGCGCCAGCTCGGTCAGCACCGGGTCGATGTCCTGCGGCTTGACGGCCACGACGAGCACGTCGGCCTGCTTGGCGGCGTCCTCGACCTCGACGCCACGAACGCCGTAGCGGGCCGTCAGCTCCTCGACGCGCGCCGGGTACCGCTCGGTGAAGAGCAGGTCGCCCGGCGCGTGACCGCCGTTCAGCAGCCCCGAGAGCAACGCCTCGCCGATCTTTCCCGCACCCAGCACCGCGATGACCGTCATGCCGCCAAGCGTGCCAGATCCGCGCTCAGCCGCCCGGGGCCGGGGCGAGGCCCAGCTGCCGGGCCTGGCACACCAGCCGGCCCTGCGCGTCGATCACCGTGGCGTCCGAGTCGAACCAGGACTCTTGCACCGATCTCGACTCGACGATGACCCGCAGCCAGCCCGGGGCCGGACGGGTGCGCAGCAACGCCGTCAGCTGGACCGTCGGGGCCCAGCCGATGCGGCCCAGGTTCATCACCACCGGCGGGTTGACGTCCGATGCCAGCAACGTGAAGTACGGGTCGACCAGGCTGTGGCGCGGGCGGACCCACAGGCGCATCCGCGGCGGCTCACCCGTGCGGCCGGACAGGTAACCCGCGGTCGCCGGGTCGAGCCGCACGTCGCAGCCCTTGGCCAGGTTGAACGGGCCCTCGGGGCTCTCCGGCATGGTCAGCGCGCCCGGCGACGGCTCGGCGGGCATCGACGGCACGTCCGTCCACTCCGGGCGCCGCATCGGCAGCCGGCCGGTGGTCACCCGGGCCTCGACGCAGCTGCGGCCGCGTTGCTCCAGCCGGACCTCGACCACCGTCGCGCGGCGGCCGACCTTGCGGACGTCGGTGCGCAGCAGCACCGGACCGAGCGCGGGCGCGTGCAGGAACTCCGCGCTGACGACCAATGGCTCGGCGTGCGGCTCCCCGCGCTCGTTCAGCGCGGTGATCGCCGCCTTGGCCAGCAGGGCCAGCAGGAAACCCCCGTGCGGGTGGGACCCGATGGCCCATTCCGCGCGCAGCACCGCGGTGAAGGTGCCGTCGCCCATCGACCGCGTCGCCGTCGCCGTGTCGAAGGACACGGCGGTGCCGTCCGTTGCGCTCACGAACGCGCGGGCCCGTCCGTACCCACTGTCCCGGGCGGGGAAAAGGGGTCCTGACCGGGGATGGCGGAGATCAACGAGCGCAACGGGTTCACAGTCGGAACTTTACGTGTTCACGTGCTCGATTCGGCGGCGGGAGTAGTCGTGTTCTGTCGGAACGTGCTCAGTCACTGCCCCAGGTGGAAGCGTGCGAACAACAGCGCCTCGGCGAGGTCGCGGACGCGCTGGGCCTGGGTGAGGGCGTGCCGGGTGTTGATCTCCAGCACGATCTGCCCGGCGAAACCGTTGCTGACCAGCTTCTCCAGCAGCGACGCGCACGGCTGGCCGCCGCGGCCGGGCACCATGTGCTCGTCCTTCGGGATGCCGGTGCCGTCGGCCAGGTGGACGTGCGTGAGGCCCTCCCCCATCCGCTGCGCCAGCGCCAGCGCGTCCATCCGCGCCGCCGCCGTGTGCGACAGGTCGAGCGTGTAGTGCCGGAACCCGACGTCCGTGGGGTCGATCGACGGCCGGAACGCCGACACACGCGCGTTCTTCGACCCACCCGGCGGCCGGACCTTGAACATGTTCTCGACGGCGATCTCGACGCCGCTGGACTCCTCCAGCTCGTCGACGAGGTCACCGAACGCGTCGCCGTAGCGGCGCTGCCAGCGGAACGGCGGGTGCACGACGACGGTCCGCGCGCCGAGCTCCACCGCGGCGTCGACGGACATCCGCAGCCGCACCACCGGGTCCGGCGACCAGATCCGCTGGGTGATCAGCAATGACGGCGAGTGGATCGACAGCACGGGCATCCCGGTGCGGCGCGACCAGCGGCGCAACGCCGTGACGTCCTGGCTGACCGCGTCGGCCCAGACCATCACCTCGACGCCGTCGTAGCCGAGCTCGGCGGCCAGCTCGAACGCCGAGCCGGCCTTGAGCGGCCACACCGACGCCGAGCTGAGGCCGACGGGCACCGGCTTCTCGTCTGTCACGCCGGACATCCTGCCTCGTCACCGAGGGTGGGCCGCACCGCCGGGCCGGGAAGGGGACCTGGGTCTCATCCCCTACCCGGCGATCAGCGTCCGACCAGCAACAACGCCGCCGGTGAGACGGTCACCACCAAGCCGACCAACACGGCGAGCACGGTGGTCTGCAGGTCCTCGGCGCGGCGGATCTTCCGCACGATCCAGACCAGCGCGACGACCACCAGCAGCGCCGCGATCAGCGCGGCGGCCGGGATGTTCACCCACAGCCAGTTGAACCCCAGCCAGACGGCAGCACCGCCGACGACGCCGAGGGCGAGCTGGCCGGCGAGGCCCAGCCACTGCTTGCCCGGCGAGCCCGCGGGCACCGGCTCGGCGGCCGGTTCGGGGACGTCGTCGTCGTACTCGTCGTCTTCGTAGCCGTCGCCCTGCTCGTAGCCGTACTCGTCCTGCTCGAAGTCCGGGCCGGCGGCCGGGTAGCCGGGCTCGGCGAACTCGCGCTCGTAGGGCTCGAGGTCGTCCGGGATCGGCGTCCGCGCGGCGCGGTCACCGGGCGCGAACGGCATCGGCGGCGGGTAGGTACCCGTCGGCGGGCCCGCGTCGTAGGCGGCCTGGTAGCCGCTGCCTTCGGGGGCGAAGCCGTCGTCGGGCTCGAAGTCGTCGTCCGGGTAGCCGTCATCCGGAGCGCCGGTGGGGATCACCGGCATGACACCGATCTCGGTGTCCTCCATCTGCTCCTTCTGGCGGCGCTTGCGCCAGTTCGCGAGCCCCGCGGGCGTGGAGATGTCCGGGGTCTCGGGCTGCGGCTTGCCCTTCGCCTGCCGAGGCGGGGGCGGCGGCGGTTCTTCGTCGGGGACGGCGGAGAACTGCTCGGTGTAGGCCTCCTGCTTCGGCTGCGGACGCCGCGACGGGGGCCGGCGCGGCGGGCCGGGAGGCGTGGCGAACGTGCCGCTGGGCATCGGCCCGGGCGGGCCGACGGAGCTGTCGACATCGGCGTCCGGGGTGCCGTTGAGCCCGTCGAGCCGCGCCGACAGCGGGCTGCCGGGCGGCGGCGGGGTCGGCAGCTGCTGCGAGGGCTGTGGCGGCGGGGGCGGTCGGCGCCGGACCGGCGGCACGGCGGCCCGCGTCTCCTCGGCCGCCGGCGGGGGCGGCGTCGGGAGCTGCTGCGACGGCTGGGGCAGCTGCTGGGACGGCTGCTGCGGGGGCGGCGGCTGACGGCGCGGCGCCCGCGGCGGCACGGGCAGCTGGGCCGACTCCTGCGGCCGCGGCGGCTGGGCGGGCTCCGGCGGCGCCGGGCGGCCGAACTGCCCGGACTCCTGAGGCGGGGCCGGCCGGTTGAACTGGCCGGACTCCTGCGGGGCCGGGCGCCCGTACTGGCCGGACTCGGCGCCGCCGGGAGCGGGCCGGGCCGGGGGCTGCGGCGGCCGCGCGTCTTGGGGGACGGCGCGGGGCGCGGGCGGCGGCTCGGAACGCCGCCGGCCACCGGCCGGGCGGGCGGGCGGAGCGGGAGGCGGCGGAACCGTGCCCTCGGAGTGGACGCGGTCGATGATCGCCTGCGGGCCGGTGTCGCCGATCCCCGGCCGCCGGTGCGTGCCGGTCGGGCCGGGCGGTTCCGGGGTGGCCGGTTCGTCGTCGTCATCGACGGCGCGACGCCGGCGGCGGCGTCCGCCCTCGGCCTGCGCACCGTGCTGTGCGAGCAGCTCAGCCACGGTCTTCTGCGGCTGGTCGCCTCCGGTCTGGTCCGTCATACCTGGTAATCCCTCGCGCGCTCCGGGGAATCGGCACCTCGGGAAGGTCCCGACGGCACGCCGGCGGCGCAGCGCGCGCTGTACGTCGTCCTCTGCATGTCCGTCACCTCTCCATCGTGCCCGTGCTTCAAGCAAAACACCGTCGTGGGCGAAGTCCAGTCGTCTGCTTTCACCGGTCCTCCTGTGCGCCGAAGCGCGCCACGAGTGCGGCTCCAGTTTCATCCGCGCCGGTGGAATGGTCCAGCCGCCGCAGGATGACACCTTCTCGCAGAGCCCACGGGCAGATCTCGAGTTCCGGCAATCCGAGCGCCCGCATCGTGGCCTGCGCGACGAGCGCGCCCGCCACCAGCTGGTGCGATCGGCTCGAACTGACCCCCTCGAGCTGAGCCAGATCGGCCGAGGGCATCCGCGAGATGAAGGCCAGGAGCTGGCGCAATGCGGTGTCCGAGAGCGTACGTCGCACGCGCGGGCCCGCGGCCGAGGGGGCGGCGCCGGTCAGCCGGGCGAGTGACCGGAACGTCTTCGACGTCGCGACGACGCGATCCGGTTCACCCCATTTGGTGACCTTGCGCGTGAGTTCGGTGAGCTGGTCGTCGAGCCACGCCGACGTCGCGACGAGCTCCGAGCGCGTCGGCGGGTCGTGCCGGAAGCGGGTGCGCGTGGTGCGACCGGCGCCCAGCGGCAGGGACTCGGCCAGCACGGGCTCTTCGTCGCGGCCCATCGCGATCTCCAGCGAGCCGCCGCCGATGTCGAGCACCAGCAGCTGCCCGGCCGACCAGCCGTACCAGCGGCGGACGGCGAGGAAGGTCAGCCGGGCTTCGTCGGTGCCGGAGAGGACCTGCAGCTCGACGCCGGTTTCGTCGGCCACGCGGGCCAGCACCTTCGCCGAGTTCTTGGCTTCGCGGACCGCGGAGGTGGCGAACGCCATGACCTCTTCGCAGCCGAGCCGGACGGCCGCCGCCTTGGCGGATTCGACCGCGGTCACGAGCTCGTCCGCGCCGGTCTTGCTGAGGTCGCCGCTGCGGGTGATCTGCTCGGCCAGCCGGAGCACGGACTTCTCGGAATGCATCGGGGTCGGGTGGGCGCCACGGTGGGCGTCGACCACGAGCAGGTGGACGGTGTTGGAACCGACGTCGAGTACCCCTAGGCGCACGGGGGTCCAGCGTACCGGCCCGAGCGTCAGGTCTCGAACATGTAACCAACAACACTCGGTCCGGCCAAGGCCGCACTTTCATAGGGAAAGTGTTGTGGAGGGGCCGCCTCCGCAACACTTTCCCTATGAAAGTGGCGTTCGGGGGCTTACGTCTCGAACTTGTAGCCCAGGCCGCGCACCGTCACCAGGTGGCGCGGCGAGCCCGGGTCCGGCTCGATCTTCGACCGCAGGCGCTTCACGTGGACGTCGAGGGTCTTGGTGTCGCCGACGTAGTCCGCGCCCCACACCCGGTCGATGAGCTGGCCGCGCGTGAGCACCCGGCCGACGTTGCGCAGCAGGTACTCGAGCAGGTCGAACTCCTTGAGCGGGAGCGAGACCTCCTCGCCGTCCACGGTCACCACGTGCCGTTCGACGTCCATCCGCACCGGGCCCGCCGACAGCACCAGCGGGGCCAGCTCGCCCTCGGCGCCGGGCTCGCCGCCGCGGCGCAGCACCGCGCGGACCCGCGCGATCAGCTCACGCGCCGAGTACGGCTTGGTGACGTAGTCGTCCGCGCCCAGCTCCAGGCCGACAACCTTGTCGATCTCGCTGTCCCGCGCGGTCACCATGATCACCGGCACGGCGGAGCGCTGGCGCAGCTGCTTGCAGACGTCGGTGCCGCTCATGCCCGGCAGCATCAGGTCCAGCAGGACGATGTCGGCACCGTTGCGGTCGAACTCCTCCAGCGCGGCCTGGCCGGTGCCCGCCACCGCCGCGGTGAACCCTTCCTTCCGCAGCAGGAAGGCGAGCGGGTCGGCGAACGACTCCTCGTCTTCGACGATGAGAACCCTGGTCACAGGTTTCCTCCATGATCTGGGCTTTCCTGCCCGGTAACCACGAGCCTCTGGGCGCGCTCGGGGGTCTTCTCCTGCCGTGGTCCCGGCGGGGTCTGCTTGCCGGTCGCCGTCCGCGCGGGCTCGGGCGCGGGTTCGGGCCGGACGTGTGCGGGGATGCGGAGGGTGAACGTCGAGCCGGTGCCGGGCCGGCTCCACAGGCCGACCGAGCCGCCGTGGTTGGCCGCGACGTGCTTGACGATGGCCAGCCCGAGCCCGGTGCCGCCGGTGGCGCGCGAGCGGGCCTTGTCGGCGCGGTAGAAGCGCTCGAACACGCGGGTCTGCTCGTCCTCGGGGATGCCGATGCCGCGGTCGGTGACGGCGATCTCGACCATGCCATCGGCCAGCCGCCGCGAGATCGACACCGGGCTGCCGGCCGGCGAGTACGCGACGGCGTTCTCCAGCAGGTTCGACAGCGCGGTGACCAGCAGCGTGCGGTCGCCCTCGATGAGCAGGCCGCTGGCCGTGTCGGTGGTGATGGTGATCTCGGCCGACTCCGCCGAGAGCGTCGTGCGGCCGAGTGCTTCGCGCACGACCGCGTCGACCTCGACGACGTTGAGGTCCGGCAGCCGTTCGGCGCCCTGCAACCGCGACAGCGCGATCAGCTCGGTGACGAGCTGGCCGAGCCGGGTCGACTCGCGCAGGATCTTGCTGCCGAAGCGGCGGACCTCCTCGACGTCCTCGGCGGCGTCGAGGACGGCCTCGGTGAGCAGCGCGATCGCGCCGACCGGGGTCTTGAGCTCGTGGCTGACGTTGGCGACGAAGTCGCGCCGCACGGCCTCCAGCCGGATGGCCTCGGAGTGGTCGACCGCCTCCACGACGGTGAAGCCGTCGCCGAGGGGCCGGACCTGGCCGAGCACCGCCTCCGGCTGGCGGCCGCGCGCTTCCAGCGGCGAGAGGTCGATCTCCAGCGGCTCGTCGGTTTCGACGACCTGTTCGGCGGCCCTGCGGGCCCGCGGGTCGGCCTGGTTGACCCGGACCAGGCCGAGCTCGTAGGCGCGCGGGTTGTGCAGCACCATGTCGCCGAACTTGTTGAGCACGACGACGCCGTTGTGGGAGGACCGGACCAATCGCTCGAGCAGCTCCGCGACGGTCGGGCCCGGTGGGCGGGCCTCTTCGCGCCGGGTTCGCGCCCGCGCGACGAGGTAGCCGACCACCGCACCGGCCACCAGGGCGCCGATGGCCAGTGCGAGTGAAACAGGCGTGGTCACGGGCCGATCGTAAGCGCTGATGTGGCCCTTCGGCCTAGCGTTGTCCGCCTTGTCGTGAGCACCGCGACACCTGACGTCGACTTGTTCGCCGGGGTGTCAGCCCACGTTCACCCGGCCGATTCCCGACTGAGACATTCCGGGTGAATCAGTTGTCTCGTTCGAGTGTCTTCAGGTCGTCGTCGGTGAGCTCCAGCGCGGCCGCGGCGACGTTCTGCTCGAGGTGCGCGAGATCGCCGGTGCCCGGGATGGCGAGCACGTGCGGGCCCTGGTGCAACGTCCACGCGAGCCGGATCTGCGCCGGCGTGGCGTCGTGGCGCTTCGCGACCTCCGCGACCCGCGCGTCCTCCCCCGTACCGCTGGCGACGGCGAAGAACGGCACGAAGGCGACGCCGTGGTCGGCACACAGCCGGACGATCTCGTCGTCCTCGCGGCGCGCGGTGAGGCCGTACTGGTTCTGCACGCAGACGACCGGCGCGATCGCCAGCGCCTCCGTCAGGTGCTCCGGGCCGACATTGGAGATGCCCAGCTCGCGGATCAGCCCCTTCTCCCGGAGGTCGGCGAGCGCGCCGAAGCCGTCGGCGAGGGAGCCGGCGCCGCGGTCCAGACCTTCGCCGATCCGGTAGTTGGCGACGTCGAGGTGGTCCAGACCCAGTTCGCGCAGGTTCTGCTCGACCTGGGCGCGCAGCTGCTCGGGCCGGGCGGTGTAGAAGGTGCCTTCGAAGTCGCGGCCGGGACCGACCTTGGTGGTGAGCACCAGGTTGTCGTACGGCGCGAGGGCGCTGTTGATGAGCTCGTTCGCCGCGCGCGGGCCGGCGAAGTAGAAGGAAGCGGTGTCGATGTGGTTCACGCCGAGCTCGACGGCGCGGCGGAGCACGGCGATCGACGTCTCGCGGTCGCGGACGCCGCCGTCCGAAGTGGACATCAGGCGCATCGCGCCGAAGCCGAGCCGGTTGACTTCGAAGGAGCCGAGCTTCCAGGTGCCCGCCGCGGCGGCGGGGTGTGTCGTGGTCATGCCTCCAGCTTCGCCACGCGGGGAGATCCGGGCCGGGTTTGGCAGTTTGCTGCCAGGCAGCGGACACTCGATGGTGTGGAAAAGGTGACGGACGTCGTCGTGGTGCGCGGTGAGGCCGAGCTGTTCGAGCGGACGAAGCACTTGTTCGCGGCGGCGACGGAGGTTTCGTGCGCGGCCCGCGACCTGCACACGTGGTCGGTGGCGCACCCGACCGCGCCCGAGCGGGAGCAGGCGGTGCGCGCGACGGCCGTGCGCAAGGTCTACCAGCCCGGCGTGCTGCTCGACCCCGCGCTGGCCGGGCACCTGCGATTCATGGCCGACCACGGCGCCCGGATCCGGATCACCGAGCGCGAGATCAACGAGACGATCCTGCTGGACCGCCGGATCGCGATCGTGGCGGGCGACCGCGTCGGCGACGTCCGCAGCTACACCGTCGTCAGCAGCCCCGAGCTGATCCAGGGCATCCAGTCGCTGTACGAGGCGGTCTGGGCGAGCGCGACCGACCTGGAGTCCTACCAGGCCCGGTTCACCGAGCTCGGCGCGCGGGAGATCCTCGAGCAGCTCGCGGCCGGCTGCAAGGACGAGACGGCGGCCCGCACGCTCGGCGTCAGCTTGCGCACCTACCGGCGCCGGGTAGCCGAGCTGATGGAGATCCTCGGCGCGTCCTCGCGGTTCCAGGCCGGCGCCCGGGCCCGCGAAGCCGGCCTCCTGTGAGGCCTGCCGTCGCCGCGGCCTGAAAGCCGTGAAGGCCTCCTTACCGGCCATAAGAGCCGGTAAGGAGGCCTTCACGGCTTGTGGCCGAAGGTCAGCGGCCCTGGTTCGCGACCGCGGCCGCGGCTTCCTTGGCGGCGTCCGGGTCGAGGTACTCGCCACCCGGCTTCACCGGCTTCAGGTCGTCGGTGAGGTCGTAGCGCAGCGGGATGCCGGTCGGGATGTTCAGGCCCGCGATGTCCGCGTCCGAGATCCCGTCGAGGTGCTTGACGAGCGCGCGCAGCGAGTTGCCGTGCGCGGCGACCAGCACGGTCTTGCCCGCGCGCAGGTCCGGCACGATCGCCGACTCCCAATACGGCAGCAGCCGCGCGACGACGTCCTTCAGGCACTCGGTCAGCGGCGCGCTGTCGCCGAGGTCCGCGTACCGCGCGTCGCCCGCCTGGCTCCACTGGTCCTTCGGGTCGATCGCCGGCGGCGGGGTGTCGTACGAGCGGCGCCAGAGCATGAACTGCTCCTCGCCGAACTCGGCCAGCGTCTGCTTCTTGTCCTTGCCCTGCAGCGCGCCGTAGTGGCGCTCGTTGAGCCGCCAGTCGCGCTTCACCGGGATCCAGTGGCGGTCCGCGGCGTCGAGGGCGATGTTCGCGGTCGAGATCGCGCGTCGCAGCAGCGAGGTGTGCACCACGTCCGGCAGCAGCGCGGCTTCGGCCAGGAGCCGGCCGCCCTTGCGGGCTTCGCCCTCACCCTGCTCCGAAAGGGGTACGTCCACCCAGCCGGTGAACAGGTTTTCCGCGTTCCACGTGCTCTGCCCGTGACGGAGCAGCACCAACGTCCCAAGTTCGGCCATGGTGCCCAGCCTGCCAGAACGGACCACACCGCCTGCTGGTGACCTCCCAGGTCTGGGGTTTTCCCCAGCCGACCTACACAGAGTGCGTTACCCGGAAGTAACACCTTCACCCGATGACAAGTCAGCCTGCCAACAAGGCGCAAATTCAGTGCAACATGCTGCACTGCGTTATCGGTCCGCGCAAAGTTCACTCGAACGGACTAGTGTGTAGTCTTGTGATTACAGGTCGAGTTCTGACAGGTTGACTAAGTCCCGAGCGGCCGGATTCCACGCACTCCCCGGCCGGTTTCGGGCTTTGACCGCGGCTCGTCTCCCCCTGCCGAGCCGCGGCCCGCCGGCCCCGTTGGCACCCCCCTCGTCACCGGGTCCTGATCGGCGGGAACTTCAGCGGGGCGGCTCGAGATCGCGACTCCCCCCTCCCTCGAGCCGTCCCGCCTGCCCGCTTCACACCTCGGGCGTCACGGGTTCCGGGCGCGCCGCGCGGCGACGCCGGTGCAGCCACCAGCCCGCCCAGGCGAGCGGACCGAGGACCAGCAGGAACGGCGCGACCGCGCCCAGCACCGTCAGCAGGCCGCCGCCGAAGACGAGGAACGCGTCCCAGCCGCCGGCCAGGCCACCGAGGAACCCGCT
The DNA here is from genome assembly GCF_046548675.1 of Amycolatopsis sp. cmx-8-4. NCBI lineage: Bacteria > Bacillati > Actinomycetota > Actinomycetes > Pseudonocardiales > Pseudonocardiaceae > Amycolatopsis > Amycolatopsis sp. cmx-8-4. The sequence goes on from NZ_JAEBDZ010000009.1 coordinate 245,767, forward strand.
GTGGTCCTCTTCGGCGGGCGGCGGCGCGGCCACGTTCCGGATGGTCATCGCGACGGTCGACATCGCGACGCTGCCCGCGAGCGAATTCCGTTGCTGTTCGAGGGATTCGAGAGTGGCTTCGCGGCTCGTCAGCTCACTTTCCACCGAAGCGATCTCCGACACCGAAGTCGCCTTCGCGAGCAACGCGCGGATCCGCTCCACCGACGCCCGCTGCGTCGCCAGCCGCGCTTCGACGTCGATGGTCTGCTCGGTGACGTCCTGGGTGTTCAGCTCCCGCTTCACCAGGCCGGTACCCAGGTGCGAGAGCTGGTCGAGCACGCCGTCCAGCTTCTCGGCGGGCACGGCGAGGCTGAGCGTCGCCAACCGGTCGCCGGTGCTCTCCTGCCCGGTGTACCCCCCGGCGCCCTGCGCGATCCCCCGGGCCTCCGCGACGACGTCCGTGACCTTCGTGGCGGTCAGCTCGAGCCGCGCGCTGCGCGAAAGCTTGCGATCGGCCGCCCCGGCCTGCGGCGCGGGGACCGGCTGGCCCTTGTCCGGCTCGGCTTTCCCGTTGCCCGCGGTCCCCTGCTGCGGCTGTTGCGGCACCGCCGGGGCCGGGCCGATCCCGGCGCTGTCCGCCGAGGACGACGTGCCGCTCTCGTTCGCCGAGCAGCCGGCCAGCACGAACGCCACGCCCGCGACCGCGAGCAGGGTTCTCCATCGAGTCCGCATCCTGCGTCTCCCTCCAGTTTCGACTGGCGGTGAGACGGATGTCCGGTTCAGCCCCGTTGCACGGGCCGGGTCACGACTCGGTCAAGCCTGGTTCGTGCGGCTTCGCGGGCTCGACGAGGTGCTTGAACGCCTGGAGGTTGGCCAGGGACTCGCCACGGGAGACGCGCCAGTCCCACTCGCGCTTGATCGACGTCGCGAAGCCGATCTCCAGCAGGGTGTTGAAGTCGCCGTCGGCGGCTTCGAGGACCTGGCCGAGCACCTTGTCGAGCTCTTCGGCGCTCAGCGTCTCCTTGCCGAACCGGCCGACCAGGTAGATGTCACCGAGACTGTCCACTGTGTAGTGAACGCCGTAGAGCTTCGCGTTGCGCCGCAACAGGAAGCGGTAAACGTCCTCATGGGACTCGTCGGGTCGCCGGCAGACGAACGCCTCCACGGAGAACGCGTGGTCGCCGTCGACGAGCCACGCGTTCGTCTGCAGCTTCTTGGTTCCCGGCAGCGTGACGAAGTACTTTCCCGGCCCCCGCCGGTCGTAGGTCAGTTCCGCGTCGTCCAAAGTGGACTTGATCAGCTCGTCGAGACTCACACCGCCACCTCCGCGCGCAGCTCCAGGGCGCGGGAGAACGCGCTGGTGGCCTGAGCATAGATGTCGAGCAGCGCGTCCGTCGTGCGACGCCAGGAGAAGTGGCGCGCGTGCAGGACGGCGTTGGCGCCGAGCTCGGCGCACCGGTCCGGGCGCAGCGCGACCGCAGCCAGCGCGTCCGCCCACTCCTCGGCGCCGTGCCCCGGCACCAGCAGCCCGGAGACGCCGTGCGGCACCGCCATCGGCAGCCCGCCGACGTCGGCGGCGACCACCGGCGTCCCGCAGGCCTGCGCCTCCAGCGCGACCAGCCCGAACGACTCGTTGTAGCTGGGCACCGCGACGACGTCGGCGGCGCGGAACACCCGGGCGAGCGCCGGCCCGGGCTGCGGCGGAAGGAACCGGACCTGCCGCTCGATGCCGAGGGAGACGGCGAGCTCGCGCAGCGCCTGCGGCTGCTCCAGCCCGGTGCCGGATGGCCCGCCGACGATCAGCACGATCAGCTGCGAAGCCAGTTCCGGACGTCGTCGCAGCAGCGCCTCGGCGGCGTACAACAGCACGTCCGGCGCCTTCAGCGGCTGGATCCGGCCGGCGAACGCCAGCACGACGGCGTCATCGGGCAGGCCGAGCTCGGCGCGCGCGACGTTCTTCGGGCCCGGGGTGAAGCGTTCGAGGTCGACACCCGGCGGCACGGCGTGCACCGCGTGCGGCTCGGCGCCGTAGAGGTCGATGAGCTGCCGCGCCTCGACCGGGGTGTTGGCGACCAGCCTGTCCGCCTCCGCGACGACCTGCTCCTCGCCGATCACGCGCAGCCGCGGCTCGGGCTTGTCCCCCTCGGCGAGCGCGGCGTTCTTCACCTTCGCCAGGGTGTGCGCGGTGTGCACCAGCGGCACGGACCAGCGGTCGCGGGCGAGCCAGCCCACCTGGCCCGAAAGCCAGTAGTGCGAGTGGATGAGGTCGTAGTAGCCGGGCTCGTGGAAGGCCTCGGTGCGCAGCACACCGGAGGTGAACGCGCACAGCTGCGCGGGCAGCTCGTCGCGGCTCAGCGGCTCGAAGGGGCCCGCCTGCACGTGCCGGACGGTCACGCCGGGCGCCAGCTCGGCCACCGGCGGCTGGTCCGACGCCGTCGCGCGGGTGAACACCTCGACCTCGACGCCGCGGCGGGCCATCTCGGTCGCCGTCTGGCTGACGTAGACGTTCATCCCGCCCGCGTCGCCGGTCCCTGGCTGCTCGAGCGGCGAAGTGTGTACGGACAACACCGCTACCCGTCGCGGCGCAGCACGGAACCCCCGGATGGAGCTGGTCACCTGGTCTCGTCTCCCGCGTTCTACGTCAGCATTCCTCGGCGAACTGCCGGAGCACCGCGTCGAACTCGTCCGCGGTCTCGGCGAAGGGCGCATGCCCCCCGCCAAGGAACCAACGCCCGGTGGCCCCCGGAATCTTCCCGATCGTGTGCTTCGCCGCCGCGGAGTCGATCACGCGGTCCTGGGAGCCGTGCACGACGAGGGCGGGTTTGTCGATCGCGGCCAGGACGTCGTCGCTGCCGACGTCGCGGCGGAACAACGCCGCACGCACCGCGGGCGGCACGCCGAGAGACGCTCCGAGCAGGGCTTGGGCCTGCGTGCCGGGGATCGGGCGGGTCACCATGTCGCGGCTGAACGCCGTGAGCGCCGGGACCGCGATGTCCGGATCGTCCGAAAGCATCGCGCGCATGTGCTCGCGCATCAGCGAGCCGACGCGCCCGCCCGGCCGGTCGCGGCCGATCTCGGTGATCGCGCCGACGAGCACGATCCCGCGCAGCCGTGCGGTGCCGTGCACCCGGATGTGGTCGGTCAGCACCAGGCCGCCGTACGACCAGGCGACGACGATCGCGTCAGGCCCGGCGAAGTCGAGCACCGCGGCGAGGTCGTCGGCCCAGACCACCGGGTCGTCGTACCCGGAGGCCGGGACGTCGGACGCACCGTGCCCGCGCAGGTCCATCGCGACCAGGCGGAACCGCTCGGTCAGCGCCGGGTCGGCCAGCTGCGCGGCCCAGGCGCCGGACGACTGCGCCCAGCCGTGCACGAACACGATCGGCCTGCTGTTCCCGGCCCCCTCGACCCGCAGGCCGAGCCGCGTCCCGCCGTGTCCGACGACCTCGGTGCGCACGGGCTACTTCGCGCCCAGCGCCTGCCAGGCCGACCAGGAGTAGTTCCAGTCCTTGACGTCCGAGGCCATCGGCGCGCCCAGCTTGGAGCCGGTGATCTCGACCGGGTCGCCGACCAGCGCGGAGTCGAAGTAGTCCTTGGCGTCGGCCTCGAGCAGGTTGACGCAGCCGTGGGAGTTGTTGGTCTTCCCGATGTTGGCCGCGTTGTCCTGGTTCTCGTGGATGTACTCGCCGTGGTTGGAGAACCGGCAGGCCCACTTCTTGTTGACGTTCGTGTAGCCGTAGCGGGCGTTGTCGAAGACCGCCGTCGGCTCCTTGCTCATCACGATGTAGGTGCCGTTCGGGGTGTTGCGGTCGACCTCGGCGTCCAGCCCGTTCGCGCACGGGTAGCTCTTCACCTGCGAGCCGCCGCGGTAGACGTGCATCTGGTGCTCCGGGGTGTTGACCTTGACCACCTGGTTGCGGCCGATCTTGAACTTCGTGGTGACGTCGGCCTTGCCGTACGCGCCGCCGCCCAGCTCGACGCCGTACAGCTTCGCCTCGACGCTCACCGTGATGTTCTGCGGCCAGTACTCCTTCGGCCGGTAGTCGACCTGGCTGTCGGACAGCCAGCCCCAGGCGCCCTCGACGTTCTTGTCCGTCTTCACGGACAGGGCCTTCTCGACGGCCGCGCGGTCCTTGACCGGCGACGCGAACTTGACGCTGATCGGCATGGCCACGCCGACCTGGGCGTTGTCGGCCGGGTTGAGCGTGGCGCGGACCTGCTTGGCCGGGCTGACCGTGGTGAAGGTGCCGGTGAAGTCGACCGGCTTGCCGTCGCTGCCGGTGGCCTTGGCCGCGTAGGTGTACTTCTTGCCGTAGCCGAGCGGCTCGGAGCTGGTCCAGGTGAGCCCGTCGGGCGAGGTGTCGCCCTTGACGTCCTTGCCGCCGTCGGCGGTGACCTTGCACTCGGTGAGCTTGCCGTCGGCGACCTTGATCACGACGGGCTTGAGGACCGGGGCGTCCTTGACGTTCGCGGCCGGCTCGGCCGTGATCTTCGCCACCGGCTGCGCGCCGCCGCCCTCGCCGTCGGCGTTCGCGGCCCCGGTGGGCAGCGCGGTGCCGTCGTTCGTGCCCGAACACGCCGCGACGACCACAGCGGCCCCCGCCGCGAGAGCCGCCTTGAAGACCAAGCGCCGTTCGATCACGTATTCCTCCCGAGTTCCCCCGCCGACCAGCAGGTTCAACGCACATTTAGCGCTGGTGACCCGCCTGACGTTACCTGCCGAAAGGTAAAGACCAACCGATCAGGTGCACGTCACCGTTGTCGACAAAGACGTCTGATACACGTCCAGGTTGCCCGTTTCGGCTCAAATGACGCAGTTGATCAAGAGCGGTTCGGGCCGCAGGCGGACACCGAAGCGCTCGTGGACGCCGTCGCGGACCTCGCGGGCCAGCGTGAGCAGGTCCTCCGTCGACGCGTCGCCGCGGTTGGTCAGCGCGAGCGTGTGCTTGGTCGAGAGCGAGACGCGATTCCCCGGCCCGGGGTACCCCTTGCCGAAGCCGGCGCGCTCGATCAGCCAGGCCGCGGACAGCTTGACGCCACCGTCGGCCGGGTACTGCGGGGCGCTGCCCTCGACGCTGTCCGCGATGCGGGCCAGCACCGCCTCGGCGTCGGCCGCCGGGACGATCGGGTTGGTGAAGAACGAGCCCGCGCTCCACGTGTCGTGGTCGGCCGGGTCGAGCACCATCCCCTTGCCGCGACGCAGCCCGAGGACGGCTTCGCGCGCGTCGGCGGCCGGCACGCGCGCGCCGATCTCGACGCCGAGCGTGCGCGCGAGTTCGGCGTAGCGGACCGGCGCGGAGAGGCCGTCTTCGCGGACCTCGAAGCGGACCGAGAGGACGACGCCGGTGTCGGTGCCCTTGAGGATGCTGGTGCGGTAGGCGAAGCCGAGCTCGTCGGCCTTGAGCGTGCGCACTTCGCGCGTCACGCGGTCGTACAGCTCCAGCGAGACGATCGATTCGGCGACCTCGCAGCCGTACGCGCCGACGTTCTGGATCGGCGTCGCGCCGACGCTGCCCGGGATGCCGGAGAGGCATTCGAGCCCGCCCAGCCCGGCCTCGACCAGGCCGGCGACGAAGGCGTCCCAGTTCTGCCCGGCTTCGACCTCGACGATCGCGCCGTCACGCCGCCAGCCGGTGTTCGCCACCTCGACGACCGCGCCGTCGAACCCCGCGTCGCCGACCACCAGGTTGGAGCCGCCGCCGAGCAGCAGCACCGGCTCGCCCGCCGCGTCGGCCTCGCGGACCGCCGCGACGAGATCTTCGCTGGTCGCGGCGCTGACGAACCGGCGAGCCGGGCCGCCGAGGCGCAGCGTGGTGTACGCGGAGAGGGCCGGGAGTGCGGGAGTACGGGCGGAGTTCACGCGCCTGACGGTACTGTCCGGCTCATGGGATCCCGGATCGAGCACCGTGCCGACTTCGCCGCCGACGTCGCGTCCGCGTACGCCGCCGTGGCCGGTGAGGACGCGCTGCGGGCGCGCCTGGAGGAGCTCGGCGGGCACGGCGCGGCGCTGCTGTCGTACGAGGTCTCCGAGAAGGGCCTGCGCTACCAGCTGCGGCAGGGCATCAGCGCGGACAAGCTGCCGCAGGCCGTCCGGACGCTCCACAAAGGCGACCTGATGGTGACGCGCACGCAGATCTGGCAGCCGTCCGGCGCGGAGTATCAGGGCAAGGCGTCGGTCGAGGTCGGCGGCGTCCCGGGTGAGATCAACGCGCGGACCGCGCTGCTGACCGACGGCGGCAAGACGGTGCTGCGGACGAGCGGCGAGGTGATCGTGCGGATCCCGCTGTTCGGCGCGAAGCTGGAGAGCGTGATCGCCGAACAAGTCACCAAACTGCTGGACCGCGAAGCCGAATTCTCCGCGAAGTGGCTGGCCGACGCCGCCTGAGCCCGGTCGGCGCGCCGACCCGAGGAACGACCAACCCCAACCGCCTGCGCCGGGTCGACCGGTGGATCGCCACCGCGCCGCCGACGACCCGCTTGCTGCGCGCGGCCGCGGATCCCCTGGTCGTCGACCTCGGGTACGGCGCGTCCCCGGTGACCACCGTGGAGCTGGCCCGCTGGCTGCGCCGGGTCCGCCCCGACGTCCGGGTGCTGGGCCTGGAACTGGACGCCGCGCGGGTGGCTTTCGCGCAGTCCGCGGCGTCACCACCGTGGCTTTCGTTCCAGCGCGGCGGCTTCGAGCTGGCCGGCACGCGCCCGGTGCTCGTCCGGGCGTTCAACGTGCTGCGCCAGTACGCGGAGCACGAGGTCGCGGGCGCGTGGCAGCTGATGCTGGAGTCGATGCCCCCTGAAGGGCTCTTGGTCGAAGGCACCTGCGACGAGATCGGCCGCCTGTCGACATGGGTCCTGGTGTCCCGCGACGGCCCGGTCTCGCTGACGCTGTCGGTCCGGCTCGCGGGCCTGGACCGGCCCTCGACGGTGGCCGAGCGGCTGCCGAAGGCGCTGATCCACCGGAACGTCCCCGGCGAGCGCGTCCACGAGCTGCTGGCCACGCTGGACGCCTGCTGGGCGGCCGCGGCCCCGCACCAGGCGTTCGGCGCCCGCTCCCGCTGGCTGGAGACGGTGCGGCTGCTGGGTTCCCGCGGCTGGCCGGTGCTGGGCCCGCCGGGGCGCATCCGGCGCGGCGAGCTGACCGTGCCGTGGGCCGCCGTCGCCCCGGTCGCCCCGTAGATCCGCTGTTCACCGGCCGCACCCCGCTCCGTCACCCGTAGGTGACCTGCGGTGATCACCATGAAGCCGTGGAACTCCTGGGGCACGTCACCGAGCTGCTGCGCGGCGCGCTGGGCTCGCCGTGGCTGTGGGTGCTCGTGTTCGCGGTGTCCGGGTTGGACGCGCTGCTGCCGTTCATGCCGAGCGAGACGACCGTCGTCACCGTCGCCGTCCTGTTCGGACCGGATCCGGCGCAGCTGGCGCTGCTCGCCGCGGTCGCCGCCGGCGGAGCGTGGACCGGCGACTGCCTCGGGTACGCCATCGGGCGCACCGCCGGGCCGCGGGCGATCGCGCTGCTGCAGCGCGGGCCGCACGGGCCGCGCCGGTACGAGTGGGCGCGGGACCAGGTGCGCCACCACGGCGGCCTGCTGATCATCGCCGCCCGCTACCTGCCCGGCGGCCGCGTCGCCAGCGCGCTCGCCAACGGCAGCCTCGGCTACCCGCTCCCCCGGTTCGTGCTGATGGACGCGGCCGGCGCGGCGATCTGGGCGGTCTACAGCGTCCTGATCGGCCTCGCCGGCGGGGCCGCGTTCGCCGATGAACCGGTGAAGGGCCTGCTGCTGTCCTTCGGCCTCGGGCTCGCGCTGGTGCTCGCGATCGAAGGCGGGCGGCGGCTACGGTCGGCGCATGCGGGAAGCGATCGACATCCACGCGGACGCGCTGAAACGAGCGGCGCTGGAAGCCGGGCCGACGGCGCCGGTCCGGAACTGTCCGAAGTGGACTGTTCATGACCTGGTGGCGCACATCGGGTTCGTGCACGGCCTCGCCGTCAGCCTGGCGGTGAACCGGCCGGTGAAACCGGTGCCGCCTCCGGGCTGGGACGACCTCCTGGGCAGTGACACGGCTCGGCGCCAACGGCCACCGCCTGGCGCTGCGCGAAGCCCTGGCGCGGAACCCCGGCACCCCGTGGGGCCGCCGGATGGCCCACGAAACGGCGATCCACCGCCTCGACGCCGAATCAGCCCTCGAAGACGTTCCGAAGACGCGCTTCTCCCCCGAGTTCGCAAACGACGGCATCGACGAGTTCCTGACCTTCCTCGTCCCGCAGCGCGGTCTCACCATCGGCGTGCGGATCACGACGCCGGAACGGCCGTGGACCGTCGGCACACCGGAGACCGAGGTGTCGGGCGCCGCCGACGACGTCTACCGGGCGCTGTACGGCCGCCCGAACAACGCCTCGGTCACCGGGGACCGGCTCCTCGCCGTCTGACCAGCGCGAGGGACACTGTCCGGCGTGACCGCTCCCGAACGCCGCTACGTCATCACCTTCGGCTGCCCCGACCGCACCGGCATCATCGCCCGGATCTCCGGGTTCCTCGCCGAGCACGGCGGCTGGATTGTCGAAGCGGCTTACCACACCGATCCGGACACCGGCTGGTTCTTCACCCGCCAGGTCGTCCGCGCGGACTCGCTGCCGTTCGACGCGACCGGGCTGCGGGCCCGGTTCGCCGAGGTGGCCGCGGACCTGTCCGCGGAGTCGAGCTGGCAGGTCAGCGACACCGGTGAGCGCCGCCGCGCGGTCGTGCTGGTGTCGAAGGCCGGGCACTGCCTCTACGACCTGCTCGGCCGCGTCGCGTCCGGCGAGCTCGACGTCAACGTCGCCGCGGTGATCGGCAACCACGAGTCGCTCGCCGGCATCACCCGCGCGCACGGGATCCCGTTCCACCACGTGCCTTTCCCGGCCGGCGGCAAGGCGGAGGCGTTCGAGGAGGTCCGCAAGCTGGTCGACGAGCACGACCCGCACGCGGTGGTGCTGGCCCGGTTCATGCAGATCCTGCCCGCCGACCTGTGCCGCGCGTGGGCCGGCCGGGCGATCAACATCCACCACAGCTTCCTGCCGTCGTTCGTCGGCGCGAAGCCGTACCACCAGGCGCACACGCGCGGTGTGAAGCTCGTCGGCGCGACCTGCCACTACGTCACCGCGGACCTCGACGCGGGCCCGATCATCGACCAGGACGTGATCCGCGTGGACCACGGCGACTCGGTCGAGGACATGGTCCGCAAGGGCCGCGACATCGAGAAGGTCACCCTCGCCCGCGGCCTGCGCTGGCACCTGGAGAACCGGGTCCTGGTGCACGGCAACCGCACCGTGGTGTTCTGACGCGGTTGCCGTGCCGCGTCCTCACGCCTCGATGGTCGAGGTGTCGATGACGAACCGGTAGCGCACGTCGGAGTTCTCGACGCGCTCGTAGGCCTCGTTGACCTTGCCGGCCGGGATGACCTCGATCTCGGCGCCGATGTGGTGCTCGGCGCAGAAGTCGAGCATCTCCTGGGTCTCGGCGATGCCGCCGATCATCGACCCGGCCAGCACCTTGTTGCCGCCCAGCAGCGAGAAGGCGTTGTAGTTCAGCGGCTCGCCGGGCGCGCCGACGTTGACCATCGCGCCGCCGACCTTGAGCAGGCCGAGGTAGGCGTCGATCGGCAGCTTCGCCGACACGGTGTTGAGGATGACGTCGAACTTGCCCTTGAGGACGTCGAACGTCGCCTCGTCACTGGTCGCGTAGTAGTCGGTCGCGCCGAGCTTGAGCCCGTCCTCCTGCTTCTTGAGGCTCTGGCTCAGCACGGTCACCTCGGCGCCCATCGCGGCGGCGATCTTGACACCCATGTGCCCGAGCCCGCCGAGGCCGATCACGGCGACCTTCTTGCCGGGGCCGGCGCCCCAGTGGCGCAGCGGTGAGTAGGTGGTGATGCCCGCGCACAGCAGCGGCGCGGCGACGTCGAGGTCGATGCCCTCCGGGATGCCGCAGACGAAGGCGTCCTTCACGACGATCTGCTGGCTGTAGCCGCCGTAGGTGTTCTCGCCGTCGAAGCCGACGCCGTTGTACGTCTGGACGTTGCCCTTGACGCAGAACTGCTCGGTGCCGGCCTGGCAGTACTCGCACTCGCCGCAGGAGTCGACCATGCAGCCGACGCCGACGCGGTCGCCGACCTGGTACTTGGTGACGTCCGAGCCGACCGCGGCGACCACGCCGGCGATCTCGTGGCCCGGGACCATCGGGAAGATCGCCTGGCCCCAGTCTTCCTTCGCCTGGTGGAGGTCGCTGTGGCAGATGCCGGCGAAGGCGATGTCGATCAGCACGTCGTTCGGACGCAGGTCACGGCGTTCGATCGTGGTCGGCGCGAGCGGCGCGCCCGGCGCCGGTGCGGCGATCGCGTGCGTGGTCGTGCTCATGAAACCCCTCCAAAAGAAGTACCGTGTGAACGAGAGCCTCCGTAAGAGGCCTCTTACATGGATCTACGTAAGAGACCTCTTACATATTCCGATCGGAAGATGTGAGCCACGTCATGGGCGGCAAGTACCACCACGGTGACCTGCGGGGCGAGCTCGTGCGCGTCTCCCTGGACCTGATCGCCGAGCAGGGCCTCGCCGGGTTCTCGGTGGCCCAGGTGGCGAAGCGTGCTCAGGTCAGCCCCGGCGCGCCGTACCGCCACTTCGCGACGCGGGAGAGCCTGCTGGCCGAAGTCGCGTGCCACGTCGCCTGCCAGCTCGCCGAGCGCGTCACCGAAGCGGCCGCCGCCCACGACGACCCGGTGGCCGCCTTGGCCGCGGCGGCCGGCGCCTACACGCGCTACCTGATCGAGCGACGGGCCGGGATGAACGTCATCTACGCCGACGGCCTCCAGGGCCCGGACCACGCGGAGCTGCACGAGCAGACCCGGCGGCTGACCGACCAGTTCCTGATGCTGTGCCTGACGGTCGCCCCGGACCCGGGTACCGCGCTGGAGCTGATGGAGCAGCTGTTCACCCAGGCCCACGGCTACGGCACGTTCCAGCTCGACGGCATCTTCGTGAAGCACGGGTACTCGGTGGACCAGGTCGTGGCGAAGTCCACGGAAGCGGCTCGGATCGCGATCGCGGGCCGTACTCTCGGCTAGCTTGGGGTGATGGGGAGCATCATCGACAGCCACGAGGCCCTGCGGGAGCTGGTCGGGGAGTCGTCGCCGACGACCCAGCAGAAGGTCCTCGACCACATCGACGACCACGCGCGCACCCTGATCGCGCATTCGCCGTTCGTCCTGCTGGCGACATCGGCGCCGGACGGCAGCTGCGACGTCTCACCCCGCGGCGACCCGGCGGGTTCGGTGCTGGTGCTCGACGACCGGACGCTGGTGCTCGCGGACCGGCCCGGCAACAAGCTGGTCGACAGCTTCCGCAACATCGTCGACAACCCGCACGCGGGCCTGTTGTTCCTGGTGCCGGGCATGAACGAGACGCTGCGCGTCAACGGCCGGGCGACACTGGTGTCGGACGCGCCGTACTTCGACGACCTGGTGGTCAAGGGCAAGCGCCCGCGGCTCGCGGTGGTCGTCGAGGTCGAAGAGCTGTTCATGCACTGCGCGAAGGCGTTCCTGCGGTCTTCGCTGTGGCAGCCGGAGACCTGGCCGGAGCGCTCGACGCTGCCGTCCCTGGGCACGATCCTGCGCGACCAGCTGTCCCTGCCGGTTTCGGTGGCGGAGCTGGACGCGAGACTCAACGAAGGGTCCCGGACCAAGCAATACTGAACCCATGCTGTGCGTCTTCGACGTCAACGAGACCCTGCTCGACCTCGCCGCGCTCGACGAGACCATCGGGAGCCCCGAACTCCGGCGCGAGTGGTTCGGGCTGGCCATCCACACGGTGCTGACCGTGACGGCGTCAGGCGGCTACCGCGACTTCGCGGGCATCGCCGGCCAGGCCGCCGTCGAGGTCGCCGCCCGGCACGGCCGCGAGCTGACGTCCGGCCAGCTCACCGCGATCGGCGAAGGCCTGCGGTCGCTCCCGGCCCACCCGGACGTCGCCGAGGGCCTGACGAAGCTGCGCGAAGCGGGCCACGACGTCGTCGCGCTGACGAACTCCCCGCTCGCCACGGCCGAGGCGCAGCTGCAGAACTCCGGGCTGGCGCCGCTGCTCGACCGGATCTTCTCGGCCGAGCAGGCGGGCCGCCTCAAGCCGGCACCGGAGCCGTACCGGCAGGTCCTCGACGCGTATTCGCTTCAGCCGTACGACGCGGTGATGGTCGCCGCGCACGACTGGGACATCGCGGGCGCGCAGGCCGCGGGCCTGCGGACGGCGTTGCTGACCCGCCCCGGCGTCCGCCCGCTGCCCGGCTCGCCCGCGCCCACCTACACGGCGTCGACCCTGCCGGAACTGGCCGCGCTGCTGGGCTAGTTACTCCGCGATCCGGACCAGCATCTTGCCGGTGTTGGCCCCGGACAGCAGGCCCAGGAACGCCTCCGGCGCGTTGCGGATGCCGTCGACGAAGGTCTCCGAGTACTTGATCTGCCCGGACGTCACCAGCGGCGCGATCTCGCTGACGAACTGCTGCTGCAGGCCCCAGTGGTCGATCACCAGCAGGCCGCGGATGGTGAGCCGCTTGGCGATGATCTGCGAGAGGTTCCGCGGTGCCGGCGTCGGCTCGGTGGCGTTGTACTGCGAGATCATCCCGCAGACGGCGATCCGGCCGTGCAACGTGATGGCGTCGATCGCGGCCTCGAGGTGCTCGCCGCCGACGTTGTCGAAGTAGACGTCGATGCCCTCCGGCGCGGCCTGGTGCAGCTGCTCCACGACCGGGCCGTCCTTGTAGTTGAAGGCGGCGTCGAACCCGAGGTCGTCGATCAGGTGGCGGACCTTCTCCGCCGACCCGGCCGAGCCGATGACGCGCTTGGCGCCCTTGAGCTTCGCGAGCTGGCCGACCAGCGAACCTACGGCGCCGGCCGCACCGGACACGAACACGGTGTCGCCCGGCTTGAACTCGGCAGACTCCAGCAGGCCCGCGTACGCGGTCAGGCCCGGCATGCCGAGCACACCGAGGTAGGTCGACAGCGGCGCGGCGGACGCGTCCACCTTCACGAACCGCTTCGCGTCGAGCACGGCGTGGGTGCGCCAGCCGGCCTGGTGCAGCACGTGCTCACCCGGCTTGACGTCGTCGACGTTCGACTCGACGACCTCGCCGACCGCACCGCCGTACATCACTTCGCCGACCGCGAAGGGCGGCGCGTACGACTTCACGTCGCGCATGCGGCCCCGCATCGCCGGGTCGACGCTCATGATCAGGTTGCGCACCAGGATCTGGCCCTCGCCCGGGCTCGGGATCTCGGTGTCCACGATGGCGAAGTTCTCGTCCGTGGGGACGCCGTGCGGGCGGGAAGCGAGCCGGATCTCGGTCGCCTGAGCGGGTGCGTTCACCGTCGAACTCCTAAGGTCGAGACGTCAAGCGGGGCAGGCGCCCCGGATTTCTCCCGGTACAACCACGCAAGCGGGGCGCACATTCCGATGGTGACCGGTCACACCCTGCTCACCGTCACACGATTTCCGCGAGCTTGCCGAGGACGCCGTCGTAGATCTTCTTGAGCCCGCCGGGCGCGAACGTCTTCTCGAAGAACCCGCCGACGCCGCCGGCACCGTCCCAGCTCGTCTCGATCCGGACCAGGCTCTTCTCGCCGGCCTCGCTGACGGTCCAGGTGGTGACCATGCTGGAGTTCGCGTCGGTCTCGACCAGGGTGCCGGGCTTCGGCTCGCTGACGGTGGCCTTGACGTCGCGCACGCGCTTGGAGGTCGCCTGCAGCTTCCAGCCGGCCTTGGTCCCGGCGCCGACGCCGCCCTCGGTCACCTCGTAGTCGCGGTAGTGCTCGGTGAGCAGCTTCGGGCGCGTTTCGGCGTAGTCCGCGACGAGCGCGCGCACCTTGTCGGCCGGGGCGTCGATCGTCCGCTCCGCGGTGGCCGTGACCTTTCCCATCTCACTCCTTCTCCGAGGTACCGGCTCCGAGGCACCGGTTTCGCGTCGACCCTAGACCGCGAGCGCGAGCCCCAGGGCGGCGGCGTTCACCGCGAGAAAGCCGTTCGCCAGGCCGAACTGAGCGGAGTAGTCGTGCACCCGGACGTGCGTGTAGAGCGCGCAGACGAAGAACAGCACCAGCCCGGCCGCCGCGGCCGCCCCGACAGGCGGCCACACCACCACTCCCGCCAGCAGACCGAGCGCGCCGGCCATCTTGAGCGTGCCGATGGGAAAGGTCAGCCACGACTCCGGCACCCCGGCGGCGGCCATGCCCGGCAGGATCGGTTTGAAGTGCACCAGGGCCGCGACACCGGAGAAGCCGTTGAGCGCCACGGCGACCAGCGAGACGACCAGGAATGCAGTGGTCATCGAACTCCCTTCAGCAGGCGACTCAGTAGGCGACCGCGACGGAGTGCCGCACGGTTTCGGGCATCCCGACCGCGCGGAGCGTGAAGTGCGCCGCATCCGCCCGCGCGATCCCGAAGCCACCGCGGACGCTCTGTTCGTACGCGATCCGGTAGTGCCCGGTGGGCGGCTTGTCGGTCAGCAGCGGAAGCTGCACCGACGTCCAGTCGAGGCCGCTCACCCGCAGCTCGTGCTCCATCAGGGCGACGTCCTCGTAGTGCTTCCGCAACCGCAGGTTCGCCAGCGGCGAGAGCACTGCCCGCATGAAGAACCCCATTCCCGGGTCCCGCTTCGGCGGATCCGGCCGGCTCGGCGTCGGGATCGTCGAGATGCCGGCGACACTCACGACGACCAGGCGCCGCACCCCCGCCGCCCCCATCGCCTCGACGATGGCGCGGGTCCCGCTCGACACGACGCCGTACTCGCCGTGGTGTCGCGGTCCCAAAGCCGAGACCACGGCGTCGCGACCGTCCACTGCGGACTTGAGCGCCACCGGATCCGGCGCGGTCAGGTCCGCCTGGACGATGCGGACGGGCGCGGTGACGGCGTCCGGGTTCCGCACCACGGCCGTGACCTCGTGCCCGGCGGCGAGCGCCTGGCCGAGCACGTGCGCACCGGTTCGCCCGGACGCGGCGAAGAGCGTCAGCCTCATCTCGGCGCCCCGAAGTCGGTGGCGTGATCGGCCGCCCACTCGGCGAAGGTGCGCGCCGGGCGGCCCAGGATCTTCTCGACCTCCGGCGTCGGCGGGAACTGCGGCCGCGCGGAGTGGGCGGCGTAGCGAGCCATCATCGCCGTGACGAACGGTTCCGGCAATCCGTTGGCCAGCATGCCTTTCGCCGCGGCGGGAGCCGGAATCTCCTGGAACCGCAACGGTCTTCCGAGTACCACTCCGATCTGCCGGACCATTTCCTCGTGGGACAGCGATTCCGGGCCGGTGAGGTCGACGCGCCGGCCGAGCAGCTCGTCACCCAGGAACACTTGGCCGAGGACGTCGACCAGGTCGCGCTCGTGGAGCGGCGATTCTTCGAAGCCGGCGTAGACGTACCGGACGTCGTCACCGGCGCGGATCTGGCCGCCCCACGCGGTGAGGGCGTTGAGCGCGAAGGAGCTGGGCCGCAGGCTGACCCACTCCAGGCCGCTCGTCGCGGCCGCGTCGTCGACCTCCTTGTTGCGGTCGCCGCGGAACCGCGACGGCTGCGCGTCGGGCCGGTCGTCCACATTGGCCGCGGCGAGCGCGACGACCCGGCGGACACCCAGCTCCCGAGCCAGCGCGACGACGTCGTACGCGGCGTCGCCGACCGCGCGCGAGTGCAGGAAGAGCGCATCGGCGCCGCGCAGTGCGTTCTCGAAGGTCGCCGGCTGTTGCGGGTCGCCTTCGACGACCTCGACGCCCGCGGGGAACCCCGCGTTGTGCGGCGTGCGCGTGACGACGCGGACGCCGTGGTCCTCGAGTTCGGTGGCGAGCAGGCGTCCGACCAGCCCGGTCGCCCCGGTGAGCACGATCATGATGAATCCCTTCCCCCAGGTTACGCTTGTGCCTGAAGTCCAGATGATACGAGGAGCATATCATATGAGTTCCGTACCCGGTGACGGGGTCGACGCCGCCCGCCGTCGGCGGCGGTCGACCGCGGCGGTGAAGGAGGCGCTACGCGAGCTGCGGAACCAGCTTTCGCTGCTGAACCACCAGGTCAGCGGCCGCCTGGCGATCAAGGACGTCGACCTGGACTGCCTCGAGCTGATCTCCCGCCACGGCCCGCTGAGCCCGAGCTCGCTCGCCCGCAGCGCCGGTCTGCACCCGGCGACGATGACCGGCATCCTCGACCGCCTTCAGAAGGGCGGGTGGATCGTCCGGGAACGCGACCCGGAGGCGACCGACCGGCGCGCGATCGCCGTGCGCGCGGTCCGCGGCCGCAACACCGAGCTGTTCCGGCTGTATTCGGGCATGAACGGCGCGCTCGACGAGATCTGCGACGAGTACAGCGAAGCCGAACTGGACCTGATCAGCGACTTCCTCCGCCGCGCGAGAGCGGCGGGCAGCGCCGCGACGGATGATCTGGCCCACAGCTGACCTGGGCTTTTGTGTGTTCTACTCACACTGTGGCGGGAGACATGTGGGTGGCCGGGGACGCGTACGAGGCCTACATCGGGCGCTGGAGCCGGCGGATCGCGGAGACGTTCGTCCGGCGGCTCGACGCCCCGGCGAGCGGCCGCTGGCTCGACGTCGGCTGCGGCACCGGCGCGCTGACGTCGGCCGTGCTGGCCGCGGCCGACCCCGCGGAAGTCGTCGGCGTGGATCCGTCCGATCAGTTCCTGAAGACCGCCCGCGCCGGCCTCACCGACCCGCGCGCGACGTTCCAGGTCGCCGACGCGCGTTCGCTTCCGTTCGAAGACGACCGCTTCGACGTTGTCGTGACCGGACTGGTCCTCAACTTCGTCCCCGAACCGGCGCGGGCCGCCGCGGAGATCGCGCGAGTGACGGCGCCAGGCGGCGTGGCCGCCGCCTACGTCTGGGACCTCGCCGAGGGCATGCAGCTGATCCGGCACTTCTGGGAGGCCGCCGCCGAGCTCGACCCGGCGGTGCCCGACGAGGGCCGCCGCTTCCCGCTGTGCCGCCCGGAACCGCTCGGCCGCCTGTGGACCGAGGCGGGCTTCGACGCGGTGTCCGTCGAGGAGATCAAGGTCCCGACGGTGTTCACGGGCTTCGACGACTACTGGTCGCCGTTCCTGGGCGGCCAGGGCCCGGCGCCGACGTACCTCATGACGTTGCCCGAAGCCCGCCGCTCACAGGTCCGCGAGCTGCTGCGCAGCCGCCTGCCGACGAACCCGGACGGCTCGATCCCGCTGTCGGCCCGGGCCTGGGTCGTCAGCGGAGTCTCCGCATGACGAAGGCCGCCCCTTCCGGGACGGCCTTCGTGCGGTAGGTCAGAGACCGGCCTGCGACAGCCAGTCCTTCGCGACGTCTTCGGCCTTCTCGCCGTCGGAGTCGACGCGCTTGTTCAGGTCCCGCATGACGTCGGTCGTCAGCTTCGCGCTCACCGCGTTGACGGCGGTGGCGAAGTCGGCACCGCGCTCGTCGAGCACCTTCTTGTTCACCGCGGGCACGACGTTCTCGGTCGGCACGATGTTCAGGTCGTCCTTGAGCACGGTGTAGTTCGAGTCACCGGTCAACGGGCTGACCGAGTCGACCGGGATCACCGTGACGGCCCCGGACTTGAGCTGCTCGACCCGCGGGCCGGCTTCCTGGATCGTCTGGAAGGTCGAGTTCGTCAGCTTGTAGACGTCCTTGAAGCCCTGGTAGCAAGGCAAGCGCTTCTCGCACTCGGGCGGGCCCGCCATAACGACCTTGTCCAGCTTCTTCAGGTCGCTGATCGAGGCGATGCCCTTTTCCTTGGCCAGGTCGGACTTGATGATGTAGGTGTTCTTGTCCTCGGCCGGGGCGAAGTTCAGCAGCGAGACGCCGCTGGGCTCGAACAGCTTCGCGAGCTGGTCGTGCTCCTCCTGCGCCGTCTTCCCGGCGTCCTTGCCGAAGCCGGTCGTGATCGCCGCGCCCTGGTACTCCGGGATGAACTGCAGCTCACCGGACTTCAGGGACGGGTAGATCAGCTCACGCGAGCCCAGGTTCAGCTTGCGCGTCACCGGATAGCCCTTGGCCTCCAGCGCCTGCGCGTAGATCTCGGCCAGGATCTGGCTGTCGGTGAAGTTGAAGGACGCCACGACGATCGGCGCCCCACCCTTGCCCGGCGCGGCGGGCTTGTCACTGCTGTCGCTGCCACCCCCACAGGCGGCCAAACCGAGCGTCGCCGCGACGGCCACCGCCATCACGGACGCGTTCCGGAACCAGCGCACGAATCCCCACTCCCTCGTCACTCGAACAGACGAAAGGACCCTAGCCCTGCCCACCGACAAGGATCCACATGTTGGGAGAAAAGCGCCAGAATTCCCAGCCTGCGGAATTTCACTGCCCGATCGGGGTAGGGTCGGCCGGTGCATGTGACCGCGGTGACCCCGTTGGCCGCCGACAGCGGACCGCCGATCTTCCAGTGGCGCTGGGTCGATCGCAACGCCGACGACATCGCCCAGCGCTTCGTCGAGCACATCTCGCTCACGGGAGCCGCGCTCGGCATCGGCCTGGTCGTCTCGATCGGGCTGGCTGTGCTGTCCTTGCGGTTCCGCTGGTCGTACGGCGTCATCCTGAGCACCGCGGGCGCGTTGTACGTGATCCCGAGCTTGGGCGCGTTCGCCGTGCTGGTGCCGTTCTTCGGGCTGACGTTCGTGACCGCGATGATCCCGCTCGCGACGTACACGCTGCTCATCCTGATCAGGAACATCGTCACCGGCGTCGACCAGGTGCCCAACGAGGTCCGCGAGGCCGCGATCGGCATGGGTTACACGCGCGGCCGGCTGTTGTGGCAGATCGAGCTGCCGCTCGCGCTCCCAGTGGTGATCGCCGGCCTGCGCGTCGCCGCCGTGACGACCATCGGCCTGGTCACGGTCACCTCGATGCTCGGGCTGGGTGGTTTGGGCTACTTCATCCGCGCGGGCATCCAGACGGCGACTCCCAACCCGACGGAGATCATCGTCGGCGTCGGGCTGTCGGTGGTCCTCGCGGTGGTCGTGGATCTGCTGCTGTGGTTCAGCGAACGCCTGCTGGCACCCTGGACCCGGAAGGTGCGGGCGCGATGAGCTTCCTCGACCAGGTGAATGCCTGGCTGTCCGACCCGAACCGCTGGAGCTGGACGGACAAGGCGGGCATCCCCTACCGGACGCTCGAGCACCTCAGGTTCTCCCTCCTCGCGCTGGTGATCGCGGCGGTGCTGACGATCCCCGCGGCACTGTGGCTCGCCCACTACCGCCGGGGCGCGTTCCTCGCGAGCAGCGCGGTCAACATCGGCCGCGCGATCCCGAGCTTCGGCTTGATCATCCTGTTCTGGTTCCTGGCCAGCCGCTGGGAGCTGGACACGACGTTCTGGCCGCTGCTGCTGGCCCTGGTCGCCCTGGCGATGCCACCGTTGTTCACCAACACGTACGCGGGCGTGGTGTCCCTGGAACAGGAGACGGTCGACGCGGCCCGCGGCACGGGCTACCGCGAATGGCAGATCATGCTCAAGCTCGAGCTCCCGCTGGCGTCCCCGGTGATCCTGGCGGGCGCCCGGGTGTCGTTCCTCCAGCTGATCGCCACGGTCGCGATCGGCGCCATCGTCAACGACGGCGGCGGCCTGGGCCGCTACATAGTCGACGGCTTCGCGCTGGGCGCCCAGGGCTACGGCGAGATCTTCGCCGGTGGCCTGGCCGCGGTGGTCCTGGCCCTGGTGTGCGACGGCGTGTTCGCATTGCTCACCCGCCTGGCGACCCCGCGAGGCCTGGCCCTGCAGAACGCCCGCCGCGACTAGCACCCGATCCTCCGGGGCACCCATGCGGTCGGGCTGGCCTCTCAGCCGGGTGGGGCCCTCCCCCTCCCCTCCCACCAACGCCTGTGCCGAAGCAGTCTCGCCCTGACGTCGCGTCGGTCAGAACGCGCCGGTCAGGATCAGCACGCCGAGCGCGATCAGCACCACCGGCAGCACCACGTGCCCCCAGCGGGCGAGGGCCCGGGCGACGCCCGGCCGGGTCGCGAGGAAGCGGCCGATCACGCACCACACCGCCACTCCCGCCAGGAACACCACGCCGTAGCCGGCCAGGCCCGCGGGTCCGGTCGCCGCGAACGCGGGCACGTACACGCCGATGTTGTCGCCGCCGTTGGCGAAGCACACCGCCGCGACCCCGAGCACGCCGCTCGCCGGTGCCGGTTCGTCGTCGTCCCGGCGCCACGCCTCCCAGGCCGCGCGGATCCCGAGCAGCACTGGCAGCACGCCCAGCCAGCGGACGGCGCCGTCGGGCAGCAGACCCGCCCCGAGCGCACCCGCGACCGACGCGGCCAAGATCGCCGCGAAGCCGAGGAACTGCCCGGCCACGACCTTGAGCTCGCCGCGGCGTCCGGCCGCCTGGCCGAAGAACACCGCGAGCAGAACCAGGTCGTCGACGTTCGTCACCGCGAACATCGCGGCCGCGCGCCCGATCAGCCCGACGTCCACACCCACCCCTCCGGAAATCCGCTTGGCAGGAGCCGCCGCGGCACAGGACGATTCTGCCCATGCCCGCCGTCACCCGCCGCGACTACACCGGTCCGGAGGACCTGCGGGCCATGCAGGGCCTGGCCCAGCGGATCTGGTCGCGGTCGAGTTCGGTGCACGTCGGGGATCTCGCGTGGCAGCGGTTCCAGCACGTCGGCCGCGAAGCCGAGTGGCCCACTGTGCTGTGGGAAGCGGGTCGCGAAGTCGTCGCCTGGGGCTGGGTTTCGCTACCCGGAGGGCTGGCGCTGCTCGTCGATCCGGCACGCCCCGAACTCGCGTCCGAGGTGCTCGGCTGGTTCGAGGACACCGCCACCGCCGCCGAGCTCACTGTCACGGTGCTCGACGCCGAGAAGCATGTCATCGCCGCGTTGAAGCGAAGCGGTTACGCGCTTCCGGAGAGTTCCGTTCACCAGTCGTATATGTCTTGCCTCCTCGAAGATCTGCCGGAACCGGTGGTGCCCGGCGGGTTCACCGTCCGCCCGGTCGGTGCGGACGATCTGGCTCAGCGCGTGGCCGTGCATCGTGCGGTGTGGCACCCGTCGCGGGTGACCGAACCGAGCTACCGCAACGTGATGCGGGCCTGGCCGTACCGCGACCGGCTGGACTGGGTCGTGGAAGCACCCGACGGCCGGTTCGTCGCCCAGTGCCTGATCTGGCTCGACGACAGCAACGCCGTCGGCGAGTTGGAGCCCGTCGGAACTTTGCCGGAGTTCCGACGTCTGGGCCTGGCCCGCGCGGTGTGCCTCGCCGCGCTGCACTCGGCGCGTGACGCCGGCGCTCGCGAAGCCGTGGTGTACCCCGTGATCGGTGATCCGAAGTTCCCAGCTGCCCTCCCGTTGTATCGCGATCTCGGCTTCCGCCCTTGTGCGCGCACCCTCTCCTTCACCCGGACCCGCCGTCGTATCCCTCCTTCCTCGGGGTCCGCGTCCCCGGAGGGCGCACACCAACGAACGTAGCGGCCGCGATGCGCGGCCCGTCCGATTCGGGGCCGGATTCGGGGCGGTTATCCACATCGGGATCGACCTGTGGACAACTCGGTGGATTTCCCTTGCACGGCCCGGAATCGTCGGTGCCGGCCGATAGAGTTGAGACCGGGGGCGCCCCCACGCGCGGGGAATAGAAGAGGACAAGCCTTGTGTGGCAGGGATGTTCGACGCGCTGGAGCCGAGGCAAGCAGCAAGCCCGGCCTCCAGCCGGATGATCAGCCGGCCCGGCAGGCGGCGATCAGGCGCTCGACCTCGGGGCCGAGCGGACGATCCTCGTCCAGCGGCGGCACCACCGACCGCACCCATTCGTACGACGTGCGGAGCCCGGCTGCGCCCTCGCCTCCAGCCAGATACCGCGCCTGGGAGCCCGTGATCAGCTCGCACGCCGTGATCGCGAACAGGTGCGCCGCGGCCGAACGCAGCTGCTCCCCCGCCGCCCACGCAAACGCTTGCACGTCCTCCTGGCCGGCCGAGGTGTCGATCGAGCCGAGGGTCGCGGGAGTCGCGAGGCGGCGCAGCGCGTGCAGCTCACCCACCGCGCGCTTGTGCAGCGGCACCAGTCCCGCTCGCGGCCCAGGATCGGCGGTCAGCTGCGCCGGGAGACCGCTGAAGCGTTCGTCCAGCAGCCGATGCATCCGCTGCACCGACACTTCGCCGACGTGTACCAGCGCCGCCGTCAGAGCGTCCATCCGCAGTCCGAGGTCCACCGCGTGGTAACCGGTGCCCGGCACGAACTCGCCGTCGACGAACGACGGTGAATCCCCGGGCATCGTCTCCCAGCGCAGCCACGTCTCGCGCAGGTCCGTGGCGACGCGGTCCGCGTGCGCCAGGGCGCGCGGCGCGACCCGCACCGAGAGCGGCGCCTGGACGACGTCCGGACGCACAAAACCGCCGTTGACCAGGTCGTTCAGTTCTTCCAGCAGACGCCGCAGGTGGTCGTCGCCGCCGGCCATGACCGGTGCGAACACCGCACGGGGTGCGCCGAGGACATCGATCGCGAAGGCCGCTGTCAGCGTCTGCAGGCGGATCAGCCGTCGCGCTTCCGCCCAGCCGCGCTGCGCGTGCGTCACGGCCAGTGGAGATCCCTGGATCAGCGACGCGCCTTCCTTCGGGCCGAGGACATAGGGCGTGGCGCCGCGCGCGGCGAGCGCCTCGGCCGCGGGCGTCTCGACGCCGTCCTCGAGGACCGTGCCGATGCCGAGGAATGTCTGGAAAGCGTGTGACAGTAGGATGATCTCGCCCGAACTGCCGAGTCCGGCGCGCGGAATCGCCGGGGTGAAACCGTCGTTCAGGCGGTCGACAAGGAACTGCACCAGGTCCGGGCTCACGCCCGACCACGGGCGCAGGAAGTCGCGCAGCCGCACCACAAGCAGCGCGCGGACGTCTTCCGGCGGCAACCACGGCGGGCCGCCGACGGCGCGGCCGATCAGCAGGTTGCGCTGGTGTTCGGCCTGCTGCCGCGCGTCGAGCGCGACGCCCGCGAGGCGGCCCATCCCGGTGTTGACGCCGTACACCGGGTTTTCACCCTTTCGGAGGGCCGCCAGCACCTCGCCCCGACGCGTTTTCAGCGCTTCTACCAGCGGTTTGGCCAGAACCAACCGTTCACCGTCGGCGAAATCACTTCCGGTGACGATCATCGGTACGGCAGCATGGTGCCGACGCCGGAAGCCTCGGCACGGGCCAGGATCATGTTCGCCACCGCGACGTCCGTTGTGGACAGTCCGCGGTGCCAGAACAAGATCCGCTCGGCGTCGTGCTCGCGGCCGGGCTTCTTGCCCGCCACGATGTCGCCGATCTCGGCGTGGACCCCGTCCGCGGTGAGGAGGCCGGCGTTGAGCTGCGGGCGCAGGGCGCCGAATCGCGGGTTGCCGGACTGCGATTCGCGCCAGTCGTCGACGACGACCTTGTCGACGTCGTCGAGCAGCGTGAGCTCCAGCGCGCTGATCGTGCCGTAGGGCACCAGGAAGGTGCCCGGCCGGAGGTACTCGCGGCGCACCAGCGCCTCGGGTTCGACCAGCCGGGAGGCCTCGACCTGGATGTCCGCGCCGTCCAGGGTCTCCTCGGCCGTGGCGCAGACGCGGACGTCCTTGCCGAGCCGCTCGGACAGCCGGCGGCCGAAGTCCTCACGCGACTCCGGGCGCTTGCTGGTCACGCGGATTTCGGCGAAGTCGAACAACGAGTCGAGGAGCACGACGTTCCACCAAGCGGTACCGCGGGCGCCGATGTGCCCGAGCACCCGCGAGTCCGGGCGGGCGAGGTACTTCGCGCCGACGGCGGTCATCGCGCCGGTGCGGGCTTCGGTGATCATCGTGCCGTCGACGATCGCCCGCGGCATGCCGGTGTCCGGGTCCAGCAGCAGGATCAACGCCATTTCCGAAGGGAGGCCCCGTTCGAAGTTCCCCACGAAGTCACCGACGACCTTGACGCCACTGACCTGCTTCGCCGACAGGTGGCCACGAAGGATGTTGAAGTGGCCCTTGCCGCCGTTGTCCGGCACGAGGTGCGTACGCGGCTCGAAGACGACCTGGCCGCGGCCGTGGTCGCCGAGCACGTCCTCGACCGCGCCGACGATGTCCGCGTCCGTGACACCGAGCGAATCGATGTCGGCGCCGGTCAGGTACCGGAGCCAGACCGACGTCACTGCGCGAGACCCTCGATGACCTCGGCCCCGGGCAGCGCGGCCAGCGCGGCGCCGGAGATCAGCAGCTTGCTGCCGCGGATCCCGCTGCCGATGACCAGCTCGGGTGCGTCGGCGACGGCCTTGTCGATCAGGATCGGCCACTCGGCGGGCAGGCCGACGGGCGTGATGCCGCCGTACTCCATCCCGGTGAGTGAGACGGCTTCGTCCATCGGCGCGAACGACGCCTTGCGGACGTCGAGGCGGCGCTTGATCACGCCGTTGACGTCGGCGCGGCTCGTCGCGAGCACGAGCGCGGCGGCGAAGCGGACTTCGCCGGAGCGCTTGCCGGCGACGACGACGCAGTTGGCGGACGCCGTCAGCGGCGAGCCGTAGGCCTCGCAGAAGGCGGCCGTGTCGGCCAGCGCCGGGTCGATTTCCGTGACGCCGATGGCATCCGGCTCGGCTAGTGCCGCCAGCGCCTTGGCGACGGGCTCGGCGAGGAGGTCAGTACGCGTGGGGGCGGGAACGACAGTCAAGCTCCCGGCGATGGTCCAGGTCACGACCCCATTAAAACAGCGCCCCCGCCGAGTGCGACGGGGGCGGGAAGGAGCTCACCAGTTGGAGCCACCGCGCTGGACCTCGATGAGCTTGGGGCGGACGTCCACGATGTAGACGAGCGCCGCGGCCATCGCGGGCACCCAGAAAATCATCCCCGGGCCCATCACGCTGAACAGCGCCATGGCGAGCGTCGAGCCGCCGGTGATCAGCATCCAGATGGGCTTGGTCTTGCGGTCGGCGGCCGAATAGGCGTCGGCACGCTGCAGCAACGCGTGCACGAAGGCGAAGAGCCCGACCAGCGCGCTGCCCCAGTGGATGACTTCGAGGATCCAGTAGGCAACCAGCACAGCCACAGCTTACGGCAAACCGCCCGAACGACCCCGGCCCCGCCACCGGAGGTCCGATGGCGGGGCCGGGTGTTCACGGCGTTTTTACTTGTCGGTCTTCGGCGCGACCGGCTTCTTCGCGGCGGTGCTGGTGGTCGTCGTGGTGGTCCGGCGGGCCGGGGCGGCGGTCTTCGGGGCCGTCTTGTTCGCGACCTTGCGGGACACCGAGCGGGTCTCGTGGGCGACGTCGTCACCCAGCTCCTCGACGGCCTCGGCGGCTTCGCCGGCGACCTCGGTCACCTTGCGGGCGGTCTTCTCGCCGACCGAGCGGGTGCGCTTGGTGAAGGTCGACAGCACGCCGTCGACGCGCTCGCGGACATCGGTGGTGACGTCCTCGACCTGGCCCTGCGCGGTGGTGAGGGCCTCTTCGAGCTGCTCGATGGCCTTCTTGACCTGCGGCTGCGCGGAGAACTTGTCCCACGCCTGCTCGCCCGACTCGGCCAGCTTGTTGTACAGCTTCAGCGCGGCCTCGGTGTACTCGTCGATGACCTTGCGCAGCTCGGCCGGGTCCAGCTTCTCGCGGAGGCTCTCGACGTCGGTCGGCAGCTCCTGGAGGTTCTTGCGGGCGCTCTCGCTGCTCTTGGCCACGTTCTCGCGGGCCTTGGCCACGGCGTCGGTGACGGCCTGGCCGGCCAGGTTGCCGGCGCCGAGCGCGGCGAGCAGCGGGGTGCGGACCTGGTCGAGGGCGGTGTTGACGGCCTTCTTGACGTCTTCGGTCTTGGGGGTGGTCATGCTGACTCCTTCTTGGTGTCTGCGGCTGGCGAGGTGTCTGTGGTGTCTGCGGTGGGGGATTCGGCGGCCGGCCGTGCCGCGGCGTTCTCCCGTCGGAAGGACTCGAAGACGTCGAGCAGGACCTGCTTCTGCCGCTCGGTCAGCTCGGCGTCGGCGCGAATCGCGTCGCCCACCGGACCGCCCGTCGGCAGATCGAGAATCCCGGCCTGCACATACAGCGCTTCAGCTGAAATGCGCAGTCCCTTGGCGATCTGCTGCAGGATCTCGGCGCTGGGCTTGCGCACCCCGCGCTCGATCTGACTCAGGTACGGGTTGGACACTCCGGCGAGCTTCGACAGCTGGCGCAACGAGATCTTCGCGGTGTTGCGCTGCTGGCGGATGTACTCGCCGATGTCGGAAGCGAGGTCCGCGACCTTCTCCATGGGGCTGCCGGATCCTGGCTGCGTCCCACCGGTTTCTGTCATCCGGTCACCTCCTCGCGACACCAACGACGCTACGCGCGTGTGCTAGCTATTGCAAGCACTCTGCTTGCAACATCGGGTGTGGTGGTGCTCACCGCTAACGTGGTCGCATGACGAGCTCGGGCCGGCTGCGGCGACGGCTCGTCGAGCTGCTGCTCGACGAGGACGTCCTGCACGCCCCGGAATGGATCGCCGCGTTCCGCGCGGTGCCCCGCCACGTCTTCCTGCCGCGGTTCTTCACGCGGGCAGGCGGGCTGTGGGCGGCGGTCGACCGGGGTGACCCGGGGTGGCTGGAGGCCGTCTACTCACGCGACGTCCTGGTCACGCAGCTGGACGACGACCCAGGACGCTGGGAGCTCGCCCGGACCACCGGCCCGGTGACGGGCACGCCCACGAGCTCGTCGAGCATGCCCGCGATCATGGCGATCATGCTCGAGGAGCTGCGGGTGCGGGACGGGCAGCGCGTGCTCGAGATCGGCACCGGCACCGGGTACAACGCCGCGCTGCTCAGCCACCGCTGCGGCGCCGGCCAGGTGTCCACAGTGGACATCGACCCGGTGCTCGCCGCCGACGCGCGCGAGCGGCTGGCCGAGGCGGGCTACCGACCCTCCTGCGCGGTCGGCGACGGCGCGCTCGGTTTCCCGGCGGGGACCGTCTTCGACCGGGTGCTGTGCACGGCGTCGGTGACGTCGATCCCGCCGGCGTGGCTGGAGCAGACGGTGCCGGGCGGGCTGATCGTGACGACGCTGAACCGGCCGATCGGTGCCGGGCTGGTCCGGCTCGTCGTGGGCGAGGACGGCACCGGACGCGGCCCGGTCCTCGCGCGCGATGGCCGCTTCATGCCGCTTCGCGCGCACCGGCTGCCGGAGGCGGATCCGCTGCCGATGCCGTCGCGCGACGACTGGGAGCAGACGCGGCTGCCGATGTCGATGGTGCTCCAGCCGCGCAAGCAGTTCGAGTTCTTCGCCGGGCTGTCGCTGCCGGGCGTCCGGGCGGTGCGCGAGCAGGACGGCCTCGACCCGAACACCGCGGGCGGCCCGGGCGAGGCCGGCCTAGCGCTGGTGCACCCGGACGGCTCCTGGGTTCGCCACCGCAAACGCGCCGGCGCGAACGAAGTGGCCCAGGGCGGCCCGCGAGCGCTGTGGGAGGTCGCCGAAGCGGCGTACGTGGAGTGGTGCGAGCTGGACAAGCCCGACCGTGACCGCTTCGGGGTGACGGTGACCGGCGAGCGCCAGGAGTTCTGGCTCGACGCCCCGGACGGCCGCACCTGGCCGCTGGCCTGACGCGCCACGCCGAAAGCCGCGGCTGACGCAGCCCACCCCGAAGACCGCGGCTCACGCCAACAGCGGTTCGCCGCGACGGGAGCAGCCCCACCGCAAAAGGCCGCGGCTCACGCCGACAGCAGTTCACCTCGGCCGGAGCAGCCCACCCCGAAGGCAGCGGCTCACGCCGACGCAGCCCACGCCTGCAACGGCCGCAGCTCATGCCGCGGCAGTTCGCCCCGACGGGAGTAGCCCACCCCGGCGACCGCGACCCACGCCAACAGCAGTTCGCCCCGACCGGAACAGACCACCGCAAGGCCGCAGCTCACGCCACAGCCCCGACGGCAGCAGCCCGCCATCTGACGTTTCCCGCTCAGGCCGCACCGAGAAAGAGCGACCCGCCGCAGGGCGGCCCCCACCCTTCCCGGGGGGCGTCCCCGATCCCAGCGTATCGGTACTGACCTGCGGAAACGGGGGGCGCGGGAATCTGTGGACAACTTTCGGCCTGTGGATGGCGGACTTGACAGTCGCGCTCAATCCGGCAGGTGGGACCGGATCCACTTCTCCGCGTGGTCCGCCGTCGCTTCCGGTGGGGCGTCCGTGGTGTCGAAGACGTCCACGCCCAGCTCCGGTGCCGACTTCTGGAGCCAGTCGTTGAACTCCAGCATCTCCTCGATCCGCGGCTCGTCCCACTCGCGCCATGCCGGGCGCGCGCGCAGGCGGCGGCGCAGGGACTCCGCCGAACCGACCAGGGCCAGGTAGTGGATCTCGCTGAAGAACACGCGTTCCGGCAGCGGCTCCAGCTCCGGTGGCGCGACCGTGCCGCACAGGACCACCGGGCGGCCGTTCTGGTGCAGCATCGCGGCCATCCGGAGCCAGGCCGCGCGGAACGCGCGGATGTCGCCGCGCAGGGCGTCCGCCCAGAGGACGTCTTGCTCCAGCACCACCACTTCGCCCGCGAAGCGCGACGTCAGCAGGGGCCCCACCGTCGACTTGCCGGCGCCGCTGGGGCCCGTCAGCGCGAACAGCGGCAGCCTGCGAAACGGCCACCGATGTCCGCACCGGACGCACGAAAGTTCCGCGCCGACGGCGACCGGGCGGTCTGCCCGGTCGCCGCACGACGGGCAGATCCGCAGGTCGAGCGCCACTTCAGTCGAAGAGGTTCTCGAGGAAGCCGCGCTTGCGGTGGCCGTGGCCGTGCGGCCTCGGCGAATCCGAATACCCGCCGCGGTGCGGCCGCGGCGAGTCCGAGTAACCGCCGCCGCGGTACCCCTTCGGCGAGTCCGGGTAGCCGCCACCCCGGTACGGACGCGGCGAGTCGGACCGGCTGTACTGCGGGGCCGCCCCGCCGTACGGCGGTGGCTGCTGGCCGCCGTAGAAGGAGGTTTCCGCACCGGCGATGGCTTCGAGCTCACCGCGGTCCAGGAAGATCCCGCGGCAGCCCTCGCACTGGTCGATGTGGACGCCGTTCTTGTCCACGGTTCGCATCTGGTTCTGACACTTCGGACAAATCACTCATCCGAGACTACGCATATTCGGCTCAGCAGGCGCAGAGGCAGAACGGGTGGCCCACCGGATCGGCGTAGACGCGGAACCCCTTCGGCTTGTCGTCCAGGAGCTTCGCGCCCAGGTCCAGCACGCGCGCGTGCGCCGCTTCCATGTCCGTGACCTCGAGATCGAGGTGCATCTGCTGCGGATTTTCGGCGGACGGCCACGCCGGCGGCCGGTAGTCGGGCACCCGCTGGAACGCGATGCCCGCGCCGCCGGCCGGGTTGGGCAGCGTCACCCAGTGCCCGTCGTCGGAGACGTCGGGTGCGCCCCAGTCCAGCACCGCCCGGTAGAACCCGGCCAGGGCCACCGGGTCGGGGCAGTCGATGGCCACCACACCCAGCGTCGGTACCGCACCCATCGTCGCTCCCTTCGATCACGGATAACCAGTGAACAAAGTATGTGGGTTAGCGCACGAGGGTGCAACCACCTTCCGCCGTACACTGGTTCGGTGCACACCGACGCTTCCCTCGTGGTGGAGTTCCTCAACACGGTCAACGTCGAAGAGGGCGCGGACCTGCTCGAACATCCCGGGTCGTGGCGCGAGTGGGCGGCCGGGCACGCGCTGACGGCCAATCCGGCCGCCGAGGCCCGTGCGGCCCGGGACGCGCTGCGGGCCTCGATCGGCGATCCGCGGCTGCCCGGCGGCAGCGTCGACGTGGGCACCCGGATCTCCCTCACCGACGCCGGCCCGGCGCTGATGGCGGACGACGTCGTCGGCGCGGTGTTCGCCGCCTGCACCCGCCTGGTCGTGCGCGGCGACTGGATCCGGCTGAAGATCTGCCCCGCCGACACGTGCCTGTGGGCGTTCTACGACGAGTCGCGCAACCGGTCGCGGACCTGGTGCTCGATGCGCGTCTGCGGCAACCGCGAGAAAGCGCGCGGCTGGCGGGCCCGCGCGGCCACTGGCTGAGACTCTCATCCGAGCGGTGGACCCCCGACCAGCTGTGGACAACTCGCCACACCAGCACCACATATCCACGGCCCGGGCGGGGTTGCCCCCACACGTTGTGGACAGCCGTTAGGCCATCACCGTGAAAAGTTGTGGATAACCCGGGGGATAACTCAGCTTCCTGTGGACAACTGGTTTGAACCTCTCCCGGGTGTGGTATACGGAACGGCCGTCAGAACAGCAGCTCCGCCACGGCGTAGATGACGAGCCCGGCGAGCGCACCCACGACCGTGCCGTTGATGCGGATGAACTGCAGGTCACGGCCCACCTGGAGCTCGATCTTGCGGGACGTCTCCGCCGCGTCCCAGCGCTCCACCGTGTCCGTGATGATCGTGGTGATCTCCGGTGAGTAGTTCTTCACCAGGTACGCCGCGGCGCCCTCGACCCAGCCGTCCACCTTGCCGCGCATCTGGTCGTCCTCGACCAGCCGCGTGCCCAGGGACATCAGGCCGAGGCGGACGCGCCGGCGCAGTTCGCTCGACGGGTCCTCCGCCGCGTTGAGGAGCATCTCCTTGGCCGTGCTCCAGGCCGAGCCGATCAGCCGCTGCACCTCTTCGTGGTGCACGATCTGGCCCTTGACCTGCTCGGCGCGGGCCATCACGTCCGGGTTGGTCTGCAGGTCCTGTGCGAACTCGCCGAGGAACTTGTCCAGCGCCAAGCGCATCGGGTGGTTGACGTCGGTCTTGACCGCCCACGCGAACGAGAGCACCTCGCCGTAGACCTTGTCCGCGAGCATCTCGTCGACGAACTTCGGCGACCAGCTCGGCGCCCGGTCGGACACCACGCGCAGCATCGTCGTGTGGTTCTCGCGCACCCACTCGTAGGCCTGGTCGCACATCAGGTCCACGAGCTTGTGGTGCGCGCCGTCGGCGAAGACGCCCTGCAGGATCTTGCCCAGCGGCGGCCCCCACGGCTTGTCGATGATCCGCCGCGCGACGGCCTGCTCCATGATCGCCTGGACGTCTTCGTCGCGGAGGACCCGGACCGCGGCCCGGACCATCGTGGCCAGCTCGGACGTCACGCGCTCGGCGTTGTCCTCCTGCGCGACCCACGCGCCCAGGCGGCGGGCGATCTCGACGCGCTTGAGCTTGTCGCGGATGACCTCCTCGGAGAGGAAGTTGGACCCGACGAACTCGCCGAGGCTGTTGCCCAGCGCGTCCTTCTTGTTCGGGATGATCGCCGTGTGCGGGATCTTCAGGCCGAGCGGGTGCCTGAAGAGCGCCGTGACGGCGAACCAGTCCGCCAGCGCGCCGACCATGCCGGCTTCGGCCGCGGCCCGCACGTAGCCGACCCAGCCCGCCCAGCCGCTGGACTGCGCCCAGCCGGCCAGCAGGAACACGACGGTCGCGCCGATCAGGAACGACAGCGCGACCAGCTTCATCTTGCGCAGCGCGCGCCGCTTTTCCGCTTCACCGGCTGCGCCGCCCGGCGGATCGGCCGGGGTCACCTTGGCGGGGGTCAGTTGCTCCACACCACCATTGTCCGCGAGGATCGCTGATCGTGCGCGAACCTGCTCTCGTCCCCCGGCTGCGGCCCTTCACGTCGACCATCTTCGCCGAGATGACGGCGCTGGCCGTCAAGCACGACGCGGTCAACCTCGGCCAGGGCTTCCCGGACACCGACGGACCCGCCGGCATGCTCGACGCGGCCAAGAACGCCCTGTTCGGCGGCGCGAACCAGTACCCGCCGGGGCCCGGCCGCCCCGAGCTGCGCGCGGCCATCGCGCGGCACCGGCTGCGCTACGGCACCGAGTACGACCCGGACACCGAGATCCTGGTCACCACGGGGGCCACCGAGGCCATTGCGGCAGCGTTGATGGCGCTGACCGAGGCCGGCGACGAGGTCATCGTCATCGAGCCGTACTACGACTCCTACGCCGCCGCGGTCGCGATGGCCGGCGCCCAGCGCCGGGTCGTCGGGCTGGTCGAGCGCGAGGACGGCCGGTTCGGCCTCGACGTCGACGGGCTGCGGGCCGCCGTCACGCCGCGGACCCGGGCGATCCTGGTCAACTCGCCGCACAACCCGACCGGCACGGTGTTCACCCGCGCCGAGCTCGAGGCGCTGGCCGCGCTCTGCGTCGAGCACGACCTGATCGCGATCACGGACGAGGTCTACGAGCACCTGGTGTTCGATGACGCGGAACACCTCCCGCTGGCCACGCTGCCCGGCATGCGGGAGCGGACCGTGAGCATCTCCAGCGCCGGCAAGACGTTCAACTGCACCGGCTGGAAGATCGGCTGGGTCTGCTCGACCCCCGAGCTGGTCGCCGCGGTCAAGGCGGCGAAGCAGTTCATCACCTTCGTCTCCGGCGGGCCGCTGCAGCCGGCGGTCGCGCACGCGCTCGACCACGAACTGCCGTGGGTCGACGGCCTGCGCGCGAGCCTGCAGGAGAAGCGCGACCGGCTTTCGGCCGGGCTCGCCGACGCCGGGTTCACCGTGCGGCCGACGGCGGGCACCTACTTCGTCTGCGTCGACGTCCGGCCGCTCGGTTTCACGGACGCGGCCGATCTGGCGTGGGAGCTGCCCGGCCGGGTCGGGGTCGCCGCGGTGCCCGTCAAGGTGTTCACCGATCACCCGGACGAGTGGAAACATCTTTTGCGTTTCGCGTTCTGCAAGCGCAACGAAGTCATCGACGAGGCCATCACCCGGTTGCGCAAACTGGTCTGACGTCCGTCGGCGACGCGTCCGCGGCGCCGCGGACGCGAGTCCCTCACATGCCGCATCGCTTCGTGACGCTCTGCCACCGCCGGTAGCGCGCGAACGCCGCCGTCCGACCGCCGATGGTCACGGACCGCAGCCTGCTGTCTCACAATTCGGAAACATGCTGATCGGTTCGTCGAAATCGGCGAACGCGCACCCAGTGCGACCGTTCGGGCACGGTCCGCGACCCGATCCGCGAAAACATCAGGTCAACGCCGGATGGGCCCAACTCCGGCACTGGTCCGAATGGCCGCAGAGAGACGTCCGAACGGCACTGAGAGTGATCAACTCGTCGGCCGTAGATACCTTGCCCGGTAGGGCCGTTCCGCCTTACGGGCTGGATAGAACGCGGGAGAGATGAAAGACTCCCGAGCGGTGCTAGAAAGAGTGCAGCCCCGGGGGATCTGCGACCTGGCCAGAGAAAGACCCCAGCAAGATCAGACTCGAGCGGGCATCGCGAGAGCCTCAGGCGCGGATGGTGGTGGTGGCGGTGAATGGCACGGTATTCGTGCGTCCCGGCGCCCCGGCGCGGCCCGCCCTCACAGCCGGTGAAACCCCTTCGCGGATGCGCGCTCCGCGCCCGTGGACGGCGGCGCTGCCCCGGCCCGCGGCCCGGATCCTGCTCGCCGGCGGGCTGACGCTGGCCGGCTGGCTGCTCGGCGCCGCACTGGCCGGCAACACCGCTTCCGCCGCGGAGACGTCGACGCCGCCGTCTTGCCCGCACTCCTCGGTGTCCCGCTCTTCGGAGTCCACTGTGGAGCACGGCAGGCACGGCCACCACCGCACGAGCCACCGGGACAACGGCGCCGCCACCTGCGCGCAGCAGCCGAAGTCCGACGACGGCACGAAGACCGACGACGCAACGCAGACGGACGAGACGCCGGCCGCGGAGACGAAGCAGTCGGTCCAGCAGCAGTCGGTCCAGCAGCAGTCGGTCGAGAAGCAGAGCCTGGCGAAGGTCAGCGCGAAGCAGCAGTCCACGAAGGACGTCCAGACCAGCGAAGCGCCTTCGGCCAAGAAGACCACGACGGCCACGTCGTCCGGCGGCCTGCTCGGCGGGCTCGTCGGCGGCGTCCTCAACGTCGTCGGCGGGACGCTCACCACCGTCACGGACACCGTCGGCGTGGTCACGCACACCGTCGCGGCCGTCACCGACACGCTCAGCCACACGGTGCTCGCGCCGCTCACCCAGCCGCCCGCGGACAACCCGGACGCGCCGGTGCTGCTTCCGCTCGACGACATCCTGGACCCGGTGCTCAACGGCGGGTCGAACTCGGGTGGCGTCACGGCGACTGTGCCCGACGCCGTGAGCGGCGTCGTCACGCAGGTGACGACCCCCGCCACCGTCGCCACCGAGACCACGCTCGCCGCGACGCCGGCGCCGGTCGCCGCGACGGCGGCAGAAATCCAGACCCGTACGGCCGTGGTGCACCTGGTCGAGGTGCAGAACACGCTTCCCGCCGTCCACCAGGAGCAGCCGCGCGATTCCGGCGTCCACGCGCGCAACGGCGGCGACTCCACCCCCGGTCTTCCCGGCCTCCCCGGCGGGACGTCGACGCCGAGCGCGCCGGCCAGCAGCGCCGCCCCGGGCCACGACGGCCCCGGTGGCGCCCGCCCGCAGTTCGCGGTGCACTCCGACGACGTGACCACCACGCAGCTGAAGCTCATCGGAGCCAGCCGCGACCACGACGTCGACGGCGCGGGGCGCGAAGCCGCCCTGCCCACCACCTCCCCCGACTGACCCGACCGGGTAACCGGGGAGAACTGCGTCCAAAACAAGATCATCTTGCCGGACGTCCGCGCCGATAGTGCGTAGTGTTTTCCCTGCTCAAGTACGTAATCCGTGACTCTTTCACGTCTCGTGACGCTTAACCGCGTCCGACGTACCCCAGGGGCCTTCCATGCGCACCACCCACAGTCTTTCCGACCGGCCGACCGCGCCCGGCCGGGTCGGATCCCGGTCCCGGCGTCGCACTGCCCCTGCGACGCCGGGACCCACACCGGGCGTGCTCCGGGAGTTCCTGCTCACCGCGCCGAGCAGGGAGTCGCTTTACCGAGAGCCCGCCTGAGCCGCCGGCTTCCCGGCACGTCGAGGGGCTGTGCCGGGAAGCCGCGGTACCCGCAGCGGAGTCACGTACCGCTGCGGGTGGTGGAAACAGACCGGTGCGCCGGATGCACACGAACGCCGCCCATCCCTGGGAGCAGGCTCGCATCCGGCGCACCGGTTTGTTCTTTCTAGGAGATCGGGACGTCCAGGGAACGCGGGGTGCCCTGGACCGCGGCCGCCGCGGCGCTCAGCCGCCGGACGGCTTCGTCGATCCGCTCCGGTGGCAGCGAGAACGGCAGGCGGATCCACCGCTCCAGGCCGCCGTGGACGCCGAAGCGCGAGCCCGGCGCGATCTGGATGCCGTGCCCCGCGGCCGCCACCGCCAGCCGGGAGCTCACCGGCTCCGGCATCCGGCACCACAGCGACAGCCCGCCCTTGGGCAGGCTGAACGTCCACTCCGGCAGGTGCGCGTGCACCGCCGAAGCGAGGGCGTCGCGGTTGCCGCGCAACTCCACGCGACGGCGGCCCAGCGCGGCCCAGCCCTCGTCGCCCAGCAGCTCCGTGAACACCACCTGCTCGAACACCGGCGACCCCAGGTCCACCGCGTAGCGCGCCGAAACCAGGCGGCCGAGCAGGTCCTCCGACGCGCGGATCCAGCCGATCCGCAGCCCGCCCCAGTGCGACTTCGACGCCGAGCCGACGCAGATCGCCAGGTCGCCGGCGAACGCGCCCAGCGGCGGCGGGCCGTCCAGCGGATCACCCTCGAGGTCCAGCTCCACCAGCGTCTCGTCCACCACCACCGGCGTCCGCGCGCGGGTGAGGACCGCGCCGAGCCGTTCGCGCCCTTCGGCGTCCAGGCGCAGGCCGGTCGGGTTCTGGAAGTCGACGACGAGGTAGGCGAACCGCGGGGCCGCCTGGCGCAGCGCCGCGTCGACGCCGGCGATGTCCCAGCCGCGCGCGCCGGTCGGGTCGAGCGCCACCGGCACCGGGATCGCGTGCGCGGCGCGGATCGCCTCCAGCGCGTTCGGGTACGTCGGCTGCTCGACCAGCACGCGGTCGCCCGGGCCCGCGAGCATGCGCAGGGCCAGCACGAACGCGTGGTGCGCGCCGTTGGTGACCATGACCTGCGCGGACGTCGTCGGCAGCCCGCGCTCGGTGTAGCGCTGGGCGATCTTCTCGCGCAGGCCGAGCAGGCCGCGCTCCTGGTAGCCGTGGTCCCCTAGGTGGCCGAGGAGCTCGCGGCGGGCGACGTCGACCGCGCCGATCATGCCCGGGATGGCCGGCGAGGACGCGTGGGTGAAGTCGATCAGGTCGTCGCCGACCGCGGCGAGCGGCTCGCGGCGACGCCGCCCCGGCGCGGCGATCCACGACCCCGCGCCCCGGCGGCTGGCGACGAACCCGTTGTCCCGCAACCGGTCCAGCGCGCCGCCGATGAGCGTCCGGCTGGCGCCGAGCGCGTCGGCCAGCTCGCGCTCGGCGGGCAGCCGGGTGCCGAGCGGGAGCTGGCCGTCGAGCACCTGCAGTTCGATGGCCGCGGCGAGGTCGGCCGCGCCCTGCCGGGAGCCTTGCCGCCACGAGCCCAGCATTACGGCCAGTCGCGGACCGGAGATGCGTCCACCCAGTGGGAGCGCGGGTTCCATCAGACCAATATCCTGGAATTGGCTATGGTTTACAAGGCCACTTGAGGTCGATAGTGGTGACGTGGCTCAGATCGATCTCCGGCCCGTCCGGATCTCCCGTGACCCCGCCCGCCGCAGCTTCCAGCTGCTCGCGGGCCTCGCCCTCTACGGCGCCAGCGTCGCCCTGGTCACCCGGGCCCGCCTGGGCCTGGAACCGTGGAGCGTGCTGGCCGAAGGCGTCATGAAACGCACCGGTCTCACGTTCGGCACCGTGACCGGCGTGGTCTCGGTGGCCGTGCTCCTGCTGTGGATCCCGCTGCGCCAGCGGCCCGGGATCGGCACCATCGCGAACGTCGTGGTCATCTCGGTGGTGGTCGACCTGGTCCGGGCGGTGCTCCCGGACCAGCACGACCTCGGCTGGCAGATCGCGCTCCTCGTCGGCGGGGTCCTGCTGAACGCCGTCGCGACCGCCACCTACGTCGGCGCCCGGCTCGGCCCGGGCCCCCGCGACGGCCTGATGACCGGGCTGGCCGGACGCACCGGCTGGTCGGTCCGGCTGGTCCGGACCGGCATCGAGATCACCGTGGTCGGCGCGGGGTTCCTGCTCGGCGGGACCGTCGGAGTCGGCACCGTGCTCTACGCCCTCGCGATCGGTCCGCTGACCCAGATCCTGCTGCCCCTGGTCGTGTGGCGCGAACCGCAGAGCGAAGAGCAGGAGACCGTTCACTAACCCGCTTTGCGCTGCTGCACGATCCGCCGCAGCGTGATGTAGTCGGCGCCGCGGCGGGCGAGGACGTCGTCGGTGCCGCGTTGCTGGGCCAGCGCCAGCAGGATGTGCTCCTGCCCCAGGTGCTTGTCCCCCAGCCGGACGGCTTCCTTGAGACTCAGCTCGAGCGTCTTCTTCGACTGGGCGGTGAACGGGATGTGCCCGCGCTTGGCCTTGCCGAGCCGGCCGGCGAGGGCGCCCGCGCCGTGGGTCTGCTCGACGCGTTCCACGATCTGCTCGACGTCGATGCCGAACTCGGTGAGCGCTTCGGCGTCGGCGTCGCTGACCCCGCCGCGGCGCCGGGTGCGCTCCAGTTCCGCGGTGACGTCTTCGGTGGAGACGCCCAGCTCGGCGAGCAGCCGGACGCCGTCACCGTCGGCGATCTTGACCAGGCCGGCGAGCAGGTGCGGTGGCGCGATCTCCACCGACCCGGACTCCCGCGCCACGATCTGCGCTTCGACCACTGCCAGCCGCGCGTCGGCCGTGAACCTCTCGAACATCAGTGCCTCCCGTACTTCTTGTGCACGGCCTGCCGGCTGACCCCCAGCTCGGCGGCGATCTCCTGCCACGACCAGCCGTGCATCCGCGCACTGCGGACCTGCACGGTCTCCAGTTGTTCCAACAGCCGCCGGAGCGCGGCGACCGCACGCAGTCCCACTCGGGGATCGCGGTCGCCGGCCCGGGCGGCCAGGTCTGTCGCTTCCGTCATGACGTCAACCTACGTTGACGTCTTGGCGTTGTCAACCTGAGTTGACGTCGTCAGCGCGAGGATCCCGCCCGGGAGCCGTACAGTCGGGTGATGCCCGAGATCGTGATCGCCGAGCGGGCCGGGGTGGGCGCCGACGGCCACCCCCGCCCGACCGAAGACCACGTCGTCGTGCTGGACAACGCGGTTCTGCTCCTCGACGGCGCCACCTCGTCGGACCCCTCGCTGCCCCCGGGCGGCTGGTACGCGGAACGGCTGGCCCGGCGGCTCGCCGACGACCTGCGCACCACGCCCGAAGCCGACCTCACCGACGTCCTGACCACCGCGATCGCCGTCGTCACGGCGGAGAACGAGCTGCGCCCCCAGCGCTCGCCGTCGAGCACCGTCGCGGCCGTGCGCTGGCTCGACGACCGCGTCGACGCGCTGGTGCTGGCCGACAGCCCGGTGATCGGCTTCGGCGACTCCAAGGACTTCGGTACCGAGGGCGTCGATGTCGTCTCGGACGACCGGCTCGCGGGCCTGCGGCGACGCGGGATGCTGCAGACCGGCGCCGACGTCCGGCGCCGGCGCAACGCCCACGACGGCTTCTGGGTCGCCGAAGCCGATCCGGGCGCCGCCGCGCACTCGGTCCGGCGCAGCTGGCCGCGGGCCGACGTCGACGCCGTCCTGCTCGCGAGCGACGGCGTGTCCATCGGCGTCGACCAGTACACGCTGTTCGACTGGCGCGAAGTCCTGGCGACGACCCGCGCCAAAGGGCCGGACGCGGTGCTCGACGCCGTCCGCACGGCCGAGAAGCAGGACCCCGACGGCGACCGCTGGCCGCGCCCGAAACGCCACGACGACCAGGCGCTCGTCCTCGTCGACTTCGCCGCCTGTTCCAGGGTCTGATCCGGGGGTAGTTCAGGGTCTTCCCGGATCACCGCCGTCCGGTTCTTCGGGACCCTGGACGGCATGGGGACGGAACAGGGGAAACGCACACGCCCGTGGCGGCTCGTCGCGGTGTGCGCGATCGGCTGGGGGCTGTTCACGGCCGTGGTGCTGCACATCATCAGCTCGCACGACCCGGTGTACGACACGCTGTCGAGCTACACCGTCACGGACCGGGGCGAGGGCATGCTCGCGGCGAGCGTGCTGTCCCTGGCCGTCGGCTCGCTGGCGGTCCTCGGCGCGTTGCACGTCGCGGGTGTGCCGCTGTCGCGGACCACGCGGCTGCTGCTCGCGCTCTGGTCGCTCGGGATGGCCGCCGCGGCGGTGTTCCCGGCGAGCTACCCGGAGGCGCCGAACCCGCTGAGCGGCGAGGTCCACCTCTACGCGTGCCTGGTCGCGTTCTGCAGCCTGCCCGGCGCGGCGTTCACGTTGCTGGAGCCGCTGAAGGGCCGGCCGGAGCGCGTCGCCGTCGTCCGCGCGCTCCGGCTGAGCGCGGTCGCGTTCGGCCTCTTCGCACTGAGCTTCGTGTTCGTGCGGCTGAGCGAAGCCGGCGTCGAACCGTTCCACGCGGTTTCGGACGTGGTGCCGATCGGCGTCACGCAGCGGGCGCTGCTGCTCGCGGACGTCGTGCTGCTGTTCACCTTGCTGCGGGTGGCGACCCGGCTGGAGTCAGCGTTCGACGGCCGCCGCGAATTCGGGCGCGTAGCCGTACAGGCCGGGCATGCCGCCGGTGTGCAGGAACACCACGTGGTCGTCCGGGGCGAAGTGCCCCGCCCACTCGACCAGCGCGGCGGCCACCTTGCCGGTGTAGACCGGGTCGAGCACGACGCCTTCCGTGCGCCCGAACAGCCTTAGCGCGTCCCAGACCGCGTCGGTCGGGATGCCGTAGCCGGGGCCGAGCGTGGCGTCGCCCAGCCGGACGTGGTCGAGCGACGGCGGATCGACGCCGAGCAGCTTCGCCGCGCCGGAGGTGAGTTCGCGCAGGTTCTGCGTGGCCTCGTCGAGCGGGTGGCTGACGCAGGCGACGCCGACGCCGAGGCCACCGAGCAGCCCGGCGGCCAGCGCCACCCCGGCCGCGGTGCCGCCGCTGGCGTGCGGGACGACGAGGTGGGCGCGCTCGATACCGCGTTCGGCGAGCTGGGTCGCGAGCTCGTAGGTGGCGCGGACGTAGCCGAGCGCGCCGAGGTCGTTCGAGCCGCCGACCGGGACCATGGCGATCTTCCGGCCCTCTTGCGCGGCGTCGGCGACGAGCCGGTCGTACGTCCGGCCGGTCTCCTCGCCGTCGGCGCAGACGTGGACGGTCGCGCCGAAGAGCCAGTCGAGCGGGATGTTGCCGGAGTGCTCGTACGCGTCGCCGTCGCGCGGCACCTTCGCGGTGAGGACGAGCTCGCAGCGCAGGCCGAGCTTCGCGCAGGCCGCGGCGGTCTGGCGGCCGTGGTTGGTCTGCAGGGCGCCGAAGGTGATGACGGTGTCCGCGCCGGCCTCGAGGGCCGCGCCGAGGTGGTACTCCAGCTTGCGGAGTTTGTTGCCGCCCGCGCCGAGCGGGTGGACGTCGTCGCGCTTGAGCAGGAGGTTCGGCAGGCCGAGGGCTTCGCCGAGCCGGGGCGCTTCGTGCAGCGGCGTCGGCCAACCGCCCAGGTCGACGCGGGGCGCGGCGTCCAGCGCGGCGGTCGGGAATCGGTCGAAGTCGAACGTCATCGGCCCTCCAGGTCGGTTGTCCGCCCACAGTAAAGCGGGAGTGGCCGGAGACCGTCGGTATCCGGTAACGTTCGTTCGAACGAACGAGAACCCTCGGGGGCAGCCATGACCGCGACACCGAAGACCGGGCTCGACTTCACCGGGCTCGCCGCGC
Organism: Amycolatopsis sp. cmx-8-4; assembly: GCF_046548675.1. Classification (NCBI taxonomy): domain Bacteria; kingdom Bacillati; phylum Actinomycetota; class Actinomycetes; order Pseudonocardiales; family Pseudonocardiaceae; genus Amycolatopsis; species Amycolatopsis sp. cmx-8-4. The sequence goes on from NZ_JAEBDZ010000009.1 coordinate 286,347, forward strand.
AGGCCGCCCAGCTCGCCGCGGGCGAGGTCACCGCGGCGGAACTCACCGCGGCCGCGCTCGGCCGGGCGCACGCGAGCCAGCCGACGCTCAACGCCTTCCGCTACCTCCGCGACGACGACGCCCGGGCCGACGCCGCCGCGGCCGACCGGCGGCTCGCGGCCGGCGAACGCGGGCCGCTGCTCGGGGTGCCTGTCGCGATCAAGGACGACGTCGACCTCACCGGGCTGCCCACCGCGTTCGGCTGTCCCGGCACCTTCCCCGCCGCCACCCGGGACGCGCCCGCCGTCGCGCTCCTGCGCGAGGCCGGTGCCGTGATCATCGGCAAGACGAACACGCCCGAGCTGGGCCAATGGCCGTTCACCGAAGGGCCGGCCTTCGGGACCACACGCAACCCCTGGGACCTCGGGCACACGCCCGGCGGTTCCTCGGGCGGGAGCGCGGCCGCGGTGGCGTCGGGGGTCATCGCGGCCGCGCTCGGCTCGGACGGCGCCGGCTCGGTCCGGATCCCCGCCGCGTGGACCGGGCTCGTCGGCATCAAGCCCCAGCGCGGCCGCATCCCCACCGACGGCGAGTTGTTCCACGGCCTGACCGTGCTCGGCCCGCTCGCGCGCACCGTCGAAGACGCCGCCCTGCTGCTCGACGTCACCGCGGGCACCGGGCGGACGTTCCAGGCGGCCGCGGCCCGCGAGCCCGGCCGGCTGCGGATCGGCCTGTCGACGCGGATCCCGTTCACCGCCACCAGGACCCGGCTCGACCCGGTCGTCGAAGCCGCCGTGCGCCGCCTCGCCGAGTCGCTCGCCGGGCTGGGCCACGAGATCGTCGAGATCGAGCCGGACTACGGGCTGATCGGCCTGACGTTCCTGCCGCGCTCGCTCACCGGCGTCCGCGACTGGACGCTGTGGGTGCCCGACCGCGCCGGGCTCGACCCGCGCACCCGCAGCAACGCCGGTCAGGGCCGGCTGCTCGCCGGGCCCGCGCTGCGGCTCGCCCGCGCGCTCGAGCCGGGGCTGCACCGCCGGATCGGCTCGGTCTTCGGCCGCGTCGACGTCCTGCTGACGCCGACGACCGCGACCCCGCCGCCGCCGATCGGCACCTTCGACGGCCTCTCCGCCTGGGAGACCGACCAGGCCATGATCGCCGCCTGCCCGTACGCTTGGCCGTGGAACGTGCTGGGCTGGCCGGGGGTCGGCGTCCCGGCCGGGCGCACGGCAGGCGGGCTCCCGCTCGGGGCCCAGCTGCTCGGCCCGTCGCACGCCGAGGAGCGGCTGATTTCGCTTGCCGCGCAACTGGAAGAGGTCGAGCGGTGGCCGGAGCGGCATCCCGAGACAAGCTGGTAAGCACCCGGGAAGCCATCCTGCGCGGCGCGCTGACCGTCGTCGGCGAACACGGCGTCGGCGGCCTCACGAACCGCCGGATCGTCGCCGCCGCCGGGGTTTCGCTCGGCACGCTCACCTACCACTTCCCCAGCCAGACGGCGCTCCTGCGCGAGGCGATGCTGCTGTTCGTCGAGGAGGAGACGACCAAGCTCGGCGCGATCGTCGACGGCCACCGGTCGGACGGCCTCAGCCTCGAGCAGGCGGCGACGATCGTCGAGCACGTGATCGCGCAGCTGCCGTTCGGCGCCGACGAGCTCGGCGCGCACGAGCTGTACCTCCAGTCCGCGCGCGACCCGGAGCTGCGCGAAGCGTCTTCGCGCTGCTTCGCGGCGTACGACGAACTCGCCGTGACGATCCTCGAAGCGCTGTCCGTGCCGGATCCGCGCCGGCTGGCCGGGCCGGTCGTCGCGTTGATCGCCGGGCTGCAGCTGCGCCGGCTGGCCACCGGCGACACCGCGACGCCCATCGCCGAGCCGTTGATGATGCTGATCCGCGGCGCTTGATGGCCCGCCCGATCGTGCGCGGGACAGCCGCGTGGAGGTACTTCGGCGACTTCCGCGACGGGCTGCTGGCCGGGCAGGTCCTGGTGCTGCAGGTGGCGCACCCGGTCGTCGCGGCCGGCGTGCGCGATCACTCGAACTACACGGAAGACCCGTGGACGCGGCTGATGCGCACCGTCGCGTCGCTCGCGATCTACGTCTACGGCGGCGACGCGGGCGCGCGCGTCGAAGCCGAGCGGTTGCGTTCCCTGCACCGCGGCTTCACCGGCGTCTCCGACGGACATCGGTACAGCGCGCTGAACCCGGCCGCTTACGCCTGGGTGCACGCCACACTCGTGAAGGCTCCCGTTGACGCGCAACGGTTCTTCGGCCGTGCACTGTCCACTTCGGAGCTGGACGAGTACTACGCGCAGATGTGCGACGTCGGCCGGATGCTGGGCGTACGCGAGCAGGACCTGCCGCCGGACTGGGCCGCGTTCGAGCGTTACTACGACGGGATGGTCGCGGGCTTCGAATCGAACGCGACGCTCGAGACGCTCTTCGAGACGTTCCGGACGGTCCGGAAGCCGGTCTCGTGGCTGCCGGACTCGTGGTGGCGGCGGCACGTCCAGGGCCAGCTGTTCCTGATCAGCGCGACGCTGCCGCCGACGGTCCGGGCCCGCCTCGGTCTACAGTGGACGGACCGCGACCAGCGGCGGTTCACGCGGTTCGCGGGCCTCGTGCGGCTGGCCTGCACGCCGATCCCGGCCTGGCTGCGGACGGCGCCGATGCGCTGGGTCGGGAAGCTCAACGTCTGGTTCCGCGCCCACCCCCGCGCCTACCGGTTGCTGGTGCGCCACGACGACGGCCCCGGCGCCCGCCCCGAGACGCATCTTTCGTAGGGAAAGTGCCGCTCAGGTCTCCGGTGGAGCTTTCGCAGAGAAAGTTGCGGTTGGGACGTCAGGGGGTGTCGGAGCGGAGCCGGGCGTAGTGGGCGCGGGCTTTCGCGCGGTTGCCGCAGCGGGCCATCGAACACCACTGGCGGTTGCGTCGCGGGGAGGCGTCGCTGAAGCGCAGGCCGCAGTCGTCGGCCGCGCAGATGCGCACCGCGGCGCCGCTTGGTGCGAGGTCGATCGCGTCCGCCGCCAACGCAGCGAACGCCGCCGCCACCGGGTCGGGCGGCGTCGGGACTTCGCGACGCAACCCACCGCCGTCGAACGCCAGCCGCGGGGGTGCGGCCGGGGCCGCGGCGGCCGTGGTGTTCACCAGGTCGACGTCCTTCCACCTGGGCAACCGGGTGAGCAGCACGCGGTCGATCGCCTCGCGCAACGCCTTCGCGGCCAGGACGTTCCCGGCCGTGACCGCGCCCGCCGTGAAGCCGGCCAGGCCGAGCCACTCGGCCAGCGCGTCCGGACCGGTCAGCAGCTCGACGCCCTCGGTGTGCCGGGAGCGTCGGGTGTTGACCAGGTCGAGGCACGCGCGGCCGCCGTCGAAGACCCATTCCATGCCTTCATCCTAACCCTTGAATGCGGTTAGAACCCCGCGTACCGTCTAACCCCATGAACCGGTTAGAGAACATGGCGACGGTGAACGACCTGCGGATGCACTACCTGCGCGCCGGCGACGGTCCGCCGCTGTTCCTGCTGCACGGCTGGCCGCAGACGTCGCACTGCTGGCGCCAGGTCATGGCACCGCTGGCCGAGACGCACACCGTGATCGCCCCCGACCTGCGTGGTTACGGCCGCACCGACAAGCCGAAGTCGGGCTACGACAAGCGCACCATGGCCGCCGACGTCGCCGCGCTGGCCGAGCACCTCGGCTACGAGCGAGTCGCTGTCGCCGGGCACGACCGCGGCGGCCGCGTCGCGCACCGCTGGGCCCTCGACCGCCCGGACCAGGTCGAACGCCTCGCCGTGCTCGACATCGCGCCGACCCGCGCGATGTGGCAGCGCCTCGACACCGGCGTCGCGAAGGCCTACTGGCACTGGCTCTTCCACCTGCAGCCCGACCTGCCCGAGCTGCTGGCCGGCCAGAACATCGCCGGCTACCTCGGCTACTTCTACGAACGCTGGACCTACCAGCGCCACACCCTCGACCCGGACGCCGTCGCCGAGTACGTCCGCGCGTTCTCCCAGCCCGGCGCGCTGCGGGCCGGCTTCGACGACTACCGCGCGTCCTTCCCGGACGACGCCGAAATCGACGACGCCGACTTCGCCGCCGGAAAGCGGCTCACCCAGCCGGTTCTCGCGCTGTGGGGCGCGAACGGCCTGCTCGGCACGCTGCCGACGCTGGAGATCTGGCGGGAGTACGCGACCGACGTCACCGGCGTCGCGCTCGCGGAGTGCGGGCACTTCCTGCCCGAGGAGCAGCCCGGCGAAGTCGTCTCCCACCTGCGGAAATTCCTGAACCCCTGAGATCCCCGGGGGTCCGGGTCCCCCGGGGAGGGGATCGAGGTTCCCTCCCCGCCGTGACGCCCGCCACCCCGCGGCGTCGCTAGGTTCAGACCACGATGGGGACCACACCTAAAGCGACTTTGCTGCTCCTGCTGGCCTTGCTGGGGATCACGCTCGGCACGGGGACCGCGCACGCCGACGGCGCGCCGACCGGCGCCGACGTCCAGGTGGCGCAGACGCTCGGCGCGCGCGAGCTGACCGTGATCATCCGGCGGGTCGACACGACGCCGTCGCCGCTGCGGGTCGACGTCGTGACGCACCAGGGCACCGCGCCCGGCACGCTGCACCTGGCCGTCGCGGCCGACGGCGTCGTGACGTCGCGGGGTGACGTCGTCCTCGGCGCCGAACCGGGCGTGTACCCAGGGACGCTGCAGGTCGGCAAGCCCGGGCCGTGGCTGCTTTCGCTGAGCGACGGCACCGGGCCGGCCGCGACGATCCCGTTCCTCGTGCCCGCGCGCGTCGTGCCGCCGTGGGAGAAGGCGACCTACGGCGGGTTCGTCGCGGCGGGGGTGTTCCTGCTGCTCGCGCTGGTCGTCGGGGTCCGGGCGCGGCGGACGGCGTTCGCGCTGATCCCGGCGGGCGGCATGGTCGCCGCCCTCGCCGTCGCGGTCACCGGCGCGCTGCTGTCGGCGAGCACTCCCCCGCCACCCGCGCCCGGCAGCCAGCTCGACCCGACGTTCGACAACGTCACCGACCCGTACGCGAACGCCCAGTTGTCCACAGTGGACTACTCACGGCCGCCGGTGAACCTCGCGGTGCGCGCCGAAGCCGGTGACCTGCGGCTGGCGCTCACCGACGGCGCCACCGGGCTGCCGGTCGACGACCTGCTCATCCACGACAACGCGCTGGTGCACCTGGTCGTCGTCTCGCCGTCGGGGCGGATGAGCCACCTGCACCCGGTGCGCGTCGGCCCCGGCGACTACCGCGTCCGGCTGGCCGATCCGGAGGCGGGCACGTACGCCGTGGCCGCGGAACTCGTCCGGCGCGGCGGCGGCGTCCAGCTGGCCCGGTCCACAGTGGACCTGCGGGGCACCGCCGCGCCCACGCCCGAACCGCCCGGCGCCGGCCCGCGCACGGTCGACGGCACCCCGGTCGACCTCACGATCTCCCCCGGCACGCCGACCACCGTCACCGCGCACTTCCCTGCCGGCGACCTCCAGCCGTGGCTGGGCATGCTCGGCCACCTCATCGTCGCCGGGCCGATCACCGGGCCGGACGTCGGCGCGGCCGCCGCGAAAGCCCCGACGTGGGCGCACGTCCACGCCATGATCCCGCCGGTCGCGGGCCAGCTCGACCGGCCCGACGAGACGGTCGCGGCGTACGGCCCGGACGTCGGCTTCACCTACACCTTCGCCGCGCCCGGCCGGTACCGGATCTGGCTGCAGGCGGAACGCGGCTACCGCGTGCTCACGATCCCCGCGGTGGTCGACGTCCCGACGACAGGAGCCGCCCGATGAAACGCCCGACGTTGCTGATCACCGTGGTCGCGCTGGTCGTCGCGGCCGGGGCCGCCTGGCTGCTGTGGGGTGGCAGCGGCGCGAAACCCACTACGCAGCAAGCGACTTCCGGCCCGTACACCGTGCAGTTCTCCGCGGACCAGCCGCGCATCGGCGGCAACACGTTCGCGGTGGCGGTGACCGGACCGGCGCCCGAAGCCGTCACCGTCGCGCCGGTCATGGCGCAGATGGGGCACGCGCTCGCGCCCGTGGCCGCCGGGCCGGACGGCCCCGGCCGCTTCCGCGCCGCGGACGTCGGCCTGCCGATGTCCGGGCAGTGGGAGATCACCGTTTCGCTGCGCGGCCCCGGCGGGCCCGCGCAGGTCGTCTTTTCGTTGCTGGTCAAATAAAGAAAGGTCGGGGGAAATGGATCTCACCGCATCCGGCGTGCACACCACGTCGGTGGCGAAACAGGCGCGAACGGGGTTGCTGCCGGCGAACGTCGTGCTCGGCGGTTCGCTGTTGTCGCTGGTCGGGCTGACCTGGGACATCCAGTGGCACAGCGACGTCGGGCCGGACACGTTCTTCACGCTGCCGCACCTGTTCCTGTACGCGGGCAGCGCGGTCGTCGGCCTGGCGAGCCTCGCCGTCGTGCTGCTGACGACGGCGGCGCGGCGCGCGGGCCGTCCGGTCGACCCGCGGGTCGGCGGGCGCGTGGTCAACGTGTTCGGCCAGACCTTCGCGGCCCCGATCGGCTACCTGGTCTCGGGCGTCGGCGCCGCGACGTTCCTGGTGTACGGCCTCTGGGACCAGTGGTGGCACGGCCTCTACGGCTTCGACGCGGTGATCGACTCACCGCCGCACATCGGCCTGCTGCTGTCGATCACGGTGTCGCTGATCGGCACGACCGCGGTGTTCGCCTCGGCTCGCGAACACCGCTGGGGCCGGATCGGCACGCTGGCGTCGCTCACCGTGCTGCTCACCTTCGGGCCGGTGCTGGCGCTCGGGTTGCAGCAGGTGCCGGACGACTACGCCGACGCCGTCTCGATCGGCTGCTCGATGATGGCGGTGCTGCTGGTCGCGGTCGGCGCGGGATTCCTGCGGCGCCCGGGTGGGGCGCTCGGCACCGCGGCGATGGTCGCGGTCGTGCAGGCGCTCTTCTGGTGGTTCTCGCCGTGGGCGGCGCAGTCCTACGCCGATCTCGTCGGCCTGCCGATGCGGGACGCGATCTCCGGCGTGCCGGAGATGCCGGCGCTGACACCGATGGCGTTGCTGCCGGTCGCCGCGCTGATGGAGCTGGGTTACCTGCTCGGCCGTCGTCGCGGCTGGCGCGTGGGCCGCGTTTCGGTGGTCGTCGGCGGGGTCGCCGGGCTGCTGATCGGCCTGAGCCTGCCGTTGCAGCGCGCGATGCTCTACACCGGCGCGCACGTGCCGCCGGTCTGGTACCTGACGACGACCGCCGTGCTCAGCGCGGCACTGGGGCTGCTCGGCGGGTTCGCCGGGTGGCGGTTCGGCGGGATGCTCTGCCTGCTGGCGCCCGCGAAGAAGGGGGAAACCGCTGATGCGTAAGACAGTGTTGTTCGGGGCTACGCCCCGGCCGGGGGCTACGCCACCCGGAACCCCCAAAAGACGAATTGTGCTGGCCCTGGCCGCGGTGATCGGCTTGCTGTTCGCCACCGAGGCACCGGCGAACGCGTACGAGCCCGTCAACATCGTGCACACCGAGCACGTGCAGGCCGGGCCGTACGGGATGACGATCGGCTTCAGCACCTGGCCGCTGCGCGCGGAGCAGTCGCTGGACTTCACCTTCATCCCCGACGGCGGGATCGCGGACAAGTCCGGCACGCTCACGATGATCAACCCGGAGGGCGGGAAGAACCGGATCCAGCAGCTGGTCCGGCACCCGCGCAAGCGCGAGGTCTGGGGGCTCGACGTCCGCTCGATGCCGCGGCCGGGCGACTGGACGTTCCGCTTCGCGGTGAACGGGCCGGCCGGGCCCGGCACCGGCGACCTGCGCGCGCTGCCGGTGCTCGAACAGCCGGGGCCGCCGATGGGACTGAGCTGGGCGATCAGCACGCTCCCGCTGATCGGGCTCGTGGTGATCGTCGTGCTGGCGTGGCGTCGGACCCGTGGCCGGTTGCGGGGAGGGGAACTCCCGGCAATCGGGTGAGATATCGGTCACATACGGCAGTCAGCCGTATCCACGCCGTCGCGAAGGCCTCCTTCTCCGTAGAGGAAGGGGGCCTTCGTCACTTTCTTACACGGTCGGGTGATCATCATCACCCAGTCAAGGGATACGTCAGGCGGGCAGGTCGAACTGCCCCGCCTTCACGGCGACGAGGAACGCTTCCCACTCGGCGGAGTCGAACACGAAGACCGGACTGGTCGAGAGCTTGGTGTCCCGGACCCCGATCAGGCCTTCCCGACCCAGGTTGACCTCGACACAGCTGCCGCCGTTGGGCTCGCTGGCGAACGACTTCTCCCACGCGGCCTCTTCGAACAGGGACACGGCCGTGCTCGGATCGTAATCCGCGAACGACGGATAATCCGCCATGGGTCGTACCTCCGTGGATCGATGGGGGGCGCGGCCGCAACCTGGTCGAAGGTACCCGCTCCCGGCTACTCAGTGTCTCAATGGAGCAGAGTGCAGGGCCAAGCGGGTGATCAACTAGCTCCGGCCTCGACATGAAGATTATTCCAGGAGTAGGATTAATCGCATCGGCCGGGGGCGGCGCTGTCGGTGAACGACAACCCGCATGCGGCGGGCGGCACGATCGCCGCGCCGGCCGCGCACAGCACACCATCCACCAACGCAGTACCTCATGGGGGAGGACCAGCGTGATCGTCGAGGACAGCGCGCCACCAGGCGCCGTCGTCGTGGGCAGGCTCGCCAAGGGAACCGCCGGTGAAGCCCGCCGGGTGGTCCACGTCTTCGGCGTGGAGGCCACCGCGGCCACGAGTGCGTTGGTCCGTACCAAGTGCGGGGAAGCGCTTTCCCGCACCGATGTCGAATGGCTGACCCCCGGGGTCGGCATGCCTTGTGAACCCTGTCTCGGACTGACCACCGGCGAACCCGCCAGGTCACCGCGACGAGAGCTGGGGGTGTAGACGATGGCCGTCCGGTTGAACTCGCTCTTACGACGTGAAGAAGAACACCGCGGCCGCCGCGGGATCGCGACCGAACTGCGGGACCGCTTCGGTTTCAGCCTGATCCAGGCGCCGCTGCGCAAGACCACCACCTGGGCCACGGACCTCGACGTCCCGGCCCGGCACTCCGACGGCGTGCGCACGACGCGCCCGCTGGAGACCGCGATCGACCTGACCCCGCTGCTGCGCGGCCGGATCGGCTCGCGCGCCTGACCGCGTTCCACCCTCACCATCATGAAGGAGCCCCGGTTCACGACGAACCGGGGCTCTCGCCGTTCCCGGGCCTGAAAGCCGTGAAGGCCTACGGTTTCCGCAGCAAGAGCGCGCCGCGGCGGAAACGCTCGCCTTCACCGGGCACGCGGTAGACGCGACCCGTCTCGACGAGGCCCGCGTCCCGGGCCAGCCCGGCCAGGTCGTCGAGCGGCCATCGGTAGGCCGGGGTGACCGCGTGGTCGAACACCGTCAGCGGCTCGCCGTCGGATTCGAAGCAGCCCAACAGAACGTGACCACCCGGCGCCAACGTCCGGGTGAATTCGGCGAAGTACCCCGGCACGTCTTCCGGCGGGGTGTGGATCATCGAGTACCACGTCAGGATCCCGGCGAGCGAGGCGTCCGGGACGTCCAGCGCCGCCATCGAACCGACCTCGAACCGCAGATCGGGCGCGGCCGCCCGGGCCAGCTCGATCATCGCCGGCGACAGGTCGACGCCGAAGACGTCCACGCCGCGGTCCCGGAGGTGCGTCGTGAGGTGGCCGGGCCCGCAGCCGAGGTCGGCGACGAGCCCGGCGCCACGCACGTGGTCGACGAACGCGGCCAAGGCGGCGTTGTCCAACGGCGAAGCGTCCCAGACCTCACGGACGAACTCGGCGTATCGGACGGCCATCGCGTCGTAGGCGGCGGCCGTCACGCTCACGGCTTGCGACCGAGACCGCAGATGTGGCCGCTGAACGCCGGGTCGTTCGCGAGCTTCTTCGTCGCCCGGGACTCGATCTCCTCCGGGTGCCACTCCGGCAGGTAGACGATGCCCGGCTCGACGAGCTCCAAGCCGTCGAAGAACGACGTGAACTCCGCCTTGCTGCGCAGGTACAGCGGGGTGCTCGACTTGTTGTACTGCTCCACGACCGACGCACGGCTGTCGGAGTCGGCCAGCGCGTCGAGGCCTTCGGTGGTCAGGTGCGAGGACAGGAAGTACGAGCCGGACGGCAGCAGCGACAGGTACTTCTGGATGGTCTCGGCCACCGGCTCGTCCTTGCCGAGGAAGTACAGGACGCCGACGATGATCAGCCCGATCGGCCGGTTCGGGTCGAGGACGCCGGTGTCGAGCGCGCGCTTCCAGATGTCGGCCGGGTCGCGCAGGTCGCCCTGCAGCACCGCGTGCCGGCTCGCGACGCCTTCCTTCTCGAGCAGGATCTGCGAGTGGGCGACGGCGACCGGCTCGTTGTCGACGTAGACGCACCGCGCATTGGGGTTCACCTCGGCGGCGACCTCGTGCACGTTGCCGACCGTCGGGACGCCGGAGCCGAGGTCGAGGAACTGGTCGATCCCGTTGCGCGCCAGGTAGCGCACGCCGCGGCCGAGGAAGTCCCGGCCGACGCGGGCGACCGTCTTGATCATCGGGAAGGTCTTGACCGCCTGCTCGCCGAACTGCCGGTCGATGGCCCAGTTGGCGTCGCCGCCGAGGAACCAGTCGTAGATCCGGGCCGCGTTCGGCCGGTCGAGGTCGACGCCTTCGGGGGCTTCGGGATCCTGCGTCGTCATGCGTTCCGTCCTCCAGGCTTGCGGCCGACACCGCCGACCACGCTCGCGAGGGGGACCGTGGCGGCGCCGGGGTCAGGGCGCCACTCTCCCACAGGCACGATTCCCGGCTCGACCACGTCGAAGGTACCGAAGAACGCGGCGATCTCGTCGAGCGAGCGGGAAACCGCGGGCGAGCTCGACCGCTCCGACAGCTTCACGAGCCGCCTGATCTGCTCCAGCTCCGCACCGCCGACGCCGGATTCGGTCGCGTGCGACAGCACGTACGCCGATCCCGGCGCGAGCAGCTTCCGGTAGTCGCGGATCGCCTCGCGCACGCCGCCGGCGTCGGGCAGGAAGTGCAGCACGGCCACGCTGAGCAGGCAGATCGGCTCGTCCGGGTCGAGCACGCCGGTGGCCAGCGCGGCCGCCCAGACGTCCTGCGCGTCCCGCAGGTCGGCGTGCAGGACGGCGTGGCGGCCGGCGTCACCGGCCTCCTCCAGCAGGATCCGGCCGTGCGCGACGGCCACCGGCTCGTTGTCGACGTACACGCACCGGCTGTCGTCGACGTGGTCGTCGGCCACCTCGTGCACGTTGCCCGCGGTCGGGATGCCGGAGCCGAGGTCCAGGAACTGCGTGATGCCCTGGGAAAGGCAGTAGCGGACGGCGCGGCCGAGGAAGTCGCGGTTGCCCCGCGCGAGGGCGCGCGCCAGCGGGAAGGCCTGCAGGGCCAGCTCGCCGTACTGCCGGTCGACCGCCCAGTTCGCGGTGCCGCCGAGCGCCCAGTCGTAGATCCTCGCCACGTTCGGCCGTTCCAGGTCGACGGCGTCGGGGAGGAAGTCGGGGTCCACGATGTCCCCTTCGGATGACGCAGCCGGTGGTGGGTTCGGGCGCAACAGCAGCACTCTACCGAAAGTTGTTCACCACTTGGCCGCCTCGCGGGGCCGTTCGCCCTATTGGCTCTGCTGCATCTGCGCGCGGTAACCCTCAGCGAGCTCCTTGAGGAACTGCCGGGTCTCCTGCCGCTCCAGCGCGGCTCCGCGCAGCCTGTCCCACGAGTCGACGAAGATGTTGAAGTCCTTGACGTCGTCGAGGTACAGCCCGCCCGCGGAGTGCTCGATGTAGACGAAGTCGCGGGTGCGATCCGGGAAGCGCATGATCGTGAAGTCGTTGGGCACCGCGGCCAGCCGCGCGCCGAAGGGCAGCACGTGGACGTAGACCCGCGCGTGCCGCTCGAGCGAGAGCAGGTGCTCGACCTGGTCCAGCATCACCGCGGGCGCGGACCCGCCGGGCGCCCGGCGCAGCGCGCCTTCGCTGATGATGAACCGGTAGTACGGCGGCTGCTGCTGTTCGAACACGGCTTTGCGGTCGAGCCGGTTGCGCACCAGCGACGTCACGTCGGTGGCGCCGAACTCGGTGAACTGCTTGAGCATGTAGTGCTCGGACTGCAGCGGGCCGGGGATGCGCTCGCCGTGCCAGGTGAGGATCTCCGCGGCGGCGGGTTCCAGGTCCGTGAAGGTGCGGAACCAGTGCGGCACCACGGAGCGGTAGCCGGACCAGTGGCCGCGCTGCCCGGCGGCCGCGCGCGCCAGGTTCATCAGCGTGTCGGCCTCTTCGCCGTTGATCCCGAACGCGTTCAGCATCGATCGCACATCCCCGAGCTTGACCCCGACGGCACCGGACTCGATCTTGTTGACCTTGCCCTGGGTGCAGCCGAGAACCTCGGCAACCTGCTGCTGTGTCATCCGCGCCGCGGTGCGGGCGTGCCGGAGCTCGTTTCCGAGCTGCTTCCGGCGCGAGGTGACGGTGCTGGCCATCGCCCTGCTCTCCCGGACCACTATCAAGCGATGACGGCCCGTATCCGGAGCCGTCATCACACGCGAACTATCGAACCCACCCAGGTTAGTGCTTGCCCTGCGGATCTCGATGATGACATCGCGCAGCGTTCCAGGAAATGTCGCGGAACGCCAGCCACCTGGGTTGTCACTCGCCTGGACCAGCGCATTCGTGATCGCTGCGCCAACCGGCGGGCACGCCGTTGGGGCATAGTGGGCCGCGTGACCGATCGCTCGCCCTCCGCCGCCGCCGTCACCCGGCTGGCCGACCAGGTCCACGGGTACGTCCAGCCGGACGGCTCCTGGTACATCAACAACTGCGGGTTCGTCGCAGCCGGTGACCACACCGTGCTGATCGACACCTGCTCGACCGAGCGCCGCACGCGCGCGCTGCTCGCCGCCGTCGAAGGCGCCACCGGCCGCCCGGTGACGACACTGGTGAACACCCATCACCACGGCGACCACACCAACGGCAACTACCTGGTCGAGGGCGCCACGATCATCGGGCACCGCAAGACCCGCGAGCTGATGGTCGCCGAGGGCATCCAGACGTTCGACGGCATCTTCACCGGCAGCGACTGGGGCGAGCTGCGGTCGCGCCCGCCCGAGGTCGTGTTCGACGACCGGCTGACCGTGCACGCCGGCGACGTCACGATCGAGCTGATCCACCCCGGCCACGCGGCCCACACGACCAACGACGTGCTCGTCTGGCTGCCCGAGCAGCGCGTGCTCTACGCCGGTGACCTGGTGTTCAACGGCGGCAGCCCGTTCGCGCTGATGGGCTCGGTGGCCGGCTGGCGGGCCGCGCTGGACGTCATCCGCGAGCTGGAGCCCGAAGTGATCCTGCCCGGCCACGGCCCGGCGTGTGGCCTGGACGTCGTGGACACAGTGGACGGCTACCTGGCCTTCGTCCAGAAGACGGCCGAACGCGGGAAGGCTGCTGGGCTGGGCCCGCTGGAGCTGGCCAAGGACACCGACCTCGGCGAGTTCGCGGGCCTGACCGAGCAGGAGCGGCTGCCTGGCAACCTGCACCGGGCGTACGCCGAGCTGGACGGCGCCGAGTGGGGCGCGCAGATCGACCTGGTCGCGGCCGTGATGGACATGGTCGCGTTCAACGGCGAGCCGATCCGCTGCTTTTCCTGAACTGAGTGAGCCGCGTCTTCGTGCCTTCCTTGAGCGCACGTTCGGACTAGACCACCCATATCCCCACCACCCCCTCAACGGAGCGGCGAAGCCGCACAGTGCTTAGTCTGAATCGAGAGAGTCTTCGGAAGGATGCGGATGAGCAAGAAGGCGAGCATCGGGGTCACCGGCCTGGCGGTCATGGGCCGCAACCTGGCCCGGAACCTGGCGCGGCACGGGCACACGGTGGCCCTGCACAACCGGTCCGAGGAGCGGACCCGCACGCTGGTGGACCAGTTCGGCGACGAGGGCGACTTCATCCCGGCGTACTCCGCGCAGGAGTTCGTCGACGCGCTGGAGCGGCCCCGGCAGGTCGTGATCATGGTCAAGGCGGGCGGCCCGACCGACGCCGTCATCGACGAGTTCGCGCCGCTGCTGGAAGACGGCGACGTGATCATCGACGCCGGCAACGCGCACTTCGCCGACACCCGACGTCGTGAGAAGGCCCTGCGCGAGCGCGGGCTGCACTTCGTCGGCAGCGGCGTCTCCGGCGGCGAGGAAGGCGCGCTGCACGGGCCGAGCATCATGCCCGGCGGCTCGAAGGAGTCCTACGAGTCCCTCGGCCCGCTGTTCGAGGACATCTCGGCGAAGGTCGACGGCGAGCCGTGCTGCACGCACATCGGTGCCGACGGCGCCGGCCACTTCGTGAAGATGGTGCACAACGGCATCGAGTACGCCGACATGCAGCTGATCGCGGAGTCGTTCGACCTGCTGCGCGGCGCGGGCGGCTACTCCCCCGCGGAGATCGCCGACGTGTTCCGGACCTGGAACACCGGCCGGCTCGACTCGTACCTGATCGAGATCACCGCCCAGGTGCTGGCGCACGTCGACAAGTCGTCCGGCAAGCCGTTCGTGGACGTCGTCGCGGACGCCGCCGAGCAGAAGGGCACCGGCCGCTGGACCGTGCAGATCGGCCTCGACCTCGGCGTCCCGATCTCGGGCATCGCCGAAGCCGTCTTCGCGCGTTCGCTGTCCGGCTCGACGTCGCTGCGCTCGGCGGCTCGCGGCCTGGGCGGCCCGGCGCGGACGCCGCTGACCGGCTCGTCGCTGGAGCGCTTCGCGGACGACGTCGAGCAGGCGCTGTACGCCTCGAAGGTCGTCGCGTACGCGCAGGGCTTCAACCAGATCCAGGCCGGCGCGACCGAGTACGGCTGGGACATCGACCTCGGCAAGGTCGCCTCGATCTGGCGCGGCGGCTGCATCATCCGCGCGAAGTTCCTCAACGACATCACCGCGGCCTACGCCGAAGAGCCGGGCCTGCCGACCCTGCTCACCTCGGGCGGCTTCCGCAAGGCCGTCGAGGACGCGCAGGACTCGTGGCGCTCGGTGATCTCGACGGCGGTGCGGCTGGGCATCCCGACGCCGGGCTTCTCGACGGCGCTGGCGTACTACGACGGCCTGCGCGCCGACCGCCTCCCGGCGGCCCTGGTGCAGGGCCAGCGCGACTTCTTCGGGGCGCACACGTACCGCCGCGTCGACCGCGACGGCTCGTTCCACACCGCGTGGGCCGAGGACGGCCGCCCGGAGTCCGACGCCTGACTTCAAAGCCGTGAAGGCCTCCTTACCGGCCATAAGAGCCGGTAAGGAGGCCTTCACGGCTTTCCGGGGTGCCTGAGCGGGAAGACCCCCTGGTCCATCCCGATCAGAGCAGCCTCACTGGCCCCGCGCGGCGAGGATCTCCGTCAGGACCGCGACGATCTTCGCCTCGGCCTTGTCCTTCTTGATCCCCAGGCCGTCGAGCACCTGGAAGCCGACGCCTTCGCCCTGCTCCAGCAGCGCCAGCAGGATGTGTTCGGTGCCGATGTAGTTGTGCCCCAGCCGCAGGCCTTCGCGCAGGGTCAGCTCCAGGGCCTTCTTCCCCCCGGCGCTGAACGGCATCGGGCTGGGCACCTCGCCGGCCGGCTCGGGCAGCTGGGCTTCGGCCGTCTCCTGGACGGTCTCCAGCGTGACGCCCTGGGCGAGGATCGCGCCCGCCGCGAGGGCCGCGGGCTCGGTGAGCAGGCCCAGCACGAGGTGCACGGTGTCGATCGCCGGGCTGCGGTGGTCGATGGCCGCCTTCTGCGCGGCGACGATCACGTGCCGCGCGCGGTCGGTGTAGCGGCCGTAGACGCGCTCGATCGCGCCGGAGGCGTCACCACCCGGGTCCACCTTCGGCACGAACCGCTTCTGCGCGGCCTGCTTGGTGACGCCCATGCTCTTGCCGATCTCGGTCCAGGACGCGCCGGAACGGCGGGCCTGGTCGACGAAGTGGCCGATGAGGTGGTCAGCGACGTCGCCGAGGTGCTCGCCCATGTAGACGGCGTCGGAGAGCTGGGCGAGGGCGTCCTGGTCGTTGTTGCTCTTGATGGCGGTGATGAGGTCGTCGAGCTTGACGGAGTAGTCAGGCAGGTTCATGTCGTCAACTGTAGGTTGACGCACTGGGTGCGTCAACCACGAGTTGACGATCTCAGGCGACGCGCGCCTTCAGGTGCGCCTTCAGGTCGAACCCGCTCGCTTCGAGGTCCGCGTACGCCGGGTGCGGGTCGGCGGCGAACAGCCGCCGCGCGGCGATGTGGTCGGCCGGGCGGTTCACCGACTCGACCGCGATGAGGACGTCGCCCGAGAAGGACAGCACCGAGAACTTGCCCGCCTCGCGATCACCCGCCACCACCGTCCGGTCGGCGCGGTCGAGGATCCCGGCGATCTGCAGCTTCGCGCCCGACTGGTCGGTCCAGAACCACGGCAGGCTCGCGTACGGCTCTTCGGTGCCGGTCAGCGCCGCGGCCACGCACCGGGCCTGGTCGACGGCGTTCTGCACCGACTCCAGCCGGGTCGCCGCGCCCGACTGCACGCACGGGAAGTTCGCGCAGTCGCCGATCGCGAAGATCCGCGGGTCGGACGTGCGCAGGTGCGCGTCGACGACCACGCCGTTCGCGATGTCCAGCCCGGCGGCCTCGGCGAGCGCGGTTTCCGGCACGACGCCGACGGCGATCACCACGAGGTCGGCGGGCAGCCGCGTGCCGTCGGACAGCTCGACCTCGCGCACCCGCGAGTCGCCGTGCAGCGCGGAAACGCCTTGGCCGAGCAGGACCGTGTGTCCGGCCTCGCGGTGCAGCGAAGCGAAGTAGGCGGAGATCTCGGGCGACGCGACGCGGTTGAGCAGCCGGTCCTGCGCCTCGACGACTGTCACCGGACGGCCGGCGTGGGACGCGAACTCGAGCCCGATGAAGCCACCACCGACCACGACGACGTCCCGCGCCTCGGACAGCGACGCGCGGAGCCGGTCGGCGTCATCGCGCGTGCGCAGGGCCAGCACCCCCGGCAGGTCCGCGCCGGGCACCGGCAACGCCCGGTTGCGCGCACCGGTGGCCAGGACGAGGTGGTCGTAGGCCAGCTCCTCGTCGTCGTCGAAGTGAACGCGGTTCGCGGCCCGGTCGATCGACTTGACGCGCGCGTCGACGAGTTCGATGCCCTTCTCGGCGAAGAAGTCCTCGCCGCGCAGGTGCAGCTGTTCGAGCCCGGCGGTCCCGGCCAGGTAGGCCTTCGACAGCGGCGGCCGCTGGTACGGCACGCCGGGTTCGTCCCCGACCAGCACGACCCGGCCGTCGAAGCCCCGGTCGCGCAGCGACGCCGCGGCCTGGAACCCGCTCTGCCCGGCGCCGACGACGAGAACCGTGCTCACTCCCTGCTCACCCATGGTTTCATCTGAGCACACCCCGCTCGGCTCGTCGAGGAGTCGATCAGTGAGGTTCGCCGCTGGTCCGCAGCGCGCGCGGGGCGCCGAGGACCCGCGAGATCCCCCGCGCCGCCGCGCGCACCGCCGGGACCAGCGTCCTCGGGTCGGTGCCCTCCGCCGGCACGACCACCGAAATCGCCGCCGCCACCTCGTCGTCGGCGCCGAAGACCGGCGCCGCCACCGAGAGGGCGATCAGCTCGATCTGGCCGTCGCTGATGGCGTACCCGTTGCGCCGGACGTCCGCGAGCACGCGGCGCAGCTCGCCTTCCGAGCTGATCGTCTTGGGCGTGAACACCTTCAGCGGACTCTCGACGACCTCCGCTCGGACGTCGGCCGGCGCGTGCGCGAGCAGCACCTGGCCGACGCCGGTCGCGTGGGCCGGCAGCCGGCCGCCGACCCGGGTCAGGACGTTGACCGCGCCGCGGCCGGAGATGCGCTCGACGTAGACGACCTCCGGCCCGTCGAGCACCGCGAGCTGCACGTTCTGGTGCGTGGCCTCGTAAAGGTCCTCCAGGAACGGCATCGCGCTCTCCCGGAGTTCGGCCCCGTGCGGCGCGAGCGAAGCGACCTCCCACAGCCAAAGCCCGACGCGGTACGCACCCGCGTCATCGCGGACGAGCGCGCCACGCCGGGTCAGCTCGCCGGCCAGCCGGTGCGTGGTGGACAACGGCAAGCCAACCCGACGGCTCAGCTCCGACAGCGTGAGTTGTGGCCGCTCGGCGGAAAAGGCGCCAAGCAGATCGAGGACACGATCGACCACCGACGGCGGCCGCTGCGCGCTGTGTCGCACGTCAGAGGTCGTCGTCCGGCAGCAGCGGCCGCATGAACGACCGGCGGTACCGGATCACGCAACCGCTTTCCTCGCGGATCTTGTCGGCCTCGATGAAGTCCGGGTCGACGCCGAACAGCGTCCGGTACTGCTCGTACGCGGCCAAGCTCTCGAAGCTGAACAACGCGCGCGCTTCGTCGCTCGCCCCTTCGGAGGGCAGGAAGTAGCCGTGGTGGACGCCGCCTTCTCGCTGTACCAACCGCATCCACGCGGCGGCGAACCGTTCGAAGTCGGGCAGTTTCGCGGGGTCGATGACGTAGTCGACGACGCAGGTGATCATCAGTGGCTGCCCCAGACGCGGTCGGCCGTCTTCACGATCAGCTCCAGCTTCCGCAGCTGGTCGTCCACGGTGAGGTCGTTGCCTTCCTCCGTCGAAGAGAACCCGCACTGCCCCGACAGACAGAGCCGGTCGACGTCGACGTACCGCGACGCCTCCTCGATCCGCCGCACCAGGGCGTCCGGGTCTTCCAGCTCCGGCCGTTTGGTGGTGACCAGGCCGAGCACGACCTTCTTGTCCTTCGGCACGAACCGCAGCGGCTCGAAACCACCGGACCGTTCGTCGTCGTACTCCAGGAAGAACCCGTCGACGGCCAGCTCGCCGAACACGGCTTCCGCGACGAACTCGTAACTCCCGGAAGCGGCCCACGAGGAGCGGAAGTTCCCGCGGCACAAGTGGGTCGTCACCGTCAGGTCGTCCGGCCGGCCTTCCAGCGCCGCGTTGATCGTCGCGATGTTGCGCAGGTGCTGGGTGTCCGGGTCGCCGCCCATCCGCTGGACGAGCTCGCGCTGCGCCGGGTCGTTCAGGTACGCGAGGCTCGTGTCGTCGAGCTGCAGGTAGCGGCAGCCGAGGCCGGCCATCGCGGTGACCTGCGCGGAGTACGCCGCGCTGAGGTCGGTGAAGAACTCTTCCAGCTCCGGGTAGACGGTCTCGCTGACCGCCGCCCGGCCGCCGCGGTAGTAGACCATGCTCGGCGACGGGATGGTCAGCTTCGGCGTCACGCCGGCGTCCACATGGGACTGCAGGAACCGGAAGTGGTCGGCGAAGATCGGCTCCTCGAGCCGGACCTTGCCGTCGACCTGCAGGCCCGGCGGGCTGAACTCGAGGTCGCCCGCCAGGTTGTGGAACTTGACGTGCAGCCGTTCGTCGCTCTTGGAGATGCCGCCGAGTGCGTAGATGAAGTCCATGTGCCACGAGGCCCGGCGGAACTCGCCGTCGGTCGCCGAGCTCAGCCCGGCCGCTCGCTGCATCTTGATCACGTCACGGATCGCGTCGTCTTCGACCGCGCGGAGCTGCTCCGCACCGATCTCACCGCTTTCGTGCCGCCGTCGCGCGTCACGCAGCACCGGGGGCCGCAGGAGGCTCCCGACGTGATCGGCGCGAAACGGCGGGCCCACCTGGGAAATACCGCCCGATGTCATGCACCGATGGTCACACATCGCGGCCCGATCCGCCGCACCCCGGAAACACGATCATCACGGCGGCGTCTTGCTACCGTCATCCGCACGGCGTTGGCTGGCACGGCAAAAGGGGGCTGTTGATGACGAAACCCGAGGTCCACCCGGTAGACCAGGGCCTGCCCGCCGGCCGCTTGGCGCTGCTCGGCCTGCAGCACATGTCGATCATGTACGCCGGCGCCGTCGCGGTGCCGCTGATCGTCGGCAGCGCGCTCAAGCTCGACGCGGCGACGATCGGGCTGCTGGTGAACGCCGACCTGCTGGTCGCGGGCATCGCCACGCTGATCCAGTCGATCGGCATCGGGAAGCTCCTCGGCATCCGCCTGCCGGTGGTGGCGGGCGCGACGTTCAGCGTCGTCAACCCGATGATCCTCATCGCGTCGCAGTACGGCTTGCCCGCGGTCTACGGCGCCATGATGGCGTCCGGCGTGTTCGGGCTGCTCATCGCGAAGCCGTTCGCGAAGCTGATCCGGTTCTTCCCGCCGCTGGTCACTGGCACGCTGCTGCTCGTCATCGGCGTCTCGCTGCTCGGCCCGGGCGCCGGGCTGATCGCGGGCAACGACCCGAGTGCGCCGGACTACGCGGCCCTGTCACACATCCTGCTCGCGTTCGGCGTGCTCGCGCTGCTCGTGCTGTTCACGCGGGTGCTGCGCGGCTTCGCCAACCAGATCGGGCCGCTGCTGGCCCTGGCGATCGGGCTGGTGGTCGCGATCCCGCTGGGCCTGGTGCACTGGGACGGGCTGAGCGCGGCCGGCTGGTTCGGGCTCGCGGCGCCGTTCCACTTCGGCGCGCCGACGTTCCCGGTCGCCGCGGTCCTGTCGATGTGCGTGGTCATACTGGTGACGTTCACCGAGTCGACCGCCGACATGATCGCCGTCGGCGAGATCACCGGGCGCCCGCCGACGGACTCCGACCTCGCGCGCGGCCTGGCCACCGACGGCTTCTCGGCCGTGCTCGGCGGCGTGATGAACTCCTTCCCCGACACGGCTTTCGCGCAGAACGTCGGGCTGGTGCGGATGACCGGCGTGCGCAGCCGCTGGGTGGTCGCGGTGACCGGCGGGATCCTGGTGCTGATGGGCCTGGTCCCGAAGATCGGCGCGTTCATCGCGGCGATCCCGCAGCCGGTGGTCGGCGGGGTCGCGGTGGTGATGTTCGCGATGGTCGCCGCGGTCGGCGCGCAGAACCTCCGCACGGTGGAGTTCTCCGGCAACCACAACACTTTCGTCGTGGCGGTGGCGTTGGGCGTCGGCCTGCTGCCGGCGTTCGCGCCGAAGATCTTCCAGCACTTCCCGGCCTGGCTGCAGACGATCGGCGGCAGCTCGATCACGGTGACGGCGGTGCTGGCCTTCGTCCTGAACCTGCTCTTCAACCACCTCGGCCGGCGCGACGAACCTGGTAACCTCCCCGACGTCGGATAACTCAGAGTGCCTGGTCGGAGACACTGTGAAGTCAGAGGAGCCGGACGCGGCCACGTACGGCGGCTTGCTCGAGGACCTCAACCCGCTCGGCACCGGCGGCGGGTTCGAGTATTCCGCCGAAACCCTGCATGACCTGGCCAACCAGTGGCGGCAGCTGGCCCAGGACTACCGGGACGACCGGCTCGACGCGGAGCGCATCGCGCAGACCGAGGGCCCCGGGCTCGAATACGCGAGCCAGGGCAACGCCGAGCTGATCAGGCTTCCGGTCAGGCTTTGATGCAGTCGCTTTCAGCGCGCGCGGACCACTGCGACGCGATGGCCGACAAGTTCCTCGCGGCTCTGGGCAAATACACCACAACCGAAGAACAACATGCTGCAGAGCTCAAGAAACCGGAAGGCCTCGCCTGATGCGCCGCGTTCTGCCCATCGCCGGTGTCACGGCACTCGTCCTCACCGGGTGCACCGGTACCACTCGCGGCAACCCGCAGCCGACGAGCGAATCACCAGGTCAGACCGCGACTTCGGCCACCACGGATCAGGTGCCCGGCCTCGGAGTACCGAAGGTCGAGACCCCGGTCGACCTCACACGATTCCGCCAGTCTCCCTGCGAAGCACTCTCGGAGAGTCAAGCGGGAGAACTGATCGGACCCGAAGTGCAGACAAGGCCGGACCTCGAATCGCCGGCCGGACCCGCTTGCTCGTGGAATCCGCCCGATGCCAGCCGCCCACTGGTCCGCGTGATTTTCGACAAGGCCGCTACGGCCGGCCTGACCAGCTTCTACAAGGACAAAGGCGCCCGGTACGCACTGTTCACGCCATTGGAACCCATCAACGGCTATCCCGTCGTCGCGTATGGCGTCTACGACGCGAGGGATACCGAAGGCGTTTGTTCCGTCGCCGTCGGAACCAGTGATCAAGAAGTGTTCGACATCGGCTTGACGCTGTCGCAAGCCAACGTCGGCAAGAAAGACCCGTGCGATGTAGCTCGCGAAGGGGCGATCAGAGCACTGACCACCATCCGAGGCACCAGCTGAGACCTGCTCAAAGGGTCTTGAGCAACCGTTCGACGAATTCGGCGCCGACGCCCGGCTCAACCGGGAGCCGGAACAGGACGCGCAAGTAGAGCGGGGCCAGGACGTGGTCGAGGACGTCCTGCACCGACGGCACTGCCTCGCCACGCAACGCGGCCGCGTCGAGGGCCTGCTGCAGGTCGTCGCCGCGGGCCCGGAGGTATTCGACCGGTTCGCGTTCCGGGGCCATGGTCGCGACGAGCGCGCGCAGCAGGATCTGGCCGTGCCGGTCGCGCATCGCGCGTTCGACGCCGTCCGCCCAGCCCGTCAGGTCCCCGCGCAGCGAGCCGGTGTCCGGGATCGGCGACGTCTCGCGCAGGCGCGTCACGGCGGCGTCGAGGAGCAGGTTGTCGAGGTTGCCCCAGCGGCGGTAGATGCTGGTCGGGTTGACGCCCGCCCGCTCGGCGATCTTCGGGACCGTGGCGTCGGTCTCCCCCGCGGCGAGCAGTTCGACGACGGCGTCGTGCACCGCGTCGCGGACGCGGGCGCTGCGGCCGCCGGGTCGGGTCATAAGGCCACCCTAAAGCAAAGGCACTTGCTTTAGGGAGGCGCGTCTGCGTACCTTTAAGGCAAATCGAATTGCCTTAAGGAGCGTCGCCATGTCCCGCAAGATGACCCGTGAAGAGCGCGAAGCGTTCCTCGCCGAGCCGCGTGTCGGCGTGCTGAGCGTCGCCGCCGAACCCGGACGCGCGCCGCTGACCACGCCGATCTGGTACCGCTACGAGCCGGGCGGGGACGTCATGGTGATGACGTCACCCGGGCTGCGCAAGACCCGGCTGATCGAGGAAGCCGGCCGGTTCGCGCTGTGCGTGCAGGAGCAGGACGGCGTCTACAAGTACGTCTCGGTCGAAGGCCCGGTCGTCAAGACGTGGCCGATGACCAAGGCGGAACGGCACGAGGTGGCGGCCCGCTACCTGCCGCCGGGCGTCAGCGAGGCGTACACGGACGCGACCGACGCCAGCCACGGCAGCAACATCGCCATCGTGATGCGCCCGGAACGCTGGAACACGTCCGACTTCAGCGACCTCGGCGAGCGGCTCGCCTGATCACCAGCAGATGATCAGGATGCACGTGACCTGGTGCGGCGGCGAAGTCGACGTCGTGGGCGGTGGCGGTGGCGGCTGACCACCGGCCGGGGTCGTCGTCGTGGTCGGGGCGGTCGTGGAGCCCGGGCCGCCGGCGGTCGGCGCGGTGGTCGCCGTCGAAGACTCGGCGCTGCTCTCGGTGTCCGACGTCCGGCCCGGCACCTCGGTGACGGTGCCCTCGTGCGTGCCGGGGACGACGACGTCGCCGCCGGTACCGCCGCCGACCCCGCCGTCGTTCGGCGAGTCCGTCGCCTGACCCGCGCCGCCGAGGCCGGTGGTGCGCTGCGGCATGGGGACGACCTGGATCTGGTCGACCGGCGCGGCGTCCTGGCGCACCTGACCGCTGCTGAACGCGACCAGCACCGCGGCGGCCCCGCAGCCGATGACGACGGCGAGCATCACCGCGACCACCCGCCACCGAGACTGCACCGGCCGGTCGCCCCAGCCCTCGCGCACGAGCAGCTCGGCGACCGATACCTCGTCGTTCACGGCCGTATTTTTACCGCACAAAGCACCCGAACGGGTGAGGTACCGGCAAAAATTCGTTACGTGCTGTGCGATCTGACGGTCAGTGACTATCCACAGGGCTTTCACAGCTGCGGTTGGGGAGAATCCCAGCATGCCCGGCGAAGCTGAGACCATGCTGCTGAAAGCCGAACCGCGGGTCCTCGACCTCGCGGGTCCGGCACGGCGGAACTGGCGGCAGTTCGTCCGGTTCATCCCGAATCCGCGGGCGACGCCGTTCACCTTCGGCTATCTCGTCCTCCTGCTCGGCACGACGCTGCTGCTGCGGTTCGCCGACGCGGACCTGACCGACCGGCTCCTCCGGCTGTCCAGCACCGATGCCCACAACCTATGGCGGCGGCCGCTGACCTCGCTGCTGACCAGCGCGCTCTGGCTGGCGGACGAAGGCTGGCTCGTCTACGTCCTCATCTTCGCGATCGCCGTCGCGCCGCTGGAACGCCGGTTCGGCATCCGCCGCGTGGCCACCGTGTTCTTCTCCGGCCACGTGCTCGCCACGCTCGTCACCGAGCTGCCGGTGATGGGGTTGATCAGCGCGCACGTCCTGCCGAGCTCGGCCGGGCACTGGCTCGACATCGGCGTCAGCTACGGCTTCTTCACCACGGCCGGCGCCCTGGTGTTCCTGCTCCGCGGCCGCACGCGGCTCCTCGCGCTGGCCGCGATGGAGGCGTTCGTCGCGGTGATCTACCTCAGCGACGACCCCACGACCCTCGACTCGGTCGTCACGCTGCTCGGCCACGCCGTCGCCGCGCACTTCGGGCTGCTGTTCTGGGGCCCGCGGTTGCGCCGCGCATCCGCAGGCCGGACGCGGATTCCGGCGGGTATGCAGGGGCCGGAGTCGGTGGTGTAATCGACGGGCCACAGCCGAGCAGCATGGGGGACGGACGCACATGGAGGCAGACTCCCTCGCCGAGCTGGTCGAGCTGAGTCCGGACGCGATCTGCGTCCACGAGAACGGCGTCGTCACCTACGCCAACCGTGCCGCCCTGGACGCGTTCGCCGCCTGCTCCGCCGATGAGGTCGTCGGCCGCCCGTTCACGGACTTCGTCGCCGAGGACTCCCGGCCCGCGCTGCTGGAGAAACTCGCGCTGCTGACCGGGCCCGGCGCCGCCACCGAGCCCGTCGAAGCCCTGATGTCCCGGCTGGACGGCAGCAAGTTCGCCGTCGAGGCGCAGACCGTGCGCACGGCCGGGACCGGCTACCAGGTCGTCATGCGCGACATCACCGCGAAGAAGGCGGCCGCCGACGCCCTCCGCTACCAGGCCGCGCTCGTGTCGCACGTCAGCGACGCCTTGATCGCGACCACCGGCGAAGGTGTCGTGACCAGCTGGAACCCGGCCGCCGAGACGGTGTACGGGTGGACCGCGACCGAAGCCGTCGGACGCCGTGCGAGCGAGCTGGTCGGCGCGCCGCTGGAGCTGCGCCGCGGTGGCGTCGCCGAAGCCGTGCACCGGCGACGGGACGGAGCGCCGCTGACGGTCCGCGTTTCGGCAGCTGAGATGAACGACGGCTGGGTGCTCGTCTGCGCCGACGAAACCGCGCGGCGGCGGGCCGAGCGGAACTACCGCACGGTCGTCGCCTCGCTCGACGAAGGCGTGCTGCTCATGGGGCCGACCGGGCTCGTCGAAGCGGCGAACCCGGCGGCGTGCCGGATCCTCGGCGTCGCCGAAGCCGACCTCATCGGCGTCCCGTGCCACTCGCTGGTGCTGTTCACCGAATCCGGGCAGTGGATCCCGCCGGACGAGATGCCGTCGGTGCGGACCCGGCGGACCGGGGTCAGCTACAACGGACTCGTCGTGCGCCTGCGCCGGCCGGACGGCCGCGACGTCTGGGTGTCGCTGACCTCCCGGCTGCTCGACCCGGACGACCCGACGGCGGCCGCGGTCGTCACGTCGTTCACCGACATCAGCGAGACCCGCGCGATCAGCGCCCGGCTCGCGCACGACGCCACCCACGACCCGCTGACCCGGCTGGCGAACCGGACGCTGGTGCTCGACCGCCTCGACGTCCGGGGCCGCCGCGGCCCGGCGACCGTGCTGTTCCTCGACCTCGACAAGTTCAAGGTCATCAACGACTCCCTCGGGCACTCGGTCGGCGACCAGGTGCTGCGGATCGTCGGCGAGCGGCTGCGGCGCTCGTCGGGCCGCGCCGACCTGGTCGGGCGGCTCGGCGGCGACGAGTTCGTCATCGTCACCGACGAGGTCACCGAGCCCGGCGAGGTCCGCGCGCTGGCCGAGCACCTGCGGGCCGCGCTGGCCGAGCCGATCGGCGTGCTCGGCCGGCAGCTGCACCTCGACGCCAGCATCGGCGTCGTGCTCGTCGACGGCGCGGACCAGCGCAGCGCCGAGGATCTGCTGCGCGACGCGGATGTCGCGATGTACCAAGCGAAAACGCTCGGGCGGGGACGGCACCACGTCTTCGACGTCGGCCTGCGCGAACGGATGCAACGCCGGCTGCGGATGGAACAGGACCTGCGCGACGCGGTCCACGAAGGCCAGCTCTGGCCCGCTTATCAGCCGGTGGTCGACCTGAAGACCGGCGAGATGGTGGCGGTCGAAGCGTTGCTGCGCTGGACACATCCCCGGCTCGGCCCGATCTCCCCGGCGGAGTTCATCCCGCTGGCCGAAGAGAGCGACCTGATCAACGTGATCGGCAAGGAGATGCTGCGCGCCACCACCCGCGAGCTCGCCTGGCGCCGTGCCAACCAGGGCTTGGACCTGACGCTGAAGGTGAACCTTTCGACGCGGCAGCTCGACGACCCGCACCTGGTGCCCGCGGTCCAGGACGCGCTCGCGAGCACCGGGCTGCCCGCGGGCGCGCTCTGCCTGGAGGTCACCGAAAGCGCGTTGATGCGCGACCAGGAAGCGGCCGGGGAAGTGTTGGCAGCACTGCGATCCCTGGGCGTGCTACTGGCGATCGACGACTTCGGCACCGGTTATTCGTCGCTCGCGCAGCTGCGCCGGCTGACACTGGACACGCTCAAGATCGACCGCTCGTTCATCACCGGCATCGCCGAATCACACGACGCCGAGGCGATCGTCACGAGCATCATCGCGATGGCCCACGCGGTCGACCTGACCGTGATCGCCGAAGGCGTCGAAACCGCGGAGCAGTTGGAGCTGCTTCGCCGGCTCGGCTGCGACCAGGCGCAGGGGTTCCACCTGGGCCGGCCGATCCCGGCGGACGAACTGTTCGGCAGTCGGTAGCCGCTAGAGGTCAACCCTCGTGGATCACCTTGCGCACCTCGACGGCGGTGTACCGCGCGTCCGGGATCTTCCCGGCCAGCTCGACAGCCCGCTCCTCACTCTCGACGTCGACGACGTAGTAGCCGCAGAGGAAGGAGGCGGACTCGACGAAGGTGCCGTTCTCGACACGCGGCACACCGTTCTCGACCCGGACGGTCCTGGTACCGGCGGGATCGACGAGCGCCTTGGTCTCGACCATCTCGCCGGATTCGGTGACGAGCTTGATGAAGTCGCCGTGGCCTGCGTAGACGCCGTTCTTCTGGTCGTCGGTCAGGGTGCCCCAGAGGGCGGGGTTCATGTGCAGCGTGAGCAGGTATCGCATGTCGGCTCCCGTGGTGGGTGGCGGCCCGTTCTCAGGCTGCCTTCGCCGGTAGGTCGACGCCGTTCGCCGGGTCCGGACATGGACGTTCGGGGTTCACTCGTTCGGCCTAACGAGCAGCTGGAGAGGCGGGCGCACCTCCGGCCCCCAGCGGATCCGGCCGGGCACGGTGGTGGTGATCGCCGAAGGACCCAAGCCCGTTGGGTACTTCCACGTCGAGGAGCCGGGTAACGAAAAAACCGCCTCGACTGAGTCGAGACGGTTTTCGTGAGCGGTGGCCAGGGCCGGGGTCGAACCGGCGACCTTCCGCTTTTCAGGCGCAGACGTTTCCGCAGGTCACGGGGGTTGCACTGCCGCCACGTGCAACCCCCGTGCAACATCACGTCCGGGCCGTACCCGCTTGCTCGGCGCCAGGGACAGTCAGCTCCAGCGGCTTCAGTCGGGCCAGGGCCTCGGGTTCCATCTCACGCGCGGCCGCTAACAGCGCGTCCAGTTGGTCGGACGCCCGCTGGCGGATCACGTCCAGGATTTGGCTGGCCAACGCGCCCAGCTGCCACACCGTCTGCTGATCGCCGGAAACGTGCTTCATCATCAAGGGGCCGGCCCCCAGGACATTACGGTCATCATCGAGAAAGAGAGCCACCCGGACCTCTTCGAATGGGTTCACACTATGCGCAATATGCTTATTCCTCATTTGAACTACGAAGCGATGCCACTCGACCACATCGCCCTTGAGGGACAGTGATTGCACATCATCCTCACTGAGGAAGGCGCGCTTGCCGTCAGAGAAGCATCGCTTATACGCGACCAGCGCCGCCGACCACAGACCACGAACCACGACCGAGGCATCCTCATCAAGCTCGCCTGCCTCCATCTCTTTGAGGATCCTGGTCGCGCTCAGCACCACGAAGCTCAGGTCATCAATGATTGAAATCAGACTGGCGTAATCACATGCCTCCGCAGTACGGAGATCGCTCCCCTTAACCCACTTCCCAGCAGCTTCCTCCGGTGGACTATCCACAGCACGCTCCCAGTCTGCGTCTATTCTCAACTCGCGATCTCGCGATTTACACATTTTAGTCAGTGCTTAACCACGATCGACTTCGGGAGCTTCGCCGCGTCACCATGAGCAGCAAGCTTGCTCAACTCGGCAGCCACCTCCTTGTCTCGCCCTTCGACCGCGTGGAGGTACCGCAGCGACGCGGCGGCCGACGCGTGCCCGAGCCGCTTCTTCAGGTCGGCCAGCGTTGCCCCCGCACTGGCGGCGAGCGTCTGGCCGGTGTGCCGCAGGTCGTGGAAGCTCACTCCGATGCCGACCTTCACGCGAGCCCGGACGAACGCCTGGTAGACCGCGTTGCCGTTCATCGGCCGGCCATCCTTGCCGACGAAGAACCGCTCCCGACCGGCCCACTCCTTCGCGTGGTCGCGGAGGTACGGCATGACGTGCGGGGGAACTGACACCGGCCGACGCCCCGCGTCCGTCTTGGGGTCCTTGTCGTACTTCTTGGGGCTCTCCAGAAGCTCCACACGGTTCTTCCGCACCCATACAACGTGATCGGCCAGGTCGACATCCTCCGTCCGCAGCCCACACACTTCCCCGCGCCGAAGACCGCACCAAGCCGCCAAGAGCACGGCCGCCCGGTATCGCGGAGTGATCGCCTCGACGACCTCCACGACCTGTTTGGGCGTGGCGATCCCCCGTTCCTTTGCCTTGTCCGAGCCCGCGCCGGGGATCTGACACGGGTTGACCGCGATCGCTCCGTCACGCTTCGCCGAGTTCATGACGGCTCGCAGGAATCGATACGACTGGGCGATGGACGTCTTACCTCCCGTCCCGTCCAGCGCGTTCGCGTACCAGGTCCGAACCACGAGCGGCGTGATCGCGATCAGCGGCCGGTCCAGCAACTGGACCATGTGAAGACGCATGTTCCGCCGACACGTCTCCTCCCAACGGTCCCCGATCTCCGGGTTGGTGCGCAGGTACTCACTGGCGTAGTTGCCGAACGTCTCCCGGCCGAGCTTGTCGTCCAACCAAGCGCCCTTGGCGAGGTCGGCCTCAACCCCAACCAGCCAACGGTCCGCATCCGTCTTCGTCCGGAAGGTGTTCGGCGCGTACTGCCGCTGGCTGTTCGGCCCGATGAACGACGCCTGGAACTGCCCGGACGGCAGCTTGCGCACCGAGCCGAACCGGCGACGACCTTGCTTCTTCGCCATCACGCCACCGCCCGGCCGGCCGACCAGTTGACCTGGACCGGTTCGACCCGCCCGGCCTGCGCGAACGCGTCCAGGTCCCCGAGGGCGAGCCGGACATGCGCGCCGAGCTTGTGGAACGCGATGCGCCGTTCCGCGATCAGCCGCCGGATGAACCGCTCCGTGGTCCCCAGGTAGGCGGCGGCTTCCTTGACGTTCAGGTACTGCGTTTTCATGTGCTTCTCCCCCGTGTCGATCAAGCTGCGAGCTGAGTTGCCGAAGTTTCCGGACCGTCCCCTGGCGGTCCGGCGGCAGCGAGTAGCGCCCGGTCGTACTCCGCTTTCCACGTGATCCGTTCCGCGATCGCGCGCATCACAAGATGCGGTCGGGGCGGTACTTGCGGGTCTCCGGGCTCGACCTTCCGCCAGACCAGCCGGGCCGGGTCCGGTTGCGGTTTCTCGATCCCGATCGCGGCCAGCGCCTGGGCGACGAAGGCTTTCCGGTCGGCTTTGTGGTCGTCGAGGGTCTTGCCCGACCACTTTCGCGACACCAGCACCCGCCGACCCGGCAGCCCGAGCGTGGTCCGCCTGTGAGCCCGCCCTTTGCAGTGGCCGGGGGTAATCTTGCTGCCCGCACCCTTGGGCTGGACCCCGTACAGGAGCCAGACCGCGCAGCGCGGCGAGCAGGGGGTGACCGACAGTTCGGCGTGGAGCCGGTCGTGGTGATCCCGCAGCCGCGCCGTGTCCGCTTCCACGACTTCGCCGGTGGACTTGGTCAGGTATTTCGTGAGGTAGCCGATGTGGCGGCCGGCCTCTTCGGTGCCGCCGAGGATGCCCTTCGAATGCACCTGCTGCCCGAAGGTCACCACGTGCGCTGGGTCCTCTACCGCCTCTACCGCGTCATCCCACGACGTCAGCGGTTGCCGGGTGTCCGGGTCCAGGAACACACGGGTGTCCGGGTCCCAGACCGGCAGCCGATCGACGTAGACGATCTGGTCGTGCGACGGCCACCAGACCTGGTGATAGGTGGCCTCCGTGACCTGCCGGATGACGTCGTGCGGGATCGCCCCGCGGATCGCTGAGTGCAGGTGCGGCGCGGTCCGCTTCTGCGGCTCGACCGTCGCGAAGTACTGCACGTCCCAGCCGACCACCCGGCGGAGGTTCTGCCACCACCGGTCCACGAGCGCGGAGAAGTGCACGGCATCCCGGGCGGCCCGCCGGTAGTCGTACCGGGCCGGGTCGACCGGAGCCCCGTCACGAACTGGGCCGTAGGTGTCGCAGGTCAACGTGACGAACATCGACGGCCGGAACTTCCCCGCGAACTCCCGCCCCACCGTCGTCTTCGCGACCTTCCGCCGAGGCAGGTTCGGCGCGTCTTGCCGCCGTTTCGTCGACCGCTTGACCGGCTTGCGCTCCGGGAGGTCGAGGGCGGGCAGGCGACCGGTCATTCCCGAGGCCCGCAGCTCAACGTCCACGCCCGCGATCTCGGAACGCAGCTCTTCGGCCTCGGCTTCATCCCCGGCCGTCACAACGTCGCGGTAGTGCGCCGCGAGATCGGCCCGGTAGGTCAGCAGCTCGGTTTGGGTCTCCGAGGGCTTCTCGCGGGCGATCACCGGTTCCTCGGTCATGTGCCAGCCTTCGCGGCATTGGGCCTGCCGCAGCGCCTTCGCCTTCCGCGCACAGGGCAGGCACACCGATTCCACTGTGGAACCGCACGGCACCGGGACGTACCGGAGTTCACCAGTCTCGGTGTCGCCAACCTCCATCGTGAACGGCCGCACGCATACGCCATACTTCTCCGCCGTGGCCTTGACGACCTCCGCCGACATGGCACCACGGATTCGCCCAACCGGGGTGGCCGGCATCGCCTCTGCCTGTGCTTCTTCCGCCTTGGCGTTCACGCCGACCTCCCTTCGCCCGTGCGCCGATCGGCCAGGCTGATCACCTGGGCACCGCCGTTGGTGACGTAGTGCTCCAGTTGCTTGATCGTCTGATCTGGCACCCAACCGGCCCGCACCCGCAGCGGTTCGCGGATGCCTTCACCCCAGACGTAGCCGACCCCGGCCGCCGACTCCGGAATGCGGTTCGCCCACGCCCCGCGCTCATACGCGCCGTCTCCGAGGACCATCGGGACCTGCGTCTTCGAGGTCAGCCGCATCGCGATCCGCCGGGGCAGCAGCTCCCGCACCGGCACCGTGTCCTTCGTCGGTTCCTGCACGTAGCCGCGCACGGTGAAGCCGAGGGCGCGGCCTTGGGTGGTCAGGATCGCGACCTTCTCGACGATGGCGTCGCGGGTCTTGCGGTCGGTGTACTTGGTCAGCGCGCCGATCTCGTCGAACTCCAGCAGCTCCACCGGGTAGTCGGTGGAGATCGGGACCTGCCGGGTGTGCCCGGCGAACTCGCGCTTGCGCGTCTCCAGCTCGTCCAGGAGCGCGTCGAGGACCTGGACCGCTTCCTGGCCGCTCTGGCCGTAGCGGGCGAAGATCCCGCGCCCGTAGGACAGCTCCATCGCCTTCGGATCGATCCCGGACACTCGCACGAGACCGGCCCGGATCGCCGAGGCCGCCGCGACCAGCGGGCACCACATCACCGAGTTCTTGCCTGACCCGGTGGCCCCGGCGACCAACGTGTGAGCGCCGGTGCCGACGAGCGGGAGCCGCCAGGGCTTGCCGTACTCGGTCGACCCGGCGAACACCGCCCGCAAGTCCACCCCGGTGCCGTCAACGGCGACGAGGTCCGGCACTGGCAGGCACGCGACCGGCGACGCGAGGAGATCCCGGCGCATGAAGTCGATCGACACGACGTCGGGCTCGAGTTCCCGGATCTGGCAGCGGGTGACCTTCCGGGCGACCGCCAGCGCGCGGGCCCCGTCGTCGAAGTCCTCCGGCTTCTGCCCCGGCACCAGCCGCACCCGGACCTCATCCCACGAGGCCCCGGACCGGACCGACAACAGCGCAGGCACCGCGACCCCAGACGAGCGGTCCTGACTGCGGGCGATCGTGTTCCGGCCCCGTCGACGCCCGACCAGGGACACCGTGACGTCGACAGGCACCGAGGCGTCCCGGACCACCAGGCCACACGCGGTCAGCCAGCCGGCCAGCTTCCGGCCGTAGAGCGCCCAGCGCAGCCACCACGAGCGCAGCCACCGACCGCACCACTGGTCGTAGCTCACCGCGTCCAGCCGCCACCACACGAGCTGCACCAAGCCGAGCACGACGACGGTGACCAGGAGCGAGAGCCCGCCCAGCCACCGGCACCAGGCCCACGCCGCGACGAGGGTGAGGCAGGTCCGCCAGTGCGTCACGAGTTGCCGAACAACCCAGCCGACCGCGCGCGCCAGGCCCCAGAGCACCATCCCGAAGACCGCGAGCGCGGCCAGCATCTCCGCCAGGCCGGCCAGCGCACGCCCGATCTTCGCCAGCACCCACAGCAGCACCGCCAGGCCGCCGCTGACCGCCATCAGCGTCATCACGCCGTGCGCGTCCATCAGCGACCACCCCGCACATCAGCCGTGCGGAGCACCAGCGGCAGCATCCCCAGGCACGGGGCGCACTTGGTCTCCCCGGGCAGCAGACGCGCGAACTTCTTGCATTCCGCACAGCGCATCCGGGTGACCCCGGTTGACTGACGTTGGTTGTCATCATTTATCGTTCGCATTGTTCACTTCTCCAGTGGACAGACGCAGAACCGGCGAAAAGGTTGGTAGCCAGGGAACCGGTTCTGCGTTCTTAAGGGTCATTTCAAGACACGTGAGGACGCGTTTATCCGCCACACGTCCCCACGTGCGAAATTCTCGATATTCAGTTCTTCCGGAGCTTGCTATCGCCCAGAGGCGTCCGAGTGTCCACGCAGCGCCAGCAGGGCCAACACGACGCGGTCCTCACCCAGTGCGTCAGCGAGTGCGGCAATCACGTGCAGCGACCCCGGGCGACGCGATCCCGTCTCGATCGCCTGCAAGGTCGACTTTCCGATCTTCGCCCGCGCCGCGACGGCCGTAAGGCTCAACGATTCCCGTTCCCGCGCCGCTCGCAGGTACGCGCCGAATTCGACCTCCGGCAGCGGCGGAAGCTGTTCCTCATTCAGGCGCGCCGCCGGAGTGATCGGGGTACCCGTGGGCTCCACCCCCTCCCGTCCGTAATCTGATTTCCACTCAGGCTTCTTGGTCAGGGTTTCCACTTCGCGCCGCTCCCGGTCAGACCAGTAGAGCGCTTCGTGGTGGTGTCCACGGTCGAGATCGGCGACGGCCCGGTACATCCGAGCGTTCGCCCGCCGAAACGCCACCCACGCCGACACGGGCGCGTCACGTCCCGGCATCCGCGCATACGAATTCTCGTGCGCCTCCTGCAGCGTCCGAGGCGTACTGGCCTCAGCCTTCACCGTCGCCGTTCCCATCACGCGCGCCCCGAGCCGCCAGCAGCGCCGCCAGGTCGTCCACCCCGTCGCGGAGCCGGAGAAGGAACGCCACGCAGGCCGGCCACCGGTCCGGGTCCTTCGGCACCGCGAGAGAGACCACGGTTTCGCCGGTCACGACCAGCATCGGCGGACTGGCCGGATGCGGGCCGCTCTCCTCCACCGTCACCGAATCCTGCGGTTCCACTGTCCACGTCACGCCGAACCCGTCGACCCGAATCACCATCACCGTCTGCCTTACTCGCCCAATCCCGCGCCAGCTCAGCGAACCCTTCGGCCGCCGACTCCAGAGCCGCTACGCACCACCACGGCAGACCCCGCGACCGCGCCAGCTCATACCACGCCCGCGACACCCGCCGCGCCGCATTCGACGTGTTGAGCGACGACGTCGGCGACAACACCCGCGAGCCGTGCTCCCACGCCGCCATGTAGTCGCGGTACGCCGATTCCCACGCCCGGACCAGCTCACTGAACGCCGCAGCATCGCGAACCGGCCCGGACGCGTTCATCCCGCTCACGCTGCCTTGGTCGCAGCTTCGCCAGCCGTGGCGGAGCGCGCCGACTTCGAACCACTCCCGGCTGCCTTGAAGCCCGTCGCGCGGAACGCGTAGGACTGGTACTTGAACTCGCCCTGGCCCGCCACCTTCGGCTCAGCCGTCAGCCCGTCCAGCTCGATCGGACGCATACCCGGCAGCGCTTCCGAGGTAGCCGGGACCGGCTGGACGTCGGCCAGCAGCGTGATCTCGAACGAAGCGCGCTTCGCCTTCGTCTCGTCCGGATCGGTCACTGTCGCCTTCCACTGCCGCTTACCGGAGATTTCGTCGACACGCTGTCGCGTGGGTCGGCCGGCGGCCCGGTCTTCCCTGGACTGGTACTCGTTGTCGGGTGTCACCTCTCCTACCAGGACCAAGCCCTGCGGAAACGCGTCATCGAACTCGATCGGGAAGCGGTGTCCCTTAATGATCGCCATGTCAGAGGCCCTTTCTCAGCCGATCGCGGCCTTGTCGCCGCCGCCTTGGTATGCCAAGGTATCTCTAGGTATACCAAGGCTTGGCATGCCAAGTCAACTAAGCTGATCAAGCAACCCCGAAGCAGGTAGGAGAGGGACCGTGCCCGAGCACATGTACGAACGCGTTGCCGACGTGCTGCGCGAGCAGATCGTCAGCGGGGATCTCGCGCCAGGCGATCGGCTGCCGTCGCAGGAGGCACTGAGTGAGCAGTTCGACGTGTCCCGGATCGTCGCCCGCGAAGCGCTGGACCTACTGGAGAGCGAAGGGCTGATCGACCGCGTTCAGCGGCTCGGCGCGTTCGTCCGCCGCTATCAGCCGCTTATCCGCAGGTCGGAGCAGCACTACCAGACCAACCCGGGCGCCCCGTTCGCGGAGGAAGCGCTAGCCGCGGAGCGCATTCCGAGGTACAGCCACAGCACGTACCCAGACCGCGCGAGCGTCGACATCGCCCAGCGTCTTGAGATCCCCGTCGGCGCCGACGTCATGCGGACGGACTACACGTCCTACGCGAACGACGAGCCGATGATGCTCACGCACTCGTACGAGCCGATGGAGATCACCAAAGGCACGGTGATCGAGCGCCCAGAGGAAGGCGTGATGATGACGGCCGGCCTGGTCGACAGGTTCACGGCGATCGACATGCGCCCGACCCGGGTCGTCGAGCGACTTCGGTCCCGAATGCCACGGCCGTCGGAGACCGAAGCGCTGCAGCTCCGCAAGGGCACGCCAGTGGTGATCATCGTGCGGACCACGTACTCGAATGAGAGGCCCGTGGAAACCGCCGACATATTGTTGGACGCACATAGGTTCGAGCTTGAATATGTGCTTCGAGTAGACCCATTGCAATAAGAGCATGAAAATACGAAAGCGCCCGCCGCGATGGTTCCGCGACGGGCGCTTGTCGTATGCCTAGCAGTTGATGAGTTCGGGCTTCTGGTTGAGGATCTGCGCGCGTGGCGAGACGAACTCCTCGTACTCCTTGACCGCCGACGGGGCGAAGAGGCCCGTCTTGCAGCAGTTCTGGAAGGCCAGCCGGACACCGTACTTCCGCTCAACGGCACCGCGCATCGAGTCGCTGGCGGCGAAGCGCAGCAGCTCACCCCACGCCTTGTCGTCCGGCGGCACAGCCCCGTCCTCGGCGGCCGTCACCCCGCTCTCGTACTGCTTGACCAGGCGCTCGACCACCGACCAGGCGTAGGGGAGAGAGTTCTGGACGCAGGCCAGGAATTCGTCATCGGTCATGGCTTCCGCCTGAGCCTTCCTGACCAATTCTTCCGGGACCGTCAACGACATCGCGGCACATCCTCTCAGCGTCAACACTGTCACACCCCATTTAACGCACATTCCAGCTCTCGCGCGACCGCCCGAAAGCGTGAAGGTGGCAACGACTCACGGCACGACAGAACAAGCCTCAGTCAATACTCCGTAAGCATGACCTTAGCGTTCAGACCTGATCGGATACTCTGGGGCGATTTCGCTTATCCAATCAGAAAGAGGACTTTCGCCTCCGACGACGGCCGACCAATTAGCGTGACCAATCGCCATGCCAACACTAGAGATAAACATCCGGGAGATTGAAGTATTTTTCCACAGATCGACAAGCGTAGGCCAAAAATCCCCTTGCGCGATCAGCCATGCCTCTATCTGAGAGTCAGAGAGTTCATACGACGAAAGATAGCCCACATATAGATCCATATGGGCAGCGAGGTCGACGGATGCAATTAACCGCCTTGCCGACCTTTCGTCCATTGCTCGAATTTGCCAGAGAGGAGGGTCATGGAAGCACTTCTCAAACAACTTTTCACGGACCGTTTGACCCCAAAGCGCCTCCGGCACGGCGTTTTCCGAGAATCCACGCTGAAACAAGCCTGGGACTTGACGACGAACGACAGCACCAAGTGGACTTGGGTAATCTAGCGTTGCACAGCCAGAGTACTGAATGTGAAGGTATTCCGAATTATTGCGAGGCAGACTGCCAATGAACGGCTCGAAGTGTTTTTTGGCCTCACCAAGAAAACCTTCGATGGAATTGACGGTCTCCATGACCGTCCCCGTGAGCAACCATGCTAAACTCAGAGCTGAGATCTGGCGATAAGTGAGCTTCCGGACGGTTTCGAGAGACTCCGCAATAACCACTTTCTCAAGCTGCCCATCCGCCAAGCTGCGCTCTACGAGCAGCTCAGCCAGCAGCGTCTTGAGCTCCTCGGAGCCGGACCGAGCAAAGTCACGCTGCGCCGCAAGCAAGGAGTACTGGAAATCAGGGTCAGCTATTGCCGAAAGATTTCCGCCTTTAGATGCGGCCGTACTGACAAATTCACGCACAAGTTCATCAGCCCGCGAAATTGCTAGCTGACTTGCCTTCTCCGCCAGCCTCGGAAAGTTATCCTCAAAGACTTTCTTTGCCAAATCATGGACGTCAGCAGCAGAAACGCCTGCTACAGTCACATAATTTACCGTCCCACCTTGAACGTTGACCGAGCCGTCACCACTAATCTGCTTCTGACTCACGACCTCTCCCCCTCATTCGATCTATGGACAGGTCTTTAACATCAACATCTCCAGTCGACTGAATATTTATAGAATTGTTTCCTGACTTCTGCTTTTGAGACGTCCGAGAGCCGTCCCCACCGCCTGACCCCCCGCGCTTCCTACGCTGGATAATCGCCCAGACTCCGGCAACGATTGCTACCGGAAGGCCAACCAAGGCACCATCAAAAAGCCAGTCCTTGTTTGCATCGATCCAATGCAACTCACAGCCCTCCTGGTCGGAAGATCATTTTGGCTCGCCCTTCCTCACCGAGGGATGCGCTAGACGCCATTCTATCGCCACAAGCCTCCGAGCGATCAGCTGCCGAACTTGGCTCTATGGGATCAAGGCGCCGCCGCCGTCGGCGCACCTCGGGGCCGCACGGCGGCCCCGCCTGATTGCGGCACGGACGGCCTGCCGCTCCGCTTCGGCCGCCGGCCGCCGGGCGGGCCGCCGGAGGTCACCTTGTGCGCAGCGCCGCCGACGACGACGCCCCATGAGCACGGACGCGGCACCCGGTCACATCGCGCGTGGAGTTTGGCCCTGCTCAACGCCGATGCTCTCGG
Organism: Amycolatopsis sp. cmx-8-4; assembly: GCF_046548675.1. Lineage (NCBI taxonomy): Bacteria > Bacillati > Actinomycetota > Actinomycetes > Pseudonocardiales > Pseudonocardiaceae > Amycolatopsis > Amycolatopsis sp. cmx-8-4. The sequence goes on from NZ_JAEBDZ010000009.1 coordinate 324,349, forward strand.
GTGCCGCGTCCTGCACTCTACGGCCGCAGCAGCGAGCCCACGCAAGATCGATGACCGGTTCGGGCGAAGCAGCTAGCCAACGGACTAGGCGTCTAAGGCCGGAACGACGACAGGTAGGCGGAGGCCGATCCCTCGCAGTCGATCCTTTAACACCGGCCCGCCGCCATCAAGGGCGCCTGCGGCGTCGCTGCGCGATGAGCTGCGCTCACCCTTGACGCCGACGCTCCGGCGCTAACTGCGGCAGGGGCGAGGGGACGGGGGCGAACAGCCTCCACGGATCGGCTGCGGATGTGGCGAGGACCACAGCAGGGCAAGCCGGATGACGCCACGAGTTTCGAGAGTGCCAGTCCCGCCGTGCAACATACGTGCAACTAGCGATGGCGAACGGCGGTCAACCAAGGTCAACAGCGGCCACGACCCAGATCGGCCCGAGATACGAGAAAACCGCCCTGACCTGGGTCAGAGCGGTCTCGTGAGCGGTGGCCAGGGCCGGGGTCGAACCGGCGACCTTCCGCTTTTCAGGCGGACGCTCGTACCAACTGAGCTACCTGGCCGGGAACGCCGGCCTGGAGCCGAACGATCTTGCGACCCTGACGGGACTCGAACCCGCGACCTTCGCCGTGACAGGGCGACGCGCTAACCAACTGCGCCACAGGGCCTTGCGTACTGCTTTCGTTCCTTTACTACTGTACTGCGTACTCCCAACGGGATTCGAACCCGCGTTGCCGCCTTGAAAGGGCGGAGTCCTAGGCCGCTGGACGATGGGAGCCCGATCAGTTTCGGCTAACCGACCGACCGCGCTCTCAGGTTGTCCCCCGGGAGCGATTACAAGCATAGGGCACGCCACCACCCCTTTGCACCGGGGGTTCCTTAACCCTTCGACAAAGCCGGGACCTGCGCAAACTCCGCCAGCTCGGCCAGGTGACGGCCGAACTCGGCGCGCTCGGGCTCCGTCAGCGCCGACGTCAGCAGCTCGCCGATGCGCTCGTCGGTCAACGCCTCGGCCCGGCGCCAGCGATCACGCAGGTCCGGCTTGCGCGCCGCGGACGCCACGAGCTCGTCGGCCGCCTCCGCGGGCCACGCCGTGCGCAGCAGGCGCTCGCGGCCGCCCTCGGGGTCGGCCACCACCGCTTCCGGCACCGACAGGCCCACGGCCCGCAGCGCCGCGAAGTGCAGGCCGCCGCGCAGCTCGCGGAAGACCATCAGGGCGAAGCCCAGCCGTTCCGCCTCGCCCTCCGGGCGCGAGGCGTTCTTCCAGCCGGCGAAGAGGGCGAGGCCGCTCGCGTCCGCCGAATCGACCACGCGGAACAACAACTCCGCCAGGCGACCCGGCTCCGGTGCGGCCGAAAGGCTGACGCGGGACCAGCGTGCCGATGACTCCGCGTAGGCGCGGACCGCGGCGGGTGCGTCCAGGGCCGCCGTCGCCGGCGGCAGGACGAAGTCGAACAGCCAGTGCGGGAAGATGCCGAACAGCTCCGCGGCCACCTCCGGCGGGACGTCGCCGAGCACGGCCGAGCGGCCTCGCACGTACAGCGAACGCGGCGGCAGGCCCACCTCGGCTTCGACCGCCGCCAGCTCCGGCGACGTCATGAACCTGCCGCCCAGCACCTGCACCACCGGGCGGATCCGGTTCGCCAACCCGGCCGCTTCCTCGATCGCCCGCATGTCCGGCCCCTTTCGACGCGGCAAACGTAACACTGTTACGAAACCAGCGTCAAGAAACCTTCGAAGACCTGGGAATCATTGCCCGAAAAGGGCGACAACCTGCACGAACATCACCGGAAAGGCCCGGCGGCGACCACGCGGGCCGCCGGACCCGCCGACCACCTCACCGCTGAACCGGCGCCTGCCCGTCCTCATCCAGGTTCAGGCCCAGCATCTCCAGCAGCTGGACGCAGTCGTCGACCCCCAGCGCGCCGTTCGCCACGGCCAGCCGCGCCCGCCGGACCTGGTCGTCCGACACCCGCTGCGTATCAGCGGCACCACTGCGCTGCGCCGGCAAACCCCCGGCGAGCGCGGCACCACCCCCATCGGCACCTTCATACCGAAGGAGGAACTCCCGCACTTCGACAGACCCGCTCATAGCCCCTCCACACGGCTCACAACAACTTGGCCGCGAGGCTAACCAGCGCCGGGCGCCACACACAGCCCCCCGGAGAGTGAACCTGAGGCCACGCTCCGCTCAACGCAGCGCAATCAGCACGCCCGGAGAACAACACCACCCGAACGAACGTCACCCCAGCGCAAAGTGACACCCCACGCGGAAATTTCCCGCTGTCCACTCGCCCAACCACGCAACTCGTGCAACAATCGAGGTGCTGACACACCCCCGGTCAGCGCCTGTGGAGATCCCCTCCGACCCCCGCGTTCCTCCCCCTGGCGCGGGGGTCCTCCATTTCTCGGGGGGCTTCGGGCTTCGCCCTTCGCTCCCGATCATTTCGGCGTATTGCCCGGGGGGCCGAGCCCCCCGGACCCCCCACGGTGCGGTAGGTGGACTTCCAGCGTTACCCGGTCATCTTTGCCGTCTTTGTTGCCGTGTTTCTTTGGGTGATCGACTCGTACTGTTAGTGACTGGTTGCTTTGTGTTTTGTTTGCTTTGGGCTATTCAGGTGGGGGTTGGGCTGATCGGGTAAATAAAGGGGCGTGTCGTGGCTCACAGTGGTTTGTGTGGTGAGACCCAACCGTTATCGTGTGGCTCGTGCCCCTTCCCTCACTCGGCCGCTTAGGCAGCCGCACGAACCTCAAGGCAGTGTCCTCCGGGCGTCACCGCGGTGCCGCCAAGACCGCCGACGACGGTGTTGTCGAGGACAAGGAACTCACGAGCTACCTGGCCGCCCTGGCGCCTGATGCGGACAATGAGAGCACCGGGACCGGTAAGCGCTTCGGCGAGGCGCAGGTGTTCCAGCTGCGCATGAGCCTCATCGCCAGCAAGCAGCTCACCGACGTCGCCGAAGCCCGCGGCATCTCGCCCCAGGCCCTCGCTCAGGAGTGGATCCTCGAGCGGCTCAACTGGGAGGGGCAGGCCGCCTCCCTCCAGGACCAGCGGCAGGTCGAGGCCGAAGAGGTCACCGACCTCACCGACGAGTTCCACTTCCCCGCCGACGCCTTCGACGCGCCGGCCGTCGGACGGCGCTGACCAGCCCCGGAACACATGAGAAAGGGCCCCCGGCGGAAGCCGGGGGCCCTTAACTCAGGCCTTGAGAGACGCAAAGGGCCTGCGAGACTTGTTCAGCCGTCGCCCGCCGCAAGGGCGTGCGCACGAACCAGCGGGTCTGTGTGCGGGGCGCGGTGGGCTGACCGGAACAAGCCTCGGTCTCAGATCGCGCGGACCTTCTGGGCCTGCGGGCCCTTCTGGCCCTGGCCGACCTCGAACTCCACTCGCTGGTTCTCCTCGAGAGTGCGGAAGCCGCGGCCCTCGATCTCCGAGTAGTGCACGAACACGTCGCCTTCTCCGCCGTCCTGCGCGATGAAGCCGAAGCCCTTCTCCGCGTTGAACCACTTCACAGTGCCTTGCGCCACCGCTGTTCTCCTCGTTGCACAAATCCGCTTCGAATGCCACCGAAGCGGCACCCCGGCCGTCCCGGGCGGTTCCAACGAGTCGAGTCAAGAGCGTGTCGGCTCCATGGCTCGCGTCAGAAGTTCCGCGAGTGTGAAGCCACGAACACGCAAAACGACGGCCTGCGAGCAGACTACCGGGATCTGGCCAAAGTTGAACCCCGTGATCGAGGCGAAAAACGCCTGTACGGGCCAAGGTCACCGGAACGTCGTAGGGCTCCGCGCCCGCTTCTGTCGGACCCACCGGTTAGTCTTGCGCGGCACATCGGCTCCGTGATCACCGGATACGGCTCGGAGTCGGCCGTGTCCCCTCTGTTAAAGCCTCTCCAGGCGACTGTGACGCTCGTCACTCGAACACCGCTCAACGTTCGAGGTCCGCGAGGCGTCTCGTAAGAGGGGAAGCACCAAAGGGGCAAAGGGGATTGGCAGTGACGGTGAGGATTTCCACGCGGCGCCGGGGCGCGGCTGTGGTACTGGGCTTGGTCGCCGTGCTGGCGCTGGGGGCGTGCAGCAGTGAACCCACGGTGTCGGCGAGCGGGACGTCGGGCGGGGGCCCGACACCGGCGCCGGCGCCCACCGCGCAGCCCGCGAAGCTGGCGGTGACACCGGCCGCGGGCGCGCAGGACGTCGCGCCCGGCGAGCCGGTCGGCGTCAAGGTCGACAGCGGCACGATCCTGTCGGTCACGCTGACCAACCCGGACGGCAAGCAGGTCCAGGGGCAGACGTCGGCGGACAAGAAGAGCTGGACCACCACCGAGCAGCTCGGCTACGGCAAGACCTACACCTGGTCCGGCCAGGCCGCGGGCGCCGACGGCAAGAACGTGCCCATCGGCGGCACGTTCACCACCGTCAAGCCGAAGCGGCAGACGCAGGCCAGCCTGAACGTCGGTGACGGCCAGACGTACGGCATCGCGATGCCGATCGCCCTGAGCTTCCCGAGCCGCGTCACCGACAAGGCCTCCGTCGAGAAGGCGCTTTCCGTCGAGACGACGCCGAAGACCGAGGGCTCCTGGGCCTGGCTGGATGGCGACACGTCGGTGCACTGGCGGCCGAAGGAGTACTTCAAGCCCAACACGCAGGTGAAGGTCAACGCCAAGATCTACGGCGTCAAGATCAGCGAAGGCGTGTACGGCAAGCAGGACGTGTCGGCCAGCTTCGCGATCGGGCGCTCGCAGATCGTCAAGGGCAACACCACGCAGCACACCATGCAGGTCATCCGGGACGGCCAGCAGATCGCGGACTACCCGGTGAGCTACGGCCTCGACTCCGACCCGGGCCGCGTCACCCACAGCGGCACGCATGTCGTGATGGGCAAGCAGTCCACCTACGCGATGAGCAACCCGAAGTACCACTACGAGAACGTCGTGGTGCCGTGGGCGGTCCGGATCTCCAACAACGGCGAGTTCATCCACGGCCTGGCCGCGTCGGTCTGGGCCCAGGGCAAGAAGAACATCTCGCACGGCTGCCTGAACCTGTCGCCCGCGCGCGCCAAGGAGTACTACGACGGCGTGCTCACCGGCGACCCGGTCGAGATCACCGGCAGCACCCAGACGCTGACCGCCAAGGACGGCGACTACAGCGACTGGACCTACGACTGGGCGAGCTGGCAGAAGCTGTCGGCGCTCGCCGGCTGAGAAAGACCTTCGAGGAACACCGGGCGGCCGGGAAGTCCAGTGCGGACTTCCCGGCCGTTCGTGCTTTCCGCGAAACCCGGGAAATCCGATGCAACCCCGGCGAGCACCCACCGCATGACTACGGGCAGAGGCGCGGCGATCGACAGCCGCGCCCGCGAGAATGAGGAGCTGTCTTGCGTATCCGCATCGCCTTGTCCCTCGGCGCGCTCGTGCTCGCCGGTGGCGCCCTGACCGGTGGCATCGCCATGGCCGCCCCGTCGCCGACGGCACCGCCCCAGGCGACGACGACCCGGCCTGCCGAGCCGCCGACCCAGGCTCCGGCCCCGCCCCAGTCCACCCGCAAGCCCCTGCCGGCGCCGAGCGCCGTCCCGGCGACGACGAAGGCCCCGCGCGCCGAGCAGGCTCCGCGCGTCCCCCGCGCCGTCCCGGCCGGCCCGACCGGCGATCTGCACCTGCCGGCCATCGGGGTGACCCGGTAGTCAGGTGATCTCCCGCTCCCGTCCGTCGACCGGGCCGGGCTCGCCGTGGGACGGCGAGTTCGCCCGGTACTTCGGCGAGCGCGCGCACAGCCTCCGGTCCACGGCGTACCTGCTCTGCGGTGACTGGCACCAAGCCGAAGACCTCACGCAGGCGGCCCTGATCAAGCTGTACCTCGCGTGGCCGAGGCTGTCGCGCCACGACACCCTGGACGCCTACGCCCGCAAGGTCGTGCTGCGCACGTTCCTCGCCGAGCACCGGCGCAGCAGGTGGAAACGGGAGCGGCTCACCGACACCCTGCCGGAGCTCCCGGCGGAAGCCGGGAGCGAGCAGGACACGCTGGTCCGGCAGGCTTTGGCCGTGCTGGGCCCCAAGCAACGCGCCGTGCTGGTGCTGCGGTACTTCGAGGACCTGAGCGTCGAGGAGACGGCGCAGGCGCTCGGCTGCAGCACCGGCACGGTGAAGAGCCAGGCCTCCCGGGGCCTGGCCACCCTGCGCAACCGGCTCGGCCCGCACTACACCGCGCTGACGTTCAGCGCACCCACGGAGGGGAGGTGACGAACATGGACCCCGAAGACGACGTCCGCGTGATCCTGACCGGCGCGACCGGTGACACGCCGCCGATGCGGCTCGAGGCCGCCGACGTGATCGAACGCGGGAGCCGGATCCGGCGGCGGCGCAAGCGGCTGGCGGTCGTGGGCACCTCGACCGCGACGGCGGTGATCCTCGCGGTGGCCGGTTTCCTGGCCGGCCACCGCCTCGGACCGCCGGACCCGGTGCAGCCCGCCGACCCCGGCCTGTCCACGATCGGCACCACCGCTCCCCCGTCACCGCTGCCGATGCCGTCCCAGGAGGAGGTGCCGGCGACGTCGATCGCGCCGCCGGAGGCCCAGCCGGGCCGCTCGGTGCCGAGCACACAGCGGCCGTCGAGCCCGCCGGTCGCCGCGACCACCCGGAAGACGAAGCAGCCCTCGTCGGTCCCGCTGCCGCCGCCGTCCGCGAACCCGACCGAGACGGCGCCGGAAGCACCGCGGACGACGTCTCGCTGACCCGCAACGCACGTGTGCCCCGCCCGGTGATCCGGACGGGGCACACGCATTACGAGGCGCGGGACCGCTCAACGCTGAGCGGACGCGCCGGTCAGGGACTTGCCGCCCCCGCTGTCCTCGGTGTCGATCTGCTCGATCGGCACCTGCGACGTCTCCGGGATCCTGATGATCGGGATGATCGCGATCAGGGCCGCCGCCATCAGGTAGTACGCCGGCCAGTCCGGGTTGCCGGTGCTCTGGATCAGCGCCGTCACGATGACACCGCAGGTACCACCGAACAGTGACGTCGAGATGTTGTAGCCGATCGCGAACGAGCCGTACCGGACGCGGGTCGGGAACATCGCCGGGAACGTCGAACCGATCACGGCGAGCATCAGCACCAGCAGGATCGCCACGATCAGGAACCCGACGAACAGCCACAGGATGCTGCCGGACTGCATCAGCTTGAGCGACGGCCAGCTCAGCACCAGGAACCCGATGGCCGCGGTGAGCAGCAGCGGCTTCCGGCCGATCTTGTCGGACAGCGCGCCGAGCGGCACGATGATCGCCATCTGCAGGACCTCGACCGCGATGATGATCAGCGTCGACGTGTTGTCGTTGATCTTCAGCGTTTCCGTGAAGTACGTCGGCATCGTGGTCAGCAGCAGGTAGTCCGCGACGTTCAGCAGCAGCACGATGCCGATCAGGTTGAGGATCATCCGCCAGTTGCGGGTGAAGATCTCCTTGAGCGGCGCCTTCCGCGGCTTCTCGCCCGAGGCCTCCAGCCGGCGGAACTCGGGGGTGTCCTCGAGCTTGTTCCGCAGGTAGAGCCCGACCAGGCCCAGCGGCAGCGCGACGAAGAACGGGATCCGCCAGCCCCAGGCGTCGACCTGGTCGGCCGACAGCGAGAGCGTCACGGCGAGCACCACGAGGTTGCCGAGCACGTACCCGGCGAGCGTCCCCAGTTCGAGGAAGCTGCCGAAGAAGCCACGGCGTTTCGTCGGCGAGTACTCGGCGATGAACGTCGCCGCGCCGCCGTACTCACCGCCGGTGGAGAAGCCCTGGATGATGCGCAGGAGCAGGATCGCGATCGGGGCCGCGATGCCCATGCTGTAGCCGCCGGAGTACGTCGGCAGGACGCCCACCAGGAACGTGCAGCCCGACATCAGCAGGATCGTGATGGCCAGGACCTTCTGGCGGCCGATCTTGTCCCCGAGCGGGCCGAAGAACGCCCCGCCGAACGGCCGCACGATGAACCCGACCGCGAGCAGCGCCAGTGACTTGAGCACGGCGTTGCCGTCGCCGGGGAAGAACTCCGAGCCGATGCTGACGGCGATCGCGCCCGAGGTGAAGACGCCGTAGTCGTACCACTCGGTGGCGTTGCCCATCGCGGACGCCCACACGGCGCGCTTGACGGTTCTCTCGTCCACTTCCGGTTTGCCCGTCGTAGCTGCTGGTTCGCTCATGCCGGCGACGACCTCCTCCGTAGCGTGCCCGTTGGGCCGTTCGAGCTCATCCAGCCAGTCTCGACCGGTTGCCGCAGGTCGGCAGTCTGAGCCGGGGAATCTCTACGGTGGGGAACTTTCCGGCTACCGAGAGGTATAGGTTGCCCGGTCACGTCGCGGGCCGGACGAAGCGGACGACTACCCGCGAGTTAACGTCAGCGCATGAGTCGTGTTTCTCAACCCTGGCCGCCGGTACCGGTGGAGCCGGCGATCCCGCACCCCAAGGCTCCGGAACCCGGCACCGAGCTGGGCGTGCACTTCGGCGAGTGCTTCGGCTGCGGTGACGAGGCCGACGCCGGGCTGCACCTGCGCTCGACCGTCGGTGAGGGCCAGGTCGTGCACTCGCGGTTCACCGTCACCGCGGCCCACCAGGGCGCGCCCGGGCTCGCCCACGGCGGCCTCCTGGCCTGCGCGTTCGACGAGGCGCTCGGCTCGACGGTGGGCAACCTGATGCGCCGCCCGGCGGTCACCGGGAAGCTGGAGACGGACTTCCGCCGTCCGGTGCCGGTCGGCTCGACGCTGTTCATCACGGCGCACCTCGACGGCATCGCCGGCCGCAAGATCTACGTCAGCGCGGACGGCCGCCTCGACACCGAGGACGGCCCGATCGCGGTGAGCGCCCGCGCGCTGTTCATCGTGGTGGGCTTCGACCACTTCTCCAACCACGGCGACCCGCAGGCGCTGGAGAAGCTGGCCGCGCAGCACGAGAAGAACCAGCGCGAACGCGGCGACTGGGAGATCAACCCCTGACGCGCGTCACTCTCCCAGAGAAAGTGGCCCGTACGTATCTTTCCCTACGAAAGTGACGCCTTCCGGGGCCCGCGGACGCATCTTTCCCTATGAAAGTGACGCGTCAGGTGAGGGTGCGGGGGCGGATGGCGTTCGCCTTGTCCACCAGCTCCACGCGCTGCTCGACCGTCGCCGCCAGGCGGGCCAGGGCCCGGTAGCAGCGCTCCAGGCCGAAGCGCAGCTCACGCTCGTCCAGCGGGCAGCCCAGCACCCGCGCTCCCGGCGTCGGCGGGCCCTGGCGAGGGCCGCGAAGCCACTCGTACGCGGCTTCGAGCACCCCCGCCGACAGGCTCGTGCGGCGCTCGGCGTCCAGGCGGAGACGCTCCAGCCGGGCCGACGCGTCGAGCAGGTCGTGCTCGGCGACCAGGGCCTCCTTGCCCGCCGCCCGGGTCGCGGTCGTCTTGATCTTGATCGCCGCGACCTGCGCGTCGACGTAGTGCGTCGACGACGACGGCACCATCTCGAGCACCTCGACCGCGCTGGTCCGCGCGCCCTGCGCGAGGTAGACCCGGGCCAAGCCGAACGCGGCGCTGACGTAGCTGCGGTCCGTGCGCCAGACCAGCTCGTAGAACCGCGCGGCCGCGAAGTAGTCGCCGACGCCTTCGGCGCTGACGCCCAGCGCCAGCTTCGGCGCGATCTCGCCCGGCAGGTCGTCGTACACGGCTTCGAACGCGACGTGCGCGACGCGCGAGCGGCCGCCCGCCAGCTCGATCAGGCCGCGGTACCAGTCGATCCGCCAGTCGTGCGGGAAGCCGTTCTTGATGGCCAGGTACTGCGCCGCCTGCAGCTGCCGCTGCGCCTCGGACAGCTCGCCCAGCTCGATCCGGGCGCGGACGATCCGCAGCCGCACCTCGATCGACTCCCGCGGCGCACCGGCCAGCGCTTCGATCGCGCCACGCGGTTCGAGCGACGTCGTCGTGGCGAGCACGCCCGCCGCCGGGTCGTCCGTGTCGACCTGCGGGATCGGCAGGCCGGCGACGACCTCGGCCGCGCCGGGCAGCGGCACGCTGCCGCCGGCCTCCGGCACCACCAGCTGCACGCCGAACGTGCGGCTCTCCGGGCCGAACACCGTGGACGCGCCGGGCCGCGGCTTGCCGGTGCCGAGTGCCATGATCTCGCGCAGCACACCGGTGAGCTGGTCGGCCATCTCCTCCGCGGAGAGGAACCGCCGGTCCGGGTCGGCGTGTGTCGCGCGCTTCAGGAACCGGTGGTACGAACCGAACAACGCGAACAGCGGGACCGCGTCCGACCCGGGCAGCGTCGTCTTGAACTTGCTCGTGTAGCCGGTGAACTCGAAGCTCAGCACGGCGAGCGTGCGCCCGACGGTGAACAGGTCCGACGCGATCGACGCGCCCTGCGTCGCCAGTTCCGGCGCGCTGTAACCGGTCGTGAAGAACAGCGGGCTCTCGTAGTCGTCGAGCCGCCGGACCGCGCCCAGGTCGATCAGCTTCAGCTGCTCGTTGGTCTGGATCACGTTGTCCGGCTTGAGGTCGCAGTACAGCAGGCCCTGACTGTGCAGGTATCCCATGGCGGGCAGGATCTCCAGCCCGTACGCGAGCACCTGGCCGATCGGCAGCGGCTCCGGGCGCCGGCTTTCCCGGTGGTGCGCCAGCGCGAGCTGCCGCAGCGACTGGCCGCCGATGTACTCCATCACGATGTAGCCGACGGTCGTGCCGCTCTGGCGGTCCGGGTGCTGCACGAAGTTGTGGATCTTGACGATGTTCGGGTGCTCGACCTCGGCCAGGAAGCGCTGCTCGTTGGCCGCGGCCGCCATCGCCGTCGCGTCGCCGGTGTCGATCAGTCCTTTGAGGACGACCCAGCGGTCGGACACGTTGTGGTCCTGTGCCAGGTAGATCCAGCCCAGGCCGCCGTACGCGATCGCGCCGAGGACCTCGTACTGCCCACCGACCAGCTCGTTCGGCTGCAGCTTCGGCACGAACGAGAACGGTGTGCCGCAGTTCTCGCACTTTCCTTCCGCCGCACCGGGTTTCCCGCCGCTGGTGCCGCGCCCGACCTTCGCGCTGCAGCTGCCGCAGAAGCGCTTTTCCTCCGACACCATCGGGTTCGTCAGCACGGCGGACGCCGGGTCGCGCGCCGGGACCGGCGGGACCTCGACCAGGCCGGCGCCGAGCCGGCCGCGGCGCGAGCGGGACGTCCGCGACGACGTCCGCCGCGAAGTGCCGGGGAACGGTCCGGAGCCGGAAACCGCGCCGCTGCCACTGCCGGTTCCGGTACCAGTGCCCGTTCCGGTGCCTGTGTGCCGGCCGTCGCTGCTGCGCTCGGGCAGCACGCTCTCGGTGCCCGGGTCCGGCAACGCGCCCGGCCCGGACTCCGGCCGCGGGGCCGGCGGCATGATGCTCTGGGTCTCCGGGGTCGGCACCGCGAGCACGCTCGTCGGCTGCGGCGCGTTCGGATCCACCCGGACGGCCTGCGTCGGCTCCACCGAAGGCGCGACGGGCGGCGCGACCTGCGGCGTGCCGGGAGACGGGGTCACCGGGCTCATCCGGCCCGGCGGCCGGGTCGGGTCGTCCGCGCCCGGGATCTGCCCGCGCACGAAGGAGGACGACTGGCCACGCGGCGGTGTCGGCGCTGTCGGCGGACGCCGGACCGGCGCGTGGAAGACGGTGCGCTCGGCGGCGGGCGGTTCGGTGTCGTCGAGGCGGCCGGAGATCGACGGCTCCGGCGTCTCCCACCGCACCGGTGGCGGCGGCTGCCAGCTCGGCGCGGCCACCTGCGGCTCGTCGTCCGGCGCGGCGTGCCGAGGACGGCGCGGCTCCTCCGACACTGCTACCTCCCAGATCCCCGACGACGTACGAGGACCGATCCTAGCCGCGAGCGGCTCACTGGTACTGCGGCGACGGCGGCGACGCCGGCCCCAGCGAGGGCTCCACCCATTTGCGGTAGCTGTCCTGCCAGGCGCCGCTGTTGCGGATGTTGTCGAGCACGGCGTTGACGTACTTGACCATGTCCGTGTTGTCCTTCGGCACGCCGATGCCGTAGTCCTCTTCGGTGAACTGGTCGCCCACGACCTGCAGCGTCGGGTCCTGCGCGGCCATCCCGGCGAGGATGGTGTCGTCGGTCGAGACGGCTTCGACCTGGCCCTGCTGGAGCATCACCAGGCAGTCCGACCAGTTGTCCACCGACACCGGCACCGGCTTCGCGGGGTCCGTCGCGATCTTCGCCAGCGACGTCGACTTCTTCGTCGCGCACACCCGCTTGCCGCTCAGGTCGGCCAGCTTGGTCACCTTCGACTCCTTGGTGACGAGGATCCGCTGACCGGCCTTGTAGTACACGGAGGAGAACTGCACCTTCGCCTTGCGCGCGCAGGTGATGCTGTAGGTCCGGACCACGATGTCGACCTGGCCCTGCGTCAGGACGTCTTCGCGCTGCGACGACGGGATCGCGCGGAACTGCACGCGCCCTTCCGGCGCGCCGAAGATCGCCCGGGCGATCTCGTTGACCATGTCGATGTCGAAGCCCTCGATGTTGCCCGTGGTGGGGTTACGGAACCCGAACAGGTACGTGGTCTGGTCGACGCCGGCGATCAGCTTCCCGCGTTCCTTGATGTTCGCCATGGTCGAGCCGTCGGCGATGGACGTCCCGCTCGGCGCGAGGCTGGCCTGCGGGTTGCAGCTGGTGTCGGTGCCGCCGCCGGCCGTCGAGTCCGGGCCGCCGACGTGCGCGGGCTGCGGCCAGGCCGCGTTGCTCACCGGCGCCGGGTCGACCGATTTCCCGGGGCTCCCGCAGGCCGCCGTCAGCATCGCGACGACCGCGAGCACGCCGATCCGGACCGTGTAACCCCGCCTGCTCACCGGTACTCCCTCAGTCGCTCCCGGATTCCCATGGTGGCCCCCGCCGCGGCGACGATCGCCAGCACGGCCAGGCCCGGCGCGAGGAACGTCAGCGCGCTGCCGCCGCCGTGGGTGCTGTCGAGGAACTCCTGCCGCCCGACGTCGATCGCGTCCTGGAGGGCGTCGTCGAGCCGCCGGAACGCCGGGGCCGAGCCGTCGGTCTTGTCCTCCAGCACGGCGAAGTCGACGGCTTCCTGGTACTGCCCGGAGTCGTCCTGGGACCGGACCGTCTTGTGCGCCTTGAACCAGTCGTTCGCGGCCTTCGTCGCGTCGACGACCTTCGCGGCGCCGTCGCCGTCGGAAATCAGGCTGCGGGCTTCGCCGAGCAGGCCACCCTGGCCGTCGGTCCCGGCCAGCTGGACGGCGTTGGTGCCGAAGTCCTTTTCGTAGGCCGCGCCGTCGCCGCGGGCGACCAGCGTCAGCGTCTCGTCCGCGCGGGCCTGCAGCGCGGCGATCCGCGCACGCACCAGGACGTCGACGCGGTGCGAGCCGTCGTCCTGCCCGGCGCCGACCAGGCTGCCCTGCACGACCAGCGCGACCGCGCCCCACAGCAGCGACAGCACGACCGCGACCGTCGCGACGACGAGCCCGACGTTCAGCAGCCGGTTCGTCCGCCGCGTCAGGTAGATCTGGGCGACGACGAGCGCGGCGAGCAGCGCGACCACCAGGATCGTGGCGAGCCACGGGAAGCCGGTGGCGCTGTCCTGCTCCTCGATCAGCTTCTCGGTGTCGACGCGGTAGAGGTCCTGGGCGGCGGGCAGGATCTTCGCCCGCATCAGCTCGGACGCCTCGCGCAGGTAGGACGCGCCGACCGGGTAGCCGAGCCGGTTGTTCGACCGCGCCGTCTCGACCAGGCCGGTGTACACGGGCAGCTGCTGGTTGAGGACGTCGACCGGGCCGGCGGCGTCGGCGACGTCACCGGAGTCCGAAGCGGCCTTCGCGAGCGCCGCCCCGGCCTCGGCGATGTCACGCTCGTAGCGCTGGCGGAGTTCGGGCGGCTCGGTGCCGATGGAGAGGAACGCGCTCGCCGCGGTCGCGTCCGCGTCGGACAGCGAGCGGTAGACCTGCTGGGACGCGGCGGCGAGGGGTTCGCGGTGGTCGATGACGCCGGTGATCGTGTCGTCGCGGTTCTGCACCGAGAGCGTCGCGACGAGCCCGGCGACCAGGGCCAGCAGCACCAGCCCGACGGCGATGACGGTGAGCCGGCCGGGGGTGGTCGCGGCGGACCGGATGATCGCGCGTATCCCCTGGCCAGGCAGGTCCAGCAGGCCCAGGAAGCCGCTGCGGCCCCCGGCCCGGTCGCGGCCCTCCGGCGCCGGCGGTGGCTTCGGCGGCGCGGGTCCGGACGCGGGCGCCGGGGGACCCGGCGCCGTCGCAGTGCTGGTCATCCCCGATTCCTCCCCATGAGCCGTACCCGCAGAAAGGTAGCCGAGTCGCCGTGCGCGCAGTCACCGGCACCGCCCGCTGTCATCAGCACGTGATCTCAGAGTCGGTGAGCGAGCGCATAGCGGACGGCCTCCGCGCGGTGCCGGGCGCCGATCTTCGCGAAGGCGTTGTTGATGTGGGTTTTCACGGTCGCTTCGCCGATGAACAGCTCGCGCGCGATCTCCGCGTTGGTCAGGCCCCGCGCGATCAGCCCGAGGACTTCGGCTTCGCGGGCGGTCAGGCCGTCCGGCAGCTCGGCTTTGGCACGCGTCGCGGGCCGGCCGTCGAGCGCGGCGACGAGCCGGTCGGAGACCGCGGCGGTGAAGATCGCCTGCCCGGCGGCCGCGGATCGCAGCGCGGCGGCGATCTCGGTGCGGCCGGCGTCCTTGGTCAGATAGCCGCGGGCCCCGGCGCGCAACGCGTCCGCGATCGACGTGTCGTCGGCGTACGTCGTCAGCACGACGACGGCGGTGCCGGGGTGGTCGCGCCGGATCAGCCGGGTCGCGGCGACGCCGTCCAGCTCCGGCATCCGCAGGTCCATCAGCACGACGTCGGCGGGGTGCGTGACCAGCGTTTCGACGGCTTCGCGGCCGTTGCCCGCCGAGGCCACGACCGTGATGTCGTCGAGCAGGCCGAGCAGCGCGACCAGGCCTTCGCGGACGGCCTGCTGGTCGTCCGCCACGACCACCCTGATCAACTCCGCACCTCCGCGAGCACGCGCCACCGGCCGTCTTCCGGGCCCGACGCCAGGGTGCCACCGGCGAGCGCGAGCCGCTCGCGCATCCCGGCCAGCCCGAAACCTTCACCTGTTCGAGTGAAGTCCCTCGTCTTGTTGACGACGTCGAGCCGCACGACGCCTGGTTCGTACGTCAACCGCATCCGGACGTCCGCACCGGGCGCGTGCTTGCCCGCGTTCGTCAGCGCTTCGCGCGCGGTGCCGACCAGCGCGACGACGGCCGCCGACGGCAACGGCCGGGACGCGCCTTCAGCGGCGAAAGCCACGGAAACCCCGTGGTCACGGGCGTGCGCGGCCGCCACCGCGGCGAGCGCGTCGGCCAGCGGCAGGACGTCCCGGCGGAGCGCGGCGACGGCGTCGCGGGCTTCAGCCAGGCCGTCGTTGGCGAGCCGCCGGGACCGCCGGACGGTCGTGAGCGCACCGTCCACATCGGACTTCTCGGCCAGCAGCACCTCGGCCAGTTCGAGCTGGACGCCCAGCGCCCCCAGCGAATGCGCCAGGACGTCGTGCAGCTCGCGCGCGATCCGGGTGCGTTCGTCGAGCGCGGCGGCGCGGGAGTGCTCGGCCTGCGCGAGCCGCGTCTGCTCCAGCAGCGCTTCCGCCTGTTTCGCCTGCACTTCGTACTGCCGCCGGTTGAGCCCCAGCAGCACGAGCAGGAGCATCACGCCCAGGTCGACGAGCCCGAGGCCCCTCCCGGCGACGGCGTACGACGTCACCGCCAGCAGGACGTCGGCCACACCGACGGCGACGATCGCGGCGACGCCCACCGTGACCAGCGTGGCGAGCCGGCCCAGCGCCACGACGGACAGGACGATCGCGGACGAGTCCCCGGCCCACCCGAGCACGGCCGCCGGCACCGCACTGGCCACCGCGAGCAGCACCGCCGCCGTCCGCGGCAACCGGTACGCCAGGACGACGAACCCGAGCCAGCACGCGGCGGAGACGCCGTAACAGGCCCAGATCCGCGCGTCCGGCTCGCGCGCCGTCAGCAGCGTCGCCGCGATGAAGAGCGTGCCGAGCGCCTGCACCACCAGCCAGCTGGGCGCGATGGTGTCCGGCAGCAACGGCCGCTTCGGCAACGCTCCCCCTCTACTTGTGGGACAGGCTGGTGATCAGCTCGACGAGGATCAGCCGGTAGGCGATGAACGCCACCAGCACGACGACGCCGATCACGGCCAGTCCGAGCACGGTCTTCCCGGTCATCTTTCCCCCACGGTTGTGTTCCGTCGCCTTGGCGATGGCCAGGCGGATGAGATCCGACTTGTTCATGGCGCTGACGCTACGAACGAACCGGGGTGGACCGGGACCGTCGGCGGGTGGAGCCGGGGTGGAGTTCAGCCGCGGATGGCCGGGGCGAGCGAGTGCGGCAGCACGGCTTCGGCGTTGTCCGGCCGCCGGACCAGCACCTCGACGTCGTCGGCGAAGCGGTAGGGCTTCGCGCCGAGGATGCCGCCGAAGTGCCGGCGCAACCGGGACATCTCGGCGCGGACGGTGACCGTGCGGCCGGCGTCGCCGAACAGGTCCAGCGACAGCTCGGACGCCGAGCGGCCGTCGCGGCGGCTGGCCAGCACGTACAGCATCTCGGCGTGGCGCGGGCTGAGCCGGTGCGTCCAGGTCCCGGCGCCGCCCGAGACGGTCAGCTCGGGCTCGCGCGCCGACCGGACGTCCAGGACGACGCGGGTGGCCGGCGCGGTCTCGGCGTCGGACTCGGTGAGCCGGATCAGCCAGCCGCCCGGCACCGGTTCGACCGCGACGGTGCCGTACGCGGGGAGCCACGCCCGGCCCGGCGCGAGGCCGGCCGGCAGGGCGATCCGGTCGACCGGCGCGAGCCCGGCGGCCGCGGCGACCCAGCCGTGCTCGTCGGCCACGACGGCCGGCTCGCCGACCTTCGCGAGCACCGGGACGGCGAAGCCGCGAAGCCGTTCCAGCTCGGTGAGGTGGGTGGTGCGCAGCTGCGTCTCCGCCAACCGTGTCACGGCGTCGACCAGCGCCAACGTCGACGCGTGGACGGTCGGGGCCGGGCCGGAGAGGTCGACGACGCCGAGCAGCCGGCCGTCGCGCGGGTCGTGCAGCGGCGCGGCGGCGCACGTCCAGAAGTGCTGGGACCGGACGTAGTGCTCGGCGGAATACACCTGCATCGCGCGGCGCGCGACCAGTGCGGTGCCGATCGCGTTGGTGCCGACGGCCTCTTCCCGCCAGTCGGCGCCTTCGACGAACCCGAGCCGGTCGGCGTGACGGCTGACCGCGGTGCTGCCGTCGCGCCAGAGCACCGCGCCGTCCGCGTCGACGATGACCATGATGTGCGCGGCCTGCTCGGCGAGGCTGATCAGCCCGCCCCGCAGCGTCGGCATGGCCTGGACCAGGCCACTCGTGCGGCGACGGGCTTCCAGCTGCTCGAAAGTCAGCACGGGCGCCGTGGCCCGGCCCTCCGGATCGACGCCGAGCTTGCGCATCCGTTGCCAGGACGCGTGGATCACCGGCCGCAGCCGCGCGGGCAGCGCCCGGCCGGCCACCGCCGCTTCGTGCACCTGGGCGAGGGCGCGTGCATGCTGCCGGGGGTCGGCCCCGGCCGGCAACGCTGCCTCGAGGTCCCGTTGACCCAAACCGCCGCTCCTCGCGCTCGACCGGCCCCAGTGTGCCGTTTCGATCCCGTGATCGGTAGGTGGGGACGATCTCGCCGTTCAGGTCTTGCCCTCGGCGGCCGCGGTCTCCCGGCTACCCCGCGCCCCCGCCGTCGAGTCCACTGTGGACGGCAGGCGAGCTGCGGCGGTACTCCACAACCGCCTTCGCGGCGTTGAGGACCTTCTGCGCGTCCGGGATGTAGAGGTCTTCGAGCGCGTCGGAGAACGGCACCGGCGTGTGCGGCGGCGTCACCATCTCGATCGGCGCCCGCAGCGCGCCGAACGCCTCCTTCGCGACCAGCGCGGAGATGTCCGTCGCGAGGTTGCAGCGCGGCGAGGCCTCGTCGACGACGACCAGCCGGCCGGTGCGCCCGACGCTCGCCAGGATCGTTCCGGTGTCGAGCGGGCTGGTGGTGCGCGGGTCGATGACCTCGGCTTCCACGCCGGTCGCGGCCAGCTCGCCCGCGGCCTGCCGGGCCATCGCGACCATCCGGCCGATCGCCACGATCGTCACGTCGCCGCCTTCGCGGACGACGTTCGCCTGGCCGAACGGGATCGTGTAGCTGTCCTCCGGCACCTCGCCGCTGGTCTCGTAGAGCGCCCGGTGCTCGCAGAAGACCACCGGGTCGTCGTCCCGGATCGACCGGATGAGCAGGCCTTTCGCCTCGTACGGGCTCGACGGCACGACGACCTTGAGGCCGGGGATGTGCGTGAAGATCGGGTACAGGCACTGGGAATGCTGAGCCGCGGCCCGCAGCCCGGCGCCGTACACCGTGCGGATCACCACCGGCGTGCGCGCGTTGCCGCCGAACATGTACCGGAACTTCGCCGCCTGGTTGAAGATCTGGTCGATGCAGGCGCCCATGAAGTCGATGGACACCAGCTCCGCGACCGGCCGCTGCCCGCGCGTCGCGGCACCGATGGCCGCGCCGACGAACGCCGACTCGGAGGCCGGCGTGTCCAGGACACGCCCCGGGAAGAGCCCCTGCGCGGCGCCGGGAGCGCCACCGAGCACGATGACCGACTCGTCGCGGGCCATCTCCTGCGCGAGCGCCTCGTCGATCGCCTCGCGGTAGCTGATCGTGCGGGTCACGGCGGTCAGTACGACGCGTAGACGTCGGTTTCGAGGTCCGCCCGGGTCGGTTTGGGCGCGGCCTTCGCCTCGGCGACGGCGTCTTCGACGAGCTTCGCGACTTCGGCGTCGATGTCGTCCAGGACGGTTCCGAGCAGCTCGCCGCTCTCGGTGACGCGGGCGCGGAACCACGCGAGGCAGTCGAGTCCCTGCTGGTAGCGGGTGAACTTGACCTCGATCAGCGTCGGCCCGCCGCCTTCGCGAGCGCGCTCGATCGCCTCGCCGGCGGCTTCGTGCACGGCGAAGAAGTCGAAGCCGTCGACGATCACGCCCGGCACGCCGAAGCCGGCGGCCCGGTCGGCGATGTTGTCCGACGCGACGGACCAGCTGCTCGACGTCGCCTCGGCGTACCCGTTGTTCTCCGCGACGAAGATCGCCGGCAGGTTCCAGGCCGCCGCGAGGTTCAGCGCCTCCAGCGTCGTCACCTGGTTGCTTTCACTCGAGAAGGCCACCCCGACACCGCCGGTGTCCTGCTGTTTCGCGGCGAGCGCGGTGCCGCAGATGAGGGGCGGGCCGGCGCCGAGCACCCCCTTCGAGAGGTCGGCGATGTGCGTCGAACCGCCCTTGCCGTGGCAGGAACCGGTCCGGCGGCCGTAGATCTCGGCCATCATGCCCTTGACGTCGACGCCCTTGGCGATGCCGTGCCCGCGGTGGCTGCCGGCGATCGCGTCGCGGTCCCCGAGGTGGGCGCAGACCCCGGCGACCGAGGCCTCCTCACCGGCGTGGAGCTGCATGGACCCGGGGATCTCGCCGGTCGCGAACTCCGCGCGCACCCGCTCTTCGAAGGCCCGGATGGTGCGCATCGTGCGATACGCCGCCCGCAGGGTGTCCGTCATCGTCGGAGCTCCTTCGCTAGTTCGGTTCGCTGCGCAACAGCCCTTTTCGTGCCGCTTCGGCCATCGCGGCCCGGACGTCGACGCACCACGGCCCGTCCGGCTTGAGCTCGACGAACGCGCTCTCCCCGAGCTTCAGTTCGAGTTCGCGCTCGCCGTCGAGCGCGATCACCCCACCCGCCGCGGCCAGCTCGACCCGCATGCCCGGCTGCAGAACGCCCCAGCCCCGCACCCCGACCGGCCGCACCAGCCCGGGCGCGATCGGCGCGTGCACGACGTACGGCGTCTCCCCGACCGGCCCGAGCTGCAGCGCGACGCCGTCCGGGCTCGAGCGCGGGCTCGGGCAGAGCTGGCCGGCCACGCTGGAGAGGCCGATGCCGTCGGGTTCGGCGAAGGTGCAGTACAGCTCGGTGAGCGACGCCGGATCCCACAGCGCCCGCGCGCCGATGTGCCTGCTCAGGGACACGCAGACGTCCACGAGCGCGATCTCGCGGCGTGCCTTGGTGACGACTTCGAGCACGCTGACCCGGTGCGTGACCAGGTCGGGGTCGATCTGCCCGGTGGCGATCAGCCCGGCGGCGAGCCCCGCGACGGTCGCCTCCCGCGTCTGCGGGAAGGCGTTGTTGGTCCCGGTCGAGAGGGCGAGCAGCGGGACGTCTTCGCAGGCCGCGGCCGCGACGCGCGCGGTCCCGTCACCCCCGAGCACGACGATGACCCCGGCGCCGGCTTCGACCATCCGGCGCACGGCGTTGCTGGTGTCCTTCGCGGTGCCGCTGAGCGGATCCTCGTCGAGGAAGTCGACGTTCGGCCAGGTCCCACCCCGCCCGAGCGCCCGCAGCACCGCGGCGGAGATGCCCCCGAGATCGGTCGAGACCATGGCGCGATCGACCCCGGCCACGGCGAACGCGGCCAGCAGCCGCTGGACCATGTTCGCCTTCTCCGCGGTGGGGAACACGGAAGCCTGCGCGACCAGCCGGCGGATGTCCCGCCCCGACGCCGGGTTCGCGACGATCCCCGCCACCGACTCGCCCAACCTGACCTCCCGATTCCCGCGTCGGGTACCAGGAGACTCCTTCAAGCGTGCCGGAGGGAAGGGTTGCAGGGCGTTGCATGTTGCGGGCTGCGTGTAACAAGGCGCGGCGAAGATCACAAAGTGGGCCGCGGGCCCGGGCGTGGCGGGGCGTGCCGTGGTCATGCTTGATCGGCCGCGTGCCGGTCAGCGGGCCTGGGCTGTGGGCCGCCGCCGTCCTCAGGCTCGACAGATCAGTGGATGCGGCCGATCGGCCCAACGGCCGCCTGAAGTAAGCAGAGTGGACAGTCCAACCTGGAACACACCGCCGGAGAAGAACCAACCAGCCCTCGGCGTCGTGCTTACGACACCAGGCTGGCCACACCGACGTAGGTGAATCCCGCTTCTTCGACCGCGGTGCGGACCTCGTCCTCCGCCAGCGCGGCGTCGGCGCGCACCACGACCCGGCCGGTCGGGACGTCGACGTCCACTTCGGTCACTCCGGCCAGAGCGGTGATTTCCTCGGTGACCGACTGCGCGCAGTGCCCGCAGCTCATCCCGGAGACGGTGTACCCGTGCTCGATCATGGGGCGGAGCATACGAAAAGGGCCGCCACCCCGAACGGGTGACGGCCCTTTCCCAAGATCAAAGTCAGATCAGGTTGACCGACGTGGCCTGCGGGCCCTTCTGGCCCTGGCCGATCTCGAACTCGACGCGAGCGTTCTCTTCAAGGGTCTTGAAGCCGTTACCCTGGATCTCGCTGTAGTGAACGAAGACGTCGCCGCCACCGTTGTCGGGGGTGATGAAGCCGAACCCCTTCTCGGAGTTGAACCACTTCACAGTGCCCTGAGTCATAAAAAAGTCTCCATGTGTAACACAAAACAGGAAGCCACTTCGGCAACCCGGGTCAGTACCCGGACGGTTTGCTTCCTCGGCGAGGAGACACTACGCCCGCGGAATTCTGCGAGCGTGAGCTAACACGAACACAAAAATCGACCATCTGAAGTAAAGCACAAGTCGACCTGCGCGGACAACCCGTCTTCACCCGGGAGAGGTGAGCTATTCGCCACTCGCCGGGCGCAGGCCCTCGGCCGAGAACGGCGAACGCCAGGCCGTCTCGTGCTCGGCGACGACGACCGCGTCGTCGTGCGCCTCCGCGCTGGCGCTGAACAGCACCGGTACGACGCCGGACTTCCGCGCTGCTTCGGTCGCGTGCTGCTGATCGGCCACGTCGAAACTCCCCTCGTTCCCTGCCCGCTGCAATGCGGGTCATGACCGTGATGGTGCCATGCGGCACCGACAGAAACCGGTTGTCTCCCGCCGGGACCCGGCCGGGAAGGTTCAGCGGCGAACCACCACCGGAACACCGCCAGATTACCTCAGCCAACGGCCTGCTACCACTGAACATTCCCGGCGTTTCCCGGAATGAAACAGTCCGAAACCGTTACTGGGCGGGAGGTTGCGGGCGCGCTTGACCCAGGAGCGCCGACAACCGCACGTCGGGCGTCACCACATCGGGGTCCGTCCGCACGTCGATGACGCACGGACGCTGCCGCACCAGCGCGCTGGCGATGATCGGCTCGAGCTCCTCACGATCGTCCACCGTGTACCCGGCCGCGCCCAGTCCACGCGCCCACGAAGCGAAGTCCGTCAACGGGATCGACACCCCGGACAACCGGCCGTGGGTACGGGCCTGGTGCATGGCGAGCCCGCCGTGCAGGCCGTTCTGGAACACCACCACCATCACCGGCGCCCGGTAGCGGACGGCCGTCTCGATCTCCTGGCCGGTCATCAGGGTCCCGGCGTCCCCCACCATGGCTACCACGGTCCGCCGCGGTTCGGCCAGTTTCGCCGCCACGGCCGCCGGCACGGCGTAGCCCATCGCGGCGTTGGACGGCCCGAGCTGGCTGCGCGGCGCCGTGAAGCACCAGTACCGGTGCATGAACTGGGCGAAGTTGCCCGCGTCGCTGGTCACGATGGTGTCTTCCGGTGCCAGCTTACGCAGGGCCCGCACGACGTCCACTGGGTGGACGCGGGTGTTGCCGCTGGTATCGGGCGGGGTCATGAAGGTGTGCACCGCGGCGTTGGCCGCCGAGGCCCGCCGCGTCCGGGGTGACGCCACGGCCCGCAGCTCCCGCAAGAACGGCTCGACCTCGGAGTCCACCCGGAACGTCAGCCCTCGCCGCCGCATGCTGACCTCGATGCCGGTGCCGACCATGACCAGCGTCTGCTGGGCCGTCGGGTAGCGGTAGGCCTGCGTCGTCACCTCGTCGAGCTGGGTGCCGAGCGCGAGCACCAAGTCAGCACGTTCCAAGGCGTCGAGCTGCCGGGCCGGGATGCCGAGCCCGAGGTGCCCGGCGTAGCGCGCGTGGTTCTCGGGGAAGGCGTCCTGGCGCCGGAAGGCGTTGTAGACGGGCAGCGCGAGCTCGTCGGCGACCGCGATCAGCTCGTCGCGCGCCGACCGCGCCCGCCCGCCGACGATGACGACCGGGTACTTCGCCTCGTCCACCAGCTGCGCCACGGCGTCCGCCGAACGGCCCAGCGTGCCGGACGCCGGCGGCCGCACCCGCGCCATCGGCTTCGCCGCGTCGTAGGGCATGCCCCAGATGTCGCAGGGCACGCCGAGCACGACCGGCCCCGGCCGCCCTTCCTGCGACGTCGTCAGCGCGTGCGCCAGCAGGCTGGGCAGGCTGTCCGGGTCGGTCACGCTCAGGGTCGACTTGGCGATCGACTCGAACATGGCCGTCAGGTCCGATGTCGGCAGCTCACCGGAGCTCCACACCGTCGGGTCGGTCGCCGGCGTCTCCAGCAGCACGACCATCGGCGTCTCGTCCTGGTAGGCCGTCTGGACACCGATCGCCAGGCTCGCCGCGCTCGGCCCCCGGCTCGCGAGGAGCACGGCGGGCCGTTCGGTGAGCTTGCCCTCCGCTTCCGCCATGAACGCCGCGCCCGCGTCGTGACGCGCCGAGACGAGCGTGATCTCCCGCTCGCGTTGCAGCGCGTCGAGCAGTTCCAGGAAGGACTCACCGACCACCGCGTAGACACGGCGGACACGCGCCTCGGTCAGGATCCGTACGGCCGTCTGGGCGACGGTCGCTCCCAGTTGGTATCTAATGAGGAGAGCTTATGCGGGCACCGTTCAGTGCAGTCAAGTGATCTTCGCCGAAACCCGGCAAGGTTGGACCTGAATGTCCGCTTTGACCGACTGGATCCGATCAAGGGAGCGAGGACCCCAGCCTTGGCCGCGACCGAACATGAAACCGTTTTTACTTACGGCGCACCGGCATTGAAGTACGGAACCGGCGCCAGCGACGAGATCGGCTACGACCTGACGCAGTACGGCGCCCGCCGGGTCCTGGTCGTGACCGACCCGCAGGTCGCCGCGACCGGCTGGCCGCGCCGCATCGCCGACGGCATCACCGGTTACGGCATCGAGACCGAGATCTTCGACGGCGTACACGTCGAACCCACCGATGTCAGCATGCAGAAGGCGGTTGACTTCGCCCGCGGAACCGGTCCGTACGACGCCTTCGTGGCCGTCGGCGGCGGCTCCTCGATCGACACCGCGAAGGCCGCGAACCTGCTGACCAGCAACGACGGCGACCTGATGGACTACGTCAACGCGCCGGTCGGCGGCGGCCGCGCGCCGGACCGCCCGCTGAAGCCGCTCGTCGCCGTGCCGACGACCACCGGCACCGGTTCGGAGAGCACCACCGTCTGCGTCCTGGACGTGCTGTCCCTGCGGGTCAAGAGCGGGATCAGCCACCTGCGGCTGCGCCCCACCCTCGCCGTCGTCGACCCGCGGCTCACCGTCAGCCAGCCCGCCGGCGTGACCGCCGCGAGTGGCATGGACATCCTGTGCCACGCCGCGGAGAGCTACACCGCCAAGCCGTACACCGAGTTCGACCGCAAGCGCCCGGAGCAGCGCGTGCCGTACTGCGGCGCCAACCCGCTGGCCGACATGTTCGCCGAGCAGTCACTGCGGTTGCTGTCGTGGGCCCTCCCCGCCGCGGTGCGCGACGGCTCCGACCTCAAGGCACGCGAAGCCATGGCACTCGCCGCGACGTTCGCGGGCCTCGGGTTCGGCAACGCCGGCGTGCACATCCCGCACGCGAACGCGTACCCGATCGCCGGGCAGGTCAGGGATTTCCACCCGGACGGCTACCCGGGTGACGAACCCATGGTGCCGCACGGGATGGCCGTCTCGCTGACCGCGCCCGCCGCGTTCCGCTTCACCTTCGACGCGGCGCCGGACCGCCACCGGCAGGTCGCCCGCCTGCTGGCGCCCGATTTCGAGTGGTCCGGCGACGCCGCCGGCCACCTGCCCGCGGTGCTGATCGACCTGATGCGGAAGATCGGCATCCCGGACGGCATCGGTGCCGTCGGCTACACGGAGTCCGATGTGGACTCCCTGGTCGAGGGAACCCTGAAGCAGCAGCGGTTGCTGGCCACCGCACCCCGCGAGGCGTCCGAGGAGGACCTCGCCGGCGTCCTGCGCGACTCGGTGTCCCTGTGGTGAACGGCTACCCGCACTGGCAGACGATTCCGTTGCGCTGGAAGGACAACGACGTCTACGGGCACGTCAACAACGTGGTGCACTACTCGCTGATGGACACGGTGATCAACACGTGGCTGATCGAGCAGGGTGGTCTCGACATCGAAACCGGGGAGGTGATCGGGCTGTGCGTCGAGTCGCACTGCGGGTATCACTCATCGGTGTCCTTTCCTGGTTCGCTGCGGGTCGGTCTGCGCGTCGCACACCTGGGGAAGTCGAGCGTGCGCTACGAGATCGGGATGTACGCCGCGGATGAATCACTGGTCGCGGAGGGCCACTTCGTGCACGTGTTCGTGCACCGCGAGTCCCGCCGGCCGGTTCCGGTGTCCGGCAAGCTGCGTGGAGCGTTGGAAGCACTGCAACCCGAATGACGTGCCCCGCCGGCTGATCACCTCCTTTCTGGCGACGCGGTAGTCGGAGTCGCGTTTCTTCCGTGCTTCCGATCATGCACGACAGCGCCGACAAGAGCCGGCGATCGGCGCGAGTTATCCACATGTGGTGACAAGACGGCGAAGTTATCCACAGATTCGCGGCGACGGGTTCCGCGGCGCTTCGACGGCGGTAGCGTGGACGGCATTGAAATGTCCACTGTGGACGAGCGAGCAGGTGGTCAGCCGGCCCGGGCGGTACGCGGAACCGGCGACGGCCGCCACGGCGTTTCGGAGCCGGCGGTTGCTTCGGAAGGTGCGCTCGCGGCAACTGTCGCGCTACCACCGGCGAGTTCTCCGGCGGTTGTCGTGGCGCCAACCACGGCGGCAGCGGCAGTCGCGGCAACACGGACCGGGCCATCCGCAGCAGCTAGGGCGGCACCACAGGCGGGGCCATCCGCGGCAGCTGGCGCGGCACTATCGGCGAGGTCACCCGTGAAAGCACCGGAAGTCGCGGAGCTACCGGCCAAACCACGGGCGGAAGCGGCAACCGCGCCGCCACCTGCGGCAGCTGGCGCGGCACCACGGGTGACAGCAGCCGTCGCGACACCACCAGCAGCACCGGCGGCGGTCGCGGTAGCACCGGCCGGACCACCCGCGGCTGCCGCCGCGGGATCCGTGCCGGCGACCCGAGTTGCCGCAGGCCCAGCGCCTCCGATGGCTGCTCCCCCGGCCACCGGCGTCGCCCAGGCCTGCATCAGTTCCGCGTAGCGCGGCGACCTCGCCAGCAGGTCGGCGTGCTTGCCCACCGCGGTCTCGCGGCCGTCCATGACCAGGACACGGTTCGCGCGCAGCGCGGACGACAACCGGTGCGCGATCACCACCAGCACACCACCCCGCGCGGCGAAGGCCCGCTCCGCGCGGGCTTCCGACACCGGGTCGAGATGGGAGGTCGCTTCATCAAGGATCACGAACCGCGCCGAACCGGCGTACACCCTGGCCAGCGCGAGCAACTGCGCTTCGCCCGCGGAGATGCCTTCGCCACCGTGGCCGATCTCGGCGTCGAGACCGCCCAGTCGCTTCAGCAGCGCGCCCGCGCCCACCGCGGTCGCGGCGGCGGCGAGCGCGGCGTCCGAGGCTGACGGTGCGAACAGGGCGATGTTGTCGCGGACCGTTCCCGCGAAGACGTACGCCTCCTGCGGGATCAGCGCCACCAGCTCGTGGCGCAGCGCCCTGGGCACGTCCCGGACCGGGACGCCACCGAGCAGGACCCGGCCTTCCTGCGGCGTGAGCATGCCGGTCAGCAGGCCGGCCAGTGTCGACTTGCCGATCCCGCTCGGACCGACCACGGCGAGGTGCTCCCCCGGCCGCAGCCCCAGGTCCAGCCCTCGGACCACGGGTTCGGCCGTCGCGCCCCAGCCGAACGTCAGGGCGCGGACACGGACCTCGATGCTGCGTGGGGTCGCCGTGCCGTCCGGACGTTCCGGCAGCTCGGCCGTCTCCGCGAGCCGGCGGAGTGCGACCAGCAGGCGAAGCACGACGGTGCCGGCCGTGGCCGCCAGGCCGCGCAGGGCCGGCTGCATCGTCGTGGCCAGGTAGACGAGCGCGCCCAGGGCCGCGCCCGCGGTCAGCTCGCCGGTGGCCACCAACCCCGGGGCCAACCACAGCGCGAGCAGCAGCGGCGCGAACCCGCCGAGCGAGATCACCAGCGACCGGAGGGCACTCGACCGAGCGACCCGCACCGCGGCCGTGGCCTGGGCGTCGACCGCGTCGTACATCGCCAGCGCGGCGATCGGCTCGGCGCCGCAGGCGACGACGTCGCGCATCCCGGCCAGGGATGCGCCGGCCGTCGCGGCCGTGTGCTCGTCGGCCAAGGCCAGCGCGCGCTGACGACGAGCCAGCGAAGGAAGGAGACACCCGAACACGACCAGGGAGGCGACCACCGGCACCGCGACCGGGAGCACCAGCGCACCGGCGACGGTCACCAGGCCGGCGAGCGCCGAGGCCGTCGTCACCAGCATGGCCCGGGCCTGCACCAACAGGCCCGCGGTCGCGTCGCGGACCACCTCGACGTGCTGCGTGATCCGGGCGACGCCGCTCGAGTCGGGCTGGTTGCGCGGCGGGGACTCGTCGTGCAGCACGCCTCGCACGACGGCCGTCACGAGCGCGTCGCGCAGGGGTTCGACGACCTTGCCGAGCTGGTGCCAGACCATCCGCGAGCCGAACGCGCCCAGCACCGCGGCCAGGCCGAACAGCGCCAGCCAGCCGAGGCCGGTGCGCGGGTCGCCGACGGCGAAGCCGCGGTCCACGGACAGCTCGACCAACCGACCCGAAAAGAAAGCAGGGAGTCCTTCGAGCACCGAACACACGAGCAGCACGACGCCGCCACGCCACTGCCCGGTGAGCGCGGACCAGTACAACCGGCGCAGGCTCACTCGTCGTCCTCCGTGAAGACGCCGCGGTACCCCGGCTCCTGCCAGAGGGCCGCGTGCGGGGCGACCGCGCGGACCCGGCCCTCTTCCAGCCAGACCACGAGGTCGGCGCGGGCGGCGGTGCCGGCCCGGTGGGTCACGACGACGCGCGTCCGGCCGGGCAGCGCGCTCGCGAGCGCACGCTCGACCGCGGCCTCGGTGACCGTGTCGAGGCTGGCCGTCGCGTCGTCGAAGATCAGCACGCGCGGCTGGTGCACGATGGCCCGGGCCAGCCCGAGGCGCTGGGCTTCGCCGCCCGACAACGGCGTCTCGGCCAGCGGGGTGCGGTAGCCGTCGGGCAGGCGGACGACGACCTCGTCGACCTGCGCGGTCTGGCAGGCGTCGCGGATCGCGGACTCGCCGGCCCACGTGCCGTAGCCGACGGCGTCGGCGACCGTCGCGCCGAGCAGCGCGGGGCGTTCGAACGCGTAGCCGATCACCGCGCGCAGCTCCTCGCGGCGAACGCGCGAGAGAGGACGTCCGTCGAGCAGGACCTGGCCCTCGTCGGGCGTGACCAGCCCGCCGAGCACGCCGGCGAGCACGGACTTCCCCGCGCCCGAACGGCCGACGACGGCGAGGCACGTCCCGCCGGCGATGGTCAGGTCGACCTCGGCCAGTGCACCTGTGACGCCGACGTGGCGCAGGTCCAGGGTGCCGTCGCCGGGCAGCAGCGGGAGCTTGCCGTGCGCGGATTCGGGCTCGTCGAGGACTTCGGCGAGCCGTTCGGCGCAGCCGCGCGCCCGCGACAGCATCGTGAGCAGCGGGATCTGGGTGACCAGGCCGAGGGCGAGCGCGACGTAGCCGAGCACCGCGACGACGTCGCCGACACTGAGCCGGCCGGCGAGCACGCCGAACCCGGCGGCGGCCAGCACGGCCAGCTCGACCGCCGGCGTGAGCAGCCCGGCGCGCCAGACCATGCGGGCCTGCGTGCGCCAGATGCCCATCCCGGCCAGGGTCAGCTTCGGCAGCGGGCGCAGCACGCGTTCGGCTTCGCGGTCGGCGGTGCCGGACGCGGCGATCGTGCGCAGGCCGGCGACGGCGTCGACCATCCGGGCCGCGAGCTCGCCGGAAACCTGTTGGTAGGCAAGAACATCGTCGGCGGTGTGCTTGAGGTGACTACGAGCGAGCAGCAATGCGAACGGGATGCTGCCGAGGAACACGAGCGCGAGCCGCCAGTCCAGGAAGGCGAGCAACACCACCGCGCCGGACGAGATGACCAGCATCGAGCCGCACTGGACGACGATCGTGACGATGCCGCCGGCGCCGACGCTGTCGCCGGTGAGCCTGCTGATCGCGTCGCCCTCGGCGAACTTCGACCGCGTGCCGAGCGCGAAGAGCTTGTCCGACAGCGTGCGGCGCAGCCACGCGGACGCGGTCGCCGTCACGCGAGTGGTCAGGATTCCGCCGACGACGTCCGCGGCGATTTCCGCGCCGCCGACCAGCAGCAGCCACGAGACTTCAGGCCAGCTGGGACGGCCCGCGACGACGGCGTCCACCGCGGCCGCGAGCGCGCTGGGCAAGAGCAGCCCGGCCGCGGTGGCGACCAGGGCCGTGACGACGATGGCGGCGAGTCTCGGTCGATCGAGGCCGGCCACCCGGGCCAGCAGCCGATCGGCGGAGCCGCGCATCTCACTCCTTCGGACGAGGTTCCGCGAAGGCGGAACCGGGGCCACAATGAACGTGCGGGAGCGGCGCACTTGGCCTGTGCCGCTCCCGCACTGTTCACCTAGGCACTACTTGCGTGCGATCCGCCAGGTCAGTGGCAGGTCAGCAGCGAGAGCGTGCTGTTGGTGCAGGAGGCCAGCAGGCTCAGGTTCGACGGCGCGCCGCCGCCGCCACCGTGACCACCGTTGAGCACCTCGGGGGTCTCCAGGGCCTGCAGCTCCAGAACGAGTTCCATGGTGTTCCTTTCGATTGTTCTTCGATTCCGCCGGTCCTCAGCGACCGGAGGTGTGGGGGGACGGCGTGCTGCCCAGGAAAGGCAGCACCTCCTTGCCGTCCAGGAGGCCGGCGAGCGAGAGGAGGATCCCCGCGCCGCCGGTGGTGACGTCCATCGACAACCGCAGCAGCTGGTTGCCGGGGAAGGCGAGCCCGCCGCGGAACGGCACCGCGTACCAGGCCAGCCGGGCCAGGTGCAGGTCGATCGCGTCGCGAACGCGCTGCTCGGGTTCGGCGCCCATGCCGAGCGCGACCGCGAGCCCGGACCGGCCGTAGAGCAGGCCGGGGTGGATGACGAACTCGCCGCGGCACGACTGACGCAGCTCGGGCAGGCTCTCGCAGGCGTCGGCTTCGGGCCGGTGCCGCGCCAGCTGCTCGGCGACCATCAGGATCCCCGCGCTGCCGATGCCGGCGTACGGGAGTGTGCGCGTGGCGCCGTCACGGACCTGCAGTGACGCGTCGTCGGCGAGCACGCATTCTTCGAGGTCACGGCTGAGTGCCTGGTCCGCGAACGCCAGCCAGGCGGGCTCGCCGGTGCGTTCGAACAGCCGGATGAACAGCAACGCCGGCCCGGACCAGCCGGACAGCAGGCCCGCACGGGCGAACTTCCCGGGCGGCGCCGCGGTTTCGAGCGCCTCGGCCAGCCGGACGGCGGTGGTGAGCGCCTGCCGGCCGAACTCGTTGTCCTGCCGGGCCGCGGCGAAGTGCAGCAGGGTCAGCCCGATGCCGGCCAGCCCGCCCTCGAGCGCGTGGTCGGTGGTCTGCTCGACGAGCCGCGCCGAGGACGCCAGCAGCCGGCTCGCCTCGTCGTGGTGCCCGAGGTTCTCCAGCACGTAGGCGATGCCGTAACTGCCGTCGTAGAACCCGGGCCGGGTCGGCGGGTCACGGCGGACCGACTCGATCAGCCAGTGCTCGTGCTCGGGGAACCGTCCGACGCCGGTGACGTCGAGGGCGTGCAGCACACCCGCGGCGCCGACGCCGAAGCAGGCGCCGCCGACCCGGAACTGCTCGATGTCGCCGGGGAACAGCCGGTCCTGGCGCTGCGGTGTCGCGCTCGCGAGGATCGCCTCGGCGATCTGCTTGCGGACCAGCGGCCAGTCGGGTTTCTCCTGGTCGAGCTCGGTGTGGACCGGTGCCGGCTCCGTGGACTTCGCACGCGGAGCCAGCACCGCGACTGCGGCGTCGGCATAGCCCTCGGGCAGGCCGAACCGGCGTTCGACGAAGTCGGCGATGCCGCGCAGCTTCGCCGGCGCCAGCTCCAGCAGCGCGGACAGCGGCAGGAAGAGCCACAGCCGCAGCGCCGCGAGGGCGTGCTCGTCGATCTCGAAGCCGACCCGGTCGGCCGGCGCGCGGAAGCCCGGCGCGCCGAGCGCGGGCCGTTCGCCGGACTCGACGTCGGCGGCCATCTCGAAGTCGATCAGCGAGACGCGGCTTTCGTCGTCTTCGTCGATCAGGATGTTCAGCGCGTGGAGGTCACCGAAGACGAAGCCGCGGGCGTGGATCGCCTCGACCGTCTCCTCGACCTTCGCCAGCACGGCCAGCGCGCGCTCGGCGTAGGCGGTGAGGTCGGCTTCGGTGGTGTCCCGCCTGGTCAGCGGGTAGTTGCGGGCCAGCCAGTTGCCGAGCGAGGTGCCGGGCATGTACTCCATGGCGAGGTAGTGGTGCTCCCAGACGGTGAACTGCTCGATGGTGCGGGGCACCCCGGGGATGCCGGTGAGCTTGTCGAGCACGTCGTGCTCGCGCCGCAGCCGTTCGACGGCGTCGATCTGGGCCCGGTCCAGCCCGGCGTGGGGCCGCGCCTCCTTGAGGACGACCTGGTCGCCGCCCGCTTTCGGGTCCGCCAGGTAGACGCCGCCACCGTTGGAGAAGTGCAGGGAACTCGTCACCTTGTAGGGGAACTGGGCCGGGTCGCCGGCCTTGCGCGCCGCGATGCTGCGCTGCAGACAGGCCGGAATCTTCACCCAGTCAGGGACGGAGAACGTGGGTTCCCGTTTGTCCGGGACCAGCCTGCCGTCCGGCTTGCGGATCGCCAGGACGCGGTTGCCGTCGTGTTCGACCCACTGCTCGGCGAATCCACCGTAGCGGACATACAGGGGGCCCGCACCGTAACGCAAGTCGCTCAGGATATAGGCCCCGTGCTCGCCTTCAAGGCGCACCGACAGATCGTCGAGCACCCGCTTGAGCTCGTCTTCATTCGCCGGATAAATCGTGATCAGTTTCCCGCTGCCGTCGCGGGGTGCGTATTTCGAGTTCCGGGCCAGCAGGATCAACGGGGAGCGCAAGTGCTTGTAGGCGACCCGGTACTCCAGACAGTACTCGTGCACCTGCACGAGCACACGCCGAGCGTTCCCCAAGCCGGCCGAGACGTGGATTTTCCAGCCCTGAGCGGGAAGTTCGCGACCCTCGGGGTGCAGGACCCGCCACACCCCGCGCTGGGCCTCGACCCAGCCGGCGTCCGGTGCGGGCAGCGCCGTGGCGTACTCGTCGACCGACGCACCGATTTCCTGTTGTTCGTCGTAGAACAACGGATCGGCGAAGCAAAATGCTTCGTAGCGCAGGTCCATCGAGATTGCCCCTCTGTGCGTTCCCTGGTTCGGCGTGACCCGGGACGAGGAATATTCCCCCATGCCGAGCGGTCCCGCGCCAATCCGCCAACCCGGGGGTTCAACTGGGCTATCCGAGGTAGGCAAAAGAGACACTTACCAGGCAATAGCTGAACACTGCGTGATTTCCACGAGGCAACCAACCACCCTGTCGTGGTGTAACACGAAGGTTTTTACGTCATTCCTGCAGGTCCGAACAAGACCCCGCCGGAATAACCACCGAATTGGCAGAATGCCATCAAGGACGCCTGGTGATCAATTTTCCCGGTATCGCGAGGTCGGGTTGGTTGTCCGGTCCACTGTGGATCACCCGGACGTGGCCCGCGCCACGCCCGCGGCCCTCGCTCGGCGGGCCGTCCGGCGCCCCGGAGTAAGTTGACGCCGGCGGACCGGAAGGAGGAACTGGTGATCTTCGGATTCGCCGTGGCGGTCGCCGTGGCCGCCACGCTCGTCGCGCTCTGGAGCTTCGTCCAGTCGGCCCGCGACCGGGAGCCGGACAACGCGCTCCTGATCGCGCTCGCGGTCATCGAGGTGCTGCTGGTCGTCCAGCTGGTGATCGGGATCGTGCTGCTCGCCGGCGGTGAGCGCCCCGGCAGCCTGGCGACGTTCCTCGCCTACCTGATCGGCTGCCTGGTCGTGCTGCCCGCCGGCGCCGCCTGGGCACTGGCCGAGCGGAGCCGGTCGAGCACGGCCGTGCTCGGCATCGCCTGCCTGGCCATTCCGGTGATGGTGCTGCGACTGAACGAGGTGTGGAGTGGAGCGACAGCGTAGGACGGCCACCGGCCCCGGACGGGTGCTCGTCGCCGTGTACGCGATCTTCGCGCTGGCGGCGACGTCGCGAGCGGGCGTCCAGATCAGCACGAAGTTCCACGAAGCGCCGCTCGCCTACATCCTCTCGGCGTTCGCCGCGGTCGTCTACATCGTCGCGACGATCGCCCTGGCCCGCCGCGGCGACGGCTGGTGGCGCGTGGCCCTGACGGCCTGCTCGATCGAGCTGCTGGGCGTCCTGACCATCGGCACGCTGAGCATTGTCGACGCGGCCGCGTTCCGGCACCCGACCGTCTGGTCGGTCTACGGCGAGGGTTACCTCTTCATCCCGCTGGTCCTGCCGGTCATCGGCCTGTACTGGCTGCGGAAGACGGCGCCGACGCGCGTCACGGCCTGACGGCGCGGTCGAGCAGCACCCCGGCCGTCGCCGCGTCCGACCCGGGATCCCTGCCCTCGGGGTTGAGCACGGGAACAGTAGGTAGGCCTCCTCCCGGAAATAAATGAGGGTTCGCCGGACGACTTTCGTCGGTTCCGGAAATTACCCGAACAATCGGACAATCCTCACGTTCGGTCCCCACCGGCCTTTCCGTGCGGGTCTCCCGCACCCATGAGGAGTGAGCGTGAAAGTACGCTTCGGCAAATTGGTCCTGCTGGCCGCCAGTACGGCATTGGCGGTGGTCGGTCTCGCCGGCCCCGCGACGGCCCAGACGTCGATCATCGGCGGCGGCAACGCGTCGAGCGGCCCCTGGGCGGCGCGACTGTTCGTGAACGGCCAGCAGAACTGCACCGCGACGATCATCGCGCCGCAGTACATCCTGACGGCGAAGCACTGCGTCAGCAGCGCCGGCACGTACACGTTCCGGATCGGCAGCCTGGACCAGTCCAGCGGCGGCACGACGGCCACCGGGTCGACGATCACCCGCTACAACGGCCCCGCTGACCTGGCGATCGTCCGCCTGACGACGTCGGTGAGCGCGACGTACTCGCCACTGGGCAACGTCGGCGACGTCTCGGTCGGCCAGAACGTCTCGGTCTACGGCTGGGGCGCGACGAGCCAGTGCGGCTCCGAGATCAACTGCCAGTCGCGGTACCTGAAGGTCGCGACGGTCCGGGTGAACTCCATCGGCTGCAGCGACTACACGGGCGGCGTGGCGGTGTGCGCCAACCGCGTCAACGGCATCACAGCGGGCGGCGATTCGGGCGGCCCGATGTTCGCCTCGGGCCGCCAGGTCGGCGTCGCCTCGACCAGTGACAGGTCGAACAACACGGCGTACACGAACATCACGCGTTACCGCAGCTGGATTTCCCAGGTGGCCGGAGTTTAGTTTCCCGGCAAATCCCGCGGCCGGAAGAATGCGGTCAGCTGGGCCCGGTCGAGCCGGGCCCAGCTTTCCGCCACTTCGAATACCGCGACGGCGCCGGTCGGGAACGCGTCGATCGCAGTTCTTCCGGCGAGCTGAAAAGTCACTTCGCTGACACTGGGCTCGTGCCCGACGAGCGCAAGCCTGGTCACGTCGTCCGATGTTCGACGCGCGATGTCCAGGTAGTCGCCGCCGTAGAGCTCAGCGTCGTACTCGACCGGCGGCTGCTGTTCGAGCTCCCCGGAGACGAGCTGCCAGGTCTCCCGCGCCCGGCGGGCGGTGGAGCAGCGGACGCGCTCGGGCAGGTAGCCGTGTTCCCTCAGCCAGCGCCCGGCCTTGGGAGCGTCTTTGACCCCCCGCGGCCCGAGAGGGCGTTCGTGGTCGTCGACACCTTCCGGCCAGGCCGACTTGGCGTGCCGAAGGACGAGAAGCAACCGGGTCTGATCCACGTCACGACCCTCTCACAGGTCCCGGCCGGATTCGACGACGCGCGTAGAGACACCAGTGACGGGCGGCGGAGACACCGAGCAACCCGGCCCACAGCCATGAAGTCCACACGCTGGAGAGCAGGCCGAGGGCGAGGAACATGACGGTCCCGGCCGTGGTCACGATCGCGGTGGCGAGAATCCACCCGCGCCGCCGCGAAGCCAGCTGAGCAGGCCAGTCGGCCACCAATCGGTTCCGGTCCACGCGCGAAGCCTCCCACGCAACCGTGCCCGCCGGCGACGGGATAGCCGCCGAGCAGGGAACTTCAGTGGGCCGCCTGGGGCTCGAACCCAGAACCTACGGATTAAAAGATTACAGGAAACCAATGTCGGCAAGTGTCACCAAAGGCCACCTTCTGCCATTAAATTCAGGTCAGCCGATATTACTGCGACCCTTCAGTGTCGAGACGTGTTGCACGGTATCGGGCACTAGTCCGGCAACGGAGCCCCATCGGAGACGCATACACTGCAATCCTGGTCCATTGTGGACCAACGTGAACCACGACAAAGACGACTTGATCGCCGCCACCAAACGACTCCGTGAATACGAGTGAACCAACTCGACGAAAGACCGCCAGCCACCCCTCGTTCCGGCAGCCCAGGCTCGATTGGCCCTGCAACATCGACCGCCGCCGAGCCACCCTCCCACGACACGGCGATCCGCCCTGAGGCAGACCTGCCGCTCCACCCCGACCAGCTGATCGACGCCGACGCCAGCTGACCCGGCTCCAAGATGACGAAAGGCGGGATACGCAACTCCAACGTGATCCACTGACCCACACCAAGCGGTTGCCCGTCCAACCCCAACGGCTGCAGTCCCGGCTTCCCGCCCAACCGACAGACCAGCCCGCTGACATTCTCCGCAACAACCTCGCCACACAGCCCACCACCCGCAGCCCGGAACCACCGGACCGACACCGCAAGATCACCCGAGCCGCACGGAGGAACCCGCGCCCCCTCCTGCCATCGCGGTGATCGGACAGCAAGCTCACTCACCGGCGGACCCGAACCCAGCTCAGCCGACGTGACGCGCCAGGGCACCCGACCACGATCGTCCGGGCTCTGATCACCGGGGTCCACGGCCACCACCTCCGACCAGCATTCCTTCCGGCAAGTGTCCCAGCCAAATTCCGGCCTGCGCTGCCGTCACGACGCCTGATGGAACCCGACCTCCGCTGTCGGCGTCCCGACTGCTGGACGGACCTGGTGTCCGGGACTACGGCGTCGAGGAGGTACGAACTACCATGATCGGATGTGACGGCGACAGCGAACGAGGCGAGGTGGAAGACCTTCGCCCCAAAACGGCGCGTGCTCGCCGTGACACACAACGTTACCGCCGCGACCCGCCTGCTCGACGTCGTCCACCTCATCGCCGAAGATCCCCGGCTTGAGGTGATCTTCACCGACCCCGGATCCTCTGCGTTTCCGGCCGGAACGGACGACTTCCTCCGCGCATGCGGCGTGCGGCAACTGCCCTGGCGCGAAGCCGTTGAAGAACAGTTCACGTTGGCCATCTCCGCCAGCCATGGCCCGACGCTGCATGAGCTCAATTGCCCGATTCTGATCATTCCCCACGGAATGGGGTACAATAAATACTTGGAAACCGGAAACCGGAAACCGGAAACCGGAAACCGGAAACCGGAAACGGTTTTCGGTTTGTCCGGCGACTGGTTGTTGCACGACGGCCGCATGATCGCCTCGGTCCTCGGCCTGTCCCACGACGAACAGCTTCACCGGTTGGCGCGGGACTGCCCCCCAGCCGTCAGCAACGCCAAAGTCGTCGGCGATCTGGCGTTCGACCAGCTGACGGCGTCCCAGGTCAGACGCGCCGCGTACCGGAAGGCTCTGGGAGTTTCGGACGACGAAACGCTGGTCCTCGTCTCCTCGACGTGGGGTTCTGACTCCCTGCTCGGCCGCATCGCCGACCTCCCCGCTGCCTTGGGGACACAGCTGCCGGCCGACGAGTTCCGGATCGCCGTGGCCGTCCACCCGAACGTGTGGTGGGGCCATTCTCCGTGGCAGGTCCGCCAGTGGCTGGCCGGATGTACCCGGGCCGGGGTGACCGTGTTCGAAGATCCCGATGACTGGCGGGCGAGCCTGGTGGCCGCCGACGTGGTCGTGGGCGATCACGGCTCGGTGACCTTCTACGCGGCCGCCCTGGGTACACCAGTAATCCTGGCAGTCGCGCCAGAGCACGCCGTTGCCCCCGATTCGCCGATCGGCATGTTTCTCCGCCGGGCTCCTCGACTGACCGATCTTGACGATCTCGCCGGGCAGGTACGCAAGATCGTCGCGAACCACGATCCGAGCCGGCTGGCGGACGTCACCTCCCTCACGACCTCGCTGCCGGGCAGCTCGGCCGCGATACTGCGTGCGGTGCTGTACGACCTGCTCGCTCTGCCGGAGCCCGCTCTGGCCGCGGACACCCCGCTTCTGCCGGCTCCCGCCCAGGTGCTCAGCCGGTGTGCCTCACACCTGGTCCAGGTCATTCCGGACGGACCGGCCGCGGCTCAGGTGACCCGGTTCCCGGCCGAACGGCTTCGCAGTAGCGGGGACGTGGGGGCGCTGCTGCTCGTCGTCGGCCCGGGCGAGACCTCCCGCCGGTGGCACGAGCTGGCGGACGTCATCGTCGGTGCTCTAGGCGACGGCACGCCACGCTGGGTCGCTGCCACCCTCGGCCAGGCCCTCGGAGCGGTGCTGGCCACTGCTCCGGGGGATGACGGCCAATGGCTTCTGGGCGACCGGCACGGTGGGTTGCGACGGGTCAGCGCCGCCGGCGATCTGTTCGCCGCGGTCGCGTTGCGCGAGCTGGCCGCCGGACGAGGGCTCAACGACTTGACCGGCACCTGGCGACTCACCGTCAACAGCAACGTCATTGACGTCACGATCAGTAGCGCCGACGACGTCGACTAGTGAGGAAGGCTGCCGAGCCGCCTCCGCACTTCCTCGGCCCGGCCCGTGAACCCGAGATCCTCATAGCAGCTCAGCGCCTCGCGCCAGCTCTCGCGTGCGCCGGCCACGTCGTCCGTCGCCAACCGGACGTCGCCGAGCGCCACCAGCGCCTCGGCCTGGTCGAACCGGCGTCCATGGCCGGCCATCCGCTCGACCACTCCGTCGAGTACCGGCGCGGCCTCCTCGATACGCCCGAGGTCCAGCAGGTGCTTCCCCTGCCAGATCGCGCACTTGGCCCGGTTGACCGGGTCGGCGACGGACTCGAAGTAGGCAGCCGCCGTGTCGAGCAGACGAAGCCCAAGCGCGGCTTCCTCCGCTTTCGCGAGGTGAAGCTCGGACAAGGCGATACGCCGTGCGTCGCCGATCTTCTCGGCCAGCTCCCGGTTCCGCCGCAACGTCTCCAGTGCTTCGGGGGCACGCTGTTCGATCCGGGTCAGCCCCAGCCCCTCCAGGGCCGTCGCTTCCAGCTCAGGGCTGCCTGCCACGCGGGCCCGGTCGGCTGCCACGCCGAACAAGGACGCGGCCACGCCCAGTTCGCCCAGCCAGTAGTGCCCATACGCCTTCTGCGTCCGGATCAGGCTCTCGAGATCCAGCCTGCGCAACGCTTCAGCAGCGGCGATTCCCGGCTCGTGTGTCGCGAAAAGGTCACCGAAGTGCTTGCCGGATTCGAAGAACGGCCACAGCAACACACACCAGGAGCACACCCGTTCGAGATCGCCGAGAGCGTCGGCACAGCCGACGAGCTTCGTCAGCGTGACCCGCTCCTGCTCCAGCCAGGCCGACGCGGCTGAGGCGTCGGCGAACGCGCCCCGGGACCGCAGCTCGGGCAGCAGCGTGCGCCGCCACGGCCGGGCCGGCATCACCATCGCGTCGGCGTCGTAGCTGCGCTGGTGGTAGAACTCCAGCAGTCGCGCGCTTTCGGCCGCCTTCTCCTCGACCGCACGATCGTCTACATAGGACGCATGGAGTGCGACAAGGTCGTTGACCGCGTAGCGGTCTGCGCCGATCTCTTCGATGAAGCTGTGCTCGAACAGCTCGGCGAGGCTTTCGGCGACCTCGTAGAACGGCTCGGCCAGCGCGTGGCTCAGCGCCTCGGCACTGACCTGGCTGAGGCGGGGCGCCAGCCCCAAGGCGCGGTAACACCGTTGCGCGGAATCGCCGAGCTGCCGGTAGGCGGTGGTGAACGCGCTGTCGAGCGACAGGTCGGTGGGCGGTGACAGCGCGGCGAGCCGGCGTCGTTCATCGCGAAGCCGTTCGACGGTGCTGGCGATCGTCCGGTTGCGCGGACGGCCCAGGATGCTCGCGACGACGCACAATGCGAGCGGCAGATTGCCACACAGTCCGATCAGCTCGTTCGCCGCGTCGCGTTCGGCGACCACCTGGTCGGCACCGAGCAACCGTTGCAGCAGTTCCAGAGCCGCGTCATCCGTCAAGGGCGAAAGCTCGAAGACCTTCGTCCACGTGTCGACCGCCAGGTCGGCCAGCGACTGCCCGGACGTCACCAAAACGAGCGAGCGGCCGTCTCCGGGCAGCAAGGTCCGCACCTGGCCGGACCGGGCGGCACCGTCGGCCAGCAAGAGCAGCTTGCGGCCGGCGGTGGCCGCCTGGTAGCGCGCCCGCAACGCGTCGACCCGGTCGGGCAGGTTCGCCGCGTCCACGCCGAGCTCGACGAGGAAGGTCCGCAGGATCTCCGTCTCGGCACCGTCCCGGTCGAGAGCGCCGCGCAAGTCGGCGAACAGCACTCCGTCCGGGAACAACGGCTTCACCCGGAAGGCGAGTTCCCGGGCCGTTGCGGTCTTGCCGCTGCCCGGCGGTCCCGAAAAGACGATCACCAGATTGGCCTCGGCGGCCGTGATCGCCGCGACGGCCTCGGCGAGCTCCTCGTCGTGGTTCACGTAGTGCGGGTTCCGGTTCTGGATGTGGTCCGGAACGAGCGACGTCGTCAACAGGCCCCTCCCCTCCGACCCCGCCACCCTACCCACCGAAGGCACCCTCCGTCATCGCGTCGTCCGACCCCGTAGTGCAATGTCGGCATGAACCGTGTCGTGCTCCGGACCGTGCTCGCTGTCGCGGCCCTGGCGATCGCCGGCGGCGTCCTGTGGTTCCTGTTCGACCCGGTGGTCGGCTGGCTCGGCGGCGCCGACCTCGACCGATTGGACGTCAAGGACCGCATCGCGGCCGTCGGCACGATCCGTGGCCAGGTCGCCACCGTCCTCAGCGCCGCCTTCGTCGCCGGGGGCCTCTACTACACCGGCCGCAAGTTCGTGCTCGACCGCGACAAGCAGTACACGGACCGGTTCACCAATGCTGTGGACCAGCTCGGCTCCACCGACGTCACGGTCCGCGCCGGCGGCCTCCGCGCGCTGGACCGCATCCTGCACGACTCACCCCGAGATCGCGACCGCGTGCTGCGGACCGTCACCGGCTACCTGCGAGCGCACCCCGTCACCGACGCCATCCCCGACGACGTGGTCGCGGCGCTGGCGACGCTACGCGACCGGGCAAAGCCACCGCGCGGTCAGCGCGACGTGCTCGACCTGCGCGGCATCACCCTCCCGCGCGCGGACCTCACGGGATTCGACCTCCGCGACGCCGACCTCACCGGCGGCGATCTCACCGGCACCGTGCTGCGCGACGCCGACCTGCGTGGCGCCCGGATGAACCGGACCACCGTGCGCGAGGCCGACCTGACCGGAGCGAAACTGGCCGGCGTGTTCGCTGTGAAGGCTGTTCTCGCTCACTCGACGATCCACGAGGCCGACCTCGAAGGCTCCGACCTCACCGACGCCGACCTCAGCGAATGCGACCTCTCCGACGCCCGGCTCGACGGCGCTGTCCTGGTCAACACCGCCCTGGACGGAGCCGACCTCCGCACCGCCCGCGGCCTCACCGAAGACCAGCTCCGCCGAACCCGCCGAAGCGCGGCGACGTCGCTGCCGCCGGACCTCGGC
Organism: Amycolatopsis sp. cmx-8-4; assembly: GCF_046548675.1. Taxonomy (NCBI): domain Bacteria; kingdom Bacillati; phylum Actinomycetota; class Actinomycetes; order Pseudonocardiales; family Pseudonocardiaceae; genus Amycolatopsis; species Amycolatopsis sp. cmx-8-4. The sequence continues at coordinate 365,396 of NZ_JAEBDZ010000009.1, forward strand.
TGAGCACGGGGTACCGTTCTCGAAGATCGCCCGCACGCAGGAGCGCCGACCGTGTCAGCCAGTCAGTGGACCAAGGTTCCCGTCGGACCGCAGAGCCGGCGCTGGAACACCGCGTCGACCGAGCGGACGGTCCTGGTGGTCGTCCACACGGTCACCGCGCTGAACCGGCTGCACGACCTGGTGACGGTGTTCGATTCCGACCGCCGGGTTCAACTGGTCTACACGATGCCCGGGGCCTCGGCCGTCGAGTCCGGTGTCGAACGCGAACTCGCCGATCTCGGTGTCGCATTGCTTCCCTGGCACCAAGCTCTCGCCACCGAATTCGACCTCGCGATTTCGGTACACAATAGTGGGAACCTGCACGACATCGCCGCGCCGCTCGCAGTGCTGTCCCACGGAATTGGCTACACTAAATACTCGAGCCGGAAACCGGAAACCGGAAACCGGAAACCGGAAACCGGCGACGTCTACGGACTCTCCGCCCAGTGGCTCGTTCAGGGTGGCGCGGTCGTTCCCAGCGCGATCATCCTGGCCCATGACGAAGAAATCGCGCGCCTCGCTTCCGCAGTACCGGCGGCGGTCGCCAACGCGGTCGTTGCCGGAGACCCCTGCTTCGACCGGCTCGTCGTCAGTTCCGTATCGCGCAGCGCCTACCGCGACCGCCTCGATGCCGGCCCGCAGCACACCGTCGTGTTCGTGTCCTCGACCTGGGGTCCTCGCTCGCTGTTCGGCCGGTTCCCGGAACTGATCGCCCGGGTGCTCGCCGAACTCGATCTCGACCGCCACGTCGTTTGCGTGGCCTTGCACCCCAACGTCTGGTACGCCCACGGCCCCGCGCAGATCGAACTCTGGCTCGGCGACTGCCTGCGCGCCGGGCTCCGCATCATCCCGCCAGTGCGAGGGTGGCAGCAGGCGCTGCTCGCGGCCGACGTCGTCATCGGCGACCACGGCGCCGTCACCGGCTACGCCGCGGCACTGGGCAAGCCCACCATCCTCGCGACCTTCCCGGAGCAAGACGTCGTAGCCGACTCCGCCATCGGCGCCCTCGGCCGGGTCGCCCCACGGCTGGACCAGCAGCGCCCATTGGCTTCCCAGCTTCGTGAAGCCATGTCGGCCAAGCGAAACCAGCGGGAGGTCCGCCGTCTCGCGACCTCCCGGCCCGGTGAGTCGGCAGCGCTCCTGCGTCGCACGTTCTACACGTTGATGGACCTGCCGGAACCGGCGACCGCCGCGCTGCTCCCGAGCTATCGCGCCGAGGACCTGGCACCGCTGAGCGACGACGTCCGGGCCTGGTGGGCCGTCGCCGACGTGATCGGCCCCGACACCCTCCGGCTGAACCGCCGGCCGGCCGACGTCACCCCGCCCCAGGGTGGCCCTCCGGAGCCGTTGGACGGGCATCTCGTCGTCACCGTCGACCATCCCCGGCGGGACCTCTACAGCCTCGCCGCCGTCGTGCTCACGACCGTGAACGGCCCCGCGCCGGCCGAGGTATTTGCGAAACAACCCGTCTGCCGCCTCGTGGTGCAACGCCTCGATCCGGCCCACTACCGGGTCACTACGCGCTACGGCGACACCGTGATCGCCCGAGCCGCCCGCCCCAACCTGGCCGAAGCGGCCGCAGCCGCTCTGCTTTCCCGGCTGGACGCGGGCCAACGGCTCGACACCGCGATCACCGTTCAGCTCGGTTCGCAGGCGGTCGAACTCACTGTGACGCGTCAAGATCCGCCCTGACGTCGTCCTCCCGGCGATCTCCCAATTCGGCATAGAGCGCACGGGCTCGTTCAAGCGACGCCTTCGCCGCATTGGAGTCGGCATCGCGCCGGCCAACCCGGTGCCATGCTTCAGCTTCCATTCGGCCGAGCCCGTCGGCGGCGAACAGCTCGGCCGCCTCGCGATGGGCGTCAACACCGGCCGCCCGGTCTTCCAGCACGTCCCCGAGGACCAGCAGGCACTTGGCCCGGTTCTCCCGCTCCCCCGACGCCGCACCGAAATACGCCAGGGCACGAGCCACCTCCGCACGGGCTGACGGCGCGTCGCCGGCTTGACGGTGTCCTCGCGCACGCTGCAGATCCAGCAAGGCGCGCATCCGAAGAGCCTGGTCACCGGAGATCGCCGTACCGGCCGTGTCGATCACGCGCTCGGACTCGTCGTAGCGGGCGAACGCCTGCGTGAGGTCACCTTGCCGCGCCGCCACCTTGCCGAGCCACTCCAGGTTCGACTGTTTCCCCAGCGCGTGCCCCACGGACTCCGCCGCGTCGAGGGAGGCCGTAAAGTCGGCCCGCGCCGACTCGAGGTCACCGACCGCGATCCACGCCGAACCTCGCTGGTTGGTGAGCTGCATGATCGCCGCCTGGTCACCGGTCCGCTCCGCGGCGGCGACACCCACCCGGTGGCTTTCCAGCCAGGCCGCCGTGTGTCCGTGCATGTGCAGGAACTTGAACAGCGCGACGCACAACTGCCAGGCAACATCGTGGCGCTCGACGCGTTCGGCGGCGGCGACGCAGGCCACGACGGTGCGCCACTCCGCCTCGAACCACACGATCGCGGCGTCCCTCGTCGGCACGGGCCGCCCGGAACTCGCGTAGGCGGCGAAGACCGCGCCGACCCGCCACCGCCCCGACAACACCGCATCCCGAGGCACCGCCTCGTGCAAGTACCACTCCACGATGTCGGCGACGATCACATCCCGGACTTCGCTGTCCTCGTCGTCGAACGCCCGCAACCTGGCGTGCTCGCGAACCACGGCGTGAAACGCGTAGCGCCCGGAGGACTCCTCGTAAGTCAGCAAGCACGCGTCGACCAGCTCGTCGAGCAACTCCGTCGCAGCCAGGACGTCGGCATGGCAGGCGATGGCAGCCGCAGCCGCCGTGAAACTGGGCCCGGGAATCAGCGCCACCCGCCGGTACGCCTGGCGATACGGCTCCGCCAGCCCGTCGTAGGCCAGCTTCAGGGACGACGCGACCGGCTGCGTCACGTCCAGTTCCAGCAGTGCGGCCCGGGACCGCCGGACCCTGGCCACCAACGGCTCGGCCGCCCTCGCCCGCCCCAGCAGGTGGGCCGCCACCAACCGGATGAGCAGCGGGTGCCCGTCACACAGGGCACACAGCTCGTCGATCACGCCGGGCTCGAGCTCGCGACCGGTCACGCCCAAGCTGGCGAGCATCAGCTCCCGCGCGTCCCGCGACGGCAGGCCATCCAGCGCAACCGCGAGGAAACCGTGCGGATAAAGCCTGCGCAGCGCGCGGCGGCTGGTCACCAGCACCACCGCGTCGGGCGCCGCGTGCGGGATGAGCAGCTCGACCTGCTCGGCGGCGACCACGTCCTTGACCAGCAGAACGAACCGACGACCGGCCGATTTCCGCTGGTAGGCGTGGGCCCGCTCGGCATCCGAGCCGGGCAGATCCGACTCGGCCAGCCCGAGGCCGCAGAGCGCCTGCCCCAGCAGTTCCCCCGGCGGCACGGCCTGACCGTCCGCCGCGGTCGCCTGCACCTCGACATACGCGCCGTCGCTGCCCAGCTGGTCCTCGCACACTTCGGCGACGAGGCTGTAGCTGCCCAGCCCTGCCCTCGCGTGCACGCAGACCAACCCAGGGTTCCCCGGCGTCCGGCGGCTCTCGAGGTGATCACGGATCAACTGCCGCGGAACCGCTCGATCCAGGAACGGCACCGCCCGGCGCGGCCTGCGCCCACCTCCCACGACGAGCCCCCTCAGCTGCCCGATCGACTACCCGGCCCCACCGTAGCGATCGGCGTACCGGCTGTCACCGCCGGTCGCCACCACGAACCCTTCGAAACCGATGCCGGCACACGGGACAGCCGCCCTAACCGTCCTGTGCGAGTTGCCTCAACCACGTGTCGAACTTGACCGACTTCCGAGGTGGCGGTTCGAGCTGCCCCGGGAGAGCGGTCCAACGCTCCGGGTCACCGCCGCTTGCTTCCGCGATCAACCCGGCCACCAAGCCGGCTTGGTTTTCACTCTCGAGGACCCGGTGGGCCGGCAGCGCACGCAGGATGTCGGCGGTGGCGAAGCGCGACCCGAGCAGCCCGTCGCAGGTCAAGTCGCGTTGCTCAGCGCGTGCTTTCAAGTGCTTGAGATGACCGCGCAGCTCGTCCTCGGGGTTCGCCGAGCACGCGAGTTCGTCGTCTGACGGCACCGCGACGAGTATCGGACGGCGCGCAACCACCGCGCGCCTGATGTCGTCCAGCCTGCCGCGCACCGCGGTCTCGAGGTCATCGTCGCTGTGCGGCAGCATCGCCAGCAACGCCTGTTCATCCAGGGCGGGAACCAGGCCTGCCAGGTCGCTGCGAGGTGTGGCCGGGTTGGCGGTGAGCGCGACGACGGCGCGAGCGCGTTTGTCCTCCCAAGTGGGCTCGGCTGCTCCGGACCGCGAGGAGTATCCGGGCTTGTCTGCTGTTGCGGCGGCGACCGCGTCGACCAGCAAGTTCGTGTCGTCACTGAGTTCCGCAAGCGCGGTTATCTCGTCCCAGCTGGTGTGGAAACGGCCAGCGGGCGTCCAGCCGTCTTCCTTGGCTTCCCGAACTACTCGGCTCAGGTCGTCCCGGGCGATCTGCGCAGGCGTGGCCAGCGCCGCACCAGGTCTGACGCGAGCGTGAGGCGCACCCCCGCCATCAGATCGTCGTCGTCGCGGAGTCTGTCGCCGGTCACTGCGGGCAGGCACGCCATGAGGACCGCATCGGTGAGCTGCTCCGCCGAATCGAGCAAGATCCGGCGGACGTGCGGCGCGTCATCCCCGTCACGGGCGAGCGGCTCCCAGAGCTCTGGCGCTGGTTCGAGAACGCGCCACGCTGCCCGCGCGCGCCTGCGTTCTTCGCCTGCGAGCTGCTTGATCAGCTCCTGTCGCTCCCAATTCGACAACTCGGTCACGTTGGGTCGGGGCGTCCTGTCGGCCAGGGCGGCATGCACGAGCGCGATCCGGAGGTTACCGGGACGGTGCCATGATCACGGGCCCACTGTTCCGTGAGGTAGTCGACCTCGCCCGCTTCGAGCTGCGATGCGAGGTTAATGGCGCAGTCTCGCCAGCCCTGTCCTTCGCAATACAGAACCAGTTCGACAAAGGCGCCGTGCGCCACCCTCGCCGCCTCCACCAGCGCGAGATCAGGGCGCCATCGCTCCAGAATTCGGACGACGAGATACCGCGGCGCCCGTTGCAGGATCAATACTCGAGTGTCGTCGTCAAGCCCATCGCGCTCGGCGATATCGGTCAAGCGCTCAGGCACGAGCTGCGCCAAGACCTCGATCACGCCGTGGACCTGCGCACCCGATAGTCCCGTCGCATCGACGAGTGCCGCGATCGCCGGAGTCTTCACCACTCCAGACTGGCACACGCTCCTCTTATGCATGGAAGGGCGCACCGGGCCGATCGTAACGCGAGCGACCCGCAACGCGACGGATTCGACGTGGGAATACCGGAGCCGGTGATCGGGGAGTGGCACTCGCTTGGTCGGTCGAAACTGTCATACCTCGTGGTTATGGTCTGAGAATGGTGGAGGAGACAGAGCCGGACCCGGACGGGCCGGTGGTGGACGCGGCATTGGCGCGTCGGTTGAAGGCGCTGGCCTGCACCGCCCCGGTGCACGACTTGGACGCGAGGAAGGGGCGGCTCGACTGGGCCGAAGCCGATGTCTACCAGATGTCGGAAATCGCGCTGACGATCATCGACCAGGTCACCATCCGGATGGACTTCGACCGCGGGGCCGATCACGAAGAGGTCCTGCGCCGGACGTTGCCCTTCGTGGCTGCCCAGGCGCCGAACCGGCCCCTGGACGAGCATCGGAAGATCGCCCGGTGGGTCCTGGACAACCTGATCAACGTCGGCACCCAGGACCGCGGCTTCTCCGCCACTTACGGCACCTTCGACGCGCAGGGCCAATACCAGCGCCGTACCTGGCCTTTCAAGCTGCTGATCGAGTCGTTCTCGGCGGACGGCGAGGTCTACCTCCGTTCGACGGACGAGGCGATCAACGTCCTGGTCGGCGCGCTCGACACCGATGTCGAGTCCGCCCAGGAGGCGGCGGAGACGAAACTGGCCAACCTGGTCCGGCGCGGCCGGCTCTCCGACGCACAGCTGGCGGCCGAAGCCGCACGTTGGCGCACGGTCCAGTACGCCGACCAGCTCCGCAGGCTGCTCGATGCGACCCGCCGTGACGTCCGCGCCGTCGACTGGCTGGAGGAGGTACCGAGCCTGATCAAGGAGGCGTTGGACCACATCGCGGCCCGGCACCGCGCCGAAACCGCGATCCTCACGAACATCACGCAGGCCCGGGACGAATCGGAGTCTCCGGTCCGCAAGCGGCAGGCGGCGACGCTGATCACGATTGTCCGCGACTGCATGCAGCGGCACGGACAACTCCAGGCCAGGCTGATTCTTGCCGGAAAGACGTTCCGCTCCGAGCAGGATCGACAGGAATTTTCGGCACCCGCGAGGCGGCCCACCATCGATTTGTTCGGCCAGTTGCTGACGCCGACGCTCGGCCTGAGTATCGCCGAGGCGACCAGGGTGACGACGGCGTTCTTCGCCAAGAGCACGGGCCTGTCGGTGAAGGGTGTCCCGAGGCTGGTCGACGTCGTGTACAAGCTGCTCGCACCTCCTGCGGACCGGGGCGACCTCGGCGATCCGATTCCGGAACCGGATCTGGTACCTGCCGCCGACCCGGCGATGTTCGACGACGAGCAGTGGGCGGCGGCCGATCGGCTACTCACGCTCGGATCCGTCCCGCGCCGATTGTCGGGGCTGCTGGCCGAAGCCCGCGCCCTCGACCCCGACCTGCCGCACCTCATCGGGCTCCGGGTCTTTCACCTGCTGGATCCGGGAGTGACCACGGCACTGCGCCAAGGTGACGATTCGATCCTGCTGGCGATCGATGACGGAACCGAGCTGTCCGACGACGAGTTCGGGGGCGCCGACCTCCTGGTCGGCCTGGTCTCGCTGGAGATCGGGCGTCATTCCGCTGATCGGGTCGCAGCCGGGGAGAACCGGGGAGAGGTGGTCGCGTGAGCTCGCCGACCGAGGATGCCACGGACGCCGGGCGGCTGCTCGCGCTCGGAATGCGGCCCAAGCATCTTCCCGCGCGGGATGCCGTGTACGCGGACCTGGTGCGGCGTTACCACGAGGACGATGAGTTCGCCGAACTCGTCAAGGCGTTCGCCGAAGGCCTCGGGATGACCATGCTGGCGGTGACCCAGCAGTCCGGTGCCGTCCCGGTCCCGCGGGAAGAATCACCCTTCGAGCTGAAGATCGACGAATACGCCAAGCGCACAGCGCTGGGCAACCGCGGGGTCGACAAGATGCTGCACGGTCTGGCGCACCTCGCGGTCGCTGCGCTCGCCTTCCCTCGTCCGGATGATCTCGGGAACCCGGCCTATGTGGGATACGTGGCCGTGGCCGAGGTCGATGCGGTGGTGCGAGACGCCTGCCGGGTGCTGGAGCAGCATGCTGTCGAGGCGGAAGAGAACGAAGATCCGCTCGACACGGCCCCCGACCTGGAGCGGGCGTGGCGCGCGTACACGCGCCGCCCGGCCGCGGCGGCGACCAAGGATGGCCGGCTGGCCCCGGACACCACCCGCGCGATCATCACCAAGGCCGTCCGGTTTCTGGCCGACCAGGGCTTCCTGGTCCTCCGCAATACCGACGACGGCGGCTCCTACCGCACGACTCCGCGTTACCAGGAGCAGGTCCGCGAAGTAGCCGCGAGCGCGGCCTTCCGGGAACTGCTGGATCTCGGCGTCATCTCCATCACGGGCCCGTCCGGCAGTCTTGCCGTGACGAGCGATCCCGGGTCAGGCGGCGCTGATGTATGAACTGTCCCGGGTCCGGCTGCATTCGGTCGGGCCCAAAGGTGCCCGTTACCAGGACGTGGTTCTCGACCTGCGCCATGTCGGCCCGCCGGTTCCCGCCCCGGCGCAGCGGGCGTTGTTCGATACCGGACCTGCGGGTGTGTTGCGGCGGCCGTCGCCGGCGTCGGTGCTGTTCGCGGAGAACGGCAACGGCAAGTCCGTCCTGATCAAGCTGATCTTCTCGGTGATGCTTCCCGGACGCCGGCAGATCGTCGGCACCACGAGCACGAGAGCGCTGGACGACTTCGTGCTCGCCGATGACGTCGCCCACGTGATCCTGGAATGGCAGCACACCCGCACCGGGCAACGGGTGATCACGGGCAAGACGTCGGCCTGGCGCGGTCACGTCGTGTCCAGTGACCCGAACAAGCTGCTCGAAGGATGGTGGTCCCTCCGGCCGACCGATCAGCTGGATCTGGACACGTTGCCACTGACGCACCAGGGCCGGCAGGTCGAGCTGAGCGGGTTCAAGGACCGGCTCACCGAAGCCCATCGGCAGGAACCCCATCTACAGTTCGAATGGCTGACGTCACCGGGGGCCTGGACCGAGCACCTGGGGACACTGGACCTCGATTCGAAGCTCTTCGGATACCAGCGGAGGATGAACGCCGGCGAGGGAGAGGCAGCCGACGCGTTCTCCTTCAAGAGCGATGAGGCGTTCGTCGACTGGCTGCTTCGCGCCGTGACCGACGAGGAGGAGCCGCGGTTGCTGGCCGAACTCATCGACGGCTACGCCGGCCAGCTCGCTGATCGCACCTCGATGGTCGCCGAGCGGGACTTCGTCGACGGCGCCCTCGAGCTGCTCGGCCCGCTCGCGGCCGCGGCGAAGGAAGCCGACGCAGCGGCTGAGGTCTCCGCCGACGTGGCGCGGGAAGCTGCGCAGTTCATCGGGGCCGTCAAGGCTCGGTGCGGCGAAGAGACCGGTCGGCTCGAGGTGCTGGGCGTGCACCGGGGCACAGCTGCCGAGCAGGCCGAGGCCACCGAGCGGGAGAACCGCCGGATGAACCGCATCGTGCTGGAGCTGCGCCGGGACCGGGCACGCATCGAGTGGCAGCTCGCCGAAGCGTCACTCAAGGAGCTGACAGATCGACTGGCTGCACAGCAGGCGGATCTGGCTGCCTGGACAGCGACAGACACCCTCATCGCGTTCCAGCGCGCGCAGGGAGCAGCGCAGGCCGTCGGTGACCTGGTGGCAGCCAAGGAGGCGGAGGCCGCGGAGCCGCTGCGGGCACGGGATGCTGCCGCGCGACGGCTCGTCCAAGGCTTGCTCGCCCTGATCGACCAGGCCCAGGCAGAAGTCCAGCGCCTGACAGCTCAGGCGAAGGTCCTCGACCGGGAGATAGCCGAGCTGACAGAGGAAGAAAACGCGCAACGGGAGGCGATCGGGCAGGAAAAGGGCCGAGCCCAGGCGGCTCGGGAGAAAATACTCGCAGCTCGGGAGCAGGTGGCCAGAGCGGTGGCCAGGGGTCTCCTGGACGACGGGCGCGCTCCAGCCGATGCGGCCGAGGAAGCCGAGGCGATCGCAGGCGATGCCGAGACCGCCGTCTCCGCAGCCGAAACCGAGCACAGCCGGCTCGGCGGCGAGCGCAGACTGCTCGATCCGGCGGCACGCGCCGCAGAACGGGAAGCGGACGGCCGCCGATCAGAGCTGGCTGGCAAGACCCGTGCCTTGGAAGAAGCGTTGACTGCGACCGCCGCATTGGCCGAGGAGGAACGGCTGGCAGCCGTGCTCGGGACTGCGTCGGTCACGCTGGAGAACGACTACCCGTCCCTGCTTACCCGGTTGGGCGAAGTCATCGCCGAGAACGGCGAAGAACTGGTCACCCGGCAACTCGCGGACGCCGCCGACCGGCGGGTGCTGGAAGCGCTGCAGACCGGAGAGCTTCTCCCGCCCCGTCCGGAGATCACCTCGGCGCTCCAGGCCCTCGACGAAGCCGGTATCCGGGCCTACGCCGGCTGGGACTATCTCGCCAAAGTGCCGGACAATCGACGTGAGCACCTCATGGCAGCGCACCCTCAGCTGGTCGACGGGGTCGTCCTCAACAATCCGCAGCATCTCGATCGCGCAGAAGAGGTCCTGACGGCTGCGCGTTTGCTGCCTCGATCGATCGTCGTGGTCGGCACCACCGAGACTCTCGGCGGCACGGCGCTGGCCGAGGCGCCCGAAACGGAATATGTGGTGCCGCCGAATCCGGCGATGTACGACGTCGACCTGGCCGCGGCCGAACGGCAACGGCTGGTGGAGGCCACGCGGGAACGACGGACACAGATGGATGCGCTGACCGCGCAGATCGAACACGACCAGGCATTGGTCAGACGCCTGAAGGAATGGGAGAGGGCGTGGCCACCCGGCACCATCGAGCAGTTGACCGCGGAACGCGACACCGCTCAGGAGACGCTGGAGAAGGCTGAGAGCCACGCGGAGGACTTGCTCGCCCGGCTCGCCACGATCAACGAGGCCGAAGAAGCCATCACCACCTCCCTGCCCGATCTGCGTGCAGTGGCCCGGACAGCGCGGAATCGCTCGAACGAGCTTGCCGCACTCGCTCAGGTCATCGCCCAGGAGCCGACATGGTCCCACGCGCTGAAGGAAGCGCAGGCAGCGGCAACCGCCGCTCAACTCGCGGCCGATGACGCCTACAACCGAGCAGAAGCGCGGCGCCAGGACAAATCCGAACTCCACCGCAAGACCGACGACCAGCAACGGACCATCGCCACCACCCGCGACGAAGTCGGCCGGATTCCCGGTGGCGGATCGGCGGATCGCACGGCGACGCCTCCAAAGGAGTCCGCCGAAACTTTACGAGCGACCTATCAGGCAGCGAAGGAAGCGTACGAGCAGGTCGAAGTCGGCGCTGATCTGCGGGCTGAGCTGGAGGCAAAACTCAACGCCGAAGCACAGGCCCGCGCCGTACTGGAAAAGGTGCCGGAGACCGTCCGAACGCGCGCGACCGAACTCTTGAGCACCCCGGACGGAGCAGACGCAGCGTCCAGATCCGCCGCCACAGCCAGGACCGAACGAGCGGTCGCCGGCCTGACGAACCAGGCCGGCGCCGCCCAAGGACAGGCCGGCCGCCGTCAACAGGCCTACGAAGCTTTTCAACCGCAGGAAGTCTCGATGGAGCCTTACGGCCATCCTCGCGACCTCGCGCACGCGGACGAGTTGCTGGACGTTGCCTCCAGCGACTACGAGCGCGCCCGCCAAGCCGACGAAGAGGCGCAGCGGCACCTTGAGGATCTCGGCAAGACGATCGAGGCGACCAAGAAGACAGCCGACGACTTCGAGTCGCTCTACGACTCGATCAGCGCACTGGCCGCCGCCAGCGACGCCGAGCCGCCGTTCACCGGCGACGCCGCCGCCGCACGTGACCGGCGGACCAGGATCCGAACTTCGGTGTCTGAAGCCGAGGACATGCTGGCCAACGCCCAGGGAGAGGTTCGCCGCCTCTCCTCGAAGCTCGGCCAGTACGCCGTCGGCCAAGCCTTCGAGAAGGTCGACAGCCCGGTCAGGCAGCAGATGATCGCGGTCGATCGAGAGCGGCTTGCCGAGTATGCCGCGGACTGGGAGCACGCGCTCAAGCCGCGGCTGCGCAGCCTCGCCGACGATCTGGCCCACATCGAGCGCCACCGCACCGAGATCGTGGTCCGGTTGCGCGGCATGGTGGAGATCGCGCTCAAGACCTTGCGCACCGCGGAAAAGGTCAGCGCGCTGCCGGAAGCCCTCGGCGACTGGGCGGGCCTGCGCTTCCTGCACATCCGGTTCACCGAACTCGAACCGCCGGTGCTCGATGCACGGCTCGGTGAGGTAGTGGACGAGGCCGCCACGGGCACTACGAAGGCGACGGGCGGGAAACGCGACGGTCTGACGCTCCTGCTCAAAGGTGTCCGAGCCGCGATGCCGAAAGGTGTGCGGGTCGACATCCTCAAGCCCGATGCCGCGCTGCGCGCCGAGCGGGTCCGTGTGTCGTCGGTCGCGGAGATCTTCTCGGGTGGCCAGCTGCTGACCGCGGCGATCATCCTCTACTGCACGATGGCCGCGTTGCGCTCCAACGAGCGAGGCCAGCTCCGCCGCCCGCACGCCGGTGTCCTCTTCCTGGACAATCCGATTGGCCGTGCCTCGGCGGGTTACCTGCTGGACCTGCAGCTCGGGGTGGCCGACGCGCTCGGTGTCCAGCTGATCTACACGACCGGGCTCTTCGACGTCAACGCACTGTCGTTGTTTCCGTTGATCATCCGGCTGCGCAACGACCGCGATCTACGCAGCGGCATGGCCTATCTGACAGTCGAGGACGAGATCCGGGCCGGGCTGCCGACGGACGGGGACCCCGAGCACGGGCAGATCACCGCAGCACGGTTCTTCCGCGGGCCGGTGCACATCGAGGAGACAGACTGAGTGGCAGAAGACCTCGACACTGCCGGTCCCACCGTCAGCATGCGAGCCCGTCGAATGGCGGACCTGCTCGCCGAGTGGCCACGACAGCGAGTTCAGCTCGAGGAGTTGTGGCAACTGCTCGACACAGCGGACCCGTCCGGCCGCTCGACCCCCGGTCGGCGGTCGGTGCTCGCCGACGTGATCGCCGAGCTTGATCACGCCGGATTGGTGCGACCTGCCGGTGCACGATCCTGGGATCGCAGTCAGAAGCCCCATTTGCCACGCTTTGTCAGCCGACTGGCATCCAGGTCGCCGAAACCGGGCGCCCGGATGGTGTGGCACCACCGACTGGCCTGGGTCGAGGAAGCACGGCCCAGCCCAGCCCAGCGGGCACACCTGGAGTCCCTCAACACGTGGTTGTACGAACACGACCGCGAAGACCTGCCGGTCGTTCCGCACCGGGAGCGGTCAGTCAAGATCTTCGGCAACGAGAAGGTCCTGGACAAATTGATGGGGACGGCGTTGTTCGGTGACAGCCGACTCAGCTTGGACCTCCTGCGGGCACGGCGGGTCGCACCAGGCTTCATCATGGAGTCCGTCAGTGATGGACCGATACTGCTGATGGTCGAGAACAGCGACACGTTTGACTCCCTCGTGTCCGCGCTCCGGCGGAAGCCCGGGAACGTCGGCCTGGTCGGCTGGGGAGCAGGCGGCGCCTTCGAGCAGTCAGTGCTGTCGATCAGCCGGCTGACGCCCACCGCCCGCGAGGTGCGGTACTTCGGTGATCTCGACGCCAAAGGACTGCAGATCCCGGCCAACGCTGCAGCCGTCGCAACGCGCGAGCAACTCCCGGCCGTCAGGCCCGCGGTCGGCCTCTACGAGGCGATGTTCCGCTACGCGCGACCCCAACCAGGCCAAGCACGCCTCGCCGCGGCCACCGCGCACGCCGTAGCCGCCTGGCTACCTCTGGATTTGCAGAATCGGGCAGCCGAGCACCTGATACGCGGCACGCGTCTTGCCCAGGAAGAGGTCGGGATCACCGAGCTGATCGCTGACCACGGGTGGCGCTGCGACCTCGGCTGAACCTGCTTGGGGCGCACAGTTGGCCGTGAGGTTCACCGCATACCCGGTGGAGCAAGCTCACTGCGGCTGCCCACAATCAGAACCATTCGATGCCCGCCGACCGGTGGGCACCCACTCGCAGACCGTCCGCCGCTCAGCTCCATATCGCTGGACCGTCAGGCGGTGGCCTGAGATCGTCCAGTGGCTCGTGAGGTGGCGGCAATCGTGTCGATGCAGGATTGTCGCGACAGGGCGGACCGTGAAATCGTGATCATTGTCTGGGCAGGGCGGGATCGTCTCCAACTGCTGGTGTGGCACGGTTGCGCGGTCTGTGAGCTCCTGCCGTTCCCGGACTCGGGCGCAGTCGCGTTCGGACAGGGGTGACAATAGCGACGGCCAGGAGCGGTTCCTTCGAGGAGAGCGTAACGATGACCAGTCGCAAAATGCCCATCAATGCGGCTCAGCGGGAAGTCCTCGCGTGGGTGCGCGCAGGTTGCGCGGCGGGAGTCTACGAAGATTGGTCGCACCGTTTGGTCGCACGCGCGCTGCACAACCGAGGCTTGCTCGTCGTGAAGGGCCACGGCCCATCATGGGGTGCCTCGATCACTGAGGAAGGCGTCTATTACCTCGAGAACGACGCATACCTGCCCCGGGAAGACAACCGCCATCGTTTATCGCCTTCTGACAGCAAGAAACCTGAACAACGCCCCAAAGCTCCAGCGCCGGGCACACGGAAGCGGCCCGACCCAAGCACGAGCGGACCTACTGTCACGCCGTCTACGAAGCCGGTTGTGCAAAAACGAGGACCGGTCGACCAGCTCATGCAGAAACTCCAGGATGCAGTCGATCATCGCGTCCTGGTATCGACTGACCAGGCACCGAAACAACGCCAGCTCGCGGCTTTAGCACGGCGGTTCGGGCGGATCCCGGAGGGAATGCGGCTGTCGTTCGAATACTGTCGACAAGACACCGGATACCGGCTGGCGATCAAGCTGGAAGCGCCGCCCGGGTGGCAAACCAGACTGCTGGCTCAAGCCGTGTCTACGACGCCGCCGGACCCGACCGATATCGTGCAGGCGTGCATGGAGCTGGAGGGATTCCCCGTCCAGAGAGCACAGCGCGATCGGGCGTTTCGCCTGATCGACGCCCTGGTACTGGGTGCACGCGAGATCGGGATGACCGTGTCGCTCCAGACGGAACGGCACACACGTGGATACGCGACACGGGGTGATCATCAGAACGAGATCCGGTTCGCCCTCGACCGGGATGAGGTCTGGCTCCGATTCACCCAGGCCACGCTCCGGCGTCCCCACGAGCCCACAGAACGCGAACTCAAGCGCGCGCGACAGGGCTACTTGTTCCCCGACTTCGACGAGGTCCCGGATGAACACCTGGGCATCATCGCGGCCGGTGCCGGGCGTTTTTGGGCCGACAGCTGGAAAGACACCGACGAACATCGCCTGGAAGACGATCTCGTGGAGATTCTGGAGGAAGTCCGGCTCCGGCTCGGACACCTGGCGGTGCAGCGCGCAGCGGCCGAGGAGCGGCAGCGCCAAGCGGAGCTGGAAAGAGCCGAACGGGCGAAGCGTCAGGCCGCGGCTGAGGAACGCGCCGCGATCGCACAGCGGGAGCACCTGATCGATGAAGAGGCACGGGACCAGGCGAGACGCTGGTCCGAAGCAGGCCAGCTCCGTGCCTATGCGGCGGAGGTGCGCCGGCACGCGTCATCGCTGACTGACGAGCATCGCGCAGATGCACTGTCCTGATGGCGCTCTGCGAAGTGGGCCAGAGGCGCTTCCTGAAAATCCCCAGCCGAGGTCTGCAGCTTAACCGGTGTCAGCGACGGAGTGGGATCACTCCGTCGGGTGCGGCGACCGGCATCTGTGGCCG